>DASYCO010000046.1:0-53219 GCA_036500145.1 Alphaproteobacteria bacterium | reverse complement strand
CGATCGCGGCGCAATGGACGCGGATCTGGTGGGTCCGTCCGGTGCGCGGATAAAGCTCCAGCCAGGAAAAACCGTCCGCCTGTCCCATCAGCTTATAGTCGGTGACCGTCGCCATGCCGGCCGCATCGACCTTCATCCACCAGCCGCGCTTGTCGGTCGACTGCTTGGCGAGCGCCAGGTCGATATGGCCTTCCGTCGCGGGCGGCGCGCCGGCGACCACCGCCCAATAGGTTTTCTCGACGCGCCCGCCGGAGAACATCCGGCCGAGCTTGGCCAGCGCCTTGCGGTGGCGGCCGAGCACCAGGCAGCCCGTGGTGTCGCGGTCGAGACGGTGGGCGAGGGCGGGGGTGCGCGGCAGGCCGAAGCGGAGAACGTCGAACAGGGATTCGAGGCTCTGGCCGCCCTTGGGGCCGGCATGGACCGGCAAGCCGGCGGGCTTGTCGACGACCAGCATCAGAGAGTCTTTATAAAGCAATCGGGCGAGCAGCTCGTTCGGCGTCATCATGGCGAGGTTTGTACCACGATGACGGAAACGAGCGCACTCGCCCTGATGACCCTATGCCGGAAGACTTGTACCCCGGCGGGTAACGTTCGGCGCGGTTGGCCCCTAAGCCTCAGGCTTAAGCCTCGGGCGCGTTCGACGACGACTGCATGTAGTTTTCGAGACCCATCTTGCCGATCAGGCCCAATTGGGTTTCGAGCCAATCGACATGCTCTTCTTCGCCCTTGAGGATGTTCTTCAACAGCTCGCGGGTGACGTAGTCGTCATGCGTCTCGCAGAGGTTGATCGTCTCGCGCAGCACGGGCATGGCGATCTCTTCCTGCTTGAGGTCGCACTCCAGCATTTCCGGCACCGTTTCGCCGATCAGCAACTTGTCCAGCTGTTGGAGGTTGGGCACCCCCTCGAGGAACAGGATGCGTTTGATCAGCGCGTCGGCATGCTTCATTTCATCGATGGATTCTTTGTATTCCATCTCGCCGAGCTTCTTCAGGCCCCAATTGTCGAACATTCGGGCGTGCAGAAAGTACTGGTTGATGGCCGTCAATTCGTTGGTGAGGATTTTCTTGAGTTGGTCGATGACCTCTTTGTTGCCTTTCATGGCAGCCGCTCCTCTGTGGCTCTCTCTAACTGAACGCAAATACGCAAACGCCCCAGCATATTAGCCGGGGCGACGAGAGAGAGGCAAAGGTGGGAGCAAGACCGATTGGCGCTGACAGCGCCTTCGCTAAAGCCTTGCGGCTATACGATTATCAATCGCAAGTGCCTTTAGACGCAGGCGTGCGAACCAGAGGCCATTTCATCGACGCCGCGGGCGCCGCGCACCATGTCGACGACGGAGCAAACGCACTTGCCGCACTGCGGAGTCTCGCCGAGACGGCGATACACTTCGGCGACCGAGCAGGGGCCTTCGGCGACCGCTTGGTTGACTTGCTTTTCCGTGAAGCCGTGGCAGGCGCAAACGTACATGGCAGTGAAGACCTTGAAGGCTCGGTTCCCAGGCGGCGCCCGCGCGCCTTGTGAAGCGACTGCGAGCGATTTGCATAAGAAACATAGGGAAAGCCAAATTGAGCGCCAATTACTCTATTTCTCTCTCACCCATCTCGTTTTGAGTTGGCTCCAGGGCTTTCCCGGGCTTTTCCCGAGGGGCGGGAGTTTTTTCTTATAATTATTCTAAATTGGTTGACGATCCCTGGGTCATCAACTACTTAACTCATGTTGCTGCACATTAGAGCAGTTCCAAAATCATCGTTAGCCACCAAAAAACCAGGAGAACCACCATGCTGACCGTTGGCGATAAGCTCCCCACCTTCACCCTCAAGGCCGTCCCCCCGGGTCAGCCCAAGAACCCCAGCGAAGCCTTCGTCGACCTCACCGACAAGTCCTACAAGGGCAAGTGGCTGGTGCTCTTCGCCTGGCCGAAGGACTTCACCTTCGTCTGCCCGACCGAGATCGCGGCCTTCGGCAAGCTGAACGGCGAGTTCGCCGACCGCGACGCCCAGGTGCTAGGCCTGTCGACCGACAGCGAGTTCGTCCACCTGGCCTGGAAGCGCGACCATGAAGACCTGCGCGACCTGCCGTTCCCGATGCTCGCCGACATCAAGCGCGAGCTGAGCGCCGCCCTCGGCATCATCCACAAGGAAGAGGGCGTCGACCTGCGCGCCACCTTCGTGGTCGATCCGGAAGGCGTCATCCGCCACGTCTCGGTCAACGACCTCAGCGTCGGCCGCAACCCGCAGGAGACCCTGCGCATCCTCGACGCGCTGCAGACCGACGAGCTCTGCCCCTGCAACTGGAAGCAGGGCGAAGAGGTCCTCAAGGTCGCCTAACGCCTGAAACCCAGCGACGAACGGCGCCGCGCCATGCGGCGCCGTTTTCCTCCCGGCCTTTAGGGCCAGAAAGCGAGCATGCCATGTCCATCGAGAACCTGAAGGAGCGGATGCCGGCCTACGCCAAGGACATCAAGCTCAACCTGTCGAACATCGTCAATTCCATGGCGCTGAACAAGCAGCAGGTCTGGGGCGCGATCCTCACCTCCGCGCTCGCCTCGCGCAACGACGTCGTCATCGAGGCCGTCGCGGCGGAAGCCGCCGAGAACCTGTCCGCCGAAGCGCGCGAGGCCGCCAAGGCCGCCGCCGCGATCATGGCGATGAACAACATCTATTACCGCTCGATCCACCTGATCGAGGACGCCGAGCTGAGCAAGATGCCGGCGCGCCTGCGCATGAACGTCATCGGCAATCCGGGCGTCGACAAGCTCGACTTCGAGCTCTGGTCGCTGGCCGCCTCCGCCGTCAACGGCTGCGGCATGTGCCTGAAGGCCCATGCCCATGAGGTGATGGGCAAGGGCGCCACCCGCGAGGGCATGCAGGACGTGCTGCGCATCGCCTCGGTGGTCCACGCCGCCGCGGCCATCGTCGAGGGCGAAGCCGCCTTGCAGGAATCGGCGCTCGCCGCCGCCTGATCCGGGCGAGCCGGGCACTTCAAGCGGGCGAGGGCCATCCGGCTCTCGCCCGTCGCGTTTCCGGGGGGATTCCGGGCTGCGGCAGTCCATGGCATGACGGGCGGATATCCTCTATTCTCCGGCCCGACAGCCACCCCGTCACAGCGTTAGAAGTCCATGGCCAAAGCCCGTCTGCGTTTCGATGAGACCACCCAGTACCTCCTTCGCCGCCTGTGGCGCGACTGGGTGTCGGACCATTGGCGCCAGCTGATCTCGGTCGGCCTGTCCATGGCCCTGGTGGCGGGCGCCACCGGCGTCTATCCGCTGCTCATCGACTGGACCTACACCATGTTCACCACGCAGGACCCGCGCGTGGTCTGGCTCGTGCCGGTGCTGGTGCTCGGCGTCACCACCGTGCGCGGCATGGCCATGTACGCCCAGAACGTCTGGACCAGCCACATCGTCTACCGCGTCACCACCGACATGCAGCAGCGCATGTTCGGGCACCTGCTGAATGCCGACCTGTCGCGCATCACGCGCGAGGCCCCCGGCGCGCTGATCTCGCGCTTCACCAACGACATCGTCGTGGTGCGCAACGCCGTGGCGCGCACGGTCACCAACCTGATCCGCGATTCGCTCACCGTCTTCGCGCTGATCGGCACCATGTTCTACCTGGACTGGATGCTGTCGCTGATCGTGCTGGTGATCTATCCGCTCGCGGCGGTGCCGATCATCGAGATCGGCAAGCGCCTGCGCCGCGCCTCCATCGACACGCAGGTGCAGATGGGCGAGACCACGTCGCTGCTCAACGAGAGCCTGTCGGGCGCGCGCATGGTCAAGACCTACCGGCTGGAGGAGTACGAGCGCGGCCGCGCCGGCAACGCCTTCGAGCGCATGTACCGCCTGATGATGAAGATGACCAAGAGCCGCGCGCGCCTCGACCCGATCCTCGAAGTTCTCGGCGGCCTCGCCGTCGGCGGCGTCATCGCCTTCGGCGGCTACCGCGTCGCCAGCGGGGCGGGCACTGTCGGCCAGTTCACCGGATTCATCAGCGCGCTGCTGATCGCCGCCCAGCCGGTGCGCGCCGTCGGCACGCTCAACACCGTGCTGCAGGAAGGCCTGGCCGCCGTGCAGCGCGTGTTCCAGCTGCTCGACGAGAAGCCGGCCATCGTCGAGAAGCCCAACGCCCCGGCCTTGCGCGCCGAGAAGGGCGCCATCGCCCTGGAGCATGTCGAGTTCGGCTATGACGCGACCAACGCCCTGACGGACTTCTCGCTTGAGATTCCGCCCGGCAAGACCGTCGCGCTTGTCGGGCGCAGCGGCGCCGGCAAGTCGACGGTGTTCAACCTGATTCCGCGCCTGTTCGACGTGCGCGCCGGCCGCGTCACCATCGACGGCCAGGACGTGCGCGACGTCACCTTCGCCAGCCTGCGCGACGCCATCGCCCTGGTCAGCCAGGACATCGTGCTGTTCAACGACACGGTGAAGGCCAACATCGCGTTCGGCCGCTCGGGCACCTCCGACGAGGATATCCGCGCCGCCGCCCAGGCCGCTGCCGCCCATGACTTCATCGTCAGGCTGCCCGACGGCTATGACACCGTCGTCGGCGACCGCGGCATGCGCCTCTCCGGCGGCGAGCGCCAGCGCCTGTCGCTCGCCCGCGCCGTTCTGAAGGACGCGCCGATCCTGCTGCTCGACGAAGCCACCAGCGCGCTTGACGCCGAAAGCGAGCGCCTGGTCCAGCAGGCCCTGGCGCGCCTGACCAAGGGCCGCACGACCCTGGTCATCGCCCATCGCCTGGCGACGGTGCGCAATGCCGATCTCATCTACGTGCTGGAAGCCGGCCGCGTGCTCGAACGCGGCTCGCACGACGAGCTGCTGGCGCTGGACGGGCTCTATGCGAAGCTCTGCCGCCTGCAGTTCCGCGGCGACGGCGAATCTCTCGACGTCGCCGAGCCGGCCGGCGTCTGATTATTCGCGCCGCAGGATCTTCTCGACGAGCAGGTTGGACCAGCGCCCGGTGCGGAAGTCGCGCTTGAGCGCCTCCGGGTCGTAGTCGCCTTCCGCCCAGGCCATCAGCTCGACGGGCGCGGCGGCGTTGCGCCGGCCGTAGGTGTCGAAGAAGAAGTCGAGGATGCCGGTCTTGGCCTGGCGGAAGTGGCCGTACTTCCAGTGCAGCTGCTTGGCCGCCTCGTGGACCGGCTGGCCTTCCTGCAGGTGCATGTAGAGCGCGCTGCCGAGCCCGGCGCGGTCGGCGCCCGACTTGCAATGGAGCATCGCCGGATATTCGATGCGCTCGAACAGCTCCTTGAGCTTGCGCACGTCGGTCTTGCGCGGCGCGTCGCGCGAGCTGACCGGGAAGTCGATCAGCGTGATGCCGTGGCGCGCGCAGGCTTCCTTTTCCAGCAGGTATTCGCCGCCGTCGCGCTGGCCGCGCAGGTTGACGATGGTCTTCACGCCGAGGCGGGCGAGCCGGGCGATGTGATGCGGCGCCGGCTGGCTCATGCGGTAGAGGTTGGGCGAGATGCGATGGGTGTTGCTGTAGATCAGGCGGAAGATGCCGTGATCCATGAACACCATCTCGATCCACGCGGCGAAGCGTTGGCCGGGCGTTTTCATCTCGCCCCGCAGGCGGCGGACGACGTTGCCGATCTTGCGCGTGTACTGTTTCAGCATGATCGGGCGTTTATATGGTCCGGTCCGCCGAATTTGTGAAGGATTTTCATGAGGGAAGGGGTCGGCGAGCATTGCCGCCCGGCTGTCCTGCGGGGTAGCCTGGGCCATGCCGACCTATTCCCGCTTCGAAACCCGCCGCCTGATCCTGCGCCGCCCGGCGCCGGCCGACGAGCCCGACCTGATCGCCCTCGACGCCCAGCCAGACGTGAAGGCCTATCTCGCCTTCCGCGGCGCCGACCCCGAGCGGCTGGCCGAACGCATCCGCCCGCGCATCGAACTGTCCCAGGCGGACCCCGACGCGCCTTACGGCTGGTGGGTGCTGGAGGACAATGAGACAGGCGCGTTTCACGGCCGCGCCCTGCTGGCGCCCCTGTGGGAAGGCTCCGAGGACGCCGAACTCGGCCTCTACCTGATGCCGGGCTCGCGCAAGAAGGGCTATGCGACCGAGGCGGCGACCGCCTTGCTGGACCACGCCTTCATGTCGCTCAAGCTGCCGCGGGTCGTCGGCGCCACGGCGCGGGAGAACAAGGCGGTGACCCGGATGCTTCAGCGGCTCAATTTCAGCCACAAGGGCAAGATCATGCTCTACTTCCAGGAGGCCGACCGCTACCTCCTGACGGCTGAAGGCTGGCTGCCCCGCCGACGCTGAGTTCCGCCGGATTTTTCGGGGCGTTTTCTCGCGCAAGTCCGGCTATCCCCTTGCTGCGGCTGTGCTATGCTCCCCTGCAAACGAGGTGGGAGATGACGCGTATGGCTGGCGGCTGGTTGCGAGGGGCGATGATCGGGATCGTCTCATTCGGTACGTTTGCGTCCGCCGTCGTCGGATCGGCGCAGGGGGCTTCGGTGGATGGTTCGGTCGCCGATTTCCTCGGCAAGGACAGCGTCGACATCATTTCCACGGCCGACCGCGTCGAGAGCTTCCAGCTCGAAGCCAAGACCGAGATGACCGAGCCCGCCGTGCAGGGCTATCCCGTCAGCGTGGCGGGGCCCGAGCTGACCCTCGGCCAGGTCGAGCAGCTGCGCACCCTCATCTTCAGCGAGAACAGCTACGTCTTCGACAAGTCGAAGCGCTGCCCGTTCCTCGCCGACTACGGCTTCGTCTTCCATGCCGGCGAGCGCCAGGCGAGCGTCGTGCTGTCCATGTCCTGCAAGCTGTGGAGCTTCGCGCGCGGCACCGAACGCGCCAAGATCGAAGACTTCGATCCCGCCGAATCCGACATCAAGGCCTTGATCGGCGAACTGTTCGTAAAACCCTAATTTCCTAGTTCCGGGGGGAATGCCAAATGCTGTCCATCATCCTTCGCCGCGCCGGCAGCTTGCCGCGCGCCCTGGCGGCGCTCTGCGCAGCCACGTTCCTGCTCGGGGCCTTCGCCGTTCCGGCGTCGGCCCAGACGCTGCAGGCCATCCTCATCGCCGACACCAACGATCCGTCGATCGGCGTCTCGGTGAAGAAGGACTTCGAAAGCTTGAAGCGCACGCTGCAGGCGGCGGCCGGCTACACCGGCATGAAGCTGGAGCTGCAGGCGCTTGAAGGCAACCAGGTCACGCTCGCGAACGTCCGCGCCGCCGTGCAGGCGGTCAAGACGGGCCCGAACGACACGGTGTTCTTCTACTATTCCGGCCACGGCTTCCGCACGCCGAACTCGAAGTCGCGCTATCCCTACCTCTACGTGAGCCAGCAGGGGCAGGCCTTCGAGGAGATCGTCGCCGAGCTGCGCAAGAAGACGCCGCGCCTGCTGATCGCCGTGACCGACAGCTGCAACAACGAGGCCGACCTGCCGGTCGCCGCCGCGATGCGCAGCATGTCGGCGCCGCCCGACTACAAGAAGACCTACAGCCGCCTCTGGCTCGATGCGGCCGGCGAGATCGTCATCGCGTCGTCGAAGGAAGGCGAATACGCCTGGGGCGACGACGACGTCGGCGGCTACTTCACCAAGCGCTTCCTCGAATCGCACGAGAACCAAGTGCAGACGAGCAGTCCCACTGTCACGCCGGGCTGGGAAAACATCATCGCGACGGCGAAGAACGTCATCACCGTGCCCTTCGGCGGCACGACCTACACGCAGACGCCGATCGTCGACGCGAAGGTTTCCTACGTGCGGCCCTACGTCCCGGCGGGCGGGCCGACGGTGGTCGCCGCGCCCACGCCGGGGGCGACCCTGCCGCCGCCGGCCGCCGCCGCCGCGAAGCTCTCTTGGGTGGCGGGCAACGTCAGCACGCCGCGCCCCGCGACCGCGCTCGTCGCCGGCCAGGAAGGCGGCCTGCCGGTCGGCATCTGCCACGCGGCCTTCCAGGGCGGCGTGCATCCGGGCAAGCTGCTCGGCAACAACGGCTGCAGCATCGGCTACGCCGGCAAGGAAGTGCTGCTCCCGCAGTACGAAGTGCTGACCGGCGATCCGAAGCTGGCGAGCTGGGTGCGCGCCACGGGCGGCCAGTCGGCCCCCGGCGCCTATGTCGGCGGCGGCGAGCCGGGGCGTCCGCAGCTCGTGGTCTGCCGCGCGCCGATCCCGAACAGCAACAACGTGATCGCAGGCAAGCTGGTCGCGCAGTTCTGCAACATCAGCGCTGGCGGCCGCGAGATCCAGGCGCCGCAGTACGAAGTGCTCGTCGCGAAGTAAACGCGACGATCACTGCCAAGGAAAAAGGGCGCGCCGTGCGAACGGCGCGCCCTTCGTCTTTATGCGCTTCGCCTAGCGGAAGCTGCGGTTGGCGGCGCTCGCGATGGCGTTGAGCGACGCCGTCACGATGTTGGGCGCGATGCCGACGCCGAACAGCGGCTGGCCGTTGACCGTGGCGTCGACATAGGCCGCCGCCGAGGCGCCGGACCCGCTCTTCACCGCATGTTCGCGGTAGTCGGCGATCTCCATCTTCACGCCGACGCTCTTCTGCAGGGCGTCGACGAAGGCGTCGATGGGGCCGGTGCCGGTGCCGGTGATCTTCGTCTCCTTGCCGTCGAGGCGGATCGTCGCCTCGATCTCGCGCGCGGTGCCGCTGGCCGCCGGCCAGGTCTTGTGGTCGAGGAACTCGATGCGGCCCGGCTTCAGGTATTCGGCGTCGAAGGCCTGCCAGATGTCCTTGGCGGTGACTTCCTTGCCGGTGGCGTCGGTCATCTTCTGCACGACCTGCGAGAACTCGACCTGCAGGCGGCGCGGCAAGTCGAGGCCGTAGTCGGTCTGCAGCAGGTAGGCGACGCCGCCCTTGCCGGACTGGCTGTTGACGCGGATCACCGCCTCGTAGTCGCGGCCGATGTCCTTCGGGTCGATGGGCAGGTAGGGCACTTCCCACAGGCCGCTGTTGCTCTTCTCCAGCGCCGCGAAGCCCTTCTTGATGGCGTCCTGGTGCGAGCCCGAGAAGGCCGTGAACACCAGTTCGCCGCCATAGGGGTGGCGGGGGTGGACGGGCAGCTGGTTGCAGTACTCGACCGTCTCGACGATTTCGCGCACGTTGCGCACGTCGAGGTCCGGATCGACGCCCTGGCTGAACATGTTGAGCGCCAGGGTGACGACGTCGACGTTGCCGGTGCGCTCGCCGTTGCCGAACAGCGTGCCTTCGACGCGGTCGCAGCCGGCCATCATGGCGAGCTCGGCGGCGGCGACGCCGGTGCCGCGGTCATTGTGCGGATGGACGCTGAGGATGAAGCGGTCGCGGCCCTCGACGTTGCGGTCGAACCACTCGATCATGTCGGCATAGACGTTGGGCGTCGACATCTCGACCGTCGCCGGCAGGTTGAGGATGACCTTGTCCTTGGCGTTGGCGCCCCAGGTGTCGAGCACGGCCTCACAGATCTGCTTGGCGAAGTCGAGTTCGGTGCCGGTGAAGCTCTCCGGCGAATATTCCAGCCGCACCTTGGTCTCGGGCACGGTCGGCACCAGGTCGCGCACCAGCTTGGTGCCCTTCACGGCGATGTCGACGATGCCCTGGCGGTCGAGGCCGAACACGACGCGGCGCTGCAGCTCCGAGGTGGAGTTGTAGAGGTGAACGATGGCCTGCTTCGAGCCCCGGATCGAATCGAAGGTGCGGCGGATCAGCTCCTCGCGGGCCTGCGTCAGCACCTGGATGGTGACGTCGTCCGGAATCATCTTGTCGTCGATGAGCTGGCGCACGAAGTCGAAGTCCGTCTGCGAGGCGGAGGGGAAGCCGACTTCGATCTCCTTGAAGCCCATGCGCAAGAGCAACTCGAACATGCGGCGCTTCTTGTCGGGGCCCATGGGTTCGACGAGGGCCTGGTTGCCGTCGCGCAGGTCGACGCTGCACCACACCGGCGGCTTGGTGATGGTGCGGGTCGGCCATCGCCGGTCCGGCAAGGGGACCGGGGCGAAGGGGCGGTACTTGTGGGTGGGCATGACGGACATGGGTAGCTCCAAAATCGCTGAATTTCTGTGGCAGGCGCGCGATGACGGCCGCGATCGGCCGGGATGGACCCGGCTGGAGATCAGCGACCGCCGATAAGTCGCGCCGAACGCAGCGGCACAGAGGCAGCGGAAACGGCGAGTTGGGGCACAAATTGGGGATAAACGGCGCACATCGTCAAGGGATTCCAATAGCTTCGACTTGTTCGGCGGGCCGGTTCGCGGGTCGCGGACAGGCAATTCCGCGCGTGATCCCGGGACGGCCGGGGGCGCGGATCAGCTAAGTCGAAGGGTGCGCAGTCGGAAAACCATGGGTTTTATGTATGGCCTGGGTGGCGCCGGGTCAACGGTTTTGCGCGAAAGCCGCCCCGCGCGGGAACGCGGGGCGGCGCTTCGGTTCGGTCGGGAGCGGCCTCGGCTAGGCGCTAGTCCATGAACTTGCGGGCCAGGTCGAGGGCTTCCTTGGGGGTGGTGGCGATGTCGGCGGCGATCTGCGCCGCCTTGTCGGCCGTCACCACGTCGATGTCCATCTTGGCCTGCTTGGCGTAGGCGAGGAACTCGGGATCCTTCATGGTGTCGAGGAAGGCCTTGCGGATCGCCTCGGCGCGGGTCTTCTCCATGCCGGGCGGGCCGATGATCGGCCGGCCGATGGCCTCGGCGGCGATCAGGAAGTTGATCGCCTTGCGCTCGTTCTCGTCCTTCACCAGGTCGAAGACCGTCGGCACGTCGGGCAGGTCGCGGTGCTTCACCGCGTCGAACTGCACCATGACGTTGATCTTGTTCTCGGTGAACCATTGCGGGCGCTGGCTCTGCAGGCTGGTGACCACCGTGCAGTTGCCGTCAAGCTCGCCGCGCTCGACGGCGAGCCAGATGGCGCCCGTGGTGGCGTAGCCTAGCACCAGCTTCACGTTGTTCGGGCTCAGCGTGCGCATCATCGAGGTGTAGATGTAGCCGCCGCTGTTCTTCGAGGTGTCGCCGAGGATGACCTGGTCGGCCTTCTTCATGTCTTCGAGGGTCTTGATGCCCTTGGCGGCCCACAGGTAGCAGACGGCGATCTCGCTGTTCATGCTGCCGATCCAGGTGAACTCGCGGAAGTCGACGCCGGTCTCCTGCGGGTCGAGCACCGACTTCGGCATGAGGCCGCGGTTGAACATGCCGAACTGCGTGCCGTCCTTCGGCGCCTGGGCCTTCAGGTAGCGCACGTAGGTCAGGCTGGAAGCGCCCGGCATGTTGCTGACGATGACCGTCGGGCTGCCGGGAATGTGCTTGCCGATGAAGCGCGCGGCGAGCCGCGTGTAGGCGTCGAAGCCGCCGCTCGGCTCGTAGCCGACGCCGAACTGGACGGTCTTGCCCTTGTAGAACTCGGCAGGGGATTGCGCGGTGGCAGGGTACGAAACGACAGCCGTCAAGGCGAGCGCGGTCAGCGCTCGAACGAGATGTTTCACGGGAGTCTCCCTATGTCCTGTCTGGCCCGTCCTTGTTCTGATTTGCGGCGGGCTCTGCGGCGATCCTACACGAAGGGGGCGGCGGCGAAAACCGCTCCGGAATATCCTCGCCGCGCATGGTCTGTTATATAGCTAGGCACAATCTAATGCGGACCGGGGGCCGCCCGTACGGAGGGGACTTCAAATGTTCAAGAAAATCGCAATCGGCGTCGGCGTTCTCGTCGTTCTGATCGCCGCCGGCGTCTATTATTTCCTGTCCAATCTGGATGGCTACATCAAGACGGCCCTGGAGACCTACGGCAGCGAGGCGACCCAGGCCGAGGTCAAGGTCGGCGGCGTGAAGATCGGCCTGCGCGACGGCAGCGGCAGCATCACCAACCTCACCGTCGGCAATCCGAAGGGCTTCACCACCCCGCAGGCCTTCAGCCTCGGCGAGGTCAAGCTGGTGATCGATCCGGCGACCGTCACCGGCGACGTGATCCACATCAAGGAAATCCTGATCGACAAGCCGCAGGTCACCTATGAGCCGAACCTGAGCGGTGGCGGCAACCTCGAGACGATCCAGAAGAACGTCAGCGCCTACGCGGCCAAGTTCGGCGGCAATTCCTCGGCGACTCCGCCGGCGGCGTCCGCGGGCTCCTCGACGCCGAAGAAGGAAAAGAAGTTCATCATCGACAGCGTCGCGATCCGCAACGGCCAGGTCGCCGTGAAGGGCCCGGCGCTCGCGGGCGCCAACGCCAACGCGTCGACCGCCTTGCCCGCCATCGCGCTGCGCGACATCGGCAAGGCCAAGGGCGGCGCCACGCCGGCCGAAGTGACCGGCGAGATCATCGGGGCGATCACCCAGCAGGCGGCGCGCGCCGCCGCCAGCAATCTGGGCGACCTTCTCGGCGGCATCAAGGGCGGCGGCACCGGCGGCGCTGCGGATCAATTGCGCGGCCTGCTCGGCCGCTAACTTCAAAAGGGGATTGCAGCATGTTGGAACAAGGCAAGGCGCTGGCCGGCAAGGGCGGCGCGTTCATTAACGACTTCAAGGCCTTCGTCGCGCGCGGCAACGTCGTCGACCTGGCGGTCGGCATCATCATCGGCGCCGCCTTCACCACCATCGTCAACTCGCTGGTGAAGGACATCATCATGCCGCCGATCGGCATGATCACCGGCGGCGTCGACTTCTCGGGCCTCTACATCAACCTGTCGGGCGGCGACTATCCGTCGCTCAAGGCGGCGACGGATGCGGGCGCGGCGACGATCAACTACGGCATCTTCCTCAATGCGGTGATCAACTTCCTGATCGTCGCCTTCGCCGTGTTCCTCCTGGTCAAGCAGGTGGCGCGCTTTCGCAAGGTCGAAGAGGCCAAGCCGGCCGAGACGCCGCGCCAGGAAGTGCTGCTTGAGGAAATCCGCGACCTGCTGAAAGAGCGCCGCTAACCGGCCAGCAGCGTCGTCAGAACAGCGCGGAGCCGAGAGGCTCCGCGTTTTTCATCCGGGCCGGTTCCTTTTCACAGTCCGGCCGCAATTTCTCCCTGCATCCGACATAAGCCCATCGCAGGATGCGCGCTCATATCACAGGGGAATCCCATGTCTCTCTTTCGCAGCTACACCGTCATCGGCCTCGTTTCGGCCGTCGTCGTCGCGGGCGGCTTCGCCGCCGGCGGCTATTTCGTCGGCCGCGGCATCCTCGACCAGCGCCTGACCAACCGCGGCGTCACCGTGAAGGGCGTCGCCGAGCAGGAGATCGCCGCCGACCTCGCGACCTACCCGCTGCGCGTCACCGTCACCTCGGGCGACATCGCCGACGGCGAGCGCCGCCTGAGCGACCAGGCGGGCCAGATCGTCGCCTTCCTGCGCGAGTACGGCTTCGAGGCGGCGGAGATCGTGCCGCAGCGCCTGGAGGTGCAGGACATCTTCGCCCAGGCCTACCGGCCGGACAATGCGGACCCCAAGGCGCGCTTCATCTTGGCGCAGTCGATCCTGCTGCGCTCGACCAAGGTCGAGCTGGTGACCAAGCTGAGCCAGTCGGCCGGCGAGCTGGTCCGTCGCGGCATCGTGCTGAGCGACGGCGGCATGGGCCCGTCCTATATCGTCACGGCCGACCGCCTGAACGCCCTGAAGCCGGACTTGATCCGCCGCGCCACGGCGGCGGCCAAGACGGCGGCGGCGGAATTCGCCGCAGCCTCGGGCAGCGAGGTCGGCGGCATCCGCAACGCCAACCAGGGCGTCATCAGCATCCTGCCGCGCGACGAGGTGGCGGGCAGCAGCGAAAGCCAGTCGCCCGACAAGCGCGTGCGCGCCGTCACCACGGTCGACTATCAGCTGGTGCGCTAAGCAAGAGGGCTGCGCGGAGGCTTCGGCTGGGGTAGGTTCGCAGCCCCATGTCCGAATCCTCCGCCGATTCCCCGATATCGCAGCCCGAAACCACAGGCCTCACCGGCTATCTCGCCGCCGAAGGCTTCGAGGACGACCTGCGCACAGAGCTCGCCCAGGACGGGCTGGGCGACGTGGTGCAGGAGCATGGCCGCCTGATGCTGGCGCCGGGCCCCGTGCGCGCCGCAGCCTGGGCCGCCAACGTCTGGCATGACGTGCTGCGCATCCCCATCGCCTCGATCGGCGAGGGGGCCAAGGCGCTGCGCGCGATCCAGCGCAACTGGGCGCTCTATTCCGTCAGCCATCATCGCCGCGCCAAGCTGATCGTCGACCGCCTGCCGGTGGTGACGGCCAAGCCCCTGGTCTTTCCGCAGCCGGCGCCGGCAGCGCCGCTCGGCTCCTGGACGCTGCTCGACGAGGCGACGATCCTCGCCGCCGGCCATTGCAGCAGTCCCTTTCCCAACGGCGAGGCGAAGTTCGTCGAGGACCGCGTCGGGCCGCCGAACCGCGCCTATCTCAAGCTCTGGGAAGCGCTGACGCAGATCCGCCGCTATCCGCAGCCGGGCGAGCGCTGCCTCGACCTCGGCGCCTGCCCAGGCGGCTGGACCTGGGTGCTGCAGGGCCTCGGCGCCCATGTGGTCGCCGTCGACAAGGCGCCGCTCGACCCCAAGATCGCGGCGCTGCCCAACGTCACCATCCGCGCTGAGAGCGCCTTCGGCCTGAAGCCGGCCGACGTCGGCGCCGTCGACTGGCTGTTCAGCGACGTCATCTGCTATCCCGAGCGGCTTTATCGCCTGGTGACGGCCTGGATCGAGTCGGGCCTGGCGCGCAACATGGTCTGCACCGTCAAGTTCCAGGGCGACACGGACTTCGAGGCCCTGCGCCTGTTCGCCGCGATCCCCGGCGCGCGTCTGCTGCATCTGCATCACAACAAGCACGAACTCACCTGGGTTTGGTTGGCAAGCGAGGAGTAGGGCGACATGACGACCTTGGTGACCGGCGCCGGCTTGATCGGCGCGTCCTTCGCGGAATGGGCGGCGAAGCGCGGCGAGCGCGTCGTCTTCCTCGACCCCGAGCCGCGCGCCGACTTCCTGCGCGCCAAGCTCGGCGACGAATCCGACTACCAGCTGGTGCGCGCCGACGTGCGCGACCTGCCGGCCATCGTCGCCGCGATCCAGGCCCACAAGGTCGACACCGTGGTGCACAGCGCCGGGCTGATCGGCGCGCGGGTCGAGGCTTCGCTCTACATGGGCCTGCAGGTCAACCTGATGGGCACCATGAACGTCGCCGAGGCGGTGCGCCTCGCCGGCGTGCGCCGCCTGGTGCATATCAGCACCTTCGGCGTCTACGACACGCGTCGCGAGATCGCCGGGCCGCTCAAGGAAGACTTCCCGCGCGGCGGCGTCGGGCGCGGCTACGCCAATTCCAAGGTGGCGAAGGAGCTGATCCTCGAAGCCTACAAGAACATGTACGGCTTCGAGCTGGTCGTGCTGCGTCCCGCCAACGTCTACGGCCTCGGCCATTTCTGGTCGGGATCGAGCGGCGGCGAGAAGATGCAGGCGCTGCTGGAGGCGGGCGTGATGGGCGTGCCGGCGCGCCTGCGCATGTCGGACACCATCGCCAACGAATATATCTACGCCAAGGACGTCGGCCGCGCGGTCGATCTGGCGGCGACGGCGGCCGCGCCGAAGCAGACGGCCTTCAACATCGGCAACGGCGTCGTCGACTCGTTCGAGCAGGTGGCGGCGGCGGTGCGCAAGCTGCTGCCAGGCCTGACGGTGGAGGTCGAGCCGGGCGACGCGGGAAAATCCAAGAGCCAGCCTCTCGACATTTCGGCCGCCAAGGCCCATCTCGGATGGGCGCCGGCCTACAGCCTGGAAGCGGGGTTCGCGGACTATCTGGCCGACCTGCGCGCCATCGGCCCGGGGGCCAAGGCGCGCCTGAGCGGCCAGGGACGCTAAATCGGCCTTGTAAGGGGCTGATTTACCTAATCTTTACCGCTCCGAGCCGAATCTTGAAAACGGCTCCGGAGAGTGCGACAAGCAAGGGGCTTCCCGAGACTACCTTTCAGGATGGCGGCGCCCCGGATGTCCGGGCCCTCCCGTCACCGACCGGCGAACGAGTTTTCCGCGTCATGGCGACTTACGACGTTCTCATCATCGGCAGCGGGGCCGGCGGCCTCGGCGCCGCGCTGGCCTTGCCCTCCCATCTGTCCGTCGCGGTCGTTTCCAAGGGCCGCTTGGCGCAGGGCGCCACCAACTGGGCGCAGGGCGGCATCGCCACCGTTCTCGGCGCCGACGATTCCTTCGATCTCCATGTGGAAGACACGCTGGCGGCGGGCGCCGGGCTTTGCCATCCGGACGCGGTGCGCTTCGTCGTCGAGCGCGCGCCGGCCGTCATCGACCGTCTGGCGTCCTACGGCATCGAACTCACCGAAGACGAGACGACGCTGCCCAACGGCCTGCACTATCATCTGACGCGCGAAGGCGGCCATAGCCGCCGCCGCATCGTCCATGCCGCCGACGCCACGGGGCGCGCCGTGCAGCTCTGCCTGCAGGAAGAGCTGGCGCGGCGCGGCAACGTCGCGACGCTGGAGAACACCGTCGCCCTCGACCTGATCGTCGACCGCCATGCCCCGGGCGGGCCGCGCTGCGTCGGCGCCTGGCTGCTCGACCGCGACAGCGGCCGCGTCGTGCCCGCGCTCGCGCGGACGGTCGTCCTCGCCAGCGGCGGCGCCAGCAGCGTCTACCTGCACGCGACCAATCCCGAAGGCGCCACCGGCGACGGCATCGCCATGGCCTGGCGCGCCGGCTGCCGCGTCGCCAACATGGAATTCGTGCAGTTCCACCCGACCTGCCTCTACCATCCGGGCGGCAAGCCCTTCCTCATCACCGAGGCGATGCGCGGCGAGGGCGGCCAGCTCCGCCTGCGGGGCGCCACGCGCGCCAACGACACGCGTTTCATGGTCGGCCAGCATCCGCTCGCCGAGCTGGCGCCGCGCGACATCGTGGCGCGCGCCATTCATCACGAGATGGCGGCGCACGGCCTGACCCACGTCGACCTCGACATCAGCCACAAGCCGGCGACCTTCATCGAAGAGCATTTCCCGACCATCGCCGCCCATTGCCGCGCCATCGGCCTCGACATCGCGCGCGAGCCGATCCCGGTCGTGCCGGCCGCCCACTACACCTGCGGCGGCATCGTCACCGACTTGGCGGCGCGCAGCGACCTCGCCGGCCTCTACGCCGTCGGCGAATGCGCCTTCAGCGGCCTGCACGGCGCGAACCGCATGGCCTCCAATTCGCTGCTCGAATGCCTGGTCTTCGCCGACGCGGCGGCGCAGGACATCGTCGCGCGCTTCGACGCCGCCTTCGTGCCGCTGGTGCCGGTGGGCGAAGCGCCGCCGGGTGGCAACGCCGCCCCGCCGTCGGCCGAGACCATCGCCGCCTGGACCGAGACGATCCGCCGCGTCATGTGGGACGAGGCCGGCATCGTGCGCAGCGTCGAAGGCATGCAGGCGGCCCAGCGCGAGCTGGCCCCCGTCGCCCAGGCCGCGCGCGTGGCGGCGCTGGCCAGCCGGCCGCAGCCGGCCCTGATCGAGGCGGGCAACCTCGCGGCCATCGCCGAGATGGTGCTGCGCTCGGCGCTGCTGCGGCGCGAAAGCCGCGGCGGCCATTACGTCGTGGACTTCCCGGCGCTCGACGCCACCCGGCCGCCGACCGACACGGTCATCTCCTTCGCCGCCTGAGCGGCAGGGCATTTCCCAAGCCGTCTGAGGCCGTTTTCTCTTCGCCGAATCCCGCCGCGCGAGGCCGTTAGGTTTCGCGCGGCGGCACGCTTCTTGCTTGAGTCTGCGGTGCTGAACCGTCACTCAACCATGGGGAATGAAGCGATGAAGCGCGCCGACGTGACTGAAGCGGTGTTGTCCGCGAAGCGGGCCAAAAACCTCAGCTGGCAGGAGATCGCCAGAAAGGTCGATCCTGCCGCGTCGCCCTTCGTCATCACGGGCGCGCTGCTGGGCCAGATGGTCCTGACCGAAGCCCAGGCGAAGAAAGCAGGCAAGGCGCTCGGCCTCGGCGCCGAGGCGGTCAAGATACTCCAGGAGATTCCCTACCGCGGCTCTCTGCCGCCGGGCCCGCCGACCGATCCGCTGATCTACCGCTTCTACGAGCTGGTGCAGGTCTACGGCACCACATTCAAGGAGCTGATCCAGGAAGAGTTCGGCGACGGCATCATGAGCGCCATCGACTTCGACATGACGATGGAGCGCCAGCCCGATCCCAAGGGCGACCGCGTCAAGCTGACGATGAGCGGGAAGTTCCTGCCTTATAGGCGCTACTGAGAGGCGGCCATCACGCCGGCTTGCGCCGGCCGAGCACGCTGCGCAGGCGACGCGCCAGGTCCTGCTTCTTGTAGGGCTTGGACAGCAGCTCCACGTCGCTGTCCAGGCGGCCCTGGTGGATGATCGAGTTCTGCGTGTAGCCGGACGAATAGATCACCGAGAGGCCGGGCCGCAGCGCGCAGGCCTGCTCGGCCAGGGCCTTGCCGCCGAGCCGGCCCGGCAGCACGACGTCGGTGAACAGCAGGTCGATGTGGGCGTCGCCTTCGAGGAAGGGCAGGGCTTCCTCGCCGGTCGAGGCGAGCAGCACGCGATAGCCCAGCTCCTGCAGCATGCGGTCGACGGTGGAGCGCACCAGCGCGTCGTCCTCGACCACGAGGATGACTTCGTTGCGCGATTCCTGGGCGGCGGGCAGCTCCTCTTCCACGGCGGCCGGCGAGGCGCCGTTGCGCGCGCGCGGCAGGTAGAGCTTCACCGTCGTGCCGTGGCCGAGCTCGCTGTAGATCTTGGCGTGGCCGCCGGACTGCTTGGCGAAGCCGTAGACCATGCTGAGGCCGAGGCCGGTGCCGCGCCCGACCGGCTTGGTGGTGAAGAAGGGCTCGAAGGCGCGCGCGACCACGTCGGGCGGCATGCCGGTGCCGGTGTCGGTCACGGCGATCATGACGTACTGCCCGGCGACGATTTCCTCGTTGCTGTCGGCGTAGTCGGCGTCGAGCGCGCTGTTGGCGGTCTCCACCGTCAGCTTGCCGCCGGTCGGCATGGCGTCGCGCGCGTTGATCGCCAGGTTGATGACGGCGTTCTCGACCTGGGCCGCGTCGGCCAGGGCGCGCCAGACGCCGCCGCCGAGGATCGTCTCGATCTCGACCTGCTCGCCGAGCGCGCGGCGCAGCAGGCGCGAGATGCCCTGGATGGTCTGGTTGACGTCGATTTCGCGCGGGGCCAGCGGCTGGCGGCGCGCGTAGGCCAAGAGCTGGCGGGTGAGGGAGGCGCCGCGTTCGGCGGCGGCGATGGCGGCGTTGACGACGCTGGCGGTCGCCGGGTCGCTCTGCATCCGGTCGAGCAGCAAGTCGAGGTTGCCCATGATGACCATGAGCAGGTTGTTGAAGTCATGGGCGACGCCGCCGGTCAGGTGGCCGATGGTCTCCATCTTCTGCGCCTGGCGCAGCTGCTCTTCGGTGGTGTGCCGCTCGGTCACGTCCTGGATGATGCCGTAGACGGCGCGAGGCTGGCCCTGGTCGTCGAACTCGCACTGCAGCTCGCTCCACAGGTAGCGCACGGTCCCGTCGGCGCGCAGCAGGCGGTAGTCGACCTGCTGCGGCTGCCCGGTCCGCACGGCGGCGTCCTGCGCGGCGAAGTAATGCGCGCGGTCGTCCGGATGAATGAGGGCCGAGGCCTCGGCGACTCGGTCGATGCCGGTTTCCGGCCGCCCGGCCATGCGCTGCAGCAGCGGCGA
Source organism: Alphaproteobacteria bacterium (assembly GCA_036500145.1). Classification (GTDB taxonomy): domain Bacteria; phylum Pseudomonadota; class Alphaproteobacteria; order SMXQ01; family SMXQ01; genus CAMAVH01. Next base: position 33,651 of record DASYCO010000046.1, on the reverse strand, counting down.
GACGGCGATCTCGTCGGAGCCCAGCTCCAGCCGCCAGCTGCCGATGTTGGCCAGCTCCTGGGCCTTGAGCAGCTGCTCCTGGGTCGTTCGCAGGGTGTCGATGACCTGCAGCGTCTCGATGGTCGCCGAGGCCATGCGGCAGAGCTGCATGAGGATGGCTTCGTCGTTGGCATCGAACTCGCCCTCGTTGCGGTCGGACAGCTGGACCAGGCCGAAGTTCCGGCCGTCGCGCGTGATGAGCGGGGCCGCCAGCCAGCCGCGGATCGGCGGATGGGCCGCCGCGGCGGCGCCGAAGCCGCCCCAGGCGGGGTGCGCTTCCAGTTCGGCCTGCGTCAATCGCATCGGTTTGTTGGTCTCGCAGATCACGCGGTAGATGCCGCTGCCGTCCGGCGAATCCGTGTAGTCGTTCCAGGCCGCGTACTTCTCCGACATGGAGATGGCGTGGATCGCCTGGGCGGCGGAATTGCCCACCGTCAGGCTGGTGACGGCCTGGTGGGCGCCGATCAGCTGGCGCGCCTTGTCGGTGACGAGCTGCAGCAGCAGCGGCACCTCGGTCGCCGCGGCGATCTGCACGGAGACTTCCGTCAGCCCGGCCAGCCGCCGGCTGTAGAGCTCGAGCTCCTCCTTGCGGCGCAGCTCGGCGCCGATGAAGCGCCCCTCGTCGAGGATCGACTGGCGGATGCGCCGCTGCATGAAGCTCAGCAGCAGCAGGATCAGGGCCGCGAGCGCGAGGGTGGCCGTGGCGCTGAGGACGGCGTAACGCCGCCAGGAGGCCAGCTCGGCGTCCTGCAGCAGCCCGGCGCTGACGACGAGCGGAAACCCGCTGACGATGCGAAAGCCGGTGACGCGGACCTTGTTGTCGACGACGGACTTGCTGATGGAGATGCCGGCCTCGCCTTGCGCCACTGCCTGCGTGAACAGGGGGGCGGAGCTGAGGTCGCTGCCGAGCACGCGGTCGTCGATCGGCGCGCGGGCGATCATGCGTCCGTTGCGGTGGAACAGGGCGACGGCGCCGTCTTCGCCGACGTTCAGGGAGTTGTACAGCAGCGTCAGCCGGTCGACGGCGATGGCGGCGGCGACGATGCCGCCGAAGGTGCCGTCGGAGCGCACGAGGCGGCGGCTGACGTTGAAGATCCAGCGGTCGTTGGCGAGGCCGATGCGGCCGCGCACCACGTTGCCGATGTAGAATCCCTGCCGGTAGTCGTCGCGCTGGCCGACGAAGACATCGCGGTCGGACAGGTCGTTCAGCTCGCGGTCCGGCGTGCGCGACGAGTTGAGCAGGCGGCCGTCGGGACCGAGCACGAAGTAGGTCAGCACGCCGACGGGCGCCACGCGCACGCCGTCGTAGAGCTGCCGGTAGATCGGCGCCGACTGGTCGTCGTCCGTGATGTGGTCGACGTCGAGCCGCTCGCCGATGGAGAGCAGAGCCTGGTCGATGGCGGAGAAGTTCTCGCGCGTCTGCGCCGCCAGCACGTCGGTCAGGTTGCGGGCGTTGCGCTTGGCCTGGTCGAGCACCTGCATGCGCTCGAACCAGATGACGCCGCCGACGACGGCGATCAGCAGCACCACCAGCCCGACGTTCAGGCCGAATAGCGTGCTGGCCGTGATGCGGCGCGGCTTCGGAGGGCGCTCTGCGGCGCTCATGGCTGACGGTTCACGGCGGAGCCGGATGCTGCGACGGGCATCCGGCTTACGGCGTGGTCGGGCGTTCGGTGGCTTGGTTCATGATGTCGTCATCCCACATCTTCTGCAGCTTGGCCGCAGTGGCGTCGTCGACGGTCGAGAAGCTGACGATTTTGGCGTCTTCCGGGATGTAGGGATGCTTGTAGGCAACCGGGCCGCGGAACTGCTCGGCGGTGTATTTCTGGCTTTCCTCAGACAGCACCCAGTCGACGAGCAGGGCGGAGGCGTAGGGGTGCTGCGTGTTGGCGTTGATGATCATGGCGCCGATGGTGGCGGGCATGGTCGCGGTCCACACGGGCTCGAAGGGGAGGCTTGGGTTCTTCAGCTTCTGCTGAATGCCGTAGTACAGGTAGTTGTCGCCCTGGGCGGCATGGTCGCCGGCGATCATCAGGTTGATGCGCTGGGTGTGGCCGCGCTGGATGATCGGCTTGTTCTGGCCAATGCAGGTCAGCCACTGGTCGAGCTTCTGCTCGCCCATGACGTTCCACAGGCCGGCGAGGAAGCGGACCTCGAAGGGGTCGAACGAGACCTGGCCCTTGAAGACCGGGTCGCACAGGTCCATCCAGTCCTTCGGCGCCTTGTCGGCCGGGATCATGGTCGGGTTGTAGGAGATGCCGTGCTCGGTCCAGTAGAAGGGCAGCCAGCGGTTCTGCGGGTCGAGGAAGCTCTTGTACTTGTCGTAGATCAGGTTGCCGGCCGGCGTCGGGTAGTGGGCGGAGAGGTCTTTGGCCAGCACTTCGTTCAGGTCGGCGACGGAGACGCTGACGATGTCGGTGAGGTGGCGGCCGGCGGTCTCCTCGGCGACGAGGCGCTCGGCGGCATCCTGCGACCCGATGTCGACCATCTCGACGTCGAGGAAGGGATAGCGCTTCTGGAAGAGCCGCAGGTGGTTGCGCGCCAGCGTGCCGCGCCAGGTGTGGATGAAGTTGAGTTTGCCTTCCTTCTTGGCGCCGTCTTCCAGGCGCTTCTGGCGCTCGGCCGCGGGCAGCTTGGCGAGCTCGCTGTAGAGCTGCTCGGCGGCGGTCGGCGTCCTTGCAGTCTGGGGCTGGGCGGTCTGGGCTTGTGCGGTCTGGGCGTTCGCTTCGGACAGCGAAACCATCGCAGCGACCAGAATCGCCATGGCGGAAAGGACGGTGCGAACCATGAAATGCTCCCCAGACTCTCGTGCCTTTGACCGGGATCGTCCTGATTCCAGTTGAAAACGACGGCACATGCAGGATGATACTGAGAAGTCGGGCGAATGAAAACGGTCAGACTTCGCGGAATAGGCGAGGATGCGGGAAAAGCTCGCGTCCGGCGTGCATTCCGACGCCGGCGGCTGCCCTTTCGGATAGCCGGTCAGAATTATGACAAAGGGAGATTCTCCATGCATCGCGGCGTCCAGTGGCCGACTTCCACCCTGAAATGGCCGGGCGGCCAGCTCGTCTGCGTGACGTTCCGCGTTGCTTATGAGGCGTTCCGCAACAGCGGCCGCTTCAAGAAGACCAGCAAGATCCCGGTCAACCTGGCCTCCCTGTCGCACGCCAACTACGGTGGCGCCGTCGGCATCTGGCGCCTGCGCGAGATATTCCAGCGCAACAAGATCAAGGCGATCATCGGCCCGAACGGCCTGACGGTCGAGAAATGGCCGGAGAGCATCAAGGCCATGTTCGAGGACGGGCACGAGATCTGCTGCCACGGCATGACCAACGACCATCACATGACGGACCTGACGCCGGCTGAGCAGCGCGCCGAGATCGTCGAATGCATCAAGGCGATCAAGGACTGCACCGGCAAGCGCCCGGTCGGCTGGGCCGGCCCGGGCAACCTGCACACGGAAGAGACGCTGGGCATCCTCGCCAATGAGGGCTTCAAGTGGTTCGGCGACGTGTTCGACGATGACGTGCCTTACGTCGCCAGCGTCAAGGGCAAGAAGATCGTCTGCATCCCGAAGCTGAACTACGCCAACGACTGGCGCGCCTGGTCCGGCGGCGCCGGCACGGCGGAGAACTACTTCAACAGCTTCAAGGAATCGTTCGATTACATCCGCCAGGAGGCCCTGCGCGGCCGTCCCGGCCTGATGGACATCATCGTTCATGCCGAGCTGAGCGGCCGTCCGAACTTCGCCATGGCCTACGAGAAGATGATGCAATACGTGCATCAGTACGGCGACGAGGTCTGGCAGCCGACGCGTTCGGAGATCGCCGAGTACATGCTCAAGACCAGCAAGAAGGCCGAAGTCTACCGGCCGCTGGATTGATCCGCCGATGCCCGTAGCCCTGATCACTGGCGGCGCCAGCCTCATCGGCGAGGGAATCGCCGGCGTGCTGGCGCGCGAGGGCTGGGACGTCGTCGTCAGCGACGTCAACACGGCGACCGCCCAGATGGTGGCCGACAAGTTCCAGGGCAAGTTCGCGGGCAAGACGGGCAACGCGCCCAAGCTGACCGTGGCGAAGCTGGACGTCACCGACATGGCCGAGGTCACGCGCGTCGTCGACGCCACGGCCAAGGACCATGGCGGCATCGACGCGCTCGTCAACCTCGCCGGCGGCGGGCGCGGCATCGGCATTCCGCAGCATGACTTTGCCGATGCGCCGCCCGAATGGTGGAACAAGATGGTGTCGATCAACCTGATCGGCCTGCTGAACGTCACCAACGCCGTGCTCAAGCACATGGTGTCGGCCAAGAAGGGCGGCATCGTCAGCATCACGGCGCGGCGCGGCTTGCAGGGCGGCCCGAAGGCGGCGGTCTATTCCGGCTGCAAGGCCGCGACCATCGTCTTCAGCCAGTCGCTCGCCCAGGAGGTCGGTCCGCTCGGCATCCGCGTCAACACCGTGGCTCCCGGCGACGTCGCGGCGCGCTGGAAGGTCGGCGAGCATGTGAAGCCGACCCGCTCGCCGCTCGGCGAGGCGACGACGCCGGACCACATCGGCGAAGCGGTGGCGTTCCTGCTGTCGGAGAAGGCCTGCCACATCACCGGCAGCTGCATCGACGTCTCGGGCGGCGTCGCGCTGCACTGAGTTTCCGAAGACCATTCGTTCGAGGAGAATGTCCATGGCCACGAATATGCGCACGTCCAACTGGGTTCCGCCGGCGCAGATCGCGCGTGAGCAGGTCATCGCCATGAGCGAGGCGGTGCTGAAGTCGCCGTCGCGCCCGGTGAAGGTGACGGAAGACGTCTTCCGCCTCGAAGCGCTCGGCATGGAGTGGGACATCGGCGTCGACGTCTACACGCCGGAAGGCCCGATCACGGTCGGCGCCGACGGCAAGAAGGTCGGCGTCTTCCTGCTGCACGGCGGCGCCGGAGACGCCAAGTCGATGCAGCGCTTCTCCATGCTGTTCGCCGAGAAGTTCGGCTTCAAGGTCGTCGTCATGACCTATCCGGGCCGCCTCTACCTGGACGACCCGAGCCGCGACTGGCCGGGCGACACGATCCATCCCGACGGCACCGTGCGCACGCCGATCTGGGTCGCCGGCGAGCATGTCACGCCTGACCAGTACGAGATCGTCAAGGACGAGACGAAGAAGATGAAGTACGGCACGCGCACCTCGGCGCGCGCCAAGCCGGGCTCGCGCTTCTATCACCGCATGGCCGCCTGGCCGATCGCCTTCGAGGAAGGCATGAAGATGGCCTGCCGCCGCCATTTCCCGGTCAACGAATATTCGATCTACGTCCACGGCCATTCGACCGGCGGCCCCTACGTCTCGATGCTGACGCAGCGCGTCGAGAACATTGCCGGCGTGCTCGCCATCGAGAATTCGACCTTCGGCTACATCAACGAGCGCAAGCACATCTGGGGCGGCCATGTCGGCAAGATCGACGGCTTCGAGCGGGTCGCCAAGACGGGCGATTCCTGGGTGGACCCGTTCAACGACCTCTACATCCGCACCTGGCGCGACCTGGCCCGCTACCGCGGCCCGGAAGCGCTCGGCCAGGAAGGCCCGCAGGCGCTGATGCGCCTGCCGTGGCTGATGGAGGAAATTTTCGAGGCCTGGGAAGTGTCGCGCAAGCGTCCTGCCTTCAAGGCCGAGTACATGGTCACGCACAACATCGTCGGCGCGCTGGAGCAGGCGGCTCGCGTCAGCGCCAAGCGCCTCGGCATGTCGGTCGACCAGGAAGAGGAATTGGTCGCTCATTATCTCGGCTTCACGCGCGAGATGAAGGGCGGCAAGCCCGTGCCGCCTTACCTGTTCGGCCTCGCGAAGGACAGCCGCGACCACAATCCGGAAGTGTACAAGGAAGTCATCCTGCCGATGTTCGCGGCCATGAGTCCGGCCCCGAAGACGGCCGTCACGCGCTTCGGCGCCGGCGTGCATACCTACACGAAGCCGGAAAAGGACTTGCCGTTCGGCATCGCGCCCGCGGCGGCGCAGCTCTATCACGACGCCATCACGGGCGGCTTCTATTTGGTCTGATAGAGATCGCGTCGGCTAAAGAAACGGCCCGCCCTGGGTGTCCCGGGGCGGGCCGTTGTCGTTTGGGGAATGCGCGTGCCGGTCAGTCGCGCATCAGGCGCAGCAGGCCGATCAGAAAGCCGGGCACGGCCACGTCGGCGCTATACAGCGCGATGGCGGGCGCGCCGATCAGCACGGCGATGGTCGCGAGGAAGCGGCTGCCGCGCTGGCGGTAGAGCACGAAGGACAGGACGGCGACCGCCAGGCTCGAGCTGCCGATGGCGTCGCTGTAGAACAGGTCGATGATGAACTGGCGGACCGTGCACCACCAGGGCGGCGAGACGACTTCGCACATCAGGGCGACGGGCCTGAGCTCGATCACCAGGTAGCGGAAGGCAATGGCGAGCAGGCAGAGGCCGACCGCCCAGAAGAAGATCGTCCAGGGCGAGCGGCGGAACAGGCCGGCGGGCAAGGTGGCGATGCTCATTTTCGTTTCCCCCGTCAGGACCGGGCGGCGGCTGCGCGCCGCGCCTTGTAGCCGACCCAGGCGAGCCGCAGCCAGGGCGTGAAGGCGAGCAAGGCGACGACCGTCCAGCCCAGCGATTCGACGTTGCGCGGGCCTTCATGAATCAGCGTGTAGATCACGGACACGAAGCCGAACAGGGCGAGCCAGCGCTCCTCGCGCCGTTCGGTGGCGGTGGCGTCTTCCACCGCCGCGCCGTCGGCGCGCCGCTGCATCAGGATCAGCCAGGCGAAGCCGGCGGCCGGGATTAGGTAGAGCGGCACGGCGAAGTCGCGGTAGCGCGGGTCGAACGTCAGCTGCAGCGACAGGCAGGCGGCGCCGAACACGGTCAGCAATTGCAACACGCCGAGGGCGAGGCCGCGCTCGCGAATGGCACCCAGATAGGGATGGCGCAGCCAAGCCAAAGCTGCGGCCGCGCTGGCAGGGCGGATGCGCCCGGCGGGGCGGCCGGTGGCCAGGTCGGCGAGGCTGACGGAGAGCAGCCGGGCGGAGAGGGCGGCCACGGCGAGGCTGATCAGGCCGACGGCCCAGGCCGAGTCCGTATAGCTGATCTCGCGCACGTAGACCCAGCCGCGCACTAGGCTGGCGCCCGCGATCTGCGCGCCGACGGCGGCGGCGATCCAGCCGACGGTCCCGAAGGCGTAGCCGCCGAACAGCAGCCCGCCGAGCAGCAAGGCGGCGATGGCCAGGGCGACGGCGGCCTCGGTCTGCCAGTCTGGGTTCTCGCTCATGGGGCCGGAGAAGGGGAATTTCTGCTGGCGCTGGACATTGAAGATGCCCCAGTTGCCGCCGACGGTGCCTTCCTGCACGCGCTTCCACGGCTGGTCGAAGGCCTCGATCACGTTGTAGCCGACGTTCTCGCTCTCCACCGCCAGCACGAACTCGCGGATGTAGCGCGCCTGGTTGAAGGGGCCGGGGGCGGCGGCCTCGCGCATGCGTCCGGCGCTCGGCCAGCCGGTTTCGCCGATGAACAGCGTCTTGCCGGGGAAGGCGGCACGCATCTTGGCCAGCACGTCGTGCAGATGGGCGATGGCGCCCTCGACGCTGACCGGCTCGTCTTCCCAGAAGGGCAGGATGTGCACGGTGATGTAGTCCACCGCGTCGGCCATCTTGGGATACTTGAGCCAGAACTCCCAGACGTCGGCATAGGTGACCGGCACCGGCACATGGCCGCGCACCTGGCCGATGAAGGCGGCCATCTGCGTGTCGGTGAACTCGCGGCGGAGCAGAACCTCGTTGCCGACGACGATGGCGCGGATCGCGCCGGTCAGCTCCGGGGTGTTGGCCAGCTTGACGGCGGTGGCGATTTCCTTGGCATTGGTGCCGGGCTTGCTCTCGCGGCCGATCCAGACGCCGAGCAGCACCTGCATGCCGTATTTTTTGGCAATGAGAGGCACCTGGTCGAGGCCCTGTCCGACCGAATAGGTGCGCACGCAGTCGAAGCGCTTGCTGAGCAGCTGGAGGTCTTCGTCGATCTGCGTCGGCGTGATGACGAGGTTCGGCTGGAAGGGCGACTGGCCCTGGCGGTAGGGCGCGTAGGAGACGCAGCCCAGCTTGGGATGGTCGACGTCGGCGATGGCGCGGGGATGCCCGTGCAGCCACCAGCCGCCATAAGAGAGTGCGCCTGTCACGAGAAAGGCGAGGACGGCGAAGAACCAACGGATCATGCGACGGAAGCCCAGGCATACCGGCGCCTTGGCTCGGCGCCTGTGGTTTCAAAGATTTGCGCTTTCTCTTCTATGGGAAAGCCCGGGGCGGCACAAGCCTTCGCTGATCCATCCAATCTTTGCAGTTCGCCGCCTAAATGCATGAAAAAACGTCGATATATTTGCGAGTTCATGTTTCGCATGAGGATCGTGAGGCTTGCCGGATGGCTCCGCTGTCATGGCGGTGACTGCATGAAGGCCTTCGGGCAGTCCTCGTCATGAAGCGGTCCCGTCATGAAGCGGTCCCCGTCATGAAGATGCACGATGAGGATGCAGATGCGCGTCGCGTGATCATCGTCTCATGGTCATCGTCGCCGTTGCGATGTCGTCATCATGATCCCGTCGTCCTGATTCCGTCGTGATCATGATCGGTGTCATCGTCCGGTCGCACTCACTTATCATTTTCATTGTGATCATCACTTGCGTCGCATGCGTCGCCTATACGGAAGAGCTGCGTCACGCGACATGAGCAGGCGGTGACAAAAATGTTTTACGGAGGATGGTGGTCGGCGCGATGCGTCGCGGCGATTCTCTTCGTGAAGGCGAACTTGGGGCCTTTAACGCCGACCTACCAAAGGGGATAGCCATGAGCGACGTCATTGCAGACGTCGGCGAAGTCATCGCCGACGCCCGGGTGGAGCGTGAGCGCGATTTCCATAATGCGCTCGTCATCGACAATCCACGCGACAAGGTTCTGAAGTACTACGCCGCCGTGAACCACGGCAGCGTGGACTACCACAAGATGATCGAGCGCTTCTCGATCGGGGCCGACGTCCTGGAATACGGCTGCGCGGCGGGGGACATCTCTCTGACCCACGCGCGCGGCGCCCGCAGCATCACCGGCATCGACATCTCCGACGCCTGGATCGCCCGGGCGAACGAGGCCGCGGAAGGCACCCAGGCGCGCTTTCTCTGCATGAACGCCGAGCAGATGGACCTGCCTGACAACGCCTTCGACCTGGTGTTCGGCTGCAGCATCGTCCATCACCTCGACATCGACCGCTGCTATGCCGAGATCCGGCGCGTGCTCCGGCCGGGCGGCACGGCCCTGTTTCTCGAGCCGCTGGGTCACAACCCTGTCATCAACGCCTATCGCGACCGCACGCCCGAAGCGCGCACCGTCGACGAGCATCCGCTGCTGCGACGTGACTTCGTGACGGCGCGCAAATATTTTTCCGACATAAAATTGTCGTTTTACGGCCTGAGCACGCTCGGCGCCGTCGTGCTGCGTCTGCCGGTGAGTCCGTTCAGGGCGCTCGACCGCCTGCTGCTGTCCCTGCCGGGGCTGAAGTGGCAGGCCTGGTTCGTGCTCTCGCGCTTCACGAAGTAGCGCGCCGATAGGCTTTCAGAGGCTGCGGCGACGCTTCGCGCCCGCGGCCGCAGGCCTGGCCCGTCCTGCCTCGGCGGCAGGGCGCCAAAAGCCATGCCTGGAAAACGCGCAACGCGCCGCGTTTTGATCTAGACTCGCCAGCCATGAATTACCGTCACGTCTACCACGCCGGCAATTTTGCCGACGTCTTCAAGCATATCGTGCTGTGTCGCGTCGTCGCCCATCTCGCGGTCAAGGATGCGCCGCTTTTCCTGCTCGACACCCACGCGGGCATCGGGCGCTACGACCTTCTCTCGGAAGAGGCGCAGAAGACCGGCGAAGCCGCAGGCGGCATCCGGCGGCTCCTGGCCGATGGGGAATGGCCGGCGCTGCTGGCCGACTATGTCGCCGCCGTCGCCGCCCTCAACGAGGGCAACGGGCCGCTCGCCAAGCGGCTGCGCTGGTATCCCGGCTCGCCGCGTTTCCTGCGCAGCCTGATGCGGCCACCTTCCATGAAAGGGCTTGGCGATAGGCTCGCGGCCTGCGAGCTTCACCCCGAGGACGCCAAGACCCTGGAGCGCGAGTTCGCCCGCGACCGCCAGGCCAAGATCCACGCCATGGACGGCTACCAGGCGCTGAAGGCGATGGTGCCGCCGCTCGAGCGGCGCGGCTTCGTGGTCGTCGACCCGCCCTTCGAGCGGCGCGACGAATTCGCCGTCCTGGCCAAGGGGCTGGTCGCCGCCCATGCCCGCTGGGCGACCGGCGTCTATGCGCTCTGGTATCCGGTGAAGGGCCGCCGTCCGGTCGACGTCTTCCATGGCGAGCTGGCCGCGTCGGGCATCCGCCGCATCCTGGCCGCCGAGCTGATGATCCATGACGGCGACGATCCGGAGCGCTTCAACGGCTGCGGCCTCGTCCTGGTCAATCCGCCCTGGAAGCTGGCGGAGGAACTGCAGGAGATATTGCCGTTCCTCGCCCGCGTCCTGCGCCAAGGCGGCGAGGGCGCGGCGGCCCCCTTGCGCTGGCGCAGCGAATGGCTGGTCGGCGAGTGAGCCGGCGGCCTTAACCTTCCGGGAAAATCCAGATTCTCCGCGTTTTTACGTGGCCCCAGCGGCCCTGAAGCAGGCGGCCCGACGGGCAGGCGGCGAGCCGGAAGATTCGCCCGCCAATCGACCGGCTTGTCTTTTCTTTGTTCGATTTGAGGATTATACCGGCCCACCAGCGTTCACCATCGGACGGCGCAAGGCCGGTCCGCACAGCCCAGCGTTGAGGTTCTACGGCATGATCAACATCTTCACCCGGACCGCCGGTGCCGCGAGCACGTCCGAACTCCTGGCTGGCGGCGCGCTGCCTGAAGACAGCGTGTGGATCGATCTGCTCAACCCGACGGGCGAGGAGGAGCGCGCCCTTGAGCGCGCCCTCGGCGTCGAGATGCCGACCCACGAAGAGATGCGCGAGATCGAAGTGTCGAGCCGCCTGTACCAGGAAGGCGCCGGCACCTACATGACCGCCACCGTGCTGGCCAAGTCCGACACGCTGCAGCCGGAAAGCACCGTCGTCACCTTCATCCTCGTCGGCGAGATCCTGGTGACCCTGCGCTATGGCGAACCGGCGCCGTTCCGCACTTTCGCCGCCCGCTGCCTGCGCCAGTCCATGCTGCGCGCTTCGGGCGAGGCGGTGCTGATGGGCCTGCTCGACGCCGTCACCGACCGGCTCGCCGACCTGCTCGAGCGCGTCGGCCTCGACATCGACGCCATCTCCAGCGAAGTGTTCGACCCGGCTCCCGGCGTCTCGCACGGCGGCGACTTCTTCAAGGACATGCTGCGCCGGGTGGGGCGCAACGGCGACCTGGCCTCGAAATGCCGTGAAAGCCTGGTCAGCATCAACCGCCTGCTGACCTTCATCGGCTCCATCGCCGACCTGCCGGCGCGCAAGGACATCGAGAGCCGCATGCCGACCGTGATGGCCGACGTGCATTCGCTCAGCGACCACTCGACCTTCCTGTCGGGCAAGGTGAACTTCCTGCTCGACGCCACGCTGGGCATGGTCAACATCGAACAGACCAACATCATCAAGCTGTTCTCCGTCGCGGCGGTCGTGTTCCTGCCGCCGACGCTGATCGCCAGCATCTACGGCATGAACTTCGAGCACATGCCGGAACTGGCCTGGCACCTGGGCTATCCGCTCGCCCTTGTGCTGATGGTCGCCTCGGCCATCGCGCCCTATTGGTACTTCAAGTACCGCCGCTGGCTCTGAGCGCAGGGCGCTTCGCCCGCCGCCGTTTCGGCCTTTCGTCCATCTGCTGATTTCACGCTACGATCCGTCATGCCCTTGGCATGACGGTGGCATGGCGATTGCCTGTATTCGCGTGAACGGCGTTGACGGGGGCAGGGGCGACCCCTAAGCTCCGTTGTATCAAAAAAGAGATTATTTCTTAAAAAGTGAACAACTCGTCCCTGGATCGCTCCGATATATGAAGCCCGCCGCATTCGTCTATCACGCGCCACGCACGCTCGATGCCGCCTTGGCGCTGCTGGCTGAAGTCGCTCCCGACGACGGCAGAATCCTTGCCGGCGGCCAAAGCCTGGTGCCGGCCATGGCCTTCCGGCTGGCGCGCCCGACCCATCTGGTCGACATCAACGGCGTCGCCGGCCTCGACCGTCTCGCCGTCGACGGCGACGCTCTTTCGGTCGGCGCCCTGGTGCGCCATGCCGCCTTCCACAAGGCCGATCCGGCCCATGGCGTCCTCGGCCGGCTGCTGGCCGACGTGGTCCACAACATCGCGCACTATCCCATCCGCACGCGCGGCACCATGTGCGGCAGCCTGGCCCATTCCGACCCGGCCTCCGAATGGTGCCTGACCGTGGCGACTCTCGGCGGCGAGATGGTCGCCCGCACCGCCAAGGGCGCGCGCCGCATCGCCGCCGCCGACTATTTCCAGAGCATCATGACGACGGCGCTTGAAGCCGACGAACTGCTCGCCGAAGTGCGCCTGCCGATGCTGAGCGAGGACACGAAGTTCGGCTTCTACGAGTTCAACCGCCGCGCCGGCGACTTCGCCATCGGCGCCGCGCTCGTGGCCTACCGCATCGTGAATGGAAAGATCGCCGAGGCCCGCGTCGGCCTTGGCGGCATCGAGGGTACGCCGCGCCGCAGCGCCGAAGCGGAAGCCGCGCTCAATGGCCAGGCGCCTACGGCGGAGGCCTTCAAGGCCGCCGCGCAGGCCGCCTCCGGCAACGTCGACCCCATCGAAGACGCCCAGACGCCCGCGGACTATCGTCGCGAGCTGGCGGGCACCGTCGTCTTCCGCGCGCTGGAGAGAGCTGCCACATGAGCGAGACCGTCGCCATCACCCTGAAGATCAACGGCCAGAAGCACGCCGTCAGCGTCGAGCCGCGCCGCACGCTGGTCGACGTCATCCGCGACGACTGCGGCAAGACCGGCACGCACATCGGCTGCGAGCACGGCGTCTGCGGCGCCTGCACGATCATCGTCGACGGCGAGCCGATGCGGTCCTGCCTGATGTTCGCGGTGCAGGCCGACGGCTGCGACATCCGCACTGTCGAAGGCTTGGCCAAGGACGGCAAGCTCAATCCGGTGCAGCGCGCCTTCATGGACAACCACGGCCTGCAGTGCGGCTTCTGCACGCCCGGCTTCCTGATGCTGGCGACCTGCACGCTGGAACGTGACCCGCACATCGCCGACGAAGACCTGATGGAAGTCATTTCCTCCAACATCTGCCGTTGCACGGGCTATCAGGGCATCGTCAAGGCCGTGCGCCAGGCCGCCGCTGAAATGCGCGGCGAAGCCCAGGAGGATCGCAAGTGACCGATCATCTCCACGGCGCGAAGGTCTATCCGACTCCGCCGACCACGGAGGAGCGCAAGATTCTCGGCCACCGCGCCGTCCGCCTGGAAGATCCGCCGCTGGTGACGGGGCGTGGCCGCTATGCCGGCGACATCAACTTCCCGCGCCAGATGCATATGCGCATCGTCCGCTCGGCCCAGGCCCACGGCAAGATCGTCTCGATCAACACCGCGGCGGCGCTCGCCGTGCCGGGCGTCGTCGCGATCTGGACCAACGACGACATCAAGGAGCTGGGCCCGGTCGATTTCCGCGCCGACCGCGCCGCCGAAATCCTCAAGCCCTACCGCCAGCCCGTGCTGGCCAAGGGCCGCGTGCGCTACGTCGGCGATCCGATCGCGGCCGTCTTCGCCGAAGACCCCTATGTGGCGGAAGACGCCGCCGAGCTGGTCGAGGTCGAGATCGAGGAACTGCCCGTCGTCATCGACTGCTGGGCGCCGACTGGCGAGTTCGAGCCTGGCCGCACGACCGAAGGCGCGCTGCTCAAGCATAGCTTCGGCGACATCGAAGGCGCCTTCAAGAAGGCGCATACCATCGTCGAGCTCGATCTCTTCACCGGCCGCCATTCGGGCGTGCCGATGGAGACGCGCGGCGCCATCGGCTTCTACGACAAGACGAAGGACATCCTCGAGCTGCACGGCGCGGCCAAGGTGCCGCACCGCAACCGCGACACGCTGGTCAACATGCTGGGCCGGGCGCCCAAGGGCATGCATGTGCACGAAAGCCACGTCGGCGGCGGCTTCGGCATCCGCGGCGAACTGTATCCGGAAGACGTGCTGGTACTGGTCGCCGCCATGCGCTTCGACCGTCCGGTCAAGTGGATCGAGGACCGCCGCGAGCATCTGATGTGCGCCAACCAGGGCCGCGAGCAGCGCCACAAGGTGCGCATCTGCGCCGACGAGAACGGCAAGATCCTCGGCATCGACGACGAGATCTTCCACGATCAGGGCGCCTACGTGCGCACGCATGGCGCCAACGTCGCCAACCGCACGCTCTGCATGATGACGGGCGGCTACGACATTCCCGCCTATCGCGGCATCTGCCACTATCGCCTGACCAACAAGACGCCCTGCGCCACCTACCGCGCGCCGGGCCGCTACGAGAGCACCTTCGTGCGCGAGCGCCTCGTCGACGCGCTGGCCGACAAGATGGGCCTCGACCGCATCGAGATTCGCCGGCGCAACCTGATCCACAAGGACCAGATGCCCTACCTCATCGAGTTCGAGGAGCAGGGCGTCGAGGAACTGCTCTACGATTCGGGCGACTACGCGCTGCTGCTCGACAAGTCGCTCGCGGCCTTCAAGTGGGACGAGACCGATGCTGCGCTGAAGGCGCGGCGCGCCAAGGGCGAGATGGTCGGCATCGGCATCGCGCTGTTCGTCGAGGAAAGCGGTCGCGGGCCGTCCGACGGCGCCAAGATCTCGGTCGACGTCAACGGCGACGTCGAGCTGGTCACCGGTGGCGCGTCGCTGGGGCAGGGCTTCGAGACCAGCATGGCGCAGATCGCCGCCGAGGCGCTCGGCGTCGACTACCAGAGGATCACCGTCATCCACGGCCAGACCGACCGCATCGCCCAGGGCATCGGCGCCCACGCCGCCCGCGCGACGGTGCTGACCGGCAGCGCCGTCAACGAGACGGCGCTCAAGCTCCGCGCCAAGGCGCTGGAGTTCGGCGCGGAGCTGCTGCAACTGCCCGTCGCCGACCTCGACATCGTCGACGGCGTCATCGTGAAGAAGGGCTCGCCGCCGGGTGGACCGTCGCTGAGCCTTGGCGACCTGGCGAAGAAGATGGCGCCGGGCGCCAAGCTGCTGAACGGGCGCGATCCGCACCTGTTCGCCGAGGCCTGGTTCAACACGGACTTCACCGTCTTCCCCTACGGCGTGCATCTGGCGCAGGTGCGGGTCGACAAGGAGACCGGCCAGACCAAGGTCGAGCGCTTCCTGATCGGCTACGACATCGGCCGTGCCGTCAACCCGATGATGGTCGAGGGCCAATTGGTCGGCGGCTGCGTGCAGGGCATCGGCGGCGCGCTGTTCGAGGAATTCGCCTACAGCGAGACAGGCGAGCCGCTCGCCGTCACTTTCGTCGACTACCTGCTGCCGACCCTCGGCGAAGTGCCGAAGATCGACGTGCTCATCACCGAGGACGCGCCGAGCCCGATGAACCCGCTGGGGATCAAGGGCGCGGGCGAAGGCGGCATCAACGGCGTCGGGGGGGCGATCGCGAGCGCGATCGACGACGCGATCGGCAAGCCGGGCGCCGTCGTCCAGCTGCCGGTGTCGCCACAGCGCATGAAGGCTTTACTGGCGTAATCCATCATCGTTTTTCATTGGGGGATGAAGCATGAAGAGGACGTGGAGCAAGCTAGGCGTTTCAGCGTTGGGCGTGGCCTTTGCGGCCATGGCCCTGTCAGCCTCGCCGTCGCCCGCGCAGGCGCAGGCGAACTTCTATGCCGGCAAGAACCTCAACGTCATGGTCGGCTACACGTCCGGCGGCGGCTATGACGTGGTGGCGCGGCTGCTCTCGCGCTACATGGGCAACTACATTCCCGGCAAGCCGACGCTGATCGTGCAGAACATGCCCGGCGCCGGCAGCCTGAAGCTGGCCAACTACCTCTATGCGGCGGCGCCCAAGGACGGCCTGACGATCGGCACCGTCGGGCGCGGCATTCCCGTCGAGCCGCTGCTGCGCAACAAGGACGCGCAGTTCGACGTGACGAAGTTCAACTGGGTCGGCAGCACGAGCGCCGAGACCAGCGTCTGCGCGGCCTGGCACACCTCCAAGATCAAGAGCTGGGAGGACATGCAGGCGAACCTGTTCACCGCAGCCGGCGAGGGACCGGCGTCCGACGCCGACATCTTCTCCGCCGCCCTGAAGAACGCCTTCGGCGCGAAGATCCGCCTCGTCACCGGCTATCCGGGCGGGGCCGAGATGGCGCTCGCAATCGAGCGCGAGGAGGTCGAGGGCCGCTGCGGCTGGTCGTGGAGCAGCATCAAGAGCACGCGCCCGGACTGGGTGCCGGAGAAGAAGCTGATCCCGTTCCTGGTGCTGTCGCTGCGCAAGAACCCGGAGCTTCCCAACGTGCCGGTGGTCACCGATTTCGCCAAGACGCCTGAACAGATGCAGTTGCTCAAGCTGTTCCTGAGTCGCCAGGAGATGGGCCGGCCCTATGCCGCGCCGCCGGGCCTCCCCGGCGACCGCCTCGCCACCCTGCGCAAGGGCTTCGACGACACGATGAAGGACAAGGACTTCATTGCCGAGATGGAGAAGAACAAGCTCGAGGTGTCGCCGATGACCGGCCAGGAGGTCGCCGACATGCTGGCCGAGATCTATGCCATGCCGGTCGCCGTCGCCGACCAGGCGCGCGACATCGTCGAGAAGGGCGCGCGCTAGGCGGCGTGCCGGGAATGAACAGAGACGGGTGCGCTCCGCGCGCATCTGTTCCGCGGGCCGGGCGAGGTCGGGCCCCAAACTAGGCTTTGCCTGGTCCGCGTCGAGATGAGAGCTAGCGGGGGCGCCGCATCGGCGGCGTCGCGTAACTGAAAGAGGAACTACATGACGAAGAATCTGGAGCTGTCCCTCGCCATCGGCGACTACGAGATCACCCGTCCGCTCATCGACGGCCGCGTCAAGGCCGACGGCATCGACCTGACGGTCGTGAGCAAGATGGACTCGACGACGCGCCACTGGCGCTTCCTGCGCAACCAGGACTTCGACGTGGCGGAAATCTCCTGCTCCTCCTACATGGCCGCGCGCGACAAGGGCCAGCCCTTCGCCGCCATCCCCGTCTTCCCGCACCGTCGCTTCCGCCACGGCTTCATCTTCATCAACACGAAGAAGGGCATCACGAAGCCCACGGACCTGATCGGCAAGAAGGTCGGCGTGAAGCAGTACCAGGCGAGCGCCATCCTGTGGATGCGCGGCTTCCTCGAATCCGAATATGGCGTGCCGCACCGCTCGATCGACTGGTACTCCGAGCTCGACGAGAGCGTGCCCTTCGTGCCGCCGCCGGGCCTCAAGCTCACCAAGCTGCCGGACGACCGCGGCGTCGAGGAGATGCTGTCGAAGGGCGAGCTCGACGCGCTGCTGCATCCCGACCTGATCCAGCCGATGCTAGACAAGGACCCGAACGTCGGCCGCCTCTTCCCCAACTACAAGGAAGAGGAAAAGGCCTTCTACAAGCGGACGGGCATTTTTCCGATCATGCACGCCGTCGGCATCAAGCAGGAGATCGTCGACAAGCATCCCTGGGTGCCGATCAACCTGTTCCACGCCTTCAACGAGGCCAAGGCCCTTGGCATGAAGCGCATGGAGAACCCGCGCGTCGCGCCGCTCGCCTGGTACCGCGAGGCCTGGGAAGAGCAGGAGGAAGCGCTCGGCACCGATCCGTTCGAGTACGGCATGACCGAGAAGAACGAGCATCAGCTCAACCTGCTGGCGAAATACTCATTCGAGCAGGGCATCAGCTCGAAGCAGCATTCGCTCGACGAGCTGTTCCTCAAGGTCGACCAGGGCCGCAAGCGCGGCCACATCTTCCGCGTCTGACGGCAGGTTCTTGGCGGGGACGTGCGTCGGCTTTCATCACTCATCAAGGAGCAGTGCCGCAAGATGACCACGTTCTCTCCCAAGACCCTGCTATGCGCCGCGACGACGGCTGCGGCGCTGTTCGCGGCGCAGGTTCCCTTTGCGGGCGGGGCGAACGCGCAGTCGCCGGCCGACTTCTACAAGGGCAAGACCATCAAGGTGATGGTCGGCTTCGGTCCGGGCGGCGGCTACGACCTGATCGCGCGCATCCTCGCCAAGCACATGGCCGACCGGGTTCCCGGCAAGCCGGTGATGATCGTGCAGAACATGGTGGGCGCCGGCGGCGTCACGGCGGCGAACAACGTCTACAACGTCGCGGCCAAGGACGGCCTGACAATGGCCGCCGTCAACCAGGGCGCCGCCATGTACAAGCTGCTGGGCGGCGAGGGGGCGCAGTACGACCCGGCGAAGTTCGTCTGGATCGGCAGCATGAGCTCGTCGAACAACGTCGCCTTCGCCTGGATCGCGACGAGCGGCGTCAAGACCATCGAGGACGCCAAGCACAAGGACGTGCTGGTCGGCGGCAGCGGCGTCATCTCCGACGCCAATATCTATCCGAACGTGCTGAATGCGCTGATCGGCACCAAGTTCAAGATCATCAACGGCTACACCGGCACCAACGAGACCAACCTCGCCATCGAGCGCGGCGAGTTGCACGGCCGCGGCGGCGGGTCTTACGCCAGCCTGATGAGCCAGAAGGCCGACTGGGTGAAGGACGGCAAGATCGCTATCCTGGTGCAGGTCGGCACCGAGAAGGAGCCGGACCTGCCGAACGTGCCGCTGCTCATCGACCTCGCGCAGACCGAAGAGCAGAAGCAGATTGCGGCGCTGGTCTCCATGCCGGTCGCCATCGGCTACAACCATTGGGTGGCGCCGGGCGTGCCGGCCGACCGCGTGAAGGCGCTGCGCGACGCCTATCAGGCCACCGGCAAGGATGCGGCCTTCATCGCCGATATGGAGAAGGGCGGCTTCGACGTGCGCCTGCGCAGCGGCGAGCAACTCGATGCCCTGGTGCAGGAGGCGGCGAAGATTCCGCAGCCCGTGCTCGACAAGACGAAGGCCATTCTCGGCTGGTAAAATGACGACGGGTCGGCGGAAGCTTTTCCCATCGCTTCCGCCGACTGTCCCGTTTTCCGCGAATTGTGTTGAAATTTGTACAGTCGGCTTTTAACGTCGGCGCAGCCTTTCCAGCCGGCCCTTTGCAGTCCGGCATCCGAAATCCGCACATATCGAGGAACAGCATGGCGACCAAGGTGGCTACCAACAGCTCGAAACAGGATCTGCGCGCCTGGCTCGCGGAATGCGAGGCTGCCGGCGACCTGCAGCATGTCAGCGGCGCCAACCGGGAAGAGGAGATCGGCGGCGTCCTCGACGTCTATCAGCGCAAGATGGGCCGCCCGACGCTGCTGTTCGACAACGTGCCGGGCTACCAGCCGGGCTTTCGCGTCTGCGCCAACGTGCTGACCTCGGCCAAGCGCATCATCCGCACCCTCGGCCTGCCGCCGGAATCGAACGAGATCGACCTGGTGCGCTACTGGCGCGACACCTTCCGCGACGCGAAGATGATCGCACCGCGCGAAGTGAACACGGGCTCGCTGATGGAGAACGAGTTCTACGGCGACGACATCGACCTGCTGAAGATCCCGACGCCGCGCTGGCACGAGGGCGACGGCGGCTACTACATCGGCACCGGCTGCATGGTCATCATGAAGGATCCGGAGTCGGGCTGGATCAACTACGGCGCCTACCGCGTCCAGGTCCACGACAAGAAGGTCGCGACCCTGATGACCTCGAAGGGCAAGCACGGCGACATCATCAAGAAGCGCTACCTCGATGCCGGCAAGCCGGTTCCGATCGCCGTCGTCGTCGGCATGCATCCGGCGCTGTTCATGGTCGCGGGCCTCGAAGTGCCCTACGGCAAGAACGAGTACGACGCCGCTGGCGGCCTGATCGGCGAGCCTGTCGACATCATCTACGGGCCGAAGACCGGCCTGCCGATTCCGGCCCATGCCGAGATCGCCTTCGAAGGCTTCATCCATCCCGGCGACGTGATCGACGAAGGCCCGCTCGGCGAATGGACCGGCTACTACGCCGGCGGCAAGCAGAAGGAAGGCGTCATCCGCGTCGAGAGCTTCTTCCACCGCAACGATCCGATCCTGCTCGGCGCCATTCCGGCGGTGCCGCCGAACGACGACACCTTCTATCGCGGCACCTATCGCTGCGGCGTGGTGTGGCACCAGATCGAGGCGGCGGGCATCCCCGGCGTCACCGGCGTCTGGGCTCACGAAGCGGGCGGCAGCCGCCTGTGGCTGACGGTCTCGATCAAGCAGATGTACGGCGGCCATTCCAAGCAGGCCGGCCTGATCGCCTCGCAGTGCCATGCGGGCGCCTACGCCAACCGCGTCGTCATCGTCGTCGACGACGACGTGAACCCGGCGGAGATGAACGAAGTGGTGTGGGCGCTCTGCACGCGCATGGACCCGAAGGAGGACATCACCATCCTCAACAATTGCTGGTCGACCCATCTCGATCCGATGAGCTACCCGCCCGGCAACAATTCGTACAACTCGCGCGTGGTGATCGACGCCTGCATTCCGTGGCTGCGCAAGTCGACGTTCCCGCCCACCGTGCGCTCCAGCAAGGGCTTGGACGAGCGCATCTTCGCCAAGTTCAAGGATGTCCTGCCGAAGGACTAAGCGCGTCTTGAACCCGATTTAGCGTCGTGGCCGGCTCCCGAAAGGGCCGGCCGCTGCGTTATTGGGCAATTTTTTTGCTTATCCCCGCTTTCCAGAGAGATTTTCCCGCTGAGACGGAAATTCTTCGCGAATCGCTCGCAACTCGCGTTGTTGGGCTCCGTCATGCAGGTTATTGTCCGTAGTCCCAAAAACGGTTCAATCGGGACGGTTTCGGCATAAGGAGCGTTTCGCGCATGGCCATCCGGTTCGACGACATCGGCAACCGCCTCAAGGCCTTTCGCCTCGGCTCCGGCCTGAGCGCGGAGGAAATCGCGCGCCGCATCGGCATCTCCCGCACGGCGCTCTACCGCTTCGAGAAGGGCGAGCTGGCCAAGATCGACACGCTGGAGAAGCTGGCCGAGATGCTCAACGTCTCGGTGCCGACGCTGCTTGGCGTCGGCGTCGAATACGTCGCCTCGGCGGTGAGCTACTTCGAGCGCATGCGCCAGATCGAGGAGAACGCCGAGCACATCATCGTGCTGGCCGGCCCGATTTCCTACCTGCTGGCTTCCGACAAGTTCGTCGCCACCCTGGAGAAGGTGCTGGAAGAGAGCACGCCGGAAAACCTCGAGGACCGCCCGCGCGCCATCGCCGAAGTGGGCGACATCATGGACATCCTGCGCCAGCGCAAGGAAAGCTACCGCAAGCGCCAGCCGGCCATCGTCAACCTGATCGCCGCCTCGGAAGTCGACCGCTTCCTGCGCAACGGCCTGGTCGGCCGGCTCGACCTGCCGGCGAAGCTGCAGCGCGAGCGCCGCGAGCTGGCGCGCGCCGAAGTGGCGCATTTCGCCGACGTGGTCGAGAACGAGCCGATCGGCGTCCAGGTCGGCATCGTGCCCGACACGCTGCCGCACACCGGCTTCCAGATATTCCGCCAGCCCGACCGCCAGGTGCTGACCGTGAGCCCGTTCCGCCTCGGCGAGCAGCCCAACGTGCGCGTCGGCGTGGCCATGATCACCTCGGCGCCGGAAGCGCTGAGCCTGCATCACAAGGCGGTGGACCAGATGTGGAAGCGTGCCCTGAAGGGCGTCCAGGCAGCGGAGTTCCTGCGCGAGATGATAAAGCGCCACGAGGGCTGAGGGCGGCGTGAAAGCGGGGCGTTTCGCCCCGTCGTCCGGCAGGTTTCGCCCTACGGGAATCGTCCGAAAGAAAATATCCCACTCTGTTGCAGTTGCGCTATTTTCTGCCGACTGTACAAAAAATGGGAAAAGTTGTTGATTTTAGGACAGTGGGGCGGTCTAATGCCTTCACCCCTTTGGTTCACTCTTTTCAGGATGTTATCGCATGGCGGCCACGATTTTCGCTTCGGCGCCGACGACCCCGGCCAAGCCCGGCTACTGTGCCAGCAGGGCCGACATCACAGCCGAAGAGGCGCTGCTGCCCGTCTTGTCCAATGAATGGGTCAACGACGAGTACAAGCACATGATCGTCCAGGGCACGCCGAAGACGCTGGCGGCCGTTCCGGGCCAGTTCTTCAACATCCTGCCGCCGTCGCCCGACGCCGGCGACCTGTGGCTGCGCCGCCCGCAGAGCATCTACCAGGTCGACAAGGCCAATGGCCGGCTCGAGTTCCTCTACAAGTGCGTCGGCCGCGGCACCAACGGCATGGCGACCCTGAAGCCGGGCGACAACCTCGACGTCGTCGGCCCGCTCGGCAAGGGCGCGTTCGAAATTCCCGAAGGCGCGAAGAACATCGTCGTGCTCGGCCGTGGCGTCGGCCTCGCGACTCTCGCGCCGATCTCGCAGCTCGCCAAGGAGCGGGGCATCGGCGTCACCGCGCTGCTCTCCGCGCGCAGTCCCGAGCTCGCCATGGGCGCCGACCTCTACTCGAAGGTCGGCACGGTCGTGAAGCTGCTCGACACCGACGGCACCTCCGGCGTGGAGAACGTCGAAAAAGTCCTGCGCCAGCTGATCGCCGAGAAAAAAGCCGATGCCTTCTTCACCTGCGGCTCGGCGCGCCTGCAGGCCCTGATGAAGAAGCTCGGCAAGGAGCACGACATTTCCGGCCAGGTCGCGATGGAGCAGGTCATGGCCTGCGGCCTCGGCCCTTGCTACGTCTGCATCCGCGGTTTCGAGACTGCGGACGGCCATAAGGATTTGCGTCGCGTCTGCTTCGACGGCCCCGTGTTCAACCTGCAGGAGGCGCTGTAATCATGACCGACATGTCCGTAAAGGTTGGCGCGCTCACGCTCGCCAATCCGGTGATGCCCGCCTCCGGCTCGTTCTCCGTCGATCTGGCGAAGGTGATGGACCTCAACCGCCTCGGCGCGCTCGTCGCCAAGACGGTGTCGCGCGAATACCGCACCGGCAACCCGGCGCCGCGCGTCGCTGAGCTCGAGACCGGCATGATCAACTCGATCGGGCTGCCGACCAAGGGCATCAAGTACTTCCAGGAGCACCAGGTTCCGGAGTTCCGCGAGTTCACGCCGCCGCTGATCGCCAGCATCTCGGCCGAGGACGCGGAAGACTTCGCCAACATGGCGCGCGACGTCAGCGTGCCCGGCGTCTCCGCCATCGAGATCAACATCTCCTGCCCGACGCGCGCGCCCGGCGGCGGCAACTTCGCGCTGCACGAAGACCACACCTACAAGGTGGTGAAGGGCATCCGCGAAGCGACCGACCTGCCGATCTGGGCCAAGCTGTCGCCCAACGCCGGCGACGTCACCGCCGTGGCGCAGGCCGCCGAAGCCGCGGGCGCCAACGCGCTGACGGTGGCGAACACCATTCTCGGCCTGAAGATCAACATCGACAGCTTCAAGCCGGCCATCGGCAACAAGTTCGGCGGCATCTCCGGCCCGGGCACCAAGCCGATCATCCTGCGCATGGTCTACCAGTGCTCCAAGGCCGTGAAGATCCCCGTCATCGGCTGCGGCGGCATCGTCAAGGCCGAGGACGTGATCGAGTACATGCTGGCGGGCGCGACGGCGGTGCAGGTCGGCTACATGACCTTCCGCAACCCGACCGCCATGATCGCCATGATCGACGGCGTCGACGCCTGGTGCGAAAAGAAGGGCTTCAAGAAGGTCTCCGACTTGACGGGCGCGATGATCGAAGAAAAACTGATGGATACCTTCACGTCCGCCACCATGCCGATCGGCGGCTGAGACGACGGTTCCCCGCGCTTCGGCGCGGGGAGCGTCCTTGCGTTGCTCACTAGCTACGACGGGTTCCGATGACCGAGTCCATCACCATCCGCAAGCCCGACGACTGGCATCTCCACGTGCGCGACGGCGCCATGCTGAAGGCGTCGCTGCCCTTCACGGCGCACAACTTCGGCCGCGCCATCATCATGCCGAACCTGCTGCCGCCGGTCGTCGACGTGAAAGGCGCCGAAGCCTACCGCGAGCGCATCTACGCAGCCCTGCCGGAAGGCTCGACCTTCAAGCCGCTGATGACCTGCTACCTGACCGACGACACCGACCCCAATGAGGTCGAGGTCGGCTTCACGGACAAGGTGTTCACGGCGGTGAAGCTCTACCCCGCCAATGCGACCACCAATTCGACCTACGGCGTCACCGACATCCGCAAGGCCTGGAAGGTCTTCGAGCGGATGGAGAAGATCGGCATGCCGCTGCTCATCCATGGCGAGGAAGTCGATCCCGAGATCGACATCTTCGACCGCGAAGCCGTCTTCATCGAACGCCGCCTGACGCCGCTGCTCGCCGCGTTCCCGAAGCTGAGGGTGGTGCTGGAGCATGTGTCGTCGCGCATCGGCGTCGACTTCGTGCGCGCCAACGCGCCGCAGCTTGGCGGCACCATCACGCCCTATCATCTGCTGCTCAACCGCACCGACTGGCTCGGCTGGGGCCTGAAGCCCTACATGTACTGCATGCCGGTCATCAAGACCGAGGACGACCGGAAGGCGCTGGTCGAGGCCGCGACCTCGGGCGACGGCAAGTTCTGGCTCGGCACCGATTCGGCGCCCCATCCGGTGACGAAGAAGCTCTCTGTCACGGGCGCCGCCGGGCTGTTCAACGCGCCGGTCGCCATCGAAAGCTATGCCAAGACATTCGCCAAGGCAGGCAGGCTCGACAAGCTCGAGATGTTCACCAGCCTGAACGGGCCGAAGCACTACGGCCTGGAGCCGAACGAGGATACCATCACCCTGGAGACCTCCGAGTGGGTCGCGCCGGAAGAGGTGAAGGTCGACGGGCCGGAAAAGCGCGCGCTGGTCTACCGCGGCGGCGAGAAGATCGAATGGAAGGTCGTGGCGCGCCATCTGGCGCATGTCCACAGCGCGACCTGCGGCTGCAAATAGGGCGGCTGCAAGCAGGGCGGCGGCGAAGGAATTTGACTAACCGGCGGCGCCGCAACGGCGCCGCTTGGGCGTAATGGCAGGGGTAACAGCCGGCGCAATGCCGGCACGGGAAGGACAGCATGACGGAACAGCTTGATGTGATCGTGGTCGGCGGCGGCAACGCCGCGTTCTGCGCGGCGATCGCCGCCAAGGAGCAGGGCGCCAAGGTGCGCATCCTCGAGGCCGCGCCGGAAGACGAATGCGGCGGCAACAGCCGCTTCACCTCGGGCGCGATGCGCGTCGTCTACAACGGCGTCGACGACATCCGCAGCCTGGTCCCCGACCTGTCGGATACGGAAGTCGCCAACAGCGACTTCGGCACCTACACGCAGGACCAGTTCTTCGACGACATGGCGCGCGTCACCCAGTACCGCTCGGACCCGAACCTGGTCGAGCTGCTGGTGACCAAGAGCTTCGACGCCCTGAAGTGGATGCAGAAGAACGGCATCCGCTTCGTGCCGATCTTCGGCCGCCAGGCCTACAAGATCGACGGCAAGTTCAAGTTCTGGGGCGGCCTGACGCTGGAAGCCATCGGCGGCGGCCCCGGCCTGGTCGAGATGTGGACCAATTCGGCCAAGAAGAACGGCGTCGAGGTCATGTACGAGGCCCGCGTGCTGGAGCTGATCTATGACGGCGTGCGCGTGACCGGCGTGAAGGTGCGGCGGGGCGGCAAGGTCGAAGAGATGAAGGCGAAGTCGGTCGTGCTGGCCTGCGGCGGCTTCGAGGCCAATACCGAGATGCGCACGCGCTATCTCGGCGCCGGCTGGGACTTGGCCAAGGTGCGCGGCTCGCGCTTCAACCAGGGCGACGGCCTGAAGATGGCGCTCGACATCGGCGCCAGCCCTTACGGCCAGTGGTCGGGCTGCCATGCGGTCGGCTGGGAGCTGAACGCGCCGGAATTCGGCGACCTCGCGGTCGGCGACCAGTTCCAGAAATATTCCTATCCGCTGTCGATCATGGTCAACGCAACTGGCAAGCGCTTCCTCGACGAAGGCGCCGACTTCCGCAACTACACCTACGCGAAGTACGGCCGCGTCGTGCTCGAGCAGCCGGGCCAGTTCGCCTGGCAGGTGTTCGACAGCAAGATCATTCCGATGCTGCGTGACGAATACAAGATCAAGCAGGTCACCAAGGTGCGCGCCAACACGCTGGAAGAGCTGGCCGGCAAGCTTGAAGGCGTCGATGCCGAGCAGTTCCTCAAGACCGTGAAGGAATACAACGCGGCCGTGCAGACCGGCCCGACCTTCAACCCGAACGTCAAGGACGGCCGCGGCACCAAGGGCCTGGCCATCAACAAGAGCAACTGGGCCAATACCATCGAAGAAGGCCCGTTCGAGGCCTATGCCGTCACCTGCGGCATCACCTTCACCTTCGGCGGCGTGCGCATCACCACCGACGGCGAGGTGATGAACATGGACATGCAGCCCATCCCCGGCCTCTATGCGGCGGGCGAGATGGTCGGCGGCCTGTTCTACTTCAACTATCCGGGCGGCTCGGGCCTTACCTCGGGCTCCGTGTTCGGCCGCATCGCCGGCACCTCGGCGGGCCTCGCGGCGAAGTCCTGATCCTGTGACGGCGTCCTCCACGTCTTCGGCCTCGATCTCCGCGCTGCCTGCGCGCGAGATCCTGCGCCGGGTCGCCGACGGCGACTTGAGCGTCGAGGCTGTCGCCGAAAGCTGCATCGACCGCATCGAGGCGCGCGAGCCCGCGCTGCGCGCCTGGTCGTTCTTCGATCCGGAGCTGGTGCGCCGCCAGGCGCGGGCGCTCGACCGTGCCGGCGCGCGCGGGCCGCTGCATGGCCTGCCCATCGGCGTGAAGGACGTGCTCGACACGGCCGACATGCCGACCGAGATGGGCTCGCCGATCTATCAGGGCCATCGGCCGGCCATCGACGCGGCCTCGGTCGCGCAGCTGCGCGAGGCCGGCGCGCTGGTCCTCGGCAAGACGGTGACGGCGGAATTCGCCGGCGTGACGCCGGGCCCGACGACCAATCCCTTCGATCCCAAGCGCACGCCGGGCGGCTCGAGCAGCGGCTCCGCCGCCGCCGTGGCGGACGGCATGTGTCCGGTCGCCTTCGGCACCCAGACCGGCGGCTCGATCCACCGGCCGTCGTCCTTCTGCGGCATCGTCGGCTACAAGCCGACCTACGGCAGCGTCAGCCGGGCAGGGCTCAAGCTCGCCGCCGAAACCTTGGACACCATCGGCCTTCTGGGCCGCGACATCGATAGCGTCGAGCTGGTCGCCGCCGCGCTGATGAACCGCGCGTCCTCCGAGGCGGTGCTGGCGAAGCCGCGCGTCGGCTTCTGCCGCACGCCGCTCTGGACCACGGCCGAGCCTGCCGCGGTCGAGGCCGTCGAGGACGCCGCCGCGCGCCTGGCGCAGGCCGGCGCGCAGGTGAGGGAGCTGAAGCTGCCGGTCGACTTCGAGGCTCTGGCCGAGGCGCGCGAGGCCATCAACAACTACGAGCGCGCGCGCTCCATGGCCGTCGAATGGGCCCATCACGCCGACCGCATCAGCCCCAAGCTGGCCGCGATCCTGCGCAAGGGCCAGGAGATGCCTTATGAGGACTACCTCAAGGCGGCGACGGCGACGGCGGCCTGCCGCGCCCTGCTGAACGGACTCATCGCCGACTACGACATCCTGCTGGCGCCCTGCGTACCCGGCGAGGCGCCGCTCGGCCTCGACTGGACGGGCGACACGCGCTTTCAGTCGTTCTGGACGATGCTGCATGCGCCGAGCATGAGCCTGCCGACCCATACAGGCCCGAACGGGCTGCCCATCTCGATTCAGTTGATCGCGCCGATGTGGAACGATGCCAAGCTGTTCGCCGCCTCGCGCTGGGCGATGGAAAAGCTCGGCGCCTGGACCACGCGGTAACACCGGAGTCTGCGTTATGGAATTCGATACCTCGTTCACCGTGCCCCTGGCGCCCGCCGAGGCCTGGAAGCTGCTGATGGACATCGAGCGCATCGCGCCCTGCATGCCCGGCGCGGAGCTGACGCAGGTGGTCGACCCCACGACCTACAAGGGCAAGATCTCGGTCAAGCTCGGCCCGGTGGCGCTGTCCTTCGCCGGCCAGGTGAAGTTCGAGGAGATCGACGAGGCGGGCCAGAAGGCCCGCGTGAAGGCCTCCGGCGCCGACGCCAAGGGACGCGGCGGGGCGAACGCCACGGCGGACTTCCACCTGGAGCCTGCCGCCCCCGAAAATCCGGACATGGGAAGCAAGGTGCTGATCCACACCAACCTGATGCTGTCGGGCGCGGTCGCGCAATATGGCCGCGGCGCCGGCATGATCCAGGACATGGCCTCCATGATGGTCGGCCAGTTCGCCGACAACCTGAAGGCGATGCTGGCGGCCGATTCGGCCCCGGCGGCCACGGTTGCCCCGGTGGCGGGCGAAACGGCGGCGCCTGTTCCGCCGTCGCGCCCGATGCCGCCGCCGGCCAAGCCGATTTCCGGTTTTTCCCTGATGTTTAAAATGGTCTGGAACGCTATCTTGCGCGCGGTCGGGCGCAAGGCCTGACGCATAAAATAACAATCCAAACCGTTTCGAGCATGATCTCCTACAGCACCGCAAAGCCCTTCCTCAAGCTGCTGACGCCTGAGGCGGCCCACAGGGCCGCGATCCTCGGCCTCAAGCTCGGCCTCGCCGGGCGCAACGACGCGCCGGACGACCCGGTGCTGGCCACCACGGTGCTGGGGCTGCACTTCCCCAATCCGGTCGGGGTCGCTGCCGGCTTCGACAAGGGCGCGGAAGTGCCCGACGCCATGCTGGCGCTGGGCTTCGGCTTCTCGGAAGCGGGCACCGTCACGCCGAAGCCGCAGCCGGGCAACCCCAAGCCGCGCCTGTTCCGCCTCGACGAGGACCAGGGCGTCATCAACCGCCTCGGCTTCAACAGCGGCGGCCTCGCGCCCTACCTGGAGCGCGTGAAGGCCCGTAAAGCCAACCTTGAAAAAAGGGGGGGCGCCAAGGGCATCTTCGGCGCCAACGTCGGCAAGAACCGCGACACGGTGGACGGCGCGGCGGACTACGCCATCGGCATCGAGGCGGTCTGCAACTACGCCGACTACCTCGTCTGCAACATCTCCTCGCCGAACACGCCGGGCCTGCGCAACCTGCAGGGCCGCGAGCAGCTGAAGGATCTTCTCACCCGCGTGCTCGCCGCGCGCGCCAAGGGCATGGCCCCCGGCAACAAGCTGCCGCCGCTGTTCGCCAAGGTCGGCCCCGACCTCGACGCCATCGCCATCCAGGACATCGCCGAGGTGGCGCTGGAGACGAAGGTGGACGGCCTCGTCATCGGCAACACCACCATCGACCGCCCGGCGACTCTCAAGAGCCCGGAAGCGCCGGAAGCGGGCGGCCTGTCCGGCAAGCCGCTGACCGAGAAGGCGCGCTGGTGCCTCGGCGAGATGTACAAGGCGGTTGGCGGGCGCATTCCCATCGTCGGCTGCGGCGGCATCATGAACGGCGACGACGCCTATCTCAGCATCCGGGCCGGCGCTTCGCTGCTGCAGGTCTATTCCGCGCTGGTGTTCCATGGCCCAGAGCTGGTCGTCAGCATCAAGCGCGACCTCGCCAGGCGGCTGCGCGCCGACGGCTTCACCAGCGTCGCCGCCGCGGTCGGCGCGGATCATCGTTAGTTAGGATCAAGGCATGACCAAAGTCCGGCTTAATCTCGCCTGCACCGACTACGACCGCACGCGCCGCCTGTTCGACGGCAACGTCGGCATCGATGGCTGCGAGGTCTATCCCATCGCCATGCCGCCGGAAGAGGCGTTCCACCGCAGCTTCAAGTTCCAGGAGTTCGACGTCAGCGAGCTGTCGATGTCGAGCTACATGACGCAGGTGTCGCGCGCCGGCAGCCCCTTCATCGCGATCCCGGTGTTCCTGTCGCGCATGTTCCGCCATTCCTCGATCTACGTCCGGACGGATCGCGGCATCGCGAATCCGGAAGACCTCAAGGGCAAGCTGGTCGGCGTGCCGGAATACCAGATGACCGTCGGCCTGTGGATGCGCGGCATCCTGCAGGACGAATATGGCGTGAAGCCGGCCGACATGCGCTGGCGCACCGGCGGCCTGGAGGAGGGCGGACGCACGCCCTTCGTGCAGCTCGACCTGCCGGGCGGCGTCGAGGTCAAGGCCATCGACACCAGCGACACGCTGGCCCGCCAGCTCGACGAGGGCAAGATCGACGCGCTGCTGACGGCGCGCGCGCCCTCCTGCTTCGGCAAGAACCCGAACGTGCAGCGCCTGTTTCCCGACTACCGCGCCACCGAGGAAGCCTATTTCAAGAAGACCGGCATCTTCCCGATCATGCATCTCGTCGGCATCAAGAAGGAGCTGGTCGAAAAGCATCCCTGGCTGCCGGTCAACGTCTACAATGCCTTCGTCAAGGCGAAGGAATGGTGCTACCGCGACATGGAGAAGGTGGGCCACCTGTTCACCACCTTGCCCTGGCCGGTCGACGAGCTGGAGAAGGCCCGCAAGCTGATGGGCCGCGACTTCTGGCGCTACGGCGCGCAGGAGAACGCCAAGGAAATCGAGGCGATGTGCCGCTATGCCTACGAGCAGGGCATGACGCCGCGCAAGCTGGCGGCGGACGAGCTGTTCGCCAAGTCGACGTCCGAACTGTTCAAGCTTTAACGTAAACGGGCCCGATGACCGGCCCCGAGGTGAGGCAAGCATGAAAATCGTCGTTGCGGTGAAGCGCGTCGTCGATGCCAACGTGAAGGTCCGCGTCAAGGCGGACCAGACCGGCGTCGAGCTGGCGAACGTCAAGATGGCCATGAACCCGTTCTGCGAGATCGCGGTCGAAGAAGCCCTGCGCATCAAGGAAGCGGGCGGCGCCGACGAGGTCGTCATCGTGTCCGCCGGGCCGCAAGGCGCGCAGGAGACCATCCGCACCGCGCTCGCCATGGGAGCGGACCGCGGCGTGCATGTGCTGACCGACGCGGCGCTGGAGCCGCTGGCGGTCGCCAAGCTGCTCAAGGCCGTGGTCGAGAAGGAGGCTCCCGGCCTCGTCATCCTCGGCAAGCAGGCCATCGACGACGACTGCAACCAGACCGGCCAGATGCTGGCGGCTCTCCTGGGCTGGCCCCAGGCGACTTTCGCCTCCAAGGTCGAGATCGCCGGCGAGAGCGCCACCGTGACGCGCGAGATCGACGGCGGCCTGGAGAAGGTCGGCGTCAAGCTGCCCGCCGTGGTGACGACGGATCTGCGTCTGAACGAGCCGCGCTATGCCTCGCTGCCCAACATCATGAAGGCCAAGAAGAAGCCCATCGAGGCGATCGCGCCTGACGCGCTCGGCGTCGACGTGTCGCCGCGCCTGACCGTGCTCAAGGTCGAGGAGCCGGCCAAGCGCCAGGCCGGCGTGAAGCTCGAGAACGCGGCGGCCCTGGTCGCCAAGCTGCACGACGAAGCGGGAGTGATCTGATGACCGTCCTCATCATCGCGGAACATGACAACACGGCGCTGAGCCCGGCGACGCTCGCCACGGTGACGGCGGCCAGGCAGCTGTCGGAGAAGGGCGCCGGCGACATCCATATCCTGATCGCCGGGTCGAACGCCAAGGCCGCTGCCGAGATGGCCGCCAAGCTGCCGGGCATCGCCAAGGTGTGCCTCGCCGACGCGCCGCAGTTCGCCGCATCCCTGGCCGAGGACGTGGCGGCGCTCGTCGTCGGCCTCGCCAAGGACTACAGCCATGTGCTGACCCCGGCGACGACCTACGGCAAGAACCTGCTGCCGCGCGCCGCCGCCCTGATGGACAGCCAGCAGATTTCCGACGCCATGGCCATCGTCTCGGCGGATACCTTCGTGCGCCCGACCTACGCCGGCAACGCGCTGGCGACCGTGCAGAGCAAGGACGCCATCAAGTTCGTCACCGTGCGCGGCACGGCCTTCGAGAAGGCCGCCCCAGCGGACGGCGCGGCCGCCATCGAGGCGGTGGAGGCCCCGGCGGCGACGGCGCTCGCCACCCACCAGGGCGCGGAAATCTCCAAGTCCGAGCGGCCCGAGCTGACGGCGGCCAAGATCATCGTGTCGGGCGGCCGCGGCATGCAGTCGGGCGAGAACTTCAAGCTGATCGAGGACGTGGCCGACAAGCTCGGCGCCGCCGTCGGCGCGTCGCGCGCGGCCGTCGACGCCGGCTTCAAGCCGAACGACTTCCAGGTCGGCCAGACCGGCAAGATCGTCGCCCCCGAGCTCTACATCGCCGTCGGCATTTCCGGTGCGATCCAGCATCTCGCGGGCATGAAGGACAGCAAGGTCATCGTTGCCATCAACAAGGACGAGGAAGCGCCGATCTTCACCATCGCCGACTACGGCATCGTCGGCGACCTGTTCAAGGTGCTGCCGGAATTGTCGGCCGAGTTGGACAAGATCAAGAAGTAGTCCGTACTCCTTCATCGATAAAGGGCCGCTCCAAGAGAGCGGCCCTTTTGCTTTCTAGTATTCACAAGCGTAACATAAGTTCAATTTACAGCTGGTGATGGCAGATGACTGAAAGCACTCAAAAAAAATGCTTTGTGATTAGTCCAATCGATGAAGCGGGGACTGTTATTAGAAGCCGCGCAGATTGGTTGCTTCGTGGAATTATCAAGCCAGTCTTAGAATCGGCGCCATACAACTATTACGTTAAGCGAGCTGATGAATTTCCAGAACCTGGGATGATTACGTCTCAGGTTATTGAGGCAATTTTAGATTGGGATCTTGTTATCGCAGATTTATCCGGGAAAAATCCGAACGTCTTTTACGAACTCGCTTTGCGGCATATGTGCCAAAAACCGGTTATACATATGCTTGATAAAGGGGAGCGTTTGCCGTTTGACGTTTCTGAATATCGTGCAGTTTCTTATGCAATTAACGATATCCAACATATTGAAGACGCCAAAATTGAACTGAATAAACAATTGGATGCTGTTTTGGCGCCTGATTATAAATTGTCAAATCCCGTTACAAAGGCACGGGGTTACCAACAAATGGCTAAAAGTAGTGATCCCCAAGAAAAGATCACAGCTAGTCTAATGGAAAAAATCGAGCGAATGGAAAATCGCTTAAATAATTTTGACAATCTAAATTTAAATAGAAAATTAAATGGAGAAACAACCCTAGCCCCACAAATGACCAGGGGCTTGTTAAGTGCTATTTTGGAACAAGAGCAAAATAGACATTCGGCTAAAAGCTTACTCCAGGATGACGGGATTTTGAGTCAGCCAAAGACAATGCGTGCGTCAGAGGTATTCAATTTATTAAATGGAATGAAAAATTCATACGAAGAGGAAAAATAGTTAAGGGCCGCCTATTGAGGCGGCCCTTTTGCATTCGGCTGGGGCGTCTATTGCTTCTGCTCGACGATCACCATCCACTTCACGCCGAACTTGTCGGCGACGACGCCGAACTTCGGCGAGAAGAAAGTCTCCGTCATCGGCATCTGGATTGCGCCGCCGTCGCTGAGCGCCGCGAAATATTTCTCGGCTTCGGCCGGCGTGGCGAGCGTGAGGGTCAGGGAAATGCCGCTGAAGCTGGACTTGCCGCCGCAGTCGCCGTCGGTCGCCATCAGGACATCGTTGCCGACCTT
>DASYCO010000045.1:0-108246 GCA_036500145.1 Alphaproteobacteria bacterium | reverse complement strand
TCGCGGCCG
This sequence comes from Alphaproteobacteria bacterium, assembly GCA_036500145.1. Taxonomy (GTDB): domain Bacteria; phylum Pseudomonadota; class Alphaproteobacteria; order SMXQ01; family SMXQ01; genus CAMAVH01. The sequence goes on along the minus strand of DASYCO010000045.1, from coordinate 108,237 downwards.
TCATCACCGCGCCGCCGCCGATCGCCGACGTGCGCGAACCGCCGGTGCCTTCGCCGAAGAAGACCTGGTCGGTATCGCCCTGCAGATAGTGGATTTCATCGGGATGGATGCCGAGCTTGTCGGAGACGATCTGCTTGAAGATCGTCTCGTGGCCCTGACCCTGCGTGACGGAGCCCGCGACGACGGTGATCGAACCGCTGCGGTCGAAGCGCACTTCCGCGCCCTCATAGCCCGGCCCCGCCGCCTTCTCGATGGTGAAGGACAGGCCGATGCCGCGGCGCTTGCCGCGCTTCAACGCTTCGGCGCGGCGCGCCTCGAAGCCGGCGTAGTCGGCCATCTCCAGCGACTTGTCGAGCACGGTTTCGAACTCGCCGCAGTCGAGGTTGAACGACAGCGCCGTCTGGAACGGCATGGCCGACGGCGGGATGAGATTGCGCCGGCGGATTTCTGCCGGGTCGATGCCCAGTTCGTCGGCCGCGAGGTCGACGAGGCGCTCGATGACGAAGGCGGCTTCCGGCCGGCCGTTGCCGCGGAACGGACGCATCGGGTTCGTGTTGGTGAAGACCGCCGTCACGTCGACATGTATCGCCGGCGTCGTATAGACGCCCGCCAGCGTGCCGAGATTGCTGAACGCGCCGGTCTCCGTGCCCGGCTGCGTGTAAGCGCCGCAATTGTACATGGTCTTGACGCGCATCCCGAGGAACTTGCCGTCCTTGTCGAGGGCGAGTTCCGCGTCGGTGATGTTGTCGCGGCCATGCGCATCGGCAACGAAAGACTCAGAGCGCGTCGCGACCCATTTCACCGGCCGCTGCACGACCTTGGCGCCAAACAGCACGAGGCCGACTTCGTTGAAGACGCCGGACTTCATGCCGAAGCTGCCGCCGATGTCGCCGGCGACGACGCGCACCTTGCTCTCCGGCGCGTTCAGGGTCTCGGCCAGGTCTTCACGGAAGGAATGGGCCCGCTGCAGGGTGGTGTAGACCGTGAAGTGGTCCTCCGTCGGGCTGTAGACGCCGATGGAGCCGCGCGGCTCCATGGTCGCCGCCGTGACGCGGCTGATGACCAGCCGGTGTTTGACGATCCGGTCGGCCTTGGCGAAAGCCGCGTCGGTCGCCGCCTTGTCGCCCTGCAGATGCACGAAGCAGATATTGTCGGGGCAGCCGCCCCAGACGGCGGGCGCGCCGGGGGCAACGGCCTTGGCCGTGTCGGTCACCGACGGCAGCGGCTCGTACTCGACCTCGACCAGCTCGGCCGCGTCCATCGCCTGCATCAGCGTCTCGGCCACCACGAAGGCGACCGGATCGCCGATGTGGCGCACCTGATCGTCGGCCAGCACCGGATAGGGCGGACGGAACATGGGAGAGCCGTCGCGCCGCTTGCGTCCAGCGCCGCGCGGCAGGCCTTCGCTAAAGCCCGACGCCTTCCAGTCCGCCGCGGTGAGCACGGCAAGCACGCCGGGCGCGGCCTTGGCGGCAGCGATGTCGATCTTCAGGATCTTGGCGTTGGCATGGGGCGAGCGGACCACATAGCCATGGGCCATGTAGGGAAAGGCCATGTCGGCGACGTAACGGCCGCCGCCGCGCAGCAGGCGCAAATCCTCGAAGCGCGGCACGGCCTGACCGACGGCGAACTCACCCATACGCAATCCCTCTTTCGCTGACGGCCGGATTGAGCGCTCCCGGCCGAATTGAGCTAAACTCTAGGGCCTGAACCTCCTGCTTTCAAACGCCGTGATGGACGCTCCGACAGACGGAATGGTTGACAGTCCTGCCCCTTTTGCCGACACGCTCGGCGTCGTCATTGCCGGCGGCGAAGCGCGCCGCATGGGCGGCGGCGACAAATGCCTGCTGCAGGTCGGCGGCGCGGCCATCCTCGCCCATATCCTCGCCCGCCTCCGTCCGCAGGTGGCGGAAGTCCTGCTCAACGCCAACGGCGATGCTAGCCGCTTTGCGTCCTACGGGCTGAAGGTGATCTCCGACGGCCATTCCGGGCATGAGGGCCCCGCCGCCGGCCTGCTCGCCGGGCTGACGCAGGCGGCGGAGTCGGGATACGCGTTCTGCCTGACGGTGCCGGGCGACGCGCCGCTGCTGCCGCATGACCTCGCCACGCGGCTTCGCGAGGCTCTGCAAAGCCGATCCGAGATGTGCGCCGTCGCGACGAGCGGCGGGAAACGACAAACAGTCTTCGCGCTGTGGCGAACGGCGGCCTTGCCCGACCTGCGCGCCGCCTATGCCTCCAGCGAACGGGCGCTCTGGCGTTTGCAGGATTCCGTCGGCGCCGTCGAGGTGCCCTTCGCGGGCAACTCCTTCGCCGGCGTCAATCGCCCCGAAGATTTGACGGCGCTTGCCGGCGCGTTCGCCGGCATGAAGCCCTAGCCTTCCGTCAGCGACGGCAAGCAGGCCTGCAGGCCGGCGCGCGCCTGGTCAATGAGGTCCGCCTCGCCGCGCGTCGAATAGACCGCATGCACGGAGTAGGAAAACTCCGGCGCATGTTCGACGAGCCGCAACTGCCCGTCCGCCAGATAGGGACGCACCGCGCTCAGACGGAAATATCCGCTGCCGCCCGCGGCGAGCAGGTAGGACAGCGCCAGCGGGCCGAACGAAACCGACATGCCGGGATTGGCGAAGTTCGGAAAGGCCGTCTGCTGGCTCGTCGTGAAGGCCGGTCCCCAGTCCACGTGGATGTAGTCGTCCGGGCTCGGAGAGCCGTTCGCGGCGCTGGTCACCATGACGAGCTTCTCTTCCGTCAGCAGCTCGATGGTCAGGTCGGACTGCGGCGCGGGGCTGTAGATCACCGCGATGTCGAGCGCGCCGTTCTGGATCCTGTCGAGCAGGCGGCCCGGCGCGTCGACCTCGGCGCGCAGCGCGATCGACGGATGCGTCCGCTTCATCCAGACCAGCCAGTTCGCCAGCAATGGACTCCACAGGCTCAGCTCGCTGCCGATGCTGAGCGCGCTCGCATGGCCCGGCGGCAAGGCGACGCGCTGGCGCGCCCGCTCCCATACTTGCAGCAAGGTGAGCGCGTCGCGCTGGAAGCGCTCGCCGGCCGGCGTCAACCGGGCGCCCGCCTTGTTGCGCACGAAGAGGCGCCGTTCGAGCTGCTCCTCCAGGGCGCGGATGCGCGCGCTGACGGCGGTCTGGGTCAGATGCAGCCGTTCCGCGGCGGCGATGAAGCTGCCGCTATTGACGACTTCGAGGAATGTACGGGCTAGTTCGGTGTCCATGGATTTAATATGAATATTTTTGCTTTTAAATAGCAATATCATTCATTTGCCTGCTGACATTGCAGGGCGTAACAGTGCGGCTTTCCAGCACCCACCACCCCGCGAGCGATTCCGCCGGGCGCCTCAAAGGCTTCGCAGCATGGCAGACGAAAAAGCAGGCCGAACCGTCGCCGCGGCGAACGGCATTGCCGACGATCAGGCATTCGGCGCCGTGACGCCGCCACTCTACCTCTCCAGCACCTTCGCCTTTCCGCGCCTCGAGCAGATGGGCCCCTACGACTACACGCGCGCCGGCAACCCGAGCCGCGACCTGCTCGCCGACACGCTGGCGAAGCTGGAAGGCGGCGCCGGCGCGGTGATCACCTCGTCCGGCATGGCGGCCATCGACCTGGTGCTGTCGCAGCTGCGCCCGAAGGATCTCGTCGTCGCGCCGCACGACTGCTATTCCGGCACCTACCGCCTGCTCGTGGCGCGCAGCGCGCGCGGCCATTTCAACGCGCTCTTCGTCGACCAGACGGACGATGCCGCCGTCGCCCATGCCCTGGAGCGCGCCCCGGCCCTCATCCTGGTCGAAAGCCCGAGCAATCCGCTGATGCGGATCGTCGACATCCGGGCCATCGCCGCGCGCGGCAAGGCCGTCGGCGCGCGCATCGCGGTCGACAACACCTTCCTGTCGCCCGCGCTGCAGAAGCCCCTCGCCCTTGGTGCGGACTTCGTCATCCACTCGACCACCAAATACATCAACGGCCACTCCGACGTGGTCGGCGGCGCGGTGATCTCCGCCGACAAGGGTGACCATGCGGCCTTCGCCGAATGGGCCAACATCACCGGCGTGACGGGCGCGCCCTTCGACTCCTATCTGACGCTGAGAGGCATGCGCACGCTGTTTCCGCGCATCCAGGCGCAGCAGCAGTCGGCGGAAATACTGGCGCTCTTCCTGCAGGAGCAGCCCCGCGTGCGCGCCGTCCACTATCCCGGCCTCGCAACCCATCCCAGCCATGCCGTCGCCAAGGCCCAGCAGTCGGGCTTCGGCGCCATGCTGAGCTTCGAGCTGGCCGGCGACATCGAGGACGTGCGCCGCTTCGTCGAGCCCCTCAAGCTCTTCACCCTCGCCGAATCCCTCGGCGGCGTGGAAAGCCTGATCGCGCATCCCGCGACCATGACCCATGTCGGCATGGGCGCCGAGGCGCGGCGGCTCGCCGGCATCGGCGACACGCTGCTGCGCCTGTCCGTCGGCCTGGAAGCGCCGCTCGACCTGCTCGCCGATCTCGAACTCGGATTCGCCGCCCTCGAGACGGCGGATTGCCCCGCAGAGTGAGACCTGTTCCATCACGTGTAGCGTAGGAGACCCGACCATGCCCCTGATCCAAGCCCCCCTGCCTTACGACAAGCAAGCGCTCGAGCCGCACATGTCCGGCCGCACGCTGGATTTCCATTACGGCAAGCACCACAAGGCCTACGTCGACAACACCAATGCCTCCACCAAGGGCACCGCGCTCGAAAACGCCGACCTGGCGGCGATCATCAAGAGCGCGAAGGACAGCGGCGACCGCAAGCTGTTCAACAACAGCGCCCAGGTCTGGAACCACGAATTTTTCTGGCAGTCGATGACGCCGAAGGCCGCCGCGCCGACCGGCAAGCTCGCCGAATGGCTGGCCCGCGACTTCGGCGGCCTCGACCAGTTCAAGCAGGCCTTCAAGGCCGAAGGCCTCGGCCATTTCGCCTCGGGCTGGGCCTGGCTGGTGCTGGAAGGCGGCAAGCTGAAGATCACCTCCTACCACGACGCCGACACGCCGCTCGTCCATGACGGCGTCGTGCCGCTGCTGACCGCCGACGTCTGGGAGCATGCCTACTACCTCGACCACCAGAACGCGCGCGCGAACTTCCTCGACGCCTTCCTCAACCATCTCGCCGACTGGCAGGGCGCGGCCCGGAAGCTCGACGCCGCCCAGTGACGCCACGTCCCGGCGCGCCTAGGGAACCTTTCCGTTTCCCTGGCGCGCCTGGGAAACCCGCGTTTGCGCCGCCCGCCGCCCATCGGATGGCAGCCACGCCTTAAAATCATGGCTTCTTGCCGCGTTGCGGACTTAGTCTCTCGCTTCGGTTCCACAAGCGAAGACCGCCATGTCGACCATGACCCGCACGGACACTGACACGCGCTACGCCCTGTTCGCCGGGCTTTGCGCCACCTTCGTCGGCATCGGGCTGGCGCGCTTCTCCTACGCGCCGCTCATCCCCGCCCTCGTCGGCGCCCACTGGCTGACGCCGGGCGCGGCCGCCTATCTCGGCGCCACCAATTTCGCTGGCTACCTCCTCGGCTCATGGTCGTCGCAGGTCGTCGGCCGCAAGGTCGGCATCCGCTTCGCGCTCCGCATGGCGATGCTGCTGACCGGCCTGAGCTTCCTCGCCTGCGCCTGGCCCTTGAGCGAACTTTGGCTTTCCGTCTGGCGCTTCATCGCCGGCTTCACCGGCGGCCTGCTGATGGTGCTGGCAGCGCCCGGCATCCTCGCGCGCCTGCCCGCCGCACGCCGTGGTCTCGCCGGCGGCGTGATCTTCACCGGCATCGGCCTCGGCATCGCCATCGCCGGCGGCCTGCTGCCGCTCCTGCTGCGCTTCGGCCTGCGCGAGGTGTGGCTGACGTTCGGCGGCCTGACCTTGCTGCTGACGTTGCTGTCCTGGGGCGGCTGGCAGGAAGGCGCGCCGGCTGCCGACGCCGCGACGCCGCCGGCTGCGCCGCCGCGCGAAGCCCGCAAGGCCCTGCGCACGCTCTATGTCGAATATGGCCTCAACGCCTTCGGCCTCGTGCCGCATTTCGTGTTCTTCGTCGACTTCGTCGCGCGCGGGCTCGACAGGGGCCTGTCGGCCGGCGCCGGCCTGTGGGTCGTCTTCGGCCTGGGCGCCTGCCTCGGCCCCCTGGCCGCCGGATCGCTCGCCGACCGCATCGGCTTTCGCGACGCGCTGCGCCTAAGCTACGCGCTGCAGCTCATCGCCGTGCTGCTGCCGCTGGTCTACGTCGGCAATGCCGGGCTCGCCCTCTCCGCATTGATCGCCGGCGCGTCGGTGCCCGGCGTCGTCACGCTGGCGCTCGGCCGCACGCAGGAACTGCTGTCCGACGATGGCGCCCGCCGCAAGGCCTGGCGCAACTGCAGCGTCATCTTCGCCATCGCGCAGGCCGGCGGCGCCTACCTGCTGTCCTACGTCTTCGCGCAGACTCACGACTATGCCATCCTGTTCGCGTTCGGCGCAGTCGCGCTGGCCGTCGGCCTGCTGCTCGATCTCGTCATGCTGCGCGGCCGCGAACGCCCCGCGCCGTCGCAGGCCTAAGGAGGATTTGTCATGCGGCTCTACTACAACGCCACCTCTCCCTATGCGCGCAAGGTGCGCGTCGTGCTGCATGAAAAGGGGCTGTTCGACCAGGTCGAGCAGCGCCTAGCCGATCCCTGGACCGACGCGCCCGAACTGCATGCCGCGGCCCCCGTCGGCAAGGTGCCGGCGCTGGTCACGGATGACGGCCTGACGCTCAGCGAAAGCACCACCATCGCGGAATATCTCGATTCCCTCCCCACCGGCCGCAGCCTGATCGGCGACGACCGCTGGCCCGTCATGGCGCGCGCCTCCCTCGGCCAGGGGCTGATCGACGCCTCCTTCGCCATCCTGATCGAGGGTCGACGGCCCGAGGAACGGCGCTGGCCCGAAGCCGTCGCCCGCCACAGACGCGCCATCGAGAGGATCATCGGCACGGCCGAGGCCGAAGTCGGACGGTTCGACTTCGGCGACATCGCGCTGGCCTGCGGCCTCGCCTACATGGACTTCCGCGTGCCCGACATGCCCTGGCGCAAGGCGCGCCCCGACCTCGCCGCCTGGCTCGACGAGGCCAACAAGCGGCCCTCCATGCAGGCGACCAAGCCCGCCTGACGCGCACAAAAAAGCCCGCCTCACATGAGGCGGACTTTTTCTTCGATATGTCGGCGCGATCACTTCATCGCGGCGGAGACCTTCTCGATCACGGCCTGCGGCGTCTCATAGACGGTCTTGTAGAGCGCCTGGACTTCCTCGCCGTTCAGCGGGCCGGTCGGATCGAGGCCTCGCTTGTTGGCCTCGGCCTTGTATTCGGGATCCTGGGTCATCTTCACGAAGCCGTCGCGCAGCGCCTTTAGGCGGTCCGCCGGCAGGTTCGGCGGCGCAGCGATGGGGCGGCCCGCTTCGGACGGCGCGAACAGGAAGGTCATCGCCTGCTTCTGCTCCGGCGTCTTGGCGATCTCGAAGGCCGTCGGCACGTCCGGATAGTCCACATGACGCTTGAGCGACGCCTGCAGCAGGATGACGAGCTTCTTGTCCTTCAGCAGCTGCGGCACGGCGGTCTGCATGGAATCGACGGAGGCGAAACGCCCGGCCGCCTCGCCGCGCTCGATGGCGATGAAGGTCTCGCGGCTGCCCTGGTAGCCGGTGATGAGCTTGAACTTCATGCCCATCACGGCATTGAGCACCTTCGGATAGATGTCCGTCGTCGCGGCTGCGCCGGTGCCGGCGACGATGGTCTCCTTGGTGAAGAGGTCGTCGATGGTCTTGGTCGGCGCCTCGTGCCAGATGGCGAGCACCGAATGCGTGCTGCCCAGGCTGCCGATCCAGCTGAACTTCGTCGCCTCGAACTTGGCGTTGCCCTTCGGGTTGAGCAGCGGGTCGATGGCGATGGGGCCGACGTAGCCCATCACCGTGCCGTCCTTCGGCGCCACGTTGTAGATGTAGTTGCCGGCCACCAGGCCGCCGCCGCCCGGCATGTTCTGCACCAAGACGCGCGGATTGCCCGGAATGAACTTGCTGTAGAACTGCCCCATGGTGCGGCTCGACGTGTCGAAACCGCCGCCCGGCGTGCCGGCAACCAAAATGGTGATGGTCTGGCTCTTGTAGAAATCCTCGACGGACTGGGCCAGGGCCGGCGTGGCGGACAGCAGCAGCGCGGCGGCGACGCCAAGCGTCGTCCGCAGTTCTTTCGGCATGGAGGCCTCCTGTTAAATCTCTCGGCGGGGTTCTTGGCCCGCCATTCATAGCCGCGGACGCGCAAAGAACAAGGACGGCCTTTGGCAACAAGGCCGTGTCAAAACGCACAATCGCCGAGCGCGCGCTCAGGGACGCGGGCGCTCCTCGTAGAAGGACAGCTTCTTCTGCAGCGGCGCGTCGTCGATGCGGATGAGGCGCGCCGGCTCCTTGCCGGTGACCGTGTGGGTCAGCACCGAGAAGACTGACGTGGAAAAGGTGTCGCCCGCCTTCCAGGCGAAGGTCTGGTCGTTGACGACCGTGCGGCCCTCGCCCTCCACCGCGTGGAAGATGGCGCTCGCCGAGCGCAGCGGCGGCCGGTAGGTCTCGCCCGCGCGCAGCAGCATCGCGGTGAAGCCCAGGGTCGGCAGGCAGCTGCCGCCCGTCTCGGGATTGACGAAGGCCAGCTCCACCGCCTCGCCGGGCGCCGCATGGGCGGCCATGCGGTCGAGCGCGTCGCGCGTGCGTTTCCAGGGATAGCGCATCTGCGGGTAGAGCGGCTGCGGCGCGCCGAGCGGGCGCACTGGCAGCAGGCCGGCCTCGCTATATTCGACCTGGGAGGAATCGGGCCGGTTGGCCGGCGCCTGCAGCTTGCCTTCGACCGCGTAGGAGCCTTCGAGGTAGACGAACAGCGGCAGGTCGAGCGCGTCGAGCCAGATCACCGGCTTGGTGCCGTCATGGCCGTGGTCGTGGCGCTGGCCGCTCGGCGTCAGGATGACGTCGCCGCGCTCCATCGGGCATTTTTCGCCCTCGACAATGGTGTAGGCGCCTTCGCCCTCGACGATGATGCGCGCGGCGCTCGGCGTGTGCTTGTGCGACGGCGCGGTCTCGCCCGGCAGCAGGAGCTGCAAGCCGCAGTAGATCACCGGGGTCGCCTGCATGGCGCCGTTGCCGCGGCCGGGGTCGGACAGTACCAGCACGCGGCGCTCGGCCTTCTCGATCGGGGTCAGCTCGCCGGCGCGCAGCAGCAGCGGGCGGATGAGGTCGAAGGCCCAGAGGCAGGGCTTGGTGACGGGGCGTGGCGCGTCATGCGGCAGGACGTTGCGCATCATCGGCCAGAGCGGCGCGACGTTCGCCTGCGTCATGGCCTCGCGGTAATCCGCCGGCAGGCTTTCCAAGGTTCCCAAGGCTTCGGACATTCACGCATCTCCCTGATTTCTTATGAGAGCCTTTATATCATGGGGAAAAGACCGGGGGAATTGTCTGCGCCGCCCGGCGTTTAGCCAGGGCGATCCATCTACCAGGGAGACGTCCCATGCCCCGCCCCATCTGGGAAGGCCACCTGCAGCTCTCGCTCGTGTCCTGCCCCGTCGCGCTCTACAACGCGACCACGGCCACCAACGACATCTCCTTCCACTGGCTGCACAAGAAGACCAACAACCGCATCCGCATGCTGCCGCACGACCCGGAATTGGGCGAGGTCGAGCGCAAGGACCTGGTCAAGGGCTTCGAGATCACCAAGAACCACTACGTCGTCGTCACGCCCAAGGAGATCGAGAACGTCCGCCTGCCTTCGACCAAGACCATCGACATCGAGGAGTTCGTCGACGCCGCCGACATCGACCGCATCTACTGGAACCACCCCTACTACCTGGTGCCGAACGGCAAGACCGGCAACGACGCCTATGCGGTGATCCGCCAGGCCATGGAGAAGACCGCCAAGCTGGCGCTCGGCCGCCTGGTGATGCACAGCCGCGAGCGCATCGTGGCGCTGGAGCCGCGCGGCAACGGTCTGCTGCTCAGCACCCTGCGCAGCCGCGACGAGATCGTCGACGAGAAGGAATATTTCGGCGACATCAAAACGCGCCGCGCCGACAAGAAGATGCTCGACATCGCCGAGAAGATCATCGAGCAGCAGGCCGCCGCCTTCGAGCCGAACGACTTCAAGGACCGCTACGAGGACGCCCTGCGCGCCCTCATCAAGCGCAAGGAAAAAGGCCAGAAGATCGTCGCCGCCGAGCCGGAGCCCGAAGACGAGAAGGTCGTCGACCTCATGGAGGCGCTGCGCAAGAGCCTCGCCGGCAAGGGCGACAGCCAGAAGCGCGCGGCGCGCTTCCTCGACGCACAGGCGAAGAAGAAGGCCCCAGCCAGGAAGAAGCCCGCCGCGAAACGCAAGCGGCCCGCCAAGCGCAAGAGCGCTTGACCGCTATTTGAACTTGAGCGGCTTGCGGTCCTTGTCGAAATTTCGCCAGGGATCGCTCGCCTTCTCTGCCGCCTTCAGCGTCTTGATGGTGAAGACCGGCATGGTCCGCGCCTTCTCCAGCAGGCTCCAGGGCACCGGCAGGCTGATCGGCGCGCCGGGCCGCGCGCGCGGTGACCAAGGCACGATGGCCGTGGCTCCGCGCCCGTTGCGCAGGTAGTCGAGGAAGATCTTTCCCTTGCGCCTGGCCTTCGTCGCCACCGTGACGAAGCGCTTGGGATCGGCTTCGGCGATGGTCGAGACGAACTGATGGGCGAAGGTCTTCGTCCTTTCCCAGTCCGCCGCAGGCTCGAGCGGCGTCACCACATGCAGGCCCTTGCCGCCGGTCAGCTTGAGGTAAGCGGCAAAGCCCAGGCTCTCCAGGTGATCGCGCACCTCCAGCGTCGCCTTCTTCAGGTCTGCGAAGGACACCGCCGGATCGGGATCGAGATCAATGGTGAACTGGTCGGGACGCTCGATGTCGTCCGCCGTGGCGCCCCAGGCGTGCAGCTCCGCCGTGCCGAGCTGCGCCAGCGCTTCCAGCCCCTCCACGCGGTTGACCATGAGATAGGGCTGTCGCTCCTTCGAAAGCTTCACGTCCTCGATGAGGGCGGACATGCCGCCCATGCGATGGCGCTGGAAGATCTGCTGCGCGCCGATGCCGTCGGGAATGCGCAGGATCGAGATCGGCCGCCCCTGGATGAAGCGCAGCAGGGCCGGCCCGACGGCGCGGAAATATGCGGCAAGGTCGGCCTTGGTCACGCCGTCGTCGGGCCACAGCTTCTTGTCCGGATTGGTCAGCACCACGGCGCCGGCCTTGCCGCTGGCCACCACCTTGCGGGCGCGGTCCTGCCCCACCTCGGCGGCGCTCTTGTCGTCGCGCAGGCCCTTGAAGGCCGCCTGGCGCAGGATGCCATCGGCTGTCCAGCCGGCATATTCGACTTCGGCGACGAGCTGCGGCTTGACCCAGATGAGGCCCTTCAGGCTCGCGGGCTGCGTGCCCTCGAAGGGCGACGCCTTCACCTTCAGCTTGCGCAATTGCGGCAGCAGCTTGCTCACCACGGCTTGATTGTAGCCGGTGCCGACGCGGCCCTTGTAGGCGAAAGACTTGCCCTGCGGCAGGCCGACGAGCAGCGCGCCGATGCCCTTGCCGCTGGAGCCCGGCCAGTAGCCGCCGACGACAAACTCCTCGCGGCCGCGGCATTTCGTCTTGAGCCAGCTGGCGTTGCGGCCCGACTGATAGGACGCCTCGGCGCGCTTCGAGACGACGCCCTCGAAGGCCATGCGGCAGGCGGACTTCAGAACAGCCTCGCCGGCTTCGTCGAAATGCGAGACGTAGCGGATGCGGTTCGGCGCGCCGTCGAGCAGCGCCTCCAGCCGCGCCTTGCGCTCGGACAGCGGCAGCTCGCGCAAGTCCCCGCCGCCCTCGGCAAGCAGGTCGAAGACGTAATAGACGAGCTTGTCCGTCTTCTCCTCGCTCAAGGCCGCCTGCAACGCCGAGAAATCCGTCTCGCCGCGCGCGTTCAGCGCCACCACCTCGCCATCGAGGATGCAGTCGCCCAAGCCTGAACAGTCTTCGGCGATTTCCGAAAAACGATGGGTCCAGTCGAGGCCCTTGCGCGAATAGCAGACGGCTTCGCCGTCGCGCACCTGGCATTGCACGCGATAGCCGTCGAACTTGACCTCATGAATCCAGTCGCCGGTCCCCGGCGGATGCTCGGCCAAGGTGGCGAGCTGCGGCTTGATGAAGGCCGCCTTGCGCGGCAACTTCTTCGCCGCAGCCTTCTTTACGGCCTGCTTCTTGGGAGCCGCTTTCTTCGCCTTGGCAGACTTCTTCGCCGGTTTATCGCCTGCGATCTCCGCCATGCTTCGGCCGCTCTTCACCGACTCGTCGATGCTCGCGATGTCGGCTGCCTTGCCTGTTTTGGCATAGGCGTCCTTATGCTTGATCAGCAGCCAGTTGTTGCGCTTCTCGTTGCGGCGAACCATGCGCACGAGCGCCCAGCTGCCGCGCATATGCTCGCCGTCGACCGTGAATTTGAGATCGCCCTTCTTCAGGGCCGTGGACGGCGCGACGTCGCCCTCGTAATGCAAGGGACCGCGGTCCCACAGCTGCACCGTGCCGCCGCCATATTGGCCTTTCGGGATGCTGCCTTCGAAGCCGCCATATTCGAGAGGGTGATCCTCGACCTCGACGGCCAGGCGCTTGTCGGCTGGATCGAGGCTCGGCCCCTTGGGCACCGCCCAGGACTTGAGCACGCCGTTCATCTCCAGCCGCAGGTCGAAGTGCAGATGGCTCGCGTCATGCTTGTGCACGACGAAATGCGCATCCTTGTCCTTGGCCGCGCGCGGGCCGCCGGACGGCTCCTGCGTCTTCGTGAAGTCCCGCTTCTTGCGATAGGTCCTGAGCGCCATGGCCAATGCCCCTTAGCCGAAATGCTCGCCGCCGTTCACATGCAGCACCTGGCCGGTCATGAAGCGCGAATCGGCCGAGGCGAGGAAGACGAAGGCCGGTGAAATCTCGTCGGCCTTGGCCGCGCGCCCCATCGGATTGTCGCTGCCGAACTTCGCCACCTGCTCGGCGTCGAACGACGACGGGATCAGCGGCGTCCAGACCGGCCCCGGCGCCACGGCGTTGACGCGGATGCCCTTCTTGACCAGCGACTTGGCCAGGGAGCGCGTGAAGGAGACGATGGCGCCCTTGGTCGAGGAATAGTCTATCAGGATCGGCTGGCCGGCAAACGCCGTGATCGAGGCCGTATTGATGATGCAGCCTTCCTTGCGCAGGTGCGGCAGCGCCGCCTGCACGAGGTAGAACACGGCGAAGATGTTGGTGCGGAAGGTGCGCTCCAGGCAATCGGCCTTGATGTCGAGGACGTCGTCTTCCGGATATTGCACGGCGGCGTTGTTGACGACGATGTCGAGCCCCCCGAACTGCTCCACGGCCTTCTGCACCGCGACGCGGCAGAACTCCTCGTCGCCGATGTCGCCCTGGCACAGCAGCGACTTCACGCCCTGCGCCTCGATCAGCCGCTTCGCGTCCTTCGCGTCCTGGCTCTCTTCCAGGTAGACGATGCAGACGTCGGCGCCTTCCTTGGCGAAGCTGATGGCGGTCGAGCGGCCAATGCCGCTGTCGCCGCCGGTGATCAGCGCCGCCTTGCCCTTGAGCCTGCCGCTGCCCTTGTAGCCCGACGCATTGTCGGTCGGCTGCGGGTCCATCTCGCCGCGCGTTCCGGGCTGGTGATCCTGATGCTGGGGCTTGCGCTGCTGGGTCTCCGGCATGGGTTTCTCCGTCCTGGATGGAATAGATGGAGAACAGATCGCGCGGCGAATCGTTCCTATTCCAGCCTCATCCCCTTTTCAGGAGACGTGCTCCATGCCGGAAGAAGTCAAACCCGTCCAGGAACCATCGATCCCGCCGCCCGAACGCGCGCCGCCGATGAACCCGCCACAGCCGGCGCAAGCGCCGCCCGCCGAGGTTCCCTCGCAACAGCCGCCGCAGGAAATGCCGCCGATCGAGCAGCCGCCGCAGCAGGTTCCGCCCCAGGCCTAAGCCTGCTTCAAGCCTTCTCGCCGAGAGGCAGGGGCGCTTCAGGGCCAGGACCGCTGACGGATTCGTTGTCCTCGGTGTCGGACTGCAGCAGGCTTTCCAGTTCTTGCGCCGCCTGGCGCGAGGTCTGGATCATCTGCACCTCGTCCTGGTAGACCGCGTGTTGCTCGACCAGCGTCTTCTCGTCATGGGCGAGGAAGCGCCGCAGGCTGCGGCGCGCTTCCTCGCGGTTGACGCCGAGGTCGATCAGCAGTTGCTCCGAGAGATAGAGGCTGGAATAGAGCGTCTCGCGCACATGGCCGGCGACCTCGCGGTCCATCAGCAGGTGGGCATGGCGGCGGTTGCGCGCGCGGGCAAAGATGCGCAGATGCGGAAAATGCCGTTGGATCGTGTCGATGACGCGGATCGAGCTGGTCAGGTTCGAGATGGCGATCACGATGTCCTTGGCATGGTCCGCGCCCGCCGCGCGCAGCAGGTCGGTGCGGGCCGAATCGCCGAAATAAACCTTGCCGCCGAAGCGGCGGATGACGTCAACCTGCTCGGCGCTGTTGTCGAGCGCGGTGAAGGGGATGCCGCGCATGCGCAGGATACGGCCGACGATCTGCCCGACGCGGCCGAAGCCGCAGATGATGACCTGGGGGTTCTCGTCCTCGATGGCGTCATATTCGGGCGGCGGGTTGCGCAGGAAGAAGCGCGGCATCATCCATTCTTCGTGCAGCGCGAAGAGCAAGGGCGTCGCCACCATCGAGAGAATGACGATCATCGAGAGCTGCGACGACAGGGCGGGCGGCAATATCCCTTCGCCCACGGCGAAGCCGAACAGCACCAGCGCGAATTCGCCGCCCTGCGCCAGCAGCACCGCCATGCGGCTCGCCGACAGCCTATCCTGGCCGAACAGCCTGGACAGGGCGAACAGCACCGCGCTCTTGCCCAGCAGCAGCACGGCGACGCCGGCGAAGATCTGCAACGGCGCGCTGAACAGCAGGTTGGTGTCGAGCGACATGCCCATCGAGGCGAAGAACAGGCCGAGCAGCAGTCCCTCGAAGGGCTCGATGTCGGCCTGGATCTCGTGGCGGTATTCGGAATCCGACAGCATGACGCCGGCGAGGAAGGCGCCGAGCGACATGGACAGGCCCGCCACGGCAGCCAGCAGCGCCGTGCCGATCACCATCAGCAGGGCGACCGCCGTGTAGAGCTCGCGCGCCTTGACCAGGTCGGCAAGGTAGAACAGCGGCCGCACCAGGTAGCGGCCGCCGAGGAAGATCGCGGCGACGCAGAGCGCGCCAATGGCGATGCCCTGCCAGCTCGGCGCGACGTTGCCGCCGCCCGGGGCGCCGAGGAAAGGCAGCAGCGCCACGATGGGAATGAAGATCAGGTCCTGGAACAGCAGCACGCCGAGCCCGTCGCGGCCGGGCGGCGTGCCGAGCAGGTCGCGCTCCGCCAGCAGCGGCAGCACCAGCGCCGTCGAGGACATGGACAGGCCGAAGCCGATGACCAGGGAAATCGGCAGCGTCAGGCCGAACCACAGCGCCAGGCCGGTGAACAGCGCCGCCGTGACGAAGACTTGCGCGCCGCCGAACAGGAAGACCGTGCGGCGCATGATCCAGAGGCGCGCCGGCTTCAGCTCGAGCCCGATCAGGAACAGCAGCATGACCACGCCCAGCTCGGAGACGTGGCTGGCGCTTTCCGTGTCGCGGATCAGCCCGAAGCCGGCCGGGCCGACGACGATGCCGGCGATCAGGTAGCCGATGATGCTGCCGATGCCGAGCCGCTTGGCGAACGGCACCGCGATGATGGCGGCGATCAGCAGGACGACGATCGGAAGGAGGAGAGAATCCAAGATGAACCCACGGCTGACGCGGGCGGCGGGTGAATGGTCGGGACCGCCCTCGCCGCGACTATAAAGCCTTCGCGCGACAGGTCATAGAGCGGGCGCGGCCTCGCCGCCGTTCCAGCCGCTTTCCCGGCCGTAACGACGCGCGATCAGCCGCGCCAGAAGGCGCGCGCCTCCTTGGACACGACCTCGTCGTAGGCGGGCGCGCCCTTGAGGATGCCGATGTCGCGCGAAAAGGCGTTCATGCCGGCGACGAACTCTTCCGAGATCGTCGGGTCGTAGTAAGGCAGGTCGCGCCGGATCAGCTCGGCGATCAGCTCGGCCTCGGAGGCCGGGAAATGCTTGCGGCCGACCTTGGTCGCCAGCTCCGGATCGGCCTTCAGGGCCGCGTGGGTCTTCAGGATGGCGCGCACGGCGGCACCGGCCAGCTTCGGGTTGGCCTGCAGCAGCGCGTCCGTCGTCGCCAGCGAGGCCATGGTGTAGTTGAAGCAGGACTTCGGCCCGTCGCCGCGCCGCACGTCGAGCACCACCGTGCCGGCGCCGCTGCGCACCGCCACTTCGGTGCCCATGCCGTTGGCCCAGAAGCCGTCGATCTTGCCCTCGGCCAGCGCCTTGGCCGCCGTCACGCCGAAGTTCACGCCGGCGCCCACGGCGCCCGGCACCGGGGCGATGGTGACCTTGTCGCGCTCCAGGTCGATGCCGCCTTCCTTGAGCAGGCCGCGCAGGCCCATCTCGACCCAGGGGGCCGCGCCGATGCTCTTGCCCTTCACCGCCGAGAGGTCGCCGCGCGCGGCCTTCAGGTCGGCGCGCATGACGAGGAACCAATACA
Source organism: Alphaproteobacteria bacterium (assembly GCA_036500145.1). GTDB lineage: Bacteria > Pseudomonadota > Alphaproteobacteria > SMXQ01 > SMXQ01 > CAMAVH01. The sequence continues at coordinate 91,588 of DASYCO010000045.1, read as the reverse complement.
TGCCCTGAGCCTGGGCGCAGAGCAGCTTGACGCCCTGCCATTCGGGAAAGGCCGCGAGCGCCGAGTGCGACGAGCCGCCGACGAAGTGGATGTTACCGTCGCGCAGCTCGCGGTAGGCGCGGTCGACCGGGAAGATCATCTCGAACTCGACGTCGAGCCCCTCGGCGGCGAAAAAGCCGAGCTCGACGGCGGCGACGGCGGGAAAGTAGGAATTCGAGATGAGGTCCGGGACGGCGAGTTTCATGTCGCGAAGGCTCCGTCAGGCATTAGGGAAATTCGTATCTTATTGGGCCAGAGATCGCGCCGGCCTTCAAGCCGGCGCATTGGGGACGCCCGCGCGGCGGAAGCGCACGAAGCGGAACATGAAGAGCGACGAGCAGACGAGCGGCAGCAGGCCGACGGCGAAGACCATGCTGGTCGCCTCGCTGACGGTCGCCGGGTCATGGACCTCGTTCAGCCCCGCCATGTTGGCGACCATGCCCGAGGTCGCCGCGCCGAAGGTGGTGCCGAGCCCGCGCAAGGAGGGCAGCGACGAGGCGGTGAGCCCCTCCTCGCCCGGCAGGGCGTAGCCGATGGCCCGCGCGCTCAGGTTGACGTGGTGGATGCCGATGCCGAGGCCGAGCAGGCCGGCGCCGACCGTGAGGGTGGCCAGCGACATGGCCCATGTCGCGACCACCAGGCAGGCGACGCCGACGAGCATCAGCAGCGGCCCCGTCTGCAGCATGATGTCCTCGCGCCGCCCGGTCCAGCCGGAGACGACGAAGGCGCCGAACGTCCAGCCGCAGGAGATCAGGATCGTCAGGTAGCTGATGAGCAGCGGCGTCACGCCGTAGGCCACCTGCAGCAGCAGCGGCAGGAATAGCGTGATCGACGCCTGCGTCAGCCCCGCCACGAACACCATCCACAGCGCCAGGCCGACCGGCGAGCGCAGCGACAGCAGGCCCGAGGGATAGAGCCTGTTGGTCGATTCCCTGTCCAGGCGGAAGGTCAGCCAGACCAGGGCGACGCCGAGGACGACGAAGCAGACGCGCAGCCAGTCGGCGCCCGCCGGGCCGGCGCCGGCGATGGACAGGACGCCCGCCATGAGCAGCGCGAAGCGCCCCGCCGGAAAGGTCGCCCGCCCCGTCGTCTCGCCCATGCCCTTGGGAATGCGCAGCCAGACGAGCAGGCAGAACGGCACCAGGAAGGGCACCATGCTCCAGAACGAGCCGCGCCACCAGCCCATGGCGGCGAAGCTGCCGCCGATGCCGGGACCGAGGAGCTGCGCCACCAGCCAAGTGCCCTGGTAGATCGAGAGGATGCGGGCGCGCTGCGGGCCTTTGAACTTGGCGCTGACCAGGTCCATGCTGCCGCCGACGACGAGGCCGCCGGAAAAGCCTTGGACCGTTCGCGCGACGATCAGCGCCCCCATGTTCGGCGCCAGGGCGCAGGCGACGGCGCCGACGAGGAAGCCCAGCCCGGCGAAGGCCATGCCGTTGCGCCGGCCGAGCCTGCGCCAGATCGGCCCGACCGCCGCCGTGCCGAGGATGCCGCCGACGGAATAGAGCATCGACGCCCAGGTGTAGAACGCCCCGCCGCCGATGTCGGCCACCACCGTCGGCATGATGATCGCCATGACGAGCACCTGCAGCGCATGCACCATCACGCCGAGGACGATCGCCGCGGTGTAGAGCGCCCGTCCCTCGCGGAACAGGTCGGCATAGCTGGAGGCTTCGGGCGGCTCGGTCGTCGCGCTGGGGGACATGCTCGCTGCGATCTTTTTTGTTCTGCGCCACGCTTAGCATGTGGGCACCTCCCACTCATACCGTGCTGTTCTGCGAAACCTCCGCCGTAGCTTGTAAAATCATGTTGCGCTGCAGCAATCCACTCGGCCTGTGGATGAAACGACATCCCATTTTTCGCCGTTTTTGCCCGTCACGTTCGAAAAGCGGCGAAGGCCCGCAGGGATTCTCCGCGCGGAACGGCGAAGCCGCCGGATTTGGGTGTGGAAAACCCGCGCCAATGCCCGGTTTTTGCTACTGAAATGACCTTTGCGAATGGTTCTTGAATCTGGTGTTTAGGCCTCGTATGTCATGGTCTTGCGCGAACGCCATCCCGCAATAAACAAATCGGACCGACAAGAGCCCTCGGGACATCATTTTCGGTCATGACTGCTCTGTGCTTCTGTCCGTTGACGCAAGCACCCGCCTCTGCTTTTCATAGCTCCGGACCGGGCGGAGCGAGTCACGACTCGCCGCCCGGCCATTGCTTTTAGTCTAGGAGACCAGCGTCAATGACGACCGCCGCCATTCCGGGCCTTAGCCCCGCGCCGACCAGCCACAGCAAGCTTGTGCAGTGGGTGGCCGAGATCGCAGCTATCACGAAGCCCCACAGCGTGCATTGGTGCGACGGTTCGGACGACGAATACAATCTCCTGGTGGATCGCCTGCTCGCCACCGGCACGCTGCGCGAGCTCAACCCCGACAAGCGGCCGAACTCCTATTACGCCGTATCCGATCCGCGCGACGTGGCGCGCGTCGAAAGCCGCACCTTCATCTGCTCCGAGAAGCAGGAAAACGCCGGCCCGACCAACAACTGGATGGCGCCTGCCGAGATGCGCAAGACGCTGGCGCCGCTGTTCGACGGCTGCATGCGCGGCCGCGTCATGTACGTCGTGCCGTTCTGCATGGGCCCGCTCGGCTCGAAGATCAGCGCGCTCGGCGTCGAGCTCACCGACAGCGCCTACGTCGCCGCCTCGATGCGCATCATGACCCGCATGGGCAAGGCCGCTCTCGACCAGCTCGGCACCGACGGCTTCTTCGTGCCCGCCGTGCACACCCTCGGCGCGCCGATCAATCCCGGCACCAAGGACGTGCCGTGGCCGTGCAACGAGACCAAGTACATCGTCCATTACCCCGAGACCCGCGAGATCTGGTCCTACGGCTCGGGCTACGGCGGCAACGCGCTCCTCGGCAAGAAGTGCTACGCGCTGCGCATCGCCTCGGTGATGGCGCGCGACGAGGGCTGGCTCGCCGAGCACATGCTCATCCTCAAGCTCACGTCGCCGCAGGGCAAGGCGCGCTACATCGCCGCCGCCTTCCCGAGCGCCTGCGGCAAGACCAACCTCGCCATGCTGCAGCCCACCATCCCCGGCTGGAAGGCCGAGATGATCGGCGACGACATCTGCTGGATGCGCTACGGCGAAGACGGCCGCCTCTACGCCATCAATCCGGAATTCGGCCTGTTCGGCGTCGCGCCGGGCACCAGCTCCACGACCAACAAGAACGCCATCGACGCGCTCTACGCCAACACGGTCTACACCAACGTGGCGATGACGCCGGACAACGACGTGTGGTGGGAAGGCCTGACCAAGACGCCGCCGGCCGGCCTGACCGACTGGAAGGGCAATCCGTGGAGCCCCGACAAGGGCACCTCCGCCGCCCATCCGAACGCGCGCTTCACCGTTCCGGCCAGCCAGGTGCCGAACATCGCGCCGGAATGGAACGACCCGAAGGGCGTGCCGATCTCGGCGATCCTGTTCGGCGGCCGCCGCGCCTCCGCGGTGCCGCTCGTCACCGAGGCCTTCGACTGGCAGCACGGCGTGTTCCTCGCCTCCAACGTCGCCTCCGAAGGCACCGCCGCGGCCGAGAACAAGGTCGGCGAGCTGCGCCGCGACCCGTTCGCGATGCTGCCGTTCTGCGGCTACAACATGGCCGACTACTTCCGCCACTGGCTGAAGACCGGCAAGAAGACCACGACCGACAAGCTGCCGCGCATCTACTTCGTGAACTGGTTCCGCAAGGACAAGGCCGGCAAGTTCGTCTGGCCGGGCTTCGGCGAGAACAGCCGCGTGCTCAAGTGGATCTGCGAGCGCCTCGACGGCACCGCCGCCGCCCAGGAAACCGCGATCGGCCTGCTGCCGACCAAGGAATCGCTCGACGTCAGCGGCCTCGACATCACCGCCGAACAGCTCGACCTCCTGCTCACCGTCGACAACGACGTGTGGAAGGAAGAGGCCGCGCTCATTCCCGAAGGCTACAAGATCTTCGGCGACCGTCTGCCGGAAGAGCTGTGGAAGGAATACGAGGCTCTCGTCGAGCGTCTCGCGTCGGGCGAAAAGCGTAAAGCCGTCGGCTGACCCCGCTCCGCTCGCGGTTACCTATGAGAAAGGGCGACGGAGCGATCCGCCGCCCTTTCTTTTCGCGCATCTGCAATGCCGTCATGTAGGTTGAACGCGCGGCGGCGAAGACCAAAATAAAGTGCCGGTCCCCTGCGTCCGCATCGTTACCGGTCCGTAAGTTCACGCAGATAAGCCCACTCGAAGGAACGACAATGCCCAAAGGCTCTGACCTCCTCGTCGCCGCGCTGGAGAACGAAGGGGTCGAACGGATTTTCGGCGTGCCCGGCGAGGAGAACCTCGACGTCGTCGAATCGCTGCGCACCTCGAAGATCGAGCTCGTGCTGACGCGCCACGAACAGGCCGCCGCCTTCATGGCCGCCACGCACGGCCGCCTGACCGGCAAGCCCGGCGTCTGCATCTCGACCCTCGGGCCCGGCGCGCTCAACTTCTCCACCGGCGCCGCCTACGCCAACCTCGGCGCCATGCCGATGGTCATGATCACCGGCCAGAAGGCGATTCTGACCCACAAGCAGGCGCGCTTCCAGATCGTCGACGTCATCGCCTCCATGAAGCCGCTGACCAAGATGACGCGCCAGATCGTCAGCGCCGCCAGCATCCCGACCGCCGTGCGCGATGCCTTCCGCGTCGCCGCCGAGGAGCGGCCCGGCCCCGTGCATCTCGAACTGCCTGAAGACATCGCCGCCGAGACGGTCGACGACGTGGCCCTCGTGCCGCTCCATCCGGTCGAGCGGCCCTGCGCCTCCGCCGACGCGCTCGACCGCGCCGCCGCCATGATCCTCGCCGCGAAGCGGCCGCTGGTGATGGTCGGCGCCGCCGGCAACCGGCCGCGCCTGGTCAAGGCGCTGTCGAGCTTCATCCGCCGGGTGCGCCTGCCCTTCTTCAACACGCAGATGGGCAAGGGCGCCGTCACCGGCGGCTCGAACCTCTACGTCGGCACGGCGGCGCTCTCCGAGCGCGACTACGTGCACCAGGCCATCGAGAGCGCCGACCTCATCCTCTGCATCGGCCACGACACGGTCGAGAAGCCGCCCTTCCTCATGAAGGCCAAGGGCGGGCCGAAGGTCATCCACGTCGGCTACCTCTCCGCCAACGTCGAGGAAGTCTACCACCCCGACGCCGAGGTGATCGGCGACATCGGCGCCAGCGTCGCCGGGCTGGCCGACCGCCTGGAAGGCAAGATCGAGGCGAGTCCGGTCCTGCTCGACCTGCGCCAGAAGATCCTCGCCTGCCTGAACGACCGCGCCGACGAGGACCGCTTTCCGATCACGCCGCAGCGCATCATCCGCGACGTGCGCGCCGTCATGCCGGAAGACGGCATCGTCTGCCTCGACAACGGCATGTACAAGATCTGGTTCGCGCGCAACTACCGCACCCACGTCGCCAACACGCTGCTGCTCGACAACGCGCTCGCCACCATGGGCGCCGGCCTGCCCTCCGCGATGATGGCGGCGATCCTGCATCCCGAGCGCCGCGTCATGGCCGTCTGCGGCGACGGCGGCTTCATGATGAACTCGCAGGAGATGGAAACCGCCGTCCGCCTCGGGCTCAACCTCGTCGTCGTCATCCTCAACGACAGCGCCTACGGCATGATCCGCTGGAAGCAGGCGGTCGACAAGTTCGCCGACTTCGGCATGACCTTCAAGAACCCCGACTTCGTGCGCTACGCCGAAAGCTACGGCGCCAAGGGCTCGCGCGTCACCGCGGTCGCCGACCTGCTGCCGACCCTAGAGGCCGCCTTCCAGGGCGGCGGCGTGCACCTCGTCGAGGTGCCGATCGACTATTCGGAGAACATGCGCGTGCTCGTCGACGAGCTGCGCAGCCATTCCCTCGGCGAAGAGATCGAGTAGTTCGCCATTCAAGGAGTACCGTCGATGCTACAGGTCGTCCAAGCCTCTGACCGGGCGCTGATCACCGAGATCCCCACCGAGGACGCGGCCGCCCTCGAAGCCAAGCTGCAGGCCGCGAGCAAGGCCTTCGCCGACCGCGACGGCTGGCTGAAGCCGCACCAGCGCATGGAGATCCTGCGCCGCATGGCGACGCTGATGGAGAGCCGCCGCGACCATCTGGCGATGCAGATCGCGCGCGAAGGCGGCAAGCCCCTGGCCGACGCCATCGTCGAGACGACGCGCGCCATCGACGGCGTGCGCAACGCCGCCGACGAGCTGCGCAACTTCGCTGGCAAGGAAATCCCCATGGGCCTGTCCGCCGCCAGCGACGGGCGCTGGGCCTTCACCACGAAGGAGCCCATCGGCATCGTGGCGGCCATCTCGGCCTTCAACCATCCGCTCAACCTGATCGTGCACCAGGTGGCGCCCGCCATCGCCGTCGGCTGCCCCGTCATCATCAAGCCGGCCGGCCCGACGCCGCTCTCCTGCCTGGAGTTCGTCGCCATCGCCCACGAGGCCGGCCTGCCCCCGGCCTGGGCCCAGACCTTCATCCCGGAGAGCACAGCGCTCGCCGAGAAGCTGGCGACCGATCCGCGCGTCGCTTTCTTCAGCTTCATCGGCTCGCCCAAGGTCGGCTGGATGCTGCATCACAAGCTGACGCCGGGCACGCGCTCGGCGCTCGAGCATGGCGGCGCCGCGCCGGTCATCGTCGACCGCAGCGCCGATCTCGACCGCATCATCGAGCCCATCGTTAAAGGCGGCTACTACCACGCCGGCCAGGTCTGCGTGTCGACCCAGCGCATCTTCGTGCATGAATCGCTGCGCGCCGCCTTCGTCGACCGCCTGACGGCGCGCGTGCAGGCGCTGCGCGTCGGAGACGCGACCAAGCCCGACACCGAAGTCGGCCCGCTGATCCATCCGCGCGAAGTGGAGCGCGTCATGTCGTGGATCGACGAGGCGAAGGCCGGCGGCGCCAAGGTCATCGGCGGCGCTCGCCTGTCGGAGACGACCCTCGCCCCCTCCGTCGTGCTCGATCCGCCCGCCGACAGCAAGCTGTCGCAGGACGAAGTGTTTGGCCCGACGGTCTGCGTCTATTCCTACAAGGACCTCGACGAGGCCATCGCGCGCGCCAACGGCGTCGCCTGGTCGTTCCAGGCGAGCGTCTTCTCGCAGGACATCGACGTCGCCCTGCGCGCCGCCGAGCGGCTCGAAGGATCGGCGATCATGGTCAACGAACTGACGGCGTTCCGCACCGACTGGATGCCTTTCGCAGGGCGCAAGCAGTCGGGCTACGGCACCGGCGGCATTCCCTACACCATGCGGGACATGTCGCAGGAGAAAATGATCGTGCTGCGCCGTCGGTAAATCGCGGCGGTAACGGCGGTGAGCGGCAGTAAAAGCCGCCCCGCCCGCGCGCCGCCGTCATTTTGGCTGTAGCCGCGCGGCAGATCGTTGTTACACTTGGGCGTCCCCTCGAAAGGCCGCTCAAGTCGTGTCCACGCTCACCCAGAAGCTTCTCCGCCGCTTTCCGAACCTGCCGTCGAAGCCCCTGCTCATCCTGCTGCTGCTGGTCTTCTTCAAGCAGGCCGGCAACGGCATGGTCTGGTCGGTGCTGGCGCTCTATGGCCAGCATCTCGGCGCCAGCGCCGCCATGGTCGGCGTGATCATCTCGCTCTACGGCGGCACGCGCCTGGCGATGAACATCCCCGCCGGCTACGCCTCGGAGAAATACGGCCGCCGCCGCATGATGAGCGCCGGCTGCGCCGTGCTCGTCGTCTCCTCGCTCTGGGTGGTCTTCACCAACGACCTGCCCTCCTTCTTCATCGCCGTCATCATCCAGGGTCTCGCATCGTCGGTTTTCATGACCTCGGCCCTGGCGGCCGTCGCCGACCTTGGCACGCCGAGCCGGCGCATCGAGGACATGTCGATGTACCAGGCGGCCAACATGATCGGCGCCAGCATGGGCCCGGCGATCGGTGGCCTGTCGGCCAGCCTGTGGGGCTACGACGCGCCGTTCTGGGCCAACGGCCTGATGGCCATCTGTGGCATCGTCGCCTTCGCCGCCATGCCCTGGAAGGAAGAAGCCGAAGGCGCGGTCAAGCTGCGCCCGGCCAAGGGCGAGCTGCGCCTGATCGCCAGGCAAGGCGCCAACATCGGCCTGATGTACTTCAGCATCTTCTACGTGCGCTCGGCGTCGAACTGGATCCTCATGCCGCTGATCGCGGCCGACCGCTTCAGCATGGACCTCGCCCACATCGGCCTGATCCTCACGGCCGGCTCCGTCGCCAACCTCTGCATGCTCGGCTTCACCGCGCCGCTCAACCGCCTCGTCGGTCGCATGTGGACCGTGGTGATCTCCAGCATCCTCACCCTCGTCGCCTGCGCCCTGCTCGCCTTCGGCGACGCGCCGGTCTATCTCTGGGTCAGTTCCATGCTGTTCGGGCTAGGCGGCGCCATCGCCACGCCGACGCTGGTCGCCTACATCTCCGACTCGGCGCCCGAGGGCCTGCGCGGCCCGGCCATGGGCCTGCTGCGCACGGCGCAGGACCTGGCGCTCCTCATCGGCCCGGCCCTTACCGGCGTGCTGTCCGACAACCTGGGCCTCGGCTACCAGGGCGGCCTGCTCGGCTGCCTGGCGCTGCTGGCGGTCTCGACCGTCGTCTTCCGCATCGGCGAAGGCCGCCGTTAAAGGCTTTTCGCTGGCCCCCGCCGCGTCTCCCCGCTAGCCTTTCCCCAACGGCGCGAATGACGCCGATTTGGGGAGGCGACCATGGGACGGCTCGATCGTTGCTACAACATCGAAGACTTGCGGCTGCAGGCCAAAAGCTTCCTGCCGAAGGGCGTGTTCGAATACATCGACCGTGGCGCTGAGGACGAAGTCGCCGTCGTCGAGAACCGCGACGCCTTCAGGCGCATCAAGCTGCGCACGCGCTTCCTGGTCGACCTCAGCAAGCTCGACATGGGCACGACGATCCTGGGCAAGCGCTGGAGCTTTCCCTATGCCGTCTCGCCGACCGGCGTGACGGGCCTCGTCTGGTATCAGGGCGAGGTCGAGCTGGCGAGAGCCTGTGCCGCGCAAGGCGTGCCCTTCACGCTCGCCACGAATTCGATCACCGCCATCGAAGACGTCACGCGCGGCGCGCCCGACGGCAACATCTGGTTCCAGCTCTACATGTGGCAGGAGGAAGAGCACTCCTACGCCCTGGTCAAGCGCGCCAAGGACGCCGGCTGCCACGCGCTCGTCGTCACCATCGACGGCGCGCTGGGCAACAACCGCGAATACAACAAGCGCAACGGCTATGCCGTGCCCTTCAAGCTGACGCCGCGCACAGCCTACGACATGCTGAGCCACCCGCGCTGGTTCGGCGGCGTCCTCTGCCGCTACGTCGCGGGCGGCGGCATGCCCCGTCACGAGAACTATCCCGAACAGTACCGCCACCGCATCACCACCAAGGCGACGAAAAGCCCGATGCGCCATCGCAGCATGACCTGGGCCGACATCGGCAAGCTGCGCGATTTCTGGCAAGGGCCGCTGATCGTCAAGGGCATCCTGCGCCCCGAAGACGCGGAAGCCGCCATCGCGCAAGGGGCCGATGGCATCATCGTCTCCAACCATGGCGGACGCGCCCTCGATTCCGCGGCGCCCACCATCGACATGCTGCCGGAGATCGCCGCCGCCGTGAACAAGCGCGCCACGATCCTGCTCGACAGCGGCATCCGCCGTGGCGGCGACATCGTCAAGGCGCTGGCGCTCGGCGCCGACGCCGTGATGGCCGGCCGGCCGACCCTCTTCGGCACCGCGACCGGCGGCAAGGCCGGCGGGGAGAAGGCCCTGACGATCATGCAGCGCGAGTTCGAGAAGACCATGGCCTATGTCGGCTGCCGCTCGCTCGCCGAGGTCAGCCCGGACGTTCTGGCCTATCCGCCACGGCCTTCCTCGCGGGCCCTGGCCGCGCAATAGGCGTCGCGAAACGGTCACAAAGCCGTCTCAAGCGAGTCTCAGGCCTGTCATGGGCGCTGACTAAGGTTCCGGCGCGTCCGAAGCCCTTTTCCTCCGGATTGGCGCATGCCCTTGCGCCCGCGGTTTCGGCGCGATCCGTATCACCCTATGGAAAAGGCAGCCATGACCGAACAGATCAACAATTCCCGCCGCGACGCCCTCAAGCTCCTCGCCGGCGTCCCGATGCTGCCCCTCGCCACCGGCGCGGCCGGCGGCTTCTTCTTCGGCGGCCTGAGCAGCGCCTTCGCTGCCGGCACGGCGAGCTTCGCCTCGGCCACCTTCACCGCGATGCCCGCCCCGAACCTGACCAATCCCGCCGCCATGGCGGTGACCACCGTCGGCTCGCGCCTGACCGTGACGCTGAACGACAAGACCGAGCAGGCCTTCGACCTCGCCTACGAGCCCTTCTTCATCACCGGCGACATGGTCCCGAACGGCAAGGGCGGAAAGATCCTCGCCGGCGGCTACTACGACATCGCCAACAAGCCGATCGTCGACAAGTCGGTCGCGGGCAAGGAACGCCAGTTCTTCTCCGACGCGCCCGACGGCACCTCGCTGCTGTCGATCCCCGGCGCCAAGGTCGCCGGCGTGAAGGGCAACACCGTCTTCGCCGTCGTCCAGTTCGAATACACGACCCTCGACCAGAAGGGCGGCGACACCTACGGCGCCCTGCCCTCGCCCATCGCCGTGCTCACGCTCGACCAGAACCCGAAGACCGGCAAGCTCAACCTGGTGAAGTACTTCAACGTCGACACCTCCAAGGCCCACGGCCTGTGGATCACCTGCGGCGCCAGCCTGACGCCGTGGAACTCGCACCTGTCCAGCGAGGAATACGAGCCGGACGCGCAGTTCCTGGAGAACACGAAGTACTTCAAGAGCTTCAGCAAGAACCTCTATGGCGACGAGACCAAGGCCAACCCCTACCACTACGGCCACATGCCGGAGATCACCGTCCATGCCGACGGCACCGGCACGGTGACCAAGCACTACAACATGGGCCGCCTGTCCCATGAGCTGGTGCAGGTCATGCCCGACGAGCGCACCGTGCTGATGGGCGACGACGCCACCAACAGCGGCCTGTTCATGTTCGTCGCCGACAAGGCGAAAGACCTCTCCGCCGGCACGCTCTACGTCGCGAAGTTCGGCGAAGGCCTGTCGGTCGACCCGGCCGCGCCGGGCGCCGCCCTCACCTGGATCAAGCTCGGCCACGCCACCAGCGCCGAGATCGAGAAGATGGCGAATACGCTGAAGCCGTCGGACATCATGCAGTCGCGCAAGGAAGATCCGAACGACCCGAGCTTCAAGAAGATCTTCTACAACGGCGTCGCCAACTGGATCAAAATCAACCCGGGCATGGAGAAGGCCGCCGCCTTCCTCGAAACCCATCGCTACGCCTACCTCGCGGGCGGCAGCATGGGCTTCACCAAGATGGAAGGCACGACCGTCAACGCCAAGGACAAGGTCGCCTACTCCGCCCTGCAGAACATCGTCGACTCGATGGTCAAGGGCGGCAAGGGCTGGAACGCCGAAAGCAACATCGCCTTCGACAAGAAGCTCGACGCCGGCGGCGTGCTGGAGCACAAGCTCGGCGGCGGCCAGACGGACAACACCGGCGCCGCCATCGTCAGCGAATGGGTGCCCATGCACTCCAAGATGCTGCTGATCGGCGAGGACATCCCGGCCGACGCGCTGGGCAACCTCGCCAACCCGGACAAGGTCGGCAACCCGGACAACCTGAAGTTCTCGGAGAAGCTGCGCACCCTCTTCATCGGCGAGGACAGCGGCTACCACGTGAACAACTTCCTGTGGGCCTACAACATCGACACCAAGCAGCTGTCGCGCATCATGTCCGTCCCGGCGGGCGGCGAATCGACCGGCCTGCACGCGGTCGACGAGCTGAACGGCTGGACCTACATCATGTCCAACTTCCAGCATGCCGGCGACTGGAGCAAGACGCTGCACGGCAAGGTGCAGCCGACCCTCGATCCGCTGGTCCGCGCCAACTACAAGGACCGCTACGGCGCGGCCGTCGGCTACCTGACCGCAATCAGCACCAGCATGAAGCTCGCGAAGATCTAAAGCCTGACGCGACTTCGGATGACGGACGGCGGCGGGGCAACCCGCCGCCGTTTCTCTTGCCTGCGAATTGCCCGGAAAACGGGGTTTTTGACATTCTGACGGGCAGTCTCATCACTCTGCCGTAATACCCCGCCTTTCCAGGAACTTTTCCTCCCGGCCGGTCGTTGCGTAACGCTCGATTGTTTTAGGACCGGGGGTCATGACCACACGGCAATTCGCCCATTTCCCGCGGCTGTACTACCTGCCCCACCGCTATGTCGGGTCCGCCACGAACTTCTCCGGCCATCTCGACCGCTGTCAGGCGATGGGCTTCAGCCATGTCCTGCTCACGCCGCCGTTCCTCGCCGCCGAGAACGGCGACGTCTTCCTGACGGCCGACCACGAGCGGCTCGACCCCACGCTCAACAGCAGCCGCGACGCCCCCGAATTTCTCTACTGGCTGGCCGAGCAGTGCCATGTGCGCGGCCTCTCGCTGCTGCTCGACCTGCCCGTGGACCAGCTCGCCGCCGAGCACCCGCTCGTCGCCGAGCTGGACGACTGCTTCTCGCTGCGGCGCGAGGCCTATGCCCACAGCGTCGATCCGCGCCACGACTTCCGCCCCACCGGCACCGCCCTCGCGCGCTTCTCCGACCCACGCTGCGCGCCGCGGCTGGCCGACTGGTGGAGCCGCAGGCTCGCCGGCTACCTCGACCTCGGCGTCGCCGGATTCCGGTTCCCGCGCCCGGGCGCCCTGTCCGCTCTCCAGTGGAAGGAGCTCATCGCGGCGGCGAGCGGCGCCGAAGGGCGCGGCCTCTTCATCGCCGCCACCTACGGCATGAGCCGCGACGCCGTGCGCATGCTCGACGGCTGCGGCTTCGACTACCTGCAGTCGTCGCTGCCCTGGTGGGACTTCCGCTCGAGCTGGCTCGTCGAGGAATACGAAGCCCTGCGGCTGGTCGCCCCGCTGATCGCAGCGCCCGAAGACCCGCTGGGCGACCGCCTGGCCGTCGACGATCCTGCGCCCCGGCGGATGCGCGCCGCCTATGAGCGGATGCTGACCCTCTCCTGCACCACCGGCTGCGGCATGATGATCCCCATGGGCTTCGAGTACGGCATGCGCGAGCGCTTCGACCCGCGCCGCTCGACCGACGCCGACTTCGCCCATGCCGTGGAATCCGCCCCCTTCGACCTGTCCGGGCAGATCCAGGCCGCGAACGGCTTCCTGCGCCAGGAACCCGTGCTGCGCGGCTGCGGCGTGCTGCGCAGCCTCACGGGCCCCAATTCGCGCGTCACGGCGCTCCTGCGCCGCGACAACGCCGAGGCGCAGGCCACCGGCAACGCGCTGCTCATCCTGATCAATCCCGACCCCGAGCAGCCCAGCAAGATCCAGGACTGGCGGATCGTGCGCGGCATCGGCGCCGTCGCCGAAACCGTCCAGCCGCTCGAAGCGGGCGCGTCCGACGTCGAGATCAGGGAGGAATCCGTGCTGCTGGCGCCGGGCGAGGTCCGCCTGCTGCGCGTCGGCCAGGACAAGCCGATCAAGTCGCGGCCGTCGAACCGCAAGCGGCTGGTCGCCGCGGCCAAGTCGTCGCGCATCGTCATCGAGAACGTCACGCCGCGCACGCAGGACTTCCAGAGCGCCAAGCACATCGTCGGCGACGCCATCCGCGTCGAGGCCGACATCCTCTGCGACGGGCACCAGTGGCTCGGCGTCGAGCTGCAGTGGCGCCCCTCCGACGAAACGACCTGGCACCGCCAGAAGATGCATTTCGCCGGCGCGGAGCGCTGGAGCGGCACCTTCTTCCTCTCCAGGCTTGGCGCCTACGAATTCGCCGTCGAGGCCTGGATCGACCGCTACGGCTACCTGCAGAAGGAACTGCTGGAAAAGGTCGAGGCGCGCGTCGACCTCACGCCCTACGTCGCCAGGGGCAAGGCCGCCCTGGAAATTGCCGGCCGCATGTCGCCCGGCCCGGCCGCAGCGGCGCTCCACGACGCGCTCGCCAGCTTCGACGGACTGGACGAGGAACAGCAGGTCGCCCTGCTGCTCGACCCCGTCATCGCCGACCACGTCGCCGCCGCCGGCGACAAGCCCTTCTATGCGCGCAGCGCCGTACGGCATGTCGAGGCAGAACGCACCACGGCCGCCTTCGGCAACTGGTACGAGATGCCCGCCGCCGCGCCAGAATCCGACTGGCTCGCCGAGATCGGCCGGGAGCTGCCGAAGATCCGCGCCCTCGGCTTCGACGTCGTCTGTCTGGCGCTGCCGCAGTTCGGCACGCCGGAGCGCAACGTCATGGGACGCGCGCAGGACTGGCAGCGCCTGTTCGGCGACGCCAAGCGCTACGGCCTGGAGATCGCCGTCGAATTTCCCCTGCGCGACGCGGAGCGAATCGAGGACGCGCCGCCGGCCATCGACGGCCCCGACCTGCCGCGCTGGGCGCGCCTGCGCGACGCGCTGCTCGAATGGTCCCAGGCCGGACTGAACCTCTTTCGCATGCGCGACCCGCGCGACATGCCCTTCGCCTTCTGGCAATGGGCCATCGCCGACCTCAAGCGGCGCAATCCGGCGGCCATCTTCGTCGCCGGCGCGCTGAGCAGCGACAAGATCGCCTTCCGCCTCGCCAAGGAAGGCTTTTCCCAGTCCCTCACGACATTGCCCTGGCCGATGACCAAGGCCGAGGCGACGCAGTATTTCAACGTCTTCCAGGCGGACAGCCGGCGCGAGATCTTCCGCCCGCACCTGCGCGTCGATGCGCCGGAGGGCCACGGCGTCCGCAGCGGCGCGGACTTCCTCGCCCAATGCGCTCTCGCCGCCACCCTGTCAGGCTCCTGGAGCATCGCGCGCGCCCTCGACGAGCTGATCTTCGCCGGCGACGACCCGGCGAAGCCGGTGTTCTCCAAGGCGCTTGCGCGCCTGAACTGGCTGCGCGAATCCAGCCCGGCCCTCAAGAGCCATCGCGGCCTGAGCTTCTACAACGCCTATGACGAGCGGGTGCTCTACTACGGCCGCAGCATGCCGGAGCGCGACGACATCATACTGGTCGCGGTGAACATGTCGCCACGCCTCCAGGTCGAGACGGAGCTCGAGATTCCGCTGTGGGAATGGGGTCTGCCGGACCATGCCGCGGTCGACGTGGAAGACCTGTTCGCCGAACGCCGCTTCGTCTGGCACGGCAAGGTGCAGCGCGCCAGGTTCGAGCCGCAGCGCCTGCCCTTCGCCATCTGGCGCATCCAGCCCCGCCGGTGACGCCATGACCTCCACCAAGATCGTCTTCCTCTCCGAAAAGCGCGACGGCCGGCCGCAGGAGGCCGTGCATGTCGACGGCCACGCCGAAGCCGTGTCCTGGACCGACGACCCCGCCATGGTCGCCGCCGCCGAAGCCGCCGTGTTCGGCCGGCTTGCCGACCCCTTCGCCTTCTTCGGCCCCCATGCGACGCCGCACGGCGTGGCGCTGCGCAGCTTCCACCCCGGCGCGACGCGCGTGACGGCCTATGCGCGCGCCGACAACCGCCTGCTCGCCGAGCTTGTCCATTGGCGCGACGGCCTGTTCGTCGGCGAGCTGCCCGAGCAGATTCCCTACCTGCTGCGCGTCGAATGGCCCGACGGCGCCGTGCAGGACGGCGAAGACCCCTATGCCTTCGGGCCGATCCTCAGCGACTTCGACCTCCACCTGTTCTCCGAAGGCTCGCTTTGGCGCCTCCCCGAGACCTTCGGCGCGCGCCTCGACGTCATCGACGGCGTGCCGGGCGTCGCCTTCGCCGTCTGGGCGCCGAACGCGCGGCGCGTCTCCGTCATCGGAGACTTCAACAGCTGGGACGGCCGCCGCCATCCCATGCGTCTGCGCCATGCCGCCGGGGTGTGGGAGCTGTTCGTGCCGCGCCTGGGCGGCGGCGAGCGCTACAAGTACGAGATCGTCGGCCCCAATGGCGCGCTGCTGCCGCAGAAGGCCGATCCGCTCGCCCGCGCCGCCGAGGTGCCGCCGGCGACCGCCTCCCTGACCGCCGCGCCCGACCAGTTCGCCTGGAGCGACGCCGAATGGATGGCTGGCCGCGCCGAGCGGCAGTCCACCGCCGCGCCGCTGTCGATCTACGAAGTGCATGTGGAGTCCTGGCTGCACCCGTCCTCCGGCGCCCTCGACTGGGACGAGCTGGCGCGCAAGCTGGTGCCCTACGTCGTCGACATGGGCTTCACCCATGTGGAGCTGCTGCCGGTGATGGGCCATCCGTTCTCCGGCTCCTGGGGCTACCAGCCGCTGTCGCTTTTCGCGCCCATGCCGCGGCTCGGCGACCGCGCCGCCTTCGCGCGCTTCGTCAACGCCTGCCACCGCGTCGGCCTCGGCGTCATCCTCGACTGGGTGCCCGGCCACTTCCCCAACGACACGCATGGCCTGGCCGAGTTCGACGGGACCGCGCTCTACGAGCACCAAGACCCGCGCGAGGGCCTGCACAAGGACTGGAACACCTGCATCTACAACTACGGGCGGCGCGAAGTGCAGGGCTTCCTCATCGCCAGCGCGCTGCATTGGCTCGAGGCTTTCCACCTCGACGGCCTGCGGGTCGACGCCGTCGCCTCCATGCTCTACCGCGACTACAGCCGGGAAGCCGGCGAATGGCTGCCGAACGCCCATGGCGGGCGCGAGAACCTGGAAGCCATCGCCTTCCTGCGCCGGCTCAACAGCACGGTCGCCGAGCGCCATCCCGGCGTCCTGACCATCGCCGAGGAATCCACCGCCTGGCCCGGCGTCACGGCCTCCACCTGGGACGGCGGGCTCGGCTTCTCCTACAAGTGGAACATGGGCTGGATGCACGACACGCTGCAGTATGCCGCCCATGAGCCGGTGCACCGCCAGTGGCATCATCACGACTTCACCTTCGGCCTGCTCTACGCCTTCTCCGAACGCTTCGTGCTGCCGCTCTCCCACGACGAGGTCGTCCACGGCAAGGGCTCCCTCCTCGGCCGCATGCCGGGCGACCATTGGCAGCGCTTCGCCAACCTGCGCGCCTACCTCGGCTTCATGTGGGCGCACCCGGGCAAGAAGCTGCTCTTCATGGGCGGCGAGATCGCCCAGGAACGCGAATGGAACCACGACGGCCAGATCGACTGGTTTCTGCTCGACCGGCCCGAGCACAAGGGCATGCAGCAGCTCGTGCGCGACCTCAACCGCCTCTACCGCGACGAAGCCGCCCTCCATGTCGCCGACGCCGAGCCCCTCGGCTTCCAGTGGGTCGTCGGCGACGACCAGGCCAACAGCGTCTTCGCCTTCTTCCGCCAGGCCCCCGGCGCCGCGCCGCTTCTCTGCGTCTTCAACATGACGCCGGTGCCGCGCACGGGCTACCGCATCGGCGTTCCGCACGGCGGCTACTGGCGCGAGATGCTGAACAGCGACAGCGCGCTCTATGGCGGCGGCAACCTCGGGAACGATGGCGGCATCATGTCGTCAACCATGGGCGTCCATGGCTACGGCCATTCCCTAGAACTGACGCTTCCCCCCCTGTCCGCGCTCATCCTGCGCCCCGAGGTCTCGTAAATGGCTTTGATGCCGACTCTGCTGCTTCCCGGTTCCCCCTATCCCCTCGGCGCCCAGTGGGACGGCCTCGGCATCAACTTCGCGGTGTTCTCGGCCAACGCCGAAAAGATCGAGCTCTGCGTCTTCGACCCCACGGGCCGGCGCGAGATCGCCCGCTTCGCCCTGCCCGAATACACCGACGAGATCTGGCACGGCTACCTGCCGAACACCCCCTCGGGCCTGCTCTACGGCTATCGCGCCTACGGGCCCTACGACCCGAAGAACGGCCACCGCTTCAATCCCAACAAGCTGCTCCTCGACCCCTACGCCCAGGCCTTCGCCGGCAGCGTGAAGTGGGGCGACGCCCTGTTCGGCTACCGCGTCAACTCGCCGCGCGCCGACCTCTCGTTCGACCGGCGCGACAGCGCGCCGATGATGCCCAAGTCCATCGTCGTCGCCGACCCCTTCCACTGGGGCGACCACAAGCGGCCGGAAACGCCCTGGACCGACACAGTGATCTATGAAGCGCACCTGCGCGGCCTCACCATGCTGATGGAGGACGTGCCGGCAGCCGACCGCGGCAAGTTCGCCGCCCTCGGCCATCCCAAGGTCATCGCCCACCTGAAGCACCTCGGCGTCACCGCGCTCGAGCTGCTGCCGATCCACGCCTACCTGCAGGATCGCCATTTCCTCACCCAGAACCTGTCGAACTACTGGGGCTACAACACCCTGTCGTTCTTCTCGCCCGAGCGGCGCTATTTCGCCAGCAACGCCCTGAACGAGCTGCGCGTCGCCATCCGCCTGCTGCATGCCGCCGGCATCGAGGTGATCCTCGACGTGGTCTACAACCACACTTGCGAAGGCAGCGAGCTGGGGCCGACCCTGTCGTTCCGCGGCCTCGACCATGCCAACTACTACCGCCTCGTCGAGGGCGACGCGCGCCACTGCGTCAACGACACAGGCACCGGCAACACGCTCAACACCAGCCATCCGCGCGTGCTGCAGATGGTGCTGGATTCGCTGCGCTACTGGGCGACCTCCTTCCAGATCGACGGCTTCCGCTTCGACCTCGGCGTCGCCCTCGGCCGCGAGCTTTCCGGCTTCGATCCCAACGCCGGCCTGTTCGACGCGATGCGCCAAGACCCCGTGCTGGCCAGCCGCAAGATGATCTTCGAGCCGTGGGACATCGGCCCCGGCGGCTACCAGCTCGGCGGCCATCCGCCGGGCAGCGCCGAATGGAACGACCGCTTCCGCGACAACACGCGGCAATTCTGGCGCGGCGACGAAGGCCTGCGCGGCGACCTCGCGCGCCGCCTGTCCGGCTCCGGCGACATCTTCGACAACAAGTTCGGCCGCCGCCCTTGGGCCAGCGTCAATTTCGTCACCGCGCACGACGGCTTCACCCTGCAGGACCTCGTCAGCTACGACGGCAAGCACAACGAAGCCAACGGCGAGAACAACCAGGATGGCCACAACGAGAACCACAGCGCCAACTGGGGCGCCGAGGGGCCGACCGACGATCCCGCCGTCCTCGCGCTGCGCGAGCGCGTGAAGCGCTCCCTGCTGACGACGCTGATGCTGTCCCTCGGCACGCCCATGATGGTGGCCGGCGACGAGTTCGGCCGCACGCAGCAGGGCAACAACAACGCCTATTGCCAGGACAACGAAATCTCCTGGCTCGACTGGACGCTGGCAGACAGGCCGGAAGGCTCGGCCCTGACCGACTTCGTCGCGCGCCTGAGCAAGCTGCGCCGCGACTATGCGGTGCTGCATTCGGCGAAGTATCTGCATGGCCAGGAAAGCCCGCTCGAAAATGTCGCCGACATCGACTGGTTCGGCATGAACGGCGAAGCCCTCGAACAGCAGGATTGGGAAAACCCCATCGAGAAGACCTTGGCCATGCGCCGCGCCATGCGCCGCGACGACGGCCAGATCGAAGTGCTGCTCCTGCTACTCAACGCAGCCGAGACGCCGCTCGACTTCACCTTGCCAGGCCCTGCCCTGCCCTGGCGCCTGCTCCTCGACAGCGCCGCTCCCGAGGCTGAAGCGCATGACATGAGCGGTTCGACCGTCACCGTCGCCGACCGCGCCGCCGTGGTGCTGGCGGCGGTCGTGGAAGCGCCCGGACCATGAGCGCCAGCTCCGCCCATTCCGGCTTTGCCCAGGATATGGCCTTCGGCGCCAGCCTGATCGGCGAGGGTCGCACGCGCTTTCGCCTCTGGGGCCCGGCTCAGGCGCGCATCGACCTCGTCGTCGACGGCGGCGCACCCATTCCCATGCAGCGCGCCGCCGACGGCTGGCATGAGGTCGAAGCCGAGTGCGGCCCTGGCGCTCGCTATCTCTACGCCCTGCCCGACGGCGCGCGCTTTCCCGATCCTGCGTCGCGCGCCCAGGCCGACGACGTTGGCGGCCCCAGCCTCGTCGTCGATCCGCGCGCCTACGCCTGGCGCACGCCCGGCTGGCGCGGCCGCCCATGGCACGAAGCCGTGCTCTACGAGCTGCATGTCGGTCTGTTCGGCGGCTTCGCCGGAACGATGGCGGAATTGCCGCGCCTCGCCGAGCTCGGCGTCACCGCCGTGGAACTGATGCCCGTCGCAGAATTTCCCGGCGGCCGCAACTGGGGCTACGACGGCGTGCTGCCCTACGCGCCAGATTCTTCCTACGGCAACCCAGACGACCTCAAGCGCCTCGTCGACCGCGCCCATGAGCTCGGCTTGATGGTCTTCCTCGACGCCGTCTACAACCACTTCGGGCCCGACGGAAACTGGCTGAGCCGCTACGCGCCGGAGTTCTTCCGCAAGGGCGGCGACACGCCCTGGGGCGAATCCATCGACGTCGAGCGGCCCGAGGTCAGCCGCTTCTTCACCGACAATGCGCTCTACTGGCTGAACGAATACCGTTTCGACGGCCTGCGCTTCGACGCCGTCCACGCCATCCATCCGACCTCCTGGCTCTCCACCCTCGCCGCCACGGTCCGGGCTGGCGTCGAGCCCGGGCGGCATGTGCATCTCGTGCTGGAGAACGAGGACAATCTCGCCCGCCTCCTGAAAGGCCCGGCGGACCGGTCCTTCGACGCGCAATGGAACGACGACATCCACCATGTGCTGCATGTGCTGCTCACCGGCGAACGCGAGCATTACTACGCCGACTACGCCGAGCAACCGGCCGTTAAGCTGGCACGGGCGCTGCTCGACGGCTTCGTCTACCAAGGCGAGCCGTCGCCCTTGCGCAAGGGCCAGCCGCGCGGCGAGCCGAGCGGCCACCTGCCGCCCACCGCCTTCGTCGCCTTCCTGCAGAACCACGACCAGGTCGGCAACCGCGCCATGGGCGAGCGCCTGGGCAGCCTCGCCCCCCTCGGCGCCTCGCGCGCGGCGATGGCGCTGCTGCTGCTGTCGCCGCAGATTCCCATGCTCTTCATGGGCGAGGAATACGGCAGCCGCGATCCCTTCCTCTACTTCACCAGCCACAACGAGGAACTGGCGAAGCTCGTGCGCGAAGGCCGCCAGCGCGAATTCGCCGGCTTCTCGCAGTTCTCCGATCCCGCCAAGCGGGCGACGATCCCCGATCCCAACGCCCTCGCCACCTTCGAACGCTCGCGCCTGACGCGCGACGGCCCCGACGCACTGGAATGCCAGGCTTGCTGCCGCGAGCTGCTGAAGCTGCGGCGGACATTCATCATGCCTCGTCTCTCCGGCGCCTATGCGCTCGACAGCCAGGCGCTCGGCGCCGCTGCTGTCTTCGCACGCTGGCGTCTCGGCGACGGCTCGCTGCTGGCCATTCTGACCAATCTCGCGCCGGCGACCATTCCGCTGCCCGAGAACGTGCCCTTGCCGGAAACGGCGCCGATCTACGAATCCAAGCCGCGCGAGGCCGCGTCGCGGCATTGCCCCCCTTATTCGACCATCGTCTGGTGCGAAGGCCTGTCCCATGGCTGACCAACTCGCCGAGTTGGCGGCGGCGGTCGGCCTTGCCGACCGCTGGACGGATTTCGCCGGACAGTCGCGCGAGGTCGCACCCGTCACGCTCCGCCATCTGCTGACGACCCTCGGATTCCCGTGCGACCGCCCGGCCGACCTGACGGAGAGCCTGCGACGCATCGAGACGATGCGCGCCGATGCCGCCTCCCGCTTCGCCACCGCCGTCGTCGGGCACGCCACCGCCCTCGCCGCAACCGGTTTCGTTCCCGGCAAGGCGCAGCTGATCCACGAAGACGGCGCCCTGCGCGATTTGCGCCTCGTGGCCGGTCCTGACGGCCGGACGCGCCTGCCCGCCATCCGCGAGCCCGGCTACTATCGCCTGGAGCAAAACGCCCGCAGCATGACCGTCGCCGTCGCGCCGAAACGCGCCTACGGCATCGCCGACGCCGCGCCCGGACGCACCAAGCTCTGGGGCGTCGCGGCGCAGCTCTACAGCTTGCATGGCCCTTTGGCCTTCGGCGACTTCGCAGACCTCGCAGACCTCGCCGATCTCTTCGCCGCGCAGGGCGCCGACGCGCTCGCCATCAGCCCGGTCCATGCGCTCTTCCCCGGCACGCCGTCGCGCTACAGTCCTTACTCGCCCGCAACGCGGCTATTCCTCAACGTCGCCTACGCCGCACCGTCGCTGGTGCTGCGGCCTGAGATCGTCGGGCCGATGCCGCGGGAAACCGTCGATGGCGGGCTCATCGACTGGCCACGCGCGGTTCCCGAGAAGCTCGCCTGGCTGGCGGAGATTCACGCGCGCTTCCTGGCGCAGGCCCATGGCGAGCTGCGGGACGACCTGGCGGCCTTTCGCCAAGCCGGCGGCCAAGCCCTCGAACGGCACGCCCTGTTCGAGACCTTGCAAATGCATTTCGCCGACCGGGGCAGCGGCTGGCAGGCCTGGCCCGCCGAATTCCACGCGCCGGACGACGAAGCCGTCGCCCGCTTCGCCGAGGCCCATGGCATCGCCATCGAGTTTCACGTCTTCCTGCAGTGGCTTGCCGAACGCGGCCTGGCCCAGGCGCAGGAGAGGGCCAAGCGCGGCGGCATGGCCATCGGCCTCGTCGCCGACCTGGCCATCGGCATGGACCCCGGCGGCAGCCACGCTTGGAGCCGGCCGGAAGAGCTGCTGATGGGCCTCGGCGTCGGCGCGCCGCCGGACCTCATCAACGGCGACGGCCAGGACTGGGGACTCACCGCGCTCTCGCCCTTCGCGCTGGCAGCGAGCGGCTATGCCCCCTTCATCGCCACCCTGCGCGCGGCGCTGCGCCATGCGGGCGGCGTCCGCATCGACCATGTGCTCGGCCTCGCGCGCCTCTGGCTCGTGCCGCAGGGCGCCGGCGCCACGCATGGCGCCTATCTCCGCTTCCCGCTCGAAGACCTGATGCGGATCATCGCCCTGGAATCCCACCGCTACCGGGCCATCGTCGTCGGCGAAGACCTCGGCACCGTGCCGGACGGATTCCGCAAGACGCTCCGCGACGGCGGCCTGCTCGGCATGAACGTGCTGTGGTTCGAACGCGACCGGCGCGGCCGCTTCATCGCGCCCGACAAATGGCCCGCGCATCGCCTTGCCCTCACCTCGACGCATGACCTGCCCACCGTCGCCGGCTGGTGGCGCGGGCGCGACTGCGACTGGCAGGACGACCTCAACGGGCGTGCTGCCGATGCCAGGAGCGCGCCACGCCGCGCGCGCGGCAAGGACCGCGGCAAGCTGTGGGACGCCTTCGTCGCCGCCGACTGCGCAAAGGGCCCCCTGCCCGCCGCCGCCGATCCGCAGCCCGCCGTCGACGCCGCCGCCGCCTTCGTCGCCAAGACCGCCTGCACGCTCGCGGTCCTGCCGCTGGAAGACCTGCTCGGGCGCGACGAGCAGCCCAACATTCCCGGCACCATCGACAAGCACCCCAACTGGCGCCGCCGCCTGCCCGACCTCGCCGAGGCGCTGGGCGAGCCCTCCGTCGCCGGGCGGCTGGAGACTCTGCGCCGCGAGCGGCCGCGCTCATGACCGCGCGCGCGACCTACCGCCTGCAGCTGCACGCGGGCTTCACGTTCGCCGACGCGGCGCGCCAGATCGGCTACCTCCAGAAGCTCGGCATCACCGATCTCTACGTCTCGCCGATCCTGCGCGCGCGCCGAGGCTCGCTGCACGGCTACGACGGCGTCGATCCCGACCATGTCAATCCGGAGCTCGGCGGCGAAGACGGCCTTCGCCACCTCGTCCACCGCCTGCGCGAGGCCGGCATGGGGCTCGTCGTCGACATCGTGCCCAACCACATGGCCGCGAGCGTCGAGAACGCCATCTGGATGGACGTGCTGGCGAAGGGGCCGCACAGCGCCTACGCCGCCTTCTTCGACATTGACTGGGCGCCGAACGACCTCAGCCTCACCGGCAAGGTCCTGCTGCCGATCCTCGGCCGGCCCTACCGCGAGATCCTGCGCGACCGCGAGATCGCGCTTGCCCGCGAGGGAGAGCGCGTCGTCGTCCGCTACGGCGACCATCGGCTGCCCTTGCGCTTCGCCGACAGCGCGACGCTGCTTCATGAACCCCTCGAGGCCTTCGCGCAGGACGCCGCCGCGCTCGACGAGCTTCTCATGCGCCAGCACTACCGCCTCGCCTGGTGGCGCACCGCGGGCGACCGCATCAACTGGCGGCGCTTCTTCGACATCAACGAGCTGGTCGCCGTCCAGGTCGAACGGCCGGAAGTCTTCGAGGCGGTCCACGGCACCATCCTGCGGCTCTACGCGGAAGGGCTGATCGACGGGCTGCGCGTCGACCATGTCGACGGGCTGACCGACCCCGCCGTCTATTGCCGCCTGCTGCGCGAGCGCCTGACCGCGTTGGAGCCGCAACGTCCCGCCGGCGCGCCGCCCGGCCCCGCCCTGCTCGTCGTCGAGAAGATCCTCGGCGCCGGAGAGCGCCTGCCTGCCGCATGGCACAGCGACGGCCCCACCGGCTACGAGTTCATGAACGAAGTCTCCGCGCTGCAGCACGATCCCAATGGCGAAGCGCCGCTAACGCGCCTCTGGCAAGACCTGTCCGGCCGCTCGGGCAACTTCGAGGCGGAGGAACGCCTTGCCCGCCGCGAAACCCTCGCCAGCGCCTTCGCCGGCCAGCACATGGCCGTCGCCCGCGCCTTCCATCTCGCCGCACGGCGCGAGCGACCCGTCCTCGACGTTTCGGAAGATTCCTTTCGCCGCGCGCTCGCCGCCTTGCTCGAACGCTTCCCCGTCTATCGCAGCTACGCGACGCGGGCCGGCGCCGGGCCCGACGACGCCGCGACGGTCGAGACCGCCCGCACCGCCGCGCGCGCTGACGTCGCCGCCATCGACATGCCGGCGCTCGACTTCATCTGCGCGACGCTTCTGCGCCCCACCTACGACGGCTCTGCGCAGCCGGACGCCGCCATCGGCTTTCAGAAGCTGAGCGCGCCGCTGGCCGCCAAGGCCGTGGAGGACACCGCCTTCTATCGCTACGGCCGGCTGCTGTCGCGCAACGACGTCGGCTTCGACATTCGCCGCTTCGCCGGTTCGGCGGAGGCCTTTCACGCCTTTTGCCGCGAGCGCGCGGCGCGCTTTCCCCGCGCCCTGTCGGCGACCGCGACCCACGACCACAAGCGCGGCGAAGACTTGCGAGCCCGCCTCGCCGTGCTCAGCGAAATTCCCGAACGCTGGCAAGAGGCGGTCGGCATCTGGCAACGCATCAACGCCGACATCCGCCCCGACGCTCTGGCGCCCGCCGACGAATACCAGCTCTACCAGACCATCGTCGGCGCCTGGCCGCTCGCGCTCGACGCCGACGGCCGCTCGGGCCTCGCCGGCTTCGCGGCGCGCCTGAAGCGCTGGCAGGAGAAGGCGCTGCGCGAAGCCAAGCTCCGATCTTCCTGGGCAACGCCTGATGCCGTCTATGAAACGGAGGCGGCCAGCTTCGTCGACCGCCTGTTCGATCCTCTTGTCAGCGCGGCGTTCCTCGCCCATGCGCGATCTTTCGTCGAAGCCATTGCACCAGCCGGCGCGCTCAACGGCCTGACCCAAGCCCTGCTGCGCTGCTGCGCGCCCGGCACGCCAGATATCTACCAAGGCTGCGAGTTCTGGGACTTTAGTCTTGTCGATCCCGACAACCGGCAGGACGTAGACTACCGCCGTCGCGCAGCCAGCCTGACGCCCCGACCGCACAGCGCGCTGCTGGGTTCCTGGCGCGACGGCGTCATCAAGCAAGCACTCATCGCCGCCGCGCTCGATACGCGTCGCCGTTCGCCATCGCCATTCGCCGGTGGCGACTATGAGCCTTTGGTCGTCACCGGCCTTCGCGCTTCTTCCGTCGTCGCGTTCGCACGACGGCAACGAGATCAGTCTATCGTCGTCATTGCGGCGCGTTGCTGCGGCCGGGAACTCTTCGGACAAGCCCTGCCTCTGCCGAGCGCGCATTTTTGGGACAGCACACGCGTGCAATTGCCTGAATATGTCGCAGGCAAATATGGCCGCAACGTTTTGCGCGAACATAAAAGCCAGCAGTTTCCGGCAGAACTCGAAGTTGCAGGAGAATTGCATGTCTTTCCGGCGGCGCTCTACGTCGTCGACGGCAGCGCCAGTCATGCTTGAATAGTTGCGTTTGAAAACTTTTTCGTGAGAGCCCGGGGAACCTAGGAACTTTGCGCGTTGCAGCCTGTTGTCCATCCGAATGACAGGCTGACGCGGTTCGAAAGAAGTCTCCATGAACGCCCTATCGAAACCTCTCTCCACTTCAGACGCTTCCGCTTCCCAGGTGCCTCTGCGCCGTTCGCGCATTCTCTACGTCACGTCGGAACTCGCCGACTACGTGAAGACCGGCGGCCTCGGCGAAGTCTCCGCCGCGCTGCCGCGCATCCTGCAGGAACATTACGACATCCGCGTCCTCATCCCCGGCTACCCGCAGGTGCTGGCGGCCCATCCCGACATGCCGGTCGTCGGCCGCCTGCCGAAGGCGCGCGACATCCCCCGCTGCGACATCGGCGAAGCGGTCACCGCCGACGGCCTCGTCATCTACGTGCTGATCTGCCCGGAACTGTTCGAGCGCGCGGGCAATCCCTACGGCGACACCAGCGGCGCCGACTGGGCCGACAACGACGTGCGCTTCGCCCGCCTCGCCCTGGCCGCCGCCGACATCGCCTCCGGCCGCGCCCATCTGTCCTGGCGTCCGGAACTGCTGCATGTGCACGACTGGCAGGCCGCCATGGCGCCGGCCTACCTCGCCTGGCGCGGCAGCGACGTGCCCACCGTCCTCACCATCCACAACCTCGCCTACCAGGGCGTCTTCGATCGCGACCGCCTGCCCGGGCTGGCCATACCCGATTCCGCCTATCGCCCCGAAGGCATCGAGTTCTACGGCCGACTCTCCTTTCTGAAGGCCGGCCTTTTTTACGCCGACCACCTGACCACCGTCAGCACGACCTATGCCCGCGAGATCACCACGCCGGAGTTCGGCTGCGGCCTCGACGGCCTGCTGCGCATGCGCGCGGCGCAGGGCCGCCTGAGCGGCATCCTCAACGGCATCGATTCGAGCTGGAACCCGCGCACCGACCCGCATCTCCTCGACCATTTCGAGGCGGACCAGTGGAAGGGCAAGATCGCCAACGCCGACGGCGTGCGCCAGACCTTCGGCCTGTCCGTCGCGCGCGGGCCCCTCTTCGCCATCGTCTCGCGCCTGGTCCACCAGAAGGGCCTCGACGTCGCCATCGAGGCGGCGGAGGCCGTCGTGCACAAGGGCGGCCAGATCGTCGTCACCGGCCAGGGCGAACGCAGCGTCGAGGATGCCTGGACCCGCCTGGCCAGGAAGCATCCCGGCTCCATCGGCGTGAAGATCGGCTTCGAGGAGACGGAGGCCCGCCGCATGTTCGCCGGCAGCGACTTCCTGCTGATGCCGTCGCGCTTCGAGCCCTGCGGCCTGAGCCAGATGTACGCCCAGCGCTTCGGCTCGCTGCCGATCGCGCACAAGACCGGCGGCCTCGCCGACACCATCGAGGACGGCGAGACCGGCTTCCTCTTCAAGAACGTGTCGGTCCCGAGCCTGATCGGCGCGGTCGGCCGCGCCTTCGACACCTACAGTTCGCCGCACAAGATCAACGCCATGCGGCGCGCCGCCATGGCCCGCAAGTCCGGCTGGAAGCATTCGGCGCGGACCTACCGCATGATCTTCCACAAGGCCCTGGCCTCCCACGCCAATGGCCATGCGAACGGCGCTTTCCGCTAAGCCAGCCATGCAGCCAACGAAAAGGCCTCGCGCCGATCCATCGATGCGCGGCCTTTTCATTTGAGCGACTGCAACTGCTCGTTCGCCAGGCACGGTCGCGGATGCTGCATGTCAGACTGAATGGAATCTCATTAATCAGTAGACAGCGAAGGGTTGGCGGCGGAAATTATGCCTAGCCGAATGTAACCTTGTATCCAGCGAAGGCAGTCATGCCAGCAGCGTCGCCACAGCCCAGGATCTTGCTTCTCGACGACCAGATAATGGTCCGGGACTATCTCAAGGTCGGCCTGCGCGACGCCACCGAAGCCTGCGACACCGCCGGCGGATACGAGGACTTCGCCCGCCTGATCGAAGACAACGTCTATGACGTGATCCTGCTCGACCATGGCCTGCCGCGCGTCAGCGGGCTGGAAATCCTCTACGGCATCCGCAGCGGCGAGTTCGCCTGCCCCTACGACATCAAAGTCGTGATGATCACCGGCTTCACCGACCTGCCCATCATCAAGCAGGCGAAGGCCTTCGACGTTGACGCGCTGATCGCCAAGCCCTTCTCGATCGCGCAGCTGACGCAGAAGATCGCGCATGTCATGCAGCATGAGGCCGCCAAGACGGAGGTCGAGGCCTACCGGCAGCGCCTGCGCCAGCAGGCCGAGGATGCCTGCC
This sequence comes from Alphaproteobacteria bacterium, assembly GCA_036500145.1. Taxonomy (GTDB): domain Bacteria; phylum Pseudomonadota; class Alphaproteobacteria; order SMXQ01; family SMXQ01; genus CAMAVH01. The sequence continues at coordinate 63,169 of DASYCO010000045.1, read as the reverse complement.
GCGCGAAGCGCTGGCCGGTCAGCCTGGTGATTCCCGGCAAGCCCCTGTGGTACACGGCCGCCGAACTGGAAAAGGCGCACAAGCGCTCGGAGTACGTTCCCGTCGAGGTCTGCTTCCTGCGGCCCGGCATGCGCCTGGCCGAGAACTTCTATTCGCCGTCCGGCCAGCTTCTGATCAGCCAGGGCATCGCCCTGACGGAGCGCCTCATCGCGCATCTGCAGCTGATCTCGCCAGACCAGGCGGTCCTCATCCTGCCGGACTAGGATCGCCTCTCAACTTTCCAGCAAGGACATGAACCGATGAACGACAGGCAAGACGAAGCGCCGGAGAGCACGGCCGCGCGGGTCGCCCTCTGGCGCGCCCTGCATGTCGAGCTCGATGCGCCGCCGCACGTGCTGGCGGACGACGTCGGCCTCAAGCTGCTGGCGCCCGATGCGGGCTGGCGCAGCCGCGGCGACATGGACCCGCAGTTCACCCGCCCCTTTCGCGCCTCCATCGTGGCCCGTGCCCGATTCATCGAAGACCTGGTCGCGGAACAGGCCGGCCATGGGCTGAGCCAGTACGTCATCCTCGGCGCCGGCCTCGACAGCTTCGCGCAGCGCCGGCCGGAGATCGCCTCGCGCCTCACCGTCTTCGAGGTCGACCAGCCCGGCCCGCAGGCCTGGAAGCGCCGCCGCCTGACCGAGCTCGGCTTCGGCGTCCCGGACTGGCTGCGCTTCGTGCCGGTGGATTTCGAGGCGGCCAGCTCCTGGCGCGACGGACTCGTGAAGGCCGGCTTCGATGCCGGCAAGCCGGCCGTCCTGGTCTCCACGGGGGTCAGCATGTATCTCACCAAGGAAGCCAACGCCGCCACGCTGCGCCAGATTGCGGCGCTCGCGCCGGGATCGACCTTCGCCATGACCTTCCTGCTGCCGCTGGAAATGGCGGACCCCGAGCTGCGTCCCGCGCTCGAGATGGCCGCGAAAGGCGCGCGTGCCAGCGGCACGCCGTTCGTCAGCTTCTTCACGCCGCCGGAGATCGTGGCCTTGGCTCGCGAAGCCGGCTTTGGCGACGCCCGCCATGTCTCCTCGGCCGACCTGACCCAGCGCTATTTCGCGGGCAGGACGGACGGCCTACGCCCGCCGAACAATGCCGAAGAGCTGCTGGTGGCGACGATCTAGCGGCCGTCTCTAGCGCGCTTCGTTGAAGCGGTCGAATATCTCGGGCGGCTGCGCCCTGAGCGAATCGCGTAGCGCGATCATCGGCGCCTGCGATTCGCTGACTCCGCCGGAGTTCGGGCGGTTGATGTCGATGATGAGGAGCAGCGACAGCACGAAAAGGGACAGCAGGAATCCGGACGCCAATCGGCCTCGCGGCCTGGAAAGCGCGTAGCCGAGCACGCCCGCCGTCACGATTTGATAAAACATCAGGGCGGCGAAGACTTCCGTCGGCACGCGCGCCAGCCGCGCTGTCTTCCGCGTGGAATCCATGTCGATGACCAAATTCATCGCGTCGATGAAGGACGACGAGAAGTCGTATGACCTGATCGACGGGAAGGCCGCGACGGTCGCGGTCCACAGATCGGTTATCAGCTGGTCGTTGGCGGCGAGCAGCTCCTTCGTGTCGGCGGCACGCGCCGTTCCGAGCGCAATTCTGTTGTCGGTGTACGCGACGAGCATTCGGCTGAGCCGCGCTCGGTGCGGCTCCTCCAGAAGCTGCGCGCGCAGGTAGGCGGTGCCGATGGCATTGGCCTCGGTCAGGACAGCTTCGCGCCGGGTTTCGAAGCGGTCGATCGCAAGGGAAAAAGTGAAGCCGGTCAGCAGCGCGAGCAGGCCGAGGACGGCCGAGATGATGTAGCCGTCCTGGCCGTCGGACTCCTTCTCGGCCGGAGCCTTGAGCCATCGCCCCACGGCATGTCCGAGGGAGGCCACCGCGATCAGGACGAACACCAGGATCACGCCGATTCCTAGAATGGACGCCTGCTCGATCCATGCGCCAATCCGTTCCCATATCATCGCCGAGTCTCCGCACGTTAGGCCGACCCAAAATCGGCTTAGGCTGGAAGATGAGCTATGAAAACTAGGAGGCTACGAAGTGCCCGAAGGCTGAACCGGCAAACGGGATGCGGCACTCCCAAATCGAAGGAAGCACGATTTTCCGGCTCTTTTCGAGACGCCCGCGGACGACGTGAGGGTTCTGAAAGCCAATGGCGGAGCGAGAGGGATTCGAACCCTCGATACGAGCTTTAGACCCGTATAACGGTTTAGCAAACCGCCGCCTTCAGCCGCTCGGCCATCGCTCCCCACGGGGAAGGCCTAAACAGGCCTGACTGGACCCGAGAACAGCTAAAATCCTACCGTTCCCAGGGGTTTGACCTTGTAAAGGCCCGCCCCCGGCCTGTCAATCTTGAGGGCTCAAACGCGGCAAATGACCTCTTTTCAGGGGGTGCCGGCGGCGGCGCGAGGCCGCCGGCCGGCCTTAAGCGGCCTCAATCGCCCCAGCGATGCCAGACCGGCTCGCCAAGGTCGACCTGTTCCTGGTCGGTGACGGCGCCCGTGCCGCCGCCTACGGCGCCGCCGATCAGCGCTCCCGGAATGGCCCCGACGCCGCCGAACAGCGCGCCCACGGCGGCACCCGTGCCGGCGCCGACTGCGGCGCCGCCTTCGGTGCGGTCCTCCGTCGTGCTGCCGCAGGCGGCGAGCAGAAGGGCAAGGGCCGCAGGGGCGGCAAAGCGCACGAGGCGCGAAGCGGGAATGGCCATGGGGACGTCTCCTGAAATGTGCCTGCGCCGGCGGACATCCGCCCGCCTCGCAGTGCATTGAAAACGCGGCATCTTCTCCGGCGTTCCGACGGGGCTCAAAAACGCCTGATTGCCTCGGCGATCCGACTGGCGGCCAAACGAAAACCGGCGGCACATCGGTGCCGCCGGTTTTAGTGTCGGGCCTGCTGCGGCGCGTTGCAGGACGCGCCCGGAGACCAGCTTTGCGCCAGTCCCCTAGCTGTTGCTGTCGCTTTTGGGCGTCTCGGCCGGAGCCGCCGGCTCGGCCCCGTCCTTCTTCGCGCTGGCCGCAGCCGCTTCCTGACGCGACATGGAAGCCGCATCGAGCAGGAACTGCGGAATCGGCTCGTCCAGAACCGGGTCGTACAGCTTGCGGATGGCGTTCATCACGCCGCCGCTGCCGGGAGTGCCGTGGACATTGGGATTCTTGCGTTGGGTCATCGTCTGCGCACTGTTCATTGGGTTCACGCCACTGAAAGAGAGGATCCTCACTACCCGGAAAGGCCCATTCTCTATTCCTTCCGGCTTAATTTTATAACGCCTTGTGTCTTAAAGCGTTCCCAAAAGGCATTTTTTCCTCAAAACGGCCTTCCCGCGCCTCAGTTTTGTCACAGCGGCCGGGGGTTTTGACACGCCCAAGGCCCCCGCTCTCCTGGGAAGCTTGTCTTGCCGGGCGTTCCGAGAGACCCCGGCCGGCGATGGGAACCAAGACCAACAATCCTCCGCACGCCGCCAGACCGCGAAACGCCTGTACGTGGACGAACGCTAGCAACGGAAGGAACCACGCAATGACCAACGCACCCCATCTCGAATCCAAGGACAGCCAGAAAATTCAGTCGGTCCTCGTCGGTCAGATTCCGTACCTGCGACGCTATGCCCGCGCCTTGACCCGCAACGCCGCCGACGCCGACGACCTGGTGCAGACCTGCCTGATGCGCGCGATCATGAACATGGAGCGCTTCGAGGCGGGAACCAACCTGCGCGCTTGGCTCCTGACCATCATGCACAACGCCTTCATCGACAGCGTGCGCAAGGCGAAGCGCGCCCGCGACGCCGACGAATCGGCCGAATCGATGATGAGCGGCCTCTACACCCGTCCCAACCAGGTCGAGAGCCTGCAGCTCGGCGACCTTCAGGGCGCGCTTGAGCGCCTGCCGGAAGAGCAGCGCACGACACTGATTCTCGTCGCGCTGGAAGACATGAGCTACGAGGAAGCCGCGAAAGTCACCGGCGTGCCAGTCGGCACCGTCCGCTCGCGCCTGTCGCGCGCCCGCCATGCGCTCATCCGCATGGTCGACGGCCTGACGATGGACGACGTGTCGCCCGAAGCCGGCATCACCCGCCGGCGCAAGCCCGATGCAGCGGCCGACGGCGAAGCCGTCGCCCTGCTGCGCAAGCAGCCGAATCCAACCGAAGGGCCGCGCCGCTTCATGGTGGCGTGACCCGTTCACAGGAAGAAGCCCCGCGCCATGTAGACGCGGGCGCCCTCTCCTGCCTTCCGTGCCTCTGACCGCAAATCCGTCGCACATGATCGAAGCCCCGCCCCTCGGCGGGGCTTTTCCTTTGCGCCATCTCAGGCGAATTCGCCCGTAAATTGGATGAAGGCGCGCCACGGCATTAACCGCAGCGCGCCCTCATTGGCTGGACCGGCGACATGGACGCCCATCGACGCCAGATCTCGAATTGGGTTGCTCCCAAATTGGGCGGGTTGCAGCCAAGCCGGGCCCTAGGGCTCGCGCTCGGCGCCCCTGTGAGATTCAGCGGTGCTCGCCTACGACCGATCCGCGGGAAGAACGCAGAGTCCGCGCGCGTAGTTCCTCCTCCGCCGCCCTTTATTTACTTGGCTGCGCGCAAGCCGGTGCGGAACGGCGACCTATCCGACGCGTTGACGGAACTGAGGCAGCTCGGCGGACAAAGCATCTCCGAGCGCCGTAAAACAAGGAGGCCACCATGCTGCGCCTTGCCCTTCTCTTCCTCGTCGTCGCGCTGGTCGCCGCCCTCATGGGATTCGGCGGCATCACGATCATCGCGGTCGAAGTCGCCCGCATCCTCTTCTTCATCTTCCTCGTGCTGTTCGCGATCAGCCTGATCGCCTACCTGCTGCGCGGCCGCGGCGTCCCGCCGCCGCCGGTGTGACGCGCACATCCCGAACGACGCCGACCAACGAACAAGAATAACCAGGAGACCGCCATGACGACGCCCCTTCCCAATCTCAGCCGCCTGCTCGGCACCACTGCCGTCCTCGCCGGCGCCGGCCTGATGCTCGCCGCCTGCGCCGGCAACACCGTCAACATGCCGCGCGCCACCGACGTGTCGCTGGCGCCGCGCGTCATCGACCCCGGCCAGGCGACCATCGTGAGCTACCGCATCGCCGGCAGCGCCTCGAACGTCGCCAGCGTCGACCTGATCGGCCTGCCGGCCAACAGCATGACCGCCGGCACCATGACGAAGCTCGCCGTACCGGCCACGCCGAACACGGTCAGCAATACCAGCGTCGCCGTGCGCGCGCCGGCGAAGGATGGCGTCTATCCTGTCAGCCTGCGCGTCACGACGACCAATGGCGCTGTCAGCGACACGCCGGTCGGCACGCTGACGGTCAACAACGTGCCCTCGCGCATCGAGAACGCGCAGATCAGCCCGAGCTCGCACAATGTGATGGCCTGCGCCGGCCAGCCGGTGAACGTGCAGCTGAGCTACACGGTGACGGACGGCAACGGCGCCAGCGACATGCGCGACCCGCGCGTCGTCCAGGTGCGCGGCGCCTCCACCGCCGCCGTTACGACGCCCTACGTGCTACAGTCGGCCAGCGTCGTGCCGGTGGCGCCCGGCACGGTGATCACCACGACGACGCCGGCCAGCACGGTCGTCGCCCAGCCGAACGGCACCTACACCATCGTCAACCCGACCGTGCAGACGCAGCAGGTCCTGGTCGCGCCGACGGCGGCGACCGCCATCGCGCTGCCGCCTGGCGGCGTAATGCTCGGCGCGCCGACGCGCGGCGACAGCGTGCAGGAGACGGTGACGACGCCGCTCACCATCGCCTGCCCGATGGCGGCTCCCGCCCAGTGGGAATGGGTTGTGCAGGGCACCGACGACGATGCGCCCCATGGCCAGGTGGTGAGCACCAACCAGGCCGTCGCGAAGTACTTCACGAACCAGTAAGCGGTTCGCCCCGGCCCTGTTCGGCCGGGGCCTATCGTGGAAAAGCTCCCGACCCCGGAGGAGCGACCCCACCACGAGAGGCCCTGGCCGGGCGGACTTCCCGCCGAGACGAAGAAACGAGGACGCCTTTTCCCGGCGTCCTCGTTTTTTTATGCCTCGCTCGCTGCGACGCTCAGTGGCGCTCGTACTGCTTGCTGCCGAACATGATCTCCTTCGCGGCGGCGTCCATCGGAGGCGTCGCGCGGCGCTGGTCGGCCATGACGGCGAGGCCCTTCTGGACGCCCGGCCGCGCCGCGATGGCGTCGAACCAGCGCTTCACGTTGGGATAGTCCTTCAGCATGCCCTTGGCCTCGTCGGTCTGCACCCAGGGGAACACCGCGATGTCGGCGATGGAATAGTCGCCGCCGAGGTAATCCACTTCGCCGAGACGCTTGTCGAGCACGTTGTAGATGCGCTTCTGTTCGTTGTCGAAGCGCTGGATGGCATAGTCGCTGCCGGCCGGCGCCTGGCCGTGGAAGTGATGGGCCTGGCCGAACATCGGCCCGACATGGCCGACCTGCATGAAGAGCCAGGGCAGCACCTCGAACTGGCCGCGCTCGTCGGCCGGGAAGAACTTGCCGGAGCGCTTGGCGAGATAGAGCAGGATGGCGCCCGATTCGAAGATCGAGATCGGCGCGCCGCCGGGGCCGTCGGTGTCGACGAGCGCCGGGATCTTGTTGTTGGGGCTGATCTTGAGGAATTCGGGCTTGAACTGGTCGCCCTTGCGGATGCTCACCGCATGGGCCCGGTACGGCAGCCCCGTCTCCTCGAGCATGATGAAGATCTTGCGGCCGTTCGACGTCGGCCAGTTGTAGACCTCGAGCATTTGGGCACTCCCTGCTGATGAGGCCGCCAGCATAACGCAAAACGCCGGCTGGAGGGCCAGCCGGCGTCAGGTCTCAAGGTCAGTCGCGCAAAGGTGAAGGCGGCCTAGGGCTTGACCAAGAGCTTGATGCCGCGCTGGACCGCCGGGCGGGCCAGGATGGCGTCGAACCAGCGCTTCACGTTGGGGAAGTCGGCAAGGCTCAGGCCCTGCATCTCGTGGGACTGGATCCAGGGGAAGGTCGCCATGTCGGCGATGGAATAGTCGCCGGCCAGGTACTCGACCTCGCCCAGGCGCTTGTCCATGACGCCGTAGAGGCGCTTGGCCTCGTTGGTGTAGCGCTCGATGGCGTAGGGAATCTTCTCCGGCGCGAACTGGCGGAAGTGGTGCGCCTGGCCGAGCATCGGGCCGATGCCGCCCATCTGGAACATCAGCCACTCGACCGTCTTGTATTTCGCCACCGTGTCCTGCGGCCAGAACTTGCCGGTCTTCTCGGCGAGATACATCAGGATCGCACCCGATTCGAAGACCGCGAAAGGCTTTCCGCCCGGACCGTCCTGGTCGACGATGGCCGGGATCTTGTTGTTCGGGCTGATCTTCAGGAAGTCCGGCGCGAACTGCTCGTTCTTGCCGATGTCGATCGGATGCGCCGTGTAAGGGAGCCCGACCTCCTCCAGCATGATGTGGATCTTGCGCCCGTTCGGCGTGGTCCAGGTGTAGAGGTCGATCATGCGGAACTCCTACGGAAACTCATCGATCCCGTCATGGCCGGATTTATTCCGGCCATCCACGACTTGAAGGCGTGGATGCCCGGGACAAGCCCGGGCATGACGATGGAGAAAAGCCTGCGCGCCTAAGCGCCCAGCTTCTTCTTCAGGATCTCGTTGACGACGCCCGGGTTGGCCTTGCCGCCGGTCGCCTTCATGACCTGGCCGACGAACCAGCCGATCAGCTTCTCGTTGCCGGCCTTGTACTTGGCGACGTTGTCCGGGCTCGACGCGATGATCTGATCGGCGGCGGCTTCGAGCGGGCCGGTGTCGGTGATCTGCTGCAGGCCCTTGGCCGCGACGATGTCCTTGGCCGCCTTGCCGCTCTCGACCATCTCGGCGAACACGTCCTTGGCGATGCGCCCGGAGATCGTGTTGTCGGCAATCAGGTCGATGAGCCCGCCGAGCGCGTCGGCCGAGACCGGCGACTGCTCGATGGCCAGGTTCTGCTTGTTGAGCACGGCGAACAGCTCGCCGGTCAGCCAGTTCGAGGCGATCTTGGGATCGCGGCCCTTGGCGACCGTTTCGTAGAACATGGCCGACGCCATGTCGGCCGACAGCACGCCGGCGTCGTAGGGCGACAGGCCGTAGTCGCTGACGAAGCGCGCCTTCTTCACGTCGGGCAGCTCGGGCAGGCCCTGCTTGATCGTCTCGACCCACTTGGGGTCGAGCTCGAGCGGCAGCAGGTCCGGATCGGGGAAGTAGCGGTAGTCGTGCGCCTCTTCCTTGCTGCGCATGGGCCGCGTCTCGCCGCGGTTCGGGTCGAACAGGCGCGTCTGCTGCTTGACCTCGCCGCCGTCCTCGATCAGGTCGACCTGGCGGCGCGCCTCGGCTTCGACGGCCTGCTGCACGAAGCGGATGGAGTTGACGTTCTTGATCTCGCAGCGCGTGCCGAAGCGGTCGCCGGGCTTGCGCACCGACACATTGACGTCGGCGCGCAGAGAGCCCTCTTCCATGTTGCCGTCGCAGGTGCCGAGGTAGCGCAGGATCGAGCGCAGCTTCTTCACGTAGGCGCCGGCTTCTTCCGCCGAACGCATGTCGGGCTCGGAGACGATCTCCATCAGCGCCACGCCCGAGCGGTTGAGGTCGATGAAGGTCATCTTCGGATGCAGGTCGTGGATGCTCTTGCCCGCGTCCTGCTCCAGGTGCAGGCGGGTGATGCCGATCTCGCGGCTCGTGCCGTCAGCGAGGTCGATCTGCAGCTTGCCCTTGCCGACGATCGGCTGGGTGAACTGCGAGATCTGGTAGCCCTGCGGCAAGTCCGGGTAGAAGTAGTTCTTGCGGTCGAACACCGACACCAGGTTGATCTGCGCTTCGAGGCCAAGGCCCGTGCGCACCGCCTGCTCGACGCAGTACTTGTTGATGACCGGCAGCATGCCGGGCATGGCCGCGTCGACGAGCGACACCTGGCTGTTCGGCTCGGCGCCGAAGGCGGTGGCGGCGCCCGAGAACAGCTTGCTGTTCGACGTCACCTGGGCGTGGACTTCGAGACCGATGACGATCTCCCACTTGCCCGTCTTGCCTTCGATCATGCGATCTTCGGCCGTCTTCACTTCAGTCGCCATGGCTCAAGCCCTCCCGCCCAAATCGGGTGTCGCGGTGAACGCCGCCTGCTTCTCCAGCACGTCGGCGACCCTCAGCAGGTTGCCCTCGTCGAAGGTCTTGCCGATCAGCTGCAGGCCAAGCGGCAGGCCGTCCGACGACAGGCCGGCGGGCACCGAGATGCCCGGCAGGCCAGCGAGGTTCGTCGTCACCGTGAACACGTCATTCAGATACATGGCGATGGGATCGTCGGATTTCTCCCCCATCGCGAAGGCGGCCGAAGGGGCCGTCGGCGTGAGGATGGCGTCGACTTTCTGAAACGCCTGTTCGAAATCCCGCGCGATCAGGGCGCGCACGCGCTGGGCCTTGCGGTAGTAGGCGTCGTAGTAGCCCGCCGACAGCACGTAGGTGCCGATCAGGATGCGGCGGCGCACTTCCTTGCCGAAGCCGGCGGCGCGGCTGTTCTCGTACAGCTCCTCGATGCTGTTGCCCGGCTCGCGCACGCCGTAGCGCACGCCGTCGTAGCGCGCCAGGTTCGACGAGGCCTCGGCCGGCGCCAGGATGTAGTAGCAGGGCAGCGCGTACTTGGTGTGCGGCAGGCTGATGTCGACGATATCGGCGCCGGCGGCCTTGAGCATGTCGATGCCCTTCTGCCACAGCGCGTCGATCTCGGCGCTCATGCCGTCCATGCGGTATTCCTTGGGAATGCCGATCTTCATGCCGCGGATGTCGCCCGTCAGCATGGCCTCGAAGTCCGGCACCGGCACGTTGGCGCTGGTCGAATCCTTGGGATCGAAGCCCGACATCTCGCGCAGCAGGATGGCGCAGTCGCGCACCGTGCGGGCGAAGGGGCCGGCCTGGTCGAGCGACGAGGCGAAGGCGACGACGCCCCAGCGCGAGCAGCGGCCGTAGGTCGGCTTGATGCCGACGATGCCGCAGAAGGCGGCGGGCTGGCGGATCGAGCCGCCCGTGTCGGTGCCGGTCGCGCCGAGGCAGGAGCGCGCGGCGACCGCCGCGGCGGAGCCGCCGGACGAGCCGCCGGGCACCAGCGGGCGATTGTCGCCCGCGCGCCGCCAGGGGTTCTCCACCGCGCCAAAATGGCTCGTCATGTTCGACGAGCCCATGGCGAACTCGTCGAGGTTGGTCTTGCCGACCGTGACCGCGCCCGCCGCGAGCAGCTTGGCGGAGATCGTCGATTCGTACTGCGGCACGAAGTTACTGAGGATCTTGGACGCCGCCGTGGTCCGCACGCCCTCGGTGCAGAACAGGTCCTTGATGCCGAGCGGCAGGCCTTCCAATGCGCCCGCCTCGCCCTTGGCGATGCGCGCGTCGGAGGCGGCCGCCTGCTTGAGCGCCAGCTCCGGCGTCTCGGTGATGTAGGCGTTGAGCGAACGTGTCTGCTCCATGGCCTTCACATGGGCCTGGGTCAGCTCCGTCGCGGAGAAGGTCTTCGCCTTGAGGCCGTCGCGCGCGGCGGCGAGCGTGAGGTTCGTAAGGTTAGCCATTACTCGACCACCTTCGGCACGGTGAAGAAGCCGTCGCGGCCTTCCGGCGCGTTGGCCAGCACCTTCTCCGGATAGTTGCCGTCCGTCACCACGTCGTCGCGCATCGGCAGCTTGACCGCGCCGATGCTGACCATCGGCTCGACGCCGGCGGTGTCCACCTCGTCGAGCTGCTCGATCCAGGTCATGATCTGGTTGAGCTCGCCGGCGAGGGAATCCTGCTCGGCATCGCTCACGCGGATGCGGGCGAGGCGCGCGATATGCGCGACGGTGGCTTTGTCCAACGACATCTGTTTAAGTGTCTCCGACCGGATGGGAAGGCGGCGCCCAAGTACCGGAAAAATCTAGGAAAATTTGAGGCTCTGGCCGCCAGAGCCGGCACGTTAACACCCGACCATGCCCCTTCGCAACCCCACGGACCTGGCCGCCCTGAACGGCCCCGGACGGCGGTTTCTAGGCCTCGACATCGGCACGAAAACCGTCGGCCTGGCCCTGTCCGACGTCATGCGCGTCATCGCCACCCCGACCGAGACGCTGCGGCGGGGCAAGTTCGGCGACGACGCCAAAAAGCTGTTCGACATGGTGAAACAGCACGATGTCGCCGCCCTGGTGCTCGGCCTGCCCCTGAACATGGACGGCAGCGAGGGCCCCCGCTGCCAGTCGGTGCGCCAGTTCGCCGCCAACCTGCTGGCCCACTTCGAGCAGCAGGGCCAGGACGTCGACATCGTCTTCTGGGACGAGCGGCTTTCCACCGTCACCGCCCACCGCGTCATGATCGACGCCGACCTGTCGCGCAAGCGCCAGGCCGAGGTCGTCGACAAGATGGCCGCCGCCGTCATCCTGCAGGCCTTCATCGACTATCTTTCCTACGCCAAGCGCAACGCACCCGCCGACGCGAAGCCTAACCCACCCAACGAGTGACCGGATGAGCGACAGCAAGGGGCCTCTTCCCTCAGGACCATTGAGCGGCCTGCGCATCTTCGACATCACCCGCGTCCTCGCCGGGCCGAGTTGCACGCAGATCTTCGGCGACCTCGGCGCCGACGTCATCAAGATCGAGCGGCCCGGCGTCGGCGACGACACGCGCAAATGGGGCCCGCCCTTCCTCAAGGACGCCTCCGGCGCCGACACGACGGAGAGCGCCTACTTCCTCTCGGCCAACCGCAGCAAGCGTTCGCTGGCGCTCGACTTCACGACGCCGAAGGGCGCCGCGCTGGCGCGCCGGATGATCGCCAAGTGCGACATCCTCACCGAGAACTTCAAGGTCGGCTCGCTGAAGAAATGCGGCCTCGACTACGCCAGCCTAAAGCCGGACTTCCCGCGCCTGGTCTATTGCTCGATCACCGGCTTCGGCCAGACCGGCCCCTACGCCGAGCGCGCCGGCTACGACTTCGTGGTGCAGGGCATGGGCGGCATCATGAGCCTGACCGGCGACCCGCAGGGCGATCCGGTGAAGGTCGCGGTCGGCGTCGCCGACCTGATGTGCGGCACCTACGCCGCCATCGGCATCCTCTCGGCGCTGCGCCATCGCGACGCCACCGGCGAGGGCCAGCATGTCGACATGGCGCTGCTCGACACGCAGGTCGCCTGGATGAGCTATCTCGCGCAATATGCGCTGATCGCCGGCGTGAACCCGCCGCGCCTCGGCAACAGCCATCCGACCATCGTGCCCTACGACGTCTTCGCCTCGTCCGACGGCTATCTCATCCTCGCCGTCGGCAACGACGGGCAGTTCCAGCGCTTCTGCGACTTCGCCGGCCGGCCCGACCTGGCGGCCGACCCGCGCTTCGCCGCCAGCGGCGACCGCATCAAGAACCGCGCCATCATCACGCCGCTGCTCGCCGAACTGCTGGCGACCAAGCCGACCGCGCACTGGGTCGAGGGGTTGGAAGCGCGCGCCGTGCCGTGCGGCCCGGTCAACGACATGACGCAGGTCTTCGCCGACCCGCATGTGCAGTCGCGCGGCATGGTCACCACCCTGCCCCACGACCTCGCGGGCGGCGCGCCGGTTCCCTTCGTCGCCAGCCCGATCAAGATGTCGGAGACGCCGCCGGCCTACCGCCTGCCGCCGCCGACCCTCGGCCAGCACACCGACGACGTGCTGCACGAACTCCTTGGCCTGCGCGACGACGAGATCGCAGCACTACGGGCCGAGAAGGTGATCGGGTAGCTTCATCAACCGCCACCCTCGGGCTTGACCCGAGGGTTCATCCGCCAAGCACTCAGGCATTTGACGCATGGATGCCCGGGTCAAGCCCGAGCATGACGATCTAAAAGCATCGACAACAAGCGTCATGCCCGGGCTCGGCCCGGGCATCCACGCCTAGCGGTGCTGAGACGAGAAAGCCGTGGATGGCCGGAATAAATCCGGCCATGACGACGGAGGCGCTTCACCCCTCCTCACAAAAACCGTCACCATCGGGCTTGACCCGATGGTCCACCCGCCAAGCGCTCAGGCATTTGACGCATGGATGCTCGGGTCAAGCCCGAGCATGACGCTTATTGTCGATGCCCGGGCTTGACCCGGGCACCCACGGCTTTCGCTGTCGGCAAAGAACAGGCGTGGATGGCCGCAACAAGTGCGGCCATGACGATGTAGAAGCGCCTTACAGCGCCGGATAGTCCGTGTAGCCCTTGGTCTCGCCGGCGTAGAAGGTCGAGCCGTCCCATGCGTTGAGTGACGCGCCCTTGGCGAAACGAACCGCCAAGTCCGGATTGGCGATCTTCAGCTTGCCGAAGGCGATGGCGTCGGCCCAGCCGTCATGCAGCGCCTGGTTGCCGCTCGCGAAGTCGAAGCCCTGGTTGGCGATGTAGACGCCGCCGAAGGCCTTCTTCAGTTCGGGGCCGATGCTGTCCGCGCCGACGGCTTCGCGCGCGCAGATGAAGGCGAGCTTGCGCTTGCCCAGTTCCTTTGCGGCATAGCCGAAGGTCGCCAGCGGATTGGAATCGCCCATTCCCGGATTGTCGCCGCGCGGCGACAGATGCATGCCGACGCGGTCCGCGCCCCACACCGAGACGACGGCGTCGGTCACTTCCAGCATCAGCCGCGCGCGGTTCTCGACCGAGCCGCCGTATCCGTCGGTGCGGACGTTCGCCTTGTCCTGCAGGAAGGTGTCGAGCAGATAGCCGTTGGCGCCGTGGATCTCGACGCCGTCGAAGCCGGCCTTCTGCGCGTTCTCGGCGCCGACGCGATAGCCCTCGATCACGCCCGGCAGCTCGGAAAGCTCGAGCGCGCGCGGCACGACGTACGGCTTGCCCGGCGCCACGCGGTCGATCGGGCCCGGGATGGCGATGGCGCTCGGCGCCACCGGCTGCCTGCCGTCGAGGTAGAACGGATCGGACGTGCGCCCGACATGCCAGAGCTGCAGGAAGATGCGCCCGCCCGCGTCATGCACCGCCTTGGTCGTCAGCTTCCAGCCTTCGACCTGCTCGGCCGACCAGATGCCCGGCGTGTCGTGGTAGCCGACGCCCATCGGCGTCACCGACGTCGCCTCGGTCAGGATCAGGCCGGCGCTGGCGCGCTGGCGGTAGTATTCGGCCATCAGCGCGTTGGGCACGCGGCTCGCCGTGGAGCGCGAGCGGGTCAGCGGCGCCATGACGACGCGGTTGGGCAAGGTGAGGGCGCCGACGCGCAGCGGATCGAGCAAGGTGGGCATGGGGATGGACTCGCGAATGGAGGACCGAGGGCCGCGCGCGAACGGCGCGAAAGGACAGCCAGTGACTTAGGCGCGCCGTCCCGGGCAATCAAGCCGGAAAGCGGAACGAGCCATGCGGCGAATCGTTAATGATGCGCTTTTAGGCAAATCTCCGTTGAAACTGTCTGTGCGGCGCGATGCGAACCGGCGGCGCTATCCTCAGCGTAACCACCGTCCTTGCCGTGACCGCTGGCGCGGCGCTCTGGTTCGGCGCGCTGCGCATTCCTGACCGCCTGAATCCCTGGGCGCCGATCGACTTCGCCGACGCGCCGAACCTGCTGACCAAGTACAAGCTCAAGCGCCTCGCCGGCGATCCCGCGCAATGCCTCGCCACCCTCGCACGGTCCGGCATGCGCTTCGCGCCGCTCGCCGACCAGACGGTCGGTCCGCAATGCCAGTTCCGCAACGTCGTGCGCGTCTCGTCTTCCAGCGTCGCCTACAGCAGCGGCTTCGTCGCCGCCTGCCCGCTCGCCGTCGGCCTGGCGCTGTTCGAACGGCACGCGCTGCAGCCGGCGGCCGCAGCCGCCTTCCACGAACCCGTCGTCGCCGTCACCCATCTCGGCACCTACGCCTGCCGCAACGTGAACAACCGCGACGCGGGCCGGCGCAGCCAGCACGCCTCGGCCGACGCCATCGACCTCTCCGCCTTCCGCCTGAAGGACGGCCGGCAGGTCAGCGTGCTGCGCGACTGGAAGGACGGAGACAACGTCGGCACCGAGGCCCGCTTCCTCCAGGACGTCCATGCCCGCGCCTGCGGCATCTTCGGCACGGTGCTAGGGCCGGACTATAACGCCTTGCATTACAACCACTTCCACATGGACATGGGCGGCTTTACGCTCTGCCGCTGACGCCGGCCTTTCACCCTCCTGTCACAAAGGCTTCGGCGCTTCTGTCATCTCGGCGCGGTTAGCTAAGGCATGCGCTGGCGCTTCCGCCGCGCGGCCCGCCATCATTCCGGAGAGTTTCTGTCCATGACGAACCGCACGTCCCACGCCGCCTTTGCCGCCGCGTTCTGCGCCGCCCTGCTTGGCGCATCCAGCCTGGCGCAAGCCCAGCAGAAGGTCGAAGTCTACACCAGCGACGATCCGGCGCTGCGCCTCGGCGCCTTCGCCTTCGACGGCGGCAAGACCCTGCAGCTCACCAACGGCATCGGCAGCGGCGCCTTCCATTCGCCGAAGGATCCGGACACGGTCGTCTACACGATCAGCGACCGCGGCGCGAACTTCACCTGCGACGAGGAAGGCCAGGAGATCACCGGCCTCACGCCGCAGCAGATGTGCGGCGGCACGAAGAACGCCCGCGCCTATCCGATGCCGAGCTACGCGCCGTCTATCTTCACCGTCGAGCTGATGGCCGGCAATACGTTCCGCGTGACCAAGGCCATGCCGCTGAAGGACAGCGACGGCAAGCCGCTCACCGGCATCGTCAACACGCTGACCCACGCCTCGACCGAGATTCCGTTCGACGGCAAGGGCAACAAGCTCGCCCAGGACCCGGGCGGCGTCGACCTCGAAGGCCTGGTGAAGCTCGCCGACGGCAGCTTCTGGGTCTCCGACGAGAACGCGCCGGGCATCCTGCATGTCGCCGCCGACGGCAAGGTCATCAAGCGCCTGGTGCCGGCCGGCTCGGAAGGCGACTTCAAGAACGCCAACTACCCCGTCGAAGGCAGCCTGCCCGCCATCCTGGTGAAGCGCCAGAACAACCGCGGCATCGAATCGATCACCATGTCGCCGGACGAGAAGTTCATCTACTTCATCGTGCAGAACCCGCTGGCCAACCCGGACGCCGCCGCCTACCGCGACGCCGCCAATGCCCGCCTCTACAAGATGGACCGCGCCAGCGAGAAGATCGTCGGCGAGTACGTCTACGCGCTCGACGACTACAAGCTCTACAAGGACGGCTCGAAGGCCATGAACGCCGGCCGCATCAGCGAGATGTCCGCCCTCGGCACCGACCGCCTGCTGGTGCTGGAGCGCACCGACAAGGTCACGCGCCTGAACGAGATCTCGCTCGCCGACGCCACCGACATCTTCGGCAGCAAGTGGGACGACGTCGCCACCTCGCCCACCCTCGAGCAGAGCAAGGACGCCGCCGCCATCGGCGTCAGGCCGACGCCCAAGACGCTGCGCCTCGACACCAACGAGTATCCGGAAATGCCGGTGAAGCTGGAAGGCATCGCCTTCCTCAACGACGGCCGCATGCTGCTCATCAACGACGACGACTTCGGCATCACCGGCGAGCGCAGCAAGATCGTGCTGGTCAGCGACCCGGCGCTCAAGCTGACGAACTGACGGCTGACAGGGCGCGCATCGCGCGCGCCAGAGCTCCCACCCTCGTTGGTCTGCCCTGACGAGTGGTTTACGGCGCCCGGAGCCGATCCGGGCGCCGTCTTTTTTGTGCCGAGGGCTGCGGCCTTACGGCCAGTGCCAATGGGCGATGGCCACGATGAAATCGGGCAGCGGCACGTATTCCAGCACCAGGTCGGTGCTGATCGACAGCGCCAGGGTGCCGAGCAGCGAGATCACCGTGCCGAGGATCACCTTGCCTTCCAGCACCTCGTGGTCGCGCGTCAGCACCTTGGCGAAATAGACGCGGAACAGCAGCGAGAGGCGCTGGATCGGCGTGACGACCGACACCGGCGCGATGGAAAGCGCCATGTAGCGGAACAGCTGCGAGAAGCCGACGAAGAGGCCCGAGATGGTGAACCACTTGGCGGCCACCGGCTTGATCTCCATCACGTGGCGCAGCTGGCCGGGCCACAGCAGGAACAGGCAGAAGAACACGGTCGCGGCGCCGTAGGAGATCAGGCCGCCGGCGATGCTGCCGGCCAGGCCCTGATGCTCCAGGGCGAAGCGCACGAGGATGGGGCTGGTGCCCTGCGCCGCCGCCGAGATCGTCGCGAAGAGGTAGCCTTCGAAATAGGCCGGCTTGAAGACGGGCTTGGCCTCCTCGGCCTTTTCTCCGACCTTCAGGATCGTCGCGTCGCCGGCCGTGCTGACGTCAGCCGGGTCCGCCTTGGCGGCTTTCGCGGCCTTGGCGGCCTTAGCCGCCTTGCGGACGCTCAGTCCCTCGTGCAGCGACAAAGCCGGGCCGCCGACCACCAGCAGAATGCCGATGATGCGCAGCGGCGTCAGCGCTTCGCCGAGCGCGATCACGGCGATGGCGAGCGTGAAGACCAGCCCGCCCTGCTGCACCGGGCCGGTGAGCACCGCGCCCATCGCCTTGGTCGCGCGGTAGTTGCAGTAGCGCCCGAGGATGAAGTGCTGCACGCCGGCGACCGAGAGCCAGACCCAGGTCGCGAGGCTGAAGGTCATCAGCGGCCCGAAGGCGCCCATGGGGATCGCCACGAGAAAGAAGATCGGCAGGCCGACCGGCACGGTGATGGCCATGGCCTGCGCCACGGACCCGGTCAGAACGCCCTTGCGGACAGCCGCATTGTTGAACGCGAACGTCGCCGCCGACAGCAGCGCCAGCAAACCACCCAGCACGGAACGTCTCCCCTATTTTTTTACAGGCACGCCAATTTCACAGGCACGAACGCCCGTTCTATCAAAGCCGGCGCAGCGCCGCGACTGCTGTTTGCGAAACGCCATTCAGCGGCCGCTGTCACATTTGCTCCAGCCATGTCGCCGCCGTCCCCGGCTTGCCCCGAGATGACGCCCCTAGGCCGGCGTGGCGGATGCCCCGCCCTCAAAGGCCGGCGCCTGAATCGCCAGCACGGCCTCGATGTCCGGCTGGTCGATCTGCCCGGCGTCGAGGAAGCGATCCGCGTAGGCCTTCCAAGCCCCCGACTTCAGGAAGAGGTCGACGAGGTCGGGATCGAGGTGGCCGTTCTTCTTGAACGACCCGAGGATGCGAACGGATTCGCTGACGCTCTTGGCCTTCTTGTAGGGGCGGTCGCAGGCGGTCAATGCCTCGAACACGTCGGCGACCGCCATGATGCGGGCCAGCACCGACATCTCTCCCGCCATGCGCCGCTTCGGATATCCGCCGCCGTCCATCCGCTCATGGTGGCCGCCGGCGATCTCCGGCACCGCGGCCAGCTGGCGGGGAAAGGGCAAGCTCTCCAGCATGACGATGGTCTGGACGATGTGGTCGTTGATCTTGTAGCGCTCCTCTTCGGTCAGCGTGCCGTAGCCGACCGAGAGGTTGTAGAGCTCGCCCATGTTGTACCGGTGCGCCGGCGCGCGCAGCTTGAAGCCCCAGGGATTGTCCTCGGGCATGACCTCCGACGGCGCACGCGTCACGATATGCTCGGGCCTGTCGTCGAGCAGGCGCTCCATGACCGGCAAGGCCGGCGACGGCGTGCGGTTCGCGCGCTGGAACTCCTCGTGCGACAGGCCAAGGCGGTCGTCGAGGGTGCGGACCCAGCGTCGCTCGGCCACCCGTTTCAGCCGCTCCACGCGCTCGGGCGCCATGAACTCGTCGCCGACGTTGCATTCGGCGACGAAGGCGAAATCGGCGTCGGCCTCGGCATTGAACGCGGCGACGTCCCGCTCGACCTCGGCAATATCCTGGCCGGCCAGCCGGCCGCGCAAGGCCGCGATCTCGAACTCCCGCTTGACCACCTCGAAGCGGGTGCGGACTTCGTGGATGCGGTTGTAGATGGTCTCGAGCTTGGTCGCCTTGTCGACGACATATTCCGGCGTGGTGATCTTGCCGCAGTCATGCAGCCAGCTTCCGATCCTGAGCGCTTCCCGCTGGTCGGCGTCGATCTCGAAATCCGCAAAAGGGCCATCGGTCGCCTGGCAGGCGGCCTCGGCCAGCATCTGCGCGAGCACGGGCACGCGCTGGCAATGACCGCCGGCATAGGACGACTTCGTGTCGATCGAGCCGGCGATCAGCTCGATCAGCCCGTCGAGCAGCCGGCGCTGCGCCAGCAGGAGCTGCGAGTTCTCCATCGCGATGGCGGCGCTGCCGGCAATGGCCGAGACCAGGGCCATGAGCCGCTTGGACGAATCAGCCGCCGTGGTGTCGGTCGCCGCTTCGGTGACCAGCAGGACGACTCCCAGAATCTCCGAACGGCGGTCGAGCAGCGGAATGGTGATCGATTCGAATTCATCCCCGGCGAGGCCGAGATGGGACACCACCGCCTCGCCCGCCGGATCGAGGTCGGCGCGCTTCACATGCCGATGGATCAGGCTGCGCTGCCGCGAGACGAGGCCGATGACCGTGCCGTCGTCGTGCATGGACACCCGCTGGCGCCCGCCCGGAATGTCCGCCGGCGCCGCGCCGCTGCGCCGACGCACCAGGTGACGGCGGAGATAGTCCTCCTTCTCCTCGCGCAGGTAGAAGATGGCGCCGGTCGCCTGCGTGACGTCGATCATTTCCGCCAGGATGCGGTCGAGCAGCGGCGCGAAGTCGCGCTCCCTCACCAGGGCCCGGCCGATCTTGAGGAAGCGCCGGATCGTCATCCGCATCGCCTGGATCGCGTGCGACAGCTCATGCACCTCGAGAATGCGCGAGCGGATGGCGGGCGCGTCGGAGAAGTCGAAATCCTCGATCGCACGCGCCTGGTCCGCCAGCCGCCTCAGCGGCCGGCTCACCCGATGGGCCAGCAGCCAGGCCACGATCAGCGCGGCGGCGAGAATCGCCGCCGAAACCCATATCAGGGTGCGCTGGATCCGGTCGGCATCCGACAGCAGCTCCTCCGTCGGCACGGCAATCCCCAGATAGGTCGGCAAGTCGTCGTCGTTGGCGACGCGGCCGACGCTCACGCGCCAGTCGCGCCCTTGCGAACGCGCCGCGATGAAGAGCTTGTCGCCCGCCGCCGCGATGACACGCGGCTCCCAAAGCTCGGCCTGCCCGGCTTCGTCGAGAGAAGGCAGCCGCGCCGGCGCATCCGCAGCCGTCGCCGCCGCCTGTAGAAAATCGGGGCGGTTCGAGGCGACGATCTTGCGGTCGCCGGTGAATAGCATCAGCTCCGCCGACGCCGTCGGGGTCAGGGCGGCAAGCGCCGCCGAGATGTCCTGCAGCGTCAGGTCGGCGCCGACGACAGCGCCGCCGTCAGGACTGCGGCGCGCGAAGGTCGTGCCGGCTTCATTCGTGGCATAGAAGAGATAGGGATCGGTTTCGATCGTCTCATTCGCAGCCAGGGCGCGCTTGAACCAGTCGCGCTCGCGCGGATCGAGGTCGTAGCCGGCGTCGGGCGCGCGGCCGACCTCTTGCAAGCCGTCATCCAGGAAAATCATCAGGTTGCTGCGCGCGCCGTCCGGCGCGCGCTCGATGGCCTGCACGACATAGGCCGCGTTGTCCGGCGCGCCGAAGGACGCCCGCGAGGCGCCGTCCACGGTCTTGCGCAGGATGAAGAAATCGCCGTTCCCATAGCCGACGTAGATCGCCGAGATGCGTGCATTCTGCGACAGGGCGGCGCCGAGCAGGCCGATGCGCCGCAGCCGTGCCGCCGTGTCCTCGGCGGCGACGATCTCGTCCGCCGCCACCAGGTTGACCACCGCCCGCGCCGGGGCCGAAATCTGGCCGATCTGCTGGCCGACGCCGCGCAGGATGCCGTCATAGACGTTGCTGGAAGCGTTCTCGATGATGCGGTGGCTTTGGACGATGCTGTAGACGCTCGTCGTCAGCAAAGACGCAATGAGAAGGCAGACGAAAATGCTGCTGATGTGCCAGCGGAGCGACAGGCGCCAAGGCTCTCGCACGGCATCGCGGCTCCCGCCGCCGGACTGCGCTTCGAACATTCGAATCCCCCCTGGCTGGCGACCCGGAACAAAGCCGCATGCCCATGGCGATGCTACAACTATGGCGAGATAAAGTGTAAATGGCTATCGCGTCGGGATAGGCTTTGCCGACGGGCGCTGCCGCGGCAGAGGGGCGAAGTTCTTCTCTTTTGGCAGGAAATCGGCCCAGGGCGGCGCCGCGTCTAAGTCTCCGGCACCAGCATGACGAGCTTGAGGTCGTGGCGCGCCGCCAGGGTGAAGCCGATCTGGCGGTAGCGCAGGAAGCCGTCTTCCGGATGGTCGAAGGTGCGCATCCCCCCCTCGCGGCCGAGCACGGCCTGCTCGTCCCACAGGCGCGCGAAGATCGCGCTCTTGCCGCGCAGTTCCTCGATCAGCGCCTTGGTGTCGTCGTCGTTGAGGCGCGCCCCGGCGTCGGCGCGGAATTCCGCCAGCACGCGCCGTGCGCGCTCTTCCCAGTCGTGGATCAGCTTGCGCGCCGCCGGCTCGAGAAAGACGTAGCGCAGCAGGTTGCGGTCATGCTTCGTCGCGCGCTTGCCTTTTCCGTCGTCGAGCCAGCCGACGAACAGCCTTGCGGCCTGCCTGTTCCAGGCGCGCGCCGTGCCGAGCCGGTCCATGGCGTAGGCCGGGCAGCCGATCATGTCGACGACGGTCTGCAGATCCACGGCGGGCGCGCTCGCCGCCGCCACCTCGTCGGCTTCCGGGTCGCGCTTGCCGGCGAGGTCGAACAGGTAGGCGCGCTCGGCCGCCGTCAGATGCAGCGCTTCGGCGAGCCGCGCCAATGCGGTTGCCGAGGCCGACACTTCGCGGCCCTGCTCGATCCAGGTGTACCAGGTGGCGGAAACGCCGCTGAGCTGCGCCACTTCCTCGCGGCGCAGGCCGGGCGTGCGCCGACGCCCCCCCACCGCGAGCCCTGCCTGGGCCGGCGTCAGGCGTTCGCGCTGGGCGCGGAGGAAGTCGCCAAGCGCCTGGCGGCGGGCTTCGGCGGTCTGGAAGCTGGGGCGTCGCATGAGCGAACGGTACCAGGATAAATCGGCGATTTATACCCGGATAAATGGCGGCGGTTCGGCAGCGTCAGTAGGTCATGCAGGCGGCGTTGACGACGCCGATGGCGAGCGAGCCTGCCGCCAGCGTGGTGCCGGCGGCGACGTTGCCCTGCTCGATGCGGCGCGAGACTTCGCGCAGCGCCAGGTCGACGGCCTTGAAGGCGACGAGCTGCACGACCAGCGCGATGGCGCTCCATACCGCCATGTCGACCAGCGACAGGCTGTGCACGATGGCGCTCGCCAGCGGCAGGGTGAAGCCGAGCAGCGCGCCGCCCAGGCTGATCGCGGCGGCCGTGTTGCCCTGCTTGATCAGTGCCGCCTCGTGATGCGAGGTCACCGCCATGTAGAGGGCGAGGAACAGCGCCATGGCGACCAATGCCACGCCGAAGTAGAGCAGGAAGCTGCCGACGGTCTGCAGCGACATCACGATGGCCATGGCGATCCCCTATGCGAAGTAATGCGGCACGAAGCGGCTGCTGTCGCGCGTGATGGCGGTGGCGTCCTCGCGGATGCCGATGCCGGCGGGCTGGCTCGCGATCACCCAGGAGCCGATCACCGTGTAGTTGCCGTCGAAGGACGGAATCTCGGTGAAGGCCTGGTAGACGAATCCCTCGCCGCCGTAGGCGCCCGGCGTCTCGTCGATCACGCGCGCCCCGTCGAGCACCTGCACGTTGGCGCCTTCGCGGCTGTAGATCGGCTTGCGCACCTGCTTGCCCTGCAGCCCGCTGGGATCGAGCGAGGCCGCAAGCAGGTTGGGATGCCCCGGCGCCATCTCCCACAGCAGCGCCAGCGCCGCCTTGTTCGACAGCACCATCTTCCAGGCCGGCTCGATGACCCTGGCGACGCCGCTCAGCAGATGCGCGCCGAACTCCTCCGCCGCCAGCCATTCCCAGGGGTAGAGCTTGAACAGCGCGCGGATCGGCTGGCCGTCGAGGTCGAGGAACTCCCGGCCGTCCCAGCCGATGTCCTCGATGGCGATGCGGTCGGTCAGCAGGCCGGCCTGTATCGCGGTGTCGCGCAGATATTCCGTGGTGCCGTTGTCTTCGCCATGGTCGCGCACGGCGGAGAAGTAGAGCCGCTCGCCCTGCAGGCCGAAGTTGGCCCAGGCCTCGATCAGCTTCTCATGCACGGAGTTGAACTGGTCGCGCTCGGGCGCGGTCTCCTGCAGCCAGTCCCACTGCACCACCGCCGTCTCGAACAGGGCGGTCGGCGTGTCGGCGTTGTATTCGAGCAGGCGCGGCGGCGAGACGCCGTCATAGGCGAGGTCGAAGCGGCCGTAGAGGTTCTTCTCCTGCGCCTGCCAGCTGCCGGCGATGGCGTCCCAGGCGTTGCGCGGGATGCGCAGGCGCTCGAAGGCCTCCTCGCCGGTGGCGATGACGCGGTCGACCAGGCCGAGCGCCATCTGCTCAAGCTCGGCGGTGGCGTCCTCCAGCTCGTCGATCTGCTTCTCGGTGAAGCGGTAGCAGGCGGTCTCGTCCCAATAGGGCTCGCCGCCGATGGTGTGGAAGGCGAAGCCGAGATCCTGCTCCACATGGGCGCGCCAGCCCGGGCGCGGCGCAACGGTCTCGCGCTGCAACGTCAGCCGCCCGCGCCGCCGCTGCCGAAGCGGGCCGCCGAGCCGCCGAAGCCGCCGCGCGACACTTGGGCGACCTGCGTCGCCGGACGGAAGCTCGTCGCGCGACCGGAGCCGCCGCCGAAGGCGCCGACGTTGAACAGGCGGCCGTTGTTGTTCATCACGGCGCTGCCGTCGCGGCCGCGATAGACCGGCTGGCTGAAGCGGTTGCCGCCGTTCAGCATATTGCCCATCATGTAGCCCATCAGCAGCGGCATGAAGAAGCTGCCGCCGCCGGCCGTCTGGCGCGTCTCGCAGTTGCCGACGCCGAACTCGGCCTCGCACTGCTCGCGCTGCTCGTATTTCGGCGCCTGGGTCAGGTGGACCTCGTCGGCCTTGGCTTCCGCGTCCTTGCAGGGCGCGTCGCCGTAGACGGCGGAGCATTCCTTGTCGTCGGCGAAGAAGCGTGCGTCCTGCGGCGGGCCGTCGTCGCCGCAGGCGGCCAGCGCGAGGCTTGCGCCGCCGAGCAAGGCCAACTTGATCGTCTGGGATTTTTTCATCGAAACGGGCTCCTCTCCCGCTGCCGCCAATATCGCATCATTTCGCGGCAGGAGCGCGGCCTAATGGCGCTCATTCAGGGAGACAAACCGTTGCCTTCCGCGCGATGACGGATGGCAGATGGCGGATGGCGGAAACCGGCGCCTGCGGCGTCGCATGGCGGAAAACATACCAGGATAAACCGTCACATTGTACCAGGATAATCCGGCGCGCAGGATGCCCTCGGCAAATCACCAGGAGAGAGCCATGACCGACACCGCCAACCAGCAGAACCGGGTCGCCGCGCAGTTCGGCCCCCAGGCCGAGGCCTACGTCACCAGCGCCGTCCATTCCCAGGGCGAGGACCTGCGCCAGATCGGCGACTGGGCGGCGGCGCGCAAGGCGCAAAAGGGATTGGGCCGCGCGCTCGACATGGGCTGCGGCGGCGGCCATGTCGCCTTCGCCGTGGCGCCCTACGCCGGCGAGGTGACCGCCTACGACCTGTCGGACGGCATGCTGGCGGCCGTGGCCGCCGCCGCGCGCGAGCGCGGCCTGGCCAATGTCGTCACGCGGCAAGGCGCGGTCGAGACCCTGCCCTTCCCCGACGCCAGCTTCGACATGGTGCTGAGCCGCTATAGCGCGCATCACTGGCGCGGCTTCGACGCGGCGCTGGCGGAGGCGCGGCGCGTGCTGAAGCCCGGCGGCCTGGCGGTGTTCGCCGACATCTTCGCGCCCGACGACGCGCTGTGCGACACCTGGCTGCAGGGCATCGAGCTGCTGCGCGACCCGTCGCACCAGCGCGACTATTCGCAGAAGGAATGGCGCGCCGCCCTGGAGCGCGCCGGCTTCAAGCCGGGCCAGCCGACGACCAGCCGCCTGCGGCTCGACTACGCGTCCTGGATCGCGCGCATGAAGACGCCCGCCGTGCAGGCCGACGCCATTAAGGCGCTGTGGGCCGTGGCGCCGTCGGAAGTACGCGACTACCTGGCGCTGGAAGCCGACGGCAGCTTCACCATCGACAGCATGATCATGGAAGCCTGGCCGGCCTGAGCCGCGGCAACATCGGGCGCAAACGAAATGGTCCGCCACAACGGCGGACCATGCTCGTACGCGTCTCAAGCCTGACTGTCGAAGCTTAGTCGCCGTCGACCGGCCCCTCATGCTCGTCGGCAACCTGGTAGAAGACGTTGCCCGCCGGCAGGACCGCCGTGGCGCGCGCGACCGGCTCGTTGGGATTGGCCTCGCTCGGGTTGGCCGCGTACTGGTCCGAATGCGCGACCGCGACGCCCTGGTCGCCCTGCATCACCAGGCTGCCCCGCGCGCGGCTGTCCTGGCTGTCGGCGGCATAGGCGCTGCCCGCGAGGGTCGCCGTGAAAGCCAGCACCGACATGGCCTTGAGAATTACGTTGTTCATTTTCGATCTCCTATCGATATCGGACCTTGTCCGATGCAGCGTTGATCGCTGCGGTTCGTCGGCTCAACCGACAGACCAAAGATCGAGCTTTCGGAGATCTTTCTCCAATTCGAAGAAAACGGGCTCTGATAATCGCCCTTTATCAGCCCCCCGTTATCGGCTCATGCCGGACAAGCGGCGTCGCGCGCGCGATCACCGGAGGGAAACTGGCGATGGCGTCCAGGCCATGAAGGCACTGTTCGGAAACTAGTTCAGCTTGAGGGCGGACTTATCGAGCGCGTCCAGAAAGGCTTTGACGGCGGGGGTGCGCCGGTCGCCGCGCCAGACCGCGGCATATTTGTAGTCTTCGTCGATGTCTTCGAGCGGCCGCGACGTGACTCCGTCCGGAAGCTTCTGCGCGAAGGTCGAGGGCGTGAACAGCAAGCCGACGCCTTCCGCCACGAGGTTCAGGCCGAAATGGCTTTGCGTGGCGTGATAGACGACGTTCTGGTCCAAGCCGTTCGCCGCGCGCAAGGCCGCGCTGATATGGTCGTAGAGCGGCGGGTTGAGGTGGCGCGCGAAGAGGATCAGGCGCTGGTCGGCCAGGGCGGACATCGGGATCGTCTCCATCGCCGCCAAGGGATGCCCTTCCGGAAAGGCGAGAACGCAGCGGCCGTCCAGCACCGGGCGAAAGGCGAGGTCGCCATGCTCGACCGGCAGGAAGGCGAAGCCGACGTCGATATCTTGATTGAGGAGCTTCTCGATCACCGCATCCGAATGGAGGTCGCGCGGCTCGATGGAGATCTCGGGATGGTGCTGGGCCACCCAGCGCAGGGCCGGTGAGAGAAACGGCAACTGGATGTTCTCCGAGAACCCCAGGCGCAGCGTGCGTTCGGCCGTGAGGCCCGACCGCCTGGCCGCGTCGGCGGCCTGCTCCAGCAGCTCGACGGCCTGCTGGACGGACGGCAGCATGATGCGCCCGGCCTCGGTGATCGCTACCGTGCGCTTGTCGCGCAGGAACAGCTTCACGCCGAGCTCCGTCTCGAACTCGCGGATCTGCTGGCTGAGGGCCGGCTGCGTGATGTTCATCCGCTCGGCAGCGCGATGGAAATTGAGCTCCTCCGCAACCGCGAGGAACGACTTCAGGCGACGTATGTTCATGGACAGACCCTGGGACCACTTCCGGCAACGCAAGGCAACGGGCCACCACCTAGACGGCCGGCGCGCGGCTTAAGGTTCAATATCTAAGGAGCGTTCTCCCCGCCGTCGAGCCGTCCCAGACATTTAATTTTCGCCTGTGTCCTGCTTCACGCAGTTACTGACAAGTGAGTCAAAACCGCTCCACTGCATGCAACCGCTTCAGTTGGCGGAGATAGAAGGACGCCCGTCATTTTTACGAAAACTAAGCAAGGGCTGCTTCCAAAAGTCATAGAGATCGTCGCGCAGATGAAACGGTTGGCAATGCGGATCGTTGACCGCCCGCAAGATACTCGCCGCCATTTCGGCGTAAGCCGGATCGGCTTGCCCCTCGCCCTGGCCATCCTCGATCACCGCGTTCTTCACGAAACCATCGCGGGAGATGACGAGGCGAACGGCAACCACGACACCCTCGCCTCTGAGCGGAGCCATGCACGGCCCAATTTGCGGCCCAAGCGTGGAAATATCGCCGCTGTCGGAATAAGGCCACGCATGCAACGACTGCCAAGCCTTGTCCCGGGCTGACATGGGCCGATCTGTTTCAGTGCAGGCGGCCAGCGACAGAGTGGCGGCAAAGCAAGCCATGGCAAAGGCGTAACGCATTATCCCCCGATTACGTAATGCCTCAATCTAAAGCGTAGCGAATCAAACAGCCGTGTCGCCATTTAACTAATTTGAAGATCGTAAACCTCACCCTGATTGTCCTGGCACATGCCAGTACCAGTGCTTCCCCACTCGCTATAATTAAAAACACAACGCAGGGCACTGCCATCCGAAGCGGACGCAAGGATAGAACCATTCCCTCCCATAGGAAGACTGACGGCTGATCCCGTTGCTGTTGCACTATACGGCCCCGACGTGGCGAAAGCCGTTCCCGACGAATAGCTGCCCCCCGTGGGGGAGTAAACCCAACGGCCTGTATAGATTTTCCCAGCCAGACTAATTTCAACGTCGCCGCTCTTATTTCCAGCAGTGACTATTTGCGCAGTACCTTTAGCACCTGAAGTTCGGCCGACCAGATAAAGACTATGGCTGCATCCCACTAAAAAAATGGCGGCCGTAGCAAGCAATAGAAAATTACGCATGATTTCCCCCGGATTGTTATTGAGGAAGAATAGCGGAATCCCCCCCGAAATGCTGCCTGAGCTCCCAGTAAGCCAACCACTGTATCACTCGGACGCACAACCTAACCGTCCCCTTGCCCCCTCCCAGGCCATGCCCTATAAAATGCCCCTTTAATGACTGCATCTCTCCCCTCCCGCTTCCCGCATCGCCATATCCTTGGCATCGAGGGGCTATCGCCCGTCGAGATCGGCTATCTGCTCGATCTCGCCGAGGGCTACATCGCCGTCAATTCCCGCAAGGAAAAGCTCGCGAGCCTGCGCGGCCGCACCGTCATGAACCTCTTCTTCGAGGAATCGACGCGCACGCGCACCTCCTTCGAGCTGGCCGGCAAGCGCCTCGGCGCCGACGTCATCAACATGGCCGTCGCCACCTCCTCGGTGAAGAAGGGCGAGACGCTCATCGACACGGCGCTCACCCTGCAGGCCATGAACCCGGACGTGCTGATCATCCGCCATCCGAACTCCGGCGCGCCGCACCTGCTGGCGCAGAAGCTCGGCTGCTCCGTCATCAACGCCGGCGACGGCTCGCACGAGCATCCGACCCAGGCGCTGCTCGACGCGCTGACCATCCGCCGCCGCAAGGGCGCCATCGCCGGCCTCACCGTCGCCATCTGCGGCGACGTGGCGCACAGCCGCGTCGCGCGCTCGAACATCCACCTGCTGCAGACGATGGGCGCCCGCGTGCGCGTCATCGGCCCGCCGACGCTGATGCCGCCGGCCATCGACCGCTTCGGCGTCGAGGTGTTCCACGACATGAAGAAGGGCCTGGCCGGCTGCGACATCGTCATGATGCTGCGCCTGCAGATCGAGCGCATGGACGGCGCCTATGTCCCCTCCATGCGCGAATACGCGCATTTCTACGGCCTCGACCACGAGATGCTGGCCGCCGCCAAGCCCGACGCGCTGGTGATGCACCCCGGCCCGCTCAACCGCGGCATCGAGATCTCCACCGAGGTCGCCGACGAGATCGACCGCAGCCTGATCCTGCAGCAGGTCGAGTTCGGCGTGGCGACGCGCATGGCCTGCCTCGAAGCCGTCGTCGCCAACCTGCCCAAGATCGAAGGGGCAGCCACATGAGCCAGACTCTCGCGCTGACCAACGCCCGCCTGCTCGACCCCGCCAGCGGGCTCGACGCGACCGGCGGCCTGCTCGTCGTCGACGGCCGCATCGCCGAAGTCGGCGCCAACGCGAAGGCCCCCGCCGGCGCCGAGACCGTCGACTGCAAGGGCGCCTGCCTGGCGCCCGGCCTCATCGACATGCGCGTGCACGCCCGCGAGCCCGGCGAGGAATACAAGGAGACCATCGCGACCGCCGCGGGCGCGGCCGTCGCCGGCGGCGTGACCACCATGGTCTGCCTGCCCAACACCGACCCGGTGATCGACAATCCGGCGCTCGTCGGCTTCGTCCTGCAGCGCGGCCGCGAGGCGGCGCTCGCCAACGTGCAGACCTACGCCGCGCTGAGCCAGGGCACCAAGGGTGCCAAGCTCGCCGAGATCGGCCTCCTGATCGAGGCCGGCGCCATCGCCTTCACCGACGGCACCAAGGCCATCGACGACCCGGTGCTGATGCGCCGCGCGCTGACCTACGCCAAGACCTTCGACGCGCTGATCGTGCAGCATCCGGAAGAGCCGCGCCTCGCCAAGGGCGGCGAAGCCCATGCCGGCGAGCTGTCGGCGCGCCTCGGACTCGCCGGCATCCCCGGCATCGCCGAAGCGATCATGCTGGAGCGCGACATGCGCCTGGTCGAGAGCACCGGCGGGCGCTACCACGCCGGCCATGTCTCGACCGGCGAAGGCGTCGAGATCATCCGCCGCGCCAAGGCCAAGGGCCTGCGCGTCACCGCCGACACCGCGCCGCACTACTTCTCGCTCAACGAGAACGAAATCGGCGAGTACCGCACCTTCGCGCGCCTGTCGCCGCCGTTGCGCCCCGAGAGCGACCGCCAGGCCGTCGTGCAGGGCCTCGCCGACGGCACCATCGACGTCATCGCCTCCGACCACGCGCCGCACGACCAGGAGAGCAAGCGCCTGCCCTTCGGCCAGGCCGAGCCCGGCATCATCGGCCTGGAAACGCTGCTGCCGCTGTCGCTTGCCCTGCACCACAACGGCAAGATGAGCCTGCTCGACGTGCTGCGCCGCCTGACCCTGGCGCCGGCCGAGCTGCTCGGCCTGCCCGCCGGCCGCTTGGCGAAGGACGCGCCCGCCGACCTCGTGCTGTTCGACCTCGACAAGCCGTGGCGCGTCGAGGAGATCAAGTTCCGCAGCACCTCGAAGAACTCGCCGTTCGACAACCGGCCGATGCAGGGCCACGCGCTCCGCACCATCGTCGGCGGCCGCACCGTCTTTACGCGCAAGGCGTGAGCATGAACGAGTTCGCGGAAGGCGCGATGACCTACTGGCCCCTGGCCGCCGCCTTCGTCGGCGCATACCTGCTGGGCAGCATCCCCTTCGGCCTGCTGCTGACCAAGTCGGCCGGCCTCGGCGACATCCGCGCCGTCGGCTCGGGCAACATCGGCGCGACCAACGTGCTGCGCACCGGCAACAAGGGCCTCGCCGCCCTCACCCTGGTCCTCGACGCCGCCAAAGGCGCGGCCGCCGTGCTGATCGCGAGATGGCTCGGCGGCGACGTCGGCTTTCAGATCGCCGCCGGCCTGGTCGCCGGCCTCGGCGCGGTGATCGGCCACGTCTTCCCGGTCTGGCTCGGCTTCAAGGGCGGCAAGGGCGTCGCCGCAGCCTTCGGCGTGATCGCGGCGCTGTCGCCGGCGACGGGCGCCATCACCGCCGTCGTCTGGATCTTCGTGCTGCTGGTCTTCCGCCTCTCGTCGCTCGCCGCCATCGCCGCGTCGATCGTGGCGCCGCTCTTCGCCTTCGGCTACGCCGGAAAGAGCGTCGGCGCCCTGACGACGCTCCTGGCGCTGCTCGTCATCGCCAAGCACCACGCCAACATCCGCCGCCTGCTGACAGGCACGGAGCCGAAGGTTGGCAAGTAGCCGGGCCAGGCGAATTTCCGGGAAGGCCGGTTCCGCTTAAATCGTCACCCTCGGACTTGATCCGAGGGTCCAGGGGCTAGCGCTTCGGCATCTGCCGCATGGATGCTCGGGTCAAGCCCGAGCATGACGAGGGAGCGATGCCTGCCGTCTCGTCACATTGGCTGCAGAGTCGCAGCCGACTTAAACTTGCCCTCGATTACGCGTTCTTCTCCAGCCAGGCGTCGATCGCCGCCTTGCATTCGTCGACCGCCTTGTTGCGCGAGCCGTTCACCGTGCCGGTGCATTCGTCCGGATCGGTGTCCTTGGGCGGGGTGAATTCCCACTCGAAACGGCCCATGCCCTTGGTGCGCACTTCGAATTCGATGCCCGAATAGGTCTTCTTGTCGGAATTTTTCGCCACGTTCGCCTGTCCGTCTCATTAGAATGGCGGCCATACTAGCCGATAGAAACGACCGGGGGGACTTCATGGAGCAGCGCGCGCTGACGGACGAGGAGCGCCTCGACTGGCTGCAGCTCATCCGCAGCGACAATGTCGGCCCCGTCACCTTCCATGCCCTGATCGCCAAGTTCGGCACGGCGGCCCATGCCCTGGAAGCCCTGCCCGGCCTGACCCGCAACGCCGCCGGCAAGCGGGCCGTGCGCCTGGCGCCGCGCGCGGTGGCCGAACGCGAGCTGGCCGCCCTGCGCAAATATGGCGCGCGCCTGATCGCCGCCTGCGAGCCAGACTATCCCCAGCCGCTCGCCGCCCTGCCCGACGCGCCGCCGCTGCTTGCCGTCCACGGCCGCCCCGAGCTGCTGCGGGGGATCTGCGTCGGCATGGTCGGCGCGCGCAACGCCTCGACCAACGGCCGGCGCTTCGCAACCAAATTGGCAATGGATTTGGGCGCGGCGGGGCTGACCATCGTCTCCGGCCTGGCGCGCGGGCTCGACACGGCGGCCCACGAAGGATCGCTGGCCACAGGAACGGTCGCCGTCATCGCCGGCGGCGTCGACGTGGTCTATCCGCCGGAGAACGCCAAGCTGATGGCGCGCATCGCCGAGGAAGGCGCCGTGGTCGCCGAGCAGCCCTTCGGCCTGAAGCCGACGGCGCGGCACTTCCCCTACCGCAACCGGGTGATCTCCGGGCTGTCGCGCGCCGTCGTCGTGGTCGAGGCGACGCTCAAGTCCGGCTCGCTCATCACCGCGCGCCTCGCCGCCGAGCAGGGCCGCGACGTGCTGGCCGTGCCGGGCTCGCCGCTCGACCCGCGCGCGGCGGGAACCAACGGCCTGATTCGCGACGGCGCGACACTTATTACCTGCGCCGCCGATGTCATCGCAGCGCTCGGCCCGCTCGATTCGCCTTTTGAGCAAAATCAAAGGGTTACGACACCCAGTCGAATCGATGTTTCAGCTTTCGCTCAAGCTCCACAAGAGGTTGAAGCGGAGCTTGACGGCGCTTCCGGCTTGCAGGATAAGATATTGGAATTACTTGGATTTTCACCAACGACCATTGACGAGCTGACTCGTCGGGCCCAAGTCTCTCCCGCCACCCTGGCTTCCGCGATTCTCGAACTGGAATTGGCCGGCCGCATCGAGCGCCAGCCAGGAGGCCAAATTTCGCTAATAATATCAATGCTCTAGAAAATAGCTGCGAGAGCGAGCTTTTTTTCTACGGCGGGAATGGTGTAAGCAAGCGCCCCCATGAGCAACGTCGTCGTCGTCGAATCGCCTGCCAAGGCGAAAACCATCAATAAGTATCTCGGCTCGGATTACACCGTGCTGGCCTCCTACGGCCATGTGCGGGACCTTCCGGCCAAGGACGGGTCCGTGCGTCCGGACGAGTCCTTCGCCATGAGCTGGGAGGTGGCCGACCGCGGCGCGGCGCGCGTCAACGACATCGCCAAGGCGCTCAAGAACGCCGACACCCTCATCCTCGCGACTGACCCGGATCGCGAAGGCGAGGCCATTTCCTGGCACGTGCTGGAGCTGCTGAAGGACCGCGGCCTGACCAAGGGCAAGACGGTCCAGCGTGTCGTGTTCCACGAGATCACCAAGAGCGCCATCCTCGAGGCGATGAAGCATCCGCGCGACCTCGACCGGCCGCTGATCGACGCCTACCTCGCCCGCCGCGCCCTCGACTACCTCGTCGGCTTCACCCTGTCGCCGGTGCTGTGGCGCAAGCTGCCGGGCTCGCGCTCGGCCGGCCGCGTCCAGTCCGTGGCGCTGCGCCTGATCTGTGAGCGCGAATCCGAGATCGAGATATTCAAGGCGCGGGAATACTGGAGCGTCGACGCCGACTTCAAGACGCCGGACGGCTCTGCCTTCACCGCCCACCTGACCCATCTGGACGGCAAGCGGCTCGACAAGTTCGACCTGAACGACGAGGCCTCGGCCAAGCGCGCCGCCGGCATCATCGAATCGCGCGACTTCGCCGTCTCGGCGGTCGAGCGCAAGCAGGCCCGCCGCAACCCGGCCCCGCCCTTCACCACCTCGACCCTGCAGCAGGAGGCCTCGCGCAAGCTCGGCTTCTCCGCGCGCCAGACCATGCAGCTCGCCCAGCGCCTCTACGAAGGCACCGACATCGGCGGCGAGACGGTCGGCCTCATCAGCTACATGCGTACCGACAGCGTGACGCTCTCCGGCGATGCCCTCGGCCAGGCCCGCCGCGTCATCGGCAAGGACTTCGGCGAGCAATATCTGCCGGCGACCGCGCGCGTCTACAAGAGCAACACGAAGAACGCCCAGGAGGCCCACGAGGCCATCCGCCCGACCGATCTCGGCCGCGCGCCCAACCAGGTCGCGCGCTACATCGAGTCGGACCAGCTTCGCCTCTATGAATTGATCTGGAAGCGCACCCTCGCCAGCCAGATGGCCTCCGCCGAACTGGACCAGGTCGCGGTCGACATCGCATCGGGCGACGCCACCCTGCGCGCCACCGGCTCGGTCGTGACCTTCGACGGCTTCCTCAAGCTGTACCGCGAAGACCGCGACGACGCAGTTGAGGGCGACGACGAGAACAGCAAGCTGCTGCCCAAGATGGACAAGGGCGACAGGCTGGCCCGCCAGGCCGTGCGCCCGGAACAGCATTTCACCCAGCCGCCGCCGCGCTTCTCGGAAGCGTCCCTGGTCAAGAAGCTCGAAGAGCTCGGCATCGGCCGACCCTCGACCTACGCCTCGATCATCTCGGTCCTGCAGGACCGCGACTACGTGAAGCTCGACAAGAAGCGCTTCGTGCCGGAAGACCGCGGCCGCATGGTCACGACCTTCCTCGACAGCTTCTTCCGCGACTACATCCAGTACGACTTCACCGCCAACCTGGAAGACCAGCTCGACGGGATCTCCGACGGCAAGATCGACTGGAAGAAGGTGCTGGGCGACTTCTGGAAGAACTTCTCGCGCGACGTCGCCGGCACCAAGGACCTGACGATCACCCAGGTGATCGACGCGCTCGACGCCGCGCTTGGCCCGCACTTCTTCCCGGACGAAGACGGCGGCAAGAATCCACGCGCCTGCCCGACCTGCGGCAACGGCCGCCTCGGCCTCAAGCTCGGCAAGTTCGGCGCCTTCATCGGCTGCTCGAACTATCCGGAGTGCAAGTTCACGCGCAAGCTCTCGGTCGAAAAGATCGAGGAGGGCAGCCCCATGGCCGCCCTCGCCGCCGGCCCGCTCAAGCTCGGCGACGATCCCACCACCGGCAAGTCGGTGACCGTGCGCAAGGGCCCCTACGGCCTCTACATCCAGCTCGGCGAGATGCCCGAGAAGCCGGTCGCCGAGAAGGACGCCGACGAGAAGCCGGCGAAGGGCAAGAAGAAGCCCAAGGCCGCCAAGATCGACCCCGCCGACAAGCCCAAGCGCGTCGGCGTGCCCAAGGGCATGGACGTCTCCGCCATCACGATGGAGCAGGCGCTGTCGCTGCTGTCGCTGCCGCGCACCGTCGGCACCCATCCGGAAGACGGCAAGGTGGTGAAGGCCGGCATCGGCCGCTTCGGCCCGTACATCCAGCACGACAAGGTCTATGCCTCGATCCCGCCGGACGAGGACGTGCTCTCGGTCGGCCTCAACCGCGCAGTCGACCTCTTGGCCGAGAAGGTCAAGCGCGGCGGGCGCGGCGACGCTGCCCTGCGCGAGATCGGCCTGCATCCGTCCGACGAGAAGCCCATCACGCTGCACAAGGGGCGCTACGGCCTCTACGTGAAGCACGGCAAGATCAACGCCACCCTGCCGGGCGACGCCGATCCGGAGACTTTCGGCCTCGACGCCTCGATCGCGCTGCTGGCCGCGCGCGCCGCCAAGGCCGGCGTGAAGGTTCCGAAGGGCAAGGCCAAGGCGAAGGCCGCCGACGCCGACGCCGCGCCGAAGAAGAAGGCCCCGGCGAAGAAAGCCGCCGCCAAGAAGCCGGCCGCGAAAAAGGCGGCGAAGAAGGCTCCGGCCAAGAAGGGCGCGAAGAAAGCCGCCCCCAAGACGGCCGATGAGACGGACGAGACCGACGCCGATTCCGCGACCGTCGACGCCGAGTAATCTTGGCCCGTAAACCCCGCCCCGAATATCCGGCCCTCACCAAAGAGGCGCTGCTCGTCTACTTGCGCGACCATCCCGGCGCCACCGACAAGCGCGAGATCGCGCGCGCCTTCAACGTGAAGGGCGACGACCGCGCCATCCTGCGCGAGCTGCTGAAGGAGCTGGAGCGCGAAGGCCGCGTCGGCCGCGCCGTCGGCCGCCGCCAGTTCGCCTCGCTCGAAGCGCTGCCCGAAGTCGGCGTCGTCGAAATCTCCGGCCTCGATCCCGACGGCGAATTGATGGCCAAGCCGACGGTCTGGGCCGAGAAGGCGCCGATGCCGCGCATCCTCGTCGTGCCGCCGCGCGACGGCCTGCCGCCGCTCGCCGACGGCAACCGCGTGCTGGCCAAGCTCGCCAAGGATCCCGAAGGCGGCTACGTCGCCAACGTGCTGCGCCGCCTCGACGACACGCCGGAGGAAATCGTCGGCGTCTTCGCCGTCGTCAAAGGCCAGGGCCGCGTGCAGCCGACCGACCGGCGCACCAAGAGCGAGCTGTTCGTCAAGCGCGAGAAGTCAAATGGCGCCCGCCCCGGCGACCTGGTGCGCGCGCGCGTCCTGCCGCGCCGCGGCGCCGGCCTGCCCGAAGGCGAAGTGCTCGAGCGCATGGGCCAGTTCGACGATCCGGGCGCGGTCAGCCTGATCGCCATCCATGCCCAGGGCATCCCCACCGAATTTCCGCCCGAGGCGCTGGCGCAGGCCGCCAAGGCGGCGCCGGTGCAGCTCGGCGATCGCGACGACCTGCGCGCCATTCCGCTCATCACCATCGACGGCGCCGACGCCCGCGACTTCGACGACGCCGTCTGGGCCGAGCCCGACGCCTCCCCCGACAACAAGGGCGGCTTCCACCTGATCGTCGCCATCGCCGACGTCGCCTGGTACGTGCGCCCGAACGATCCGCTCGACCGCGAGGCCTACAAGCGCGGCAACTCCGTCTACATGCCCGACCGCGTCGTGCCGATGCTGCCCGAGCAGCTGTCGAACAACCTCTGTTCGCTGCGCCCGGACGAAGACCGCGCGACCATGGCCGTGCACATGACCATCGACAAGGCCGGCAACCTGATGCGCCACCGCTTCGTGCGCGGCCTTATGCGCTCGGCGGCGCGCTGCACCTACGAGCAGGTCCAGCGCCTGAAGGACGGCCAGCCCGGCGTCGACGACCCGACCTGGCCGGCGGCCGTGCGAGAGATGATCACGGGGCCGCTCTACGCCGCCTACGCCGCGCTCGACCAGGCGCGCCTGCGCCGCGGCACGCTCGACCTGGAGATCCCCGAGCGCAAGGTGCTGCTCAACGAAAAGCGCGAGATCGAGCAGATCGTGCCGCGCGAGCGCCTCGACAGCCACAAGCTGATCGAGGAGTTCATGATCGCCGCCAACGTCGCCGCCGCCGAGACGCTGGAGAAGGCGGGCTTCCCCGCCATGTACCGCATCCATGACCAGCCCGACGCGGCCAAGGTCGAGGCTCTGCGCGAATTCCTCGCCAGCATCGGCATCAACCTGCCGCGCGGACAGGCGCTGACCTCGCGCAACCTGGCCGACATCCTGACCAAGGTCGCCGGCACCGACGAGGCTCGCCTCGTCAGCGAGACGATGCTGCGCAGCCAGTCGCAGGCCGTCTACTCGCCGGAGAACATCGGCCACTTCGGCCTGGCGCTGAAGCGCTACGCCCACTTCACCTCGCCGATCCGGCGCTACGCCGACCTGCTCGTGCACCGCGCCCTGATCGGCGCGCTCAAGCTCGGCGACGGCAGCATCGGCAAGGACTCCGGCCAGCATTTCGTCGCCTGGGGCGAGCACATCTCGCAGACCGAGCGCCGCGCCATGCTCGCCGAGCGCGACGCCATGGACCGCTACATGGCGCTCTACATGAAGGACCGCGTCGGCGCGACCTTCCCCGCCCGCGTCGCCGGCGTCACCCGCTTCGGCCTGTTCGTGGCGCTCGACGAGACCGGCGCGCAAGGGCTGGTGCCGATCCGCAGCCTCGGCTCCGACTATTTCGAGCATGACGAAGCGCGCCGCACGCTGACCGGCCGACGCAGCGGCGAAGTCTTCTCGCTCGGCGACAAGGTGACCACGACCCTCATCGACGCCGACGCGGTGACCGGCAGCCTGCTGTTCCGCATCGACAGCCACGAGGCGAGCCGCCCGCGCGCGACGACCCAGGGCGGCAACGCCTTCCCGTCGCGCAGCGCTGCCCGCCCCGGTCCCAAGCCGGACCGTCGGCCGCCCAACAAGAAGTTCGGCAAGCCCAGCGGCCCCAGCAAGAAATCGGCCGGCAGCCGTGGCAAGCGCGGCAAGTCCGCCCCGCAGAAGCCGCGGCAAACGCCGTAGTCACCACCGAGTTCCTGGGACCATGGTCCCAGGAACGGATTCGCCGCTCCCCCAAACGACGCTTCAATTCCGCCGCTCGGAAAATGTTCGCTCCGCGAGCTTTGCGCCGTGAGCGGGGCGGCCACGCGCCTGTCGCGGAGCTGTGACAAATTTTGGCAGTGAATATTTAACGGCCTGTCTATATCTTTGGTCGTGCCGCTCCTCTCCCCCGTTGACCCAAGGGCGCATCATGGCTGACGTAGGCACCGACATTCTCCCGCCCCTTCCCACCGACACAGGCGCGACGTTCCGCGGGGTTCCCGTCTCCCTGAAGTCCGCCTTCCTGCGCGGCCTGCGCCGGCGCTGCCCCTGCTGCGGCGAAGGCGCCGCCTTCACCGGATACCTGACCGTCGCGAAGAACTGCCCGACCTGCGGCGTCGAGCTCGACAGCTACCGCTCGGACGACGCGCCGGCCTATTTCACCATCGTCATCGTCGGCCACATCATCGTGCCGGCCATGCTCATGCTCGAGCAGATCGCGCATCCCGCCACCTGGGTCCACATGGCCCTGTGGCTGCCGCTGACCCTGGGGCTGACGCTGGCGCTGCTGCCCTTCGCCAAGGGCGCGCTGCTCGGGGTGCAATGGGCCTTGCGGGTCAAATCCTAAGAGGGGAAGCCGAGGGGGACATGCGCGCGCGTCATCTGTCAGGGGCCGTCTTTCTCGCGTTCTGGCTTGCCAGCTGCACCCACGCGCCCGTGCCCGCGACAGAACGCGCGTTCGACGAGAACGGCGCCACGGCGATGTTCAGCGCCGGCTACTCGATGATTCAGGACAAGTACCTCGAGCCGGTCACCGCCGACCAGCTGGCGCTGGACGGCCTCGAAGGGCTGCACGCGCTTGACGAATCGATCTCGTTCGAGCGGCGCGGCGACATGGTCCACATCAGCCTGCCGCGCCATCCCGACGTCGACCTGCTCGCGCCGCCGCCGACCAACATCAGCGGCTGGTCGCACCTGACGACTCTGGGGATCGAAGTGGCGCGCAGCGATTCGCCGACGCTCGCCGGCACCAGCAACGAAGACCTCTACCAGGCGGTGTTCAAGGGCGCGCTCAGCAAGCTCGACCGCTACAGCCGCTACACCAGCGCCGCCGCCGCGCGCAACGCCCGCGCCTCGCGCGAGGGCTACGGCGGCATCGGCATCCGCCTGCGCTACGAGCCGGGCGAGGTGAAGGTCGAGGCCGTCATGGCCGACACGCCTGCCGCCCGCGCCGACCTGCGCGTCGGCGACCGCATCCTGCGCATCGACGAGCAGGCCGTCGACAAGCTCGAGGAGCGCGACGTCATCGAGCGCCTGCGCGGCCGCGTCAGCAGCCCGGTGAAGCTCACCCTCGCGCGCGACGAGAGCCCAGCCCCCTTCGAGGTGGCGATCAACCGCGCGCTGATCTTCAATCCCACGGTGGAGTACGAGCCCCAGGGCGACGCCGCCGTGATCAAGCTCAGCTCCTTCAACCAGAGCACGTCGCGCAACCTGACCCGCGCCATCGACAAGGCGCGCCGCGAGATGGGCCCGCAGATGAAGGGCATCGTGCTCGACATGCGCGACAATCCCGGCGGGCTGCTCGACCAGGCCGTCGCGGTGTCCGACCTGTTCCTCGCCTCGGGCCGCATCGTCTCGACGCGCGGCCGCCATCCCGACAGCCTGCAGGTCTACGACGCCACCGGCCGCGACGTGACCAACGGCATGCCGCTCGTCGTGCTGGTCAACGGCCAGTCCGCCTCCGCCGCCGAGATCGTCGCCGCCGCCCTGCAGGACCGCGGCCGCGCCGTCGTCGTCGGCAGCAACAGCTTCGGCAAGGGCACCGTGCAGAACATCTCGCGCCTGCCAAACAACGGCGAGATGGTGCTGACCTGGTCGCGCTTCCACGCGCCGTCGGGCTACGCCATCGCCAGCCTCGGCATCCTGCCCAACGTCTGCACCAGCCTGCCCGGCGCCACCGCCGACAGCGCGCTCGATCCGCTCAATCCCCAGTGGGCAAAGACCTCGATCCTGCTGTCGAGCTGGCGAATCAGCCAGGTGCGCGACGAGAAGCAGCTCGACACGCTGCGCGACAACTGCCCGCGCAGCAAGGACAGCCAGCCGCTGGACCTGACGGTGGCCGAGCGGCTGATCGACGAGCCGGCGCTCTATCGCCGCGCCCTGCAGCAGAACAACTCGATGGTCGCCGAGCCGGCGATCACCGAGCCTGCCATCCTCGGCAGCACGGCCGCGCGCCTGCCTTCTTTCCAATAAAACGCTTCGCCGCCGCGCTCAGTCGCCCAGACGGGGGCTTCAGCAGCGGGGCTTAGGGACGGAACTTCACCGGCAGGACTTCGCCCATCCAGATCGCCTGGTCGGTGTGGGCCTTGCGCCCGTCGCCAGTGCCGTCGGCATGGAGCAGGATCGCCAGCCCGTCGCGGTTGAAGGCGAGGAACGGCACGAAGCGCTCGAACAGATCCGCGTCGAAGAGGGCCTGGAACATGGCGCGCGTGTGCGGCCCGACCAGCTCGTCGTGCCAGCCGCCGATGCGGACCTGCGGGAAGTTGGCGGCGATCTTGGCGCGCAGGCGCTCGGCGCGGCCGCGCGTCGTCGCCGGGTCGTAGTAGATGTGGGCGTGCCAGCCGGGAATGGAGGCGATGTCGAAGTCGGAAGCCAGGGATGCGTCTGTCATGATGGGCGCATCATAGCACCGCCGGCCGGCCCCGTTGAAAGCCGCCGGCCAAGGCCGGGAAAACAAGTTCTAGCCCCGTTTTCGCCCGCGCCGCGCGGGACTTGACAGGCTCGCCCGCCCCTGTATGTTGCCCGCTCTCACGCGCCCGGCAGACGCCTATGTGTCGCCAGTGCAAGTCATTGATTTTAAAAGCGGAATATCGCCATGGCGAAGTCCAATACGATCCTGATCAAGCTCATCAGCACGGCCGACACCGGTTTCTTCTACGTCGCCAAGAAGAACCCGCGCACGAAGACCGAAAAGTTCGAATTCCGCAAATACGACCCGGTGGCGCGCAAGCACGTCGCCTTCAAGGAATCGAAGATCAAGTAAGACCCTGCGGCCCTCGTGGCCGCACTGCGCCGCGCGCGGCCTTCGGGCCGCTGCCCCGCGAAAAAAAGCCGCCCCTAGCCGGGCGGCTTTTTTCATGGCCGCCACCCTGCTTCGGGTCGCGGAAGGCTTGAGAAGACAGGCTGGAAAAGACGGGTTGAGAGCGGCCTAGACCGCGACGCGCGCCGGCGCCAGCACCACGAGGTTGCGCCCGCCATCCTTGGCGCCGTAGAGCGCCTGGTCGGCCCGGCGCAGCAGGTCGTCGCCGCTCTCGCCGTCGCACAGGGCGGCGACGCCGATGCTGACCGTCACTTTGCCCGGCTCGACCGGGGCCGTGGCCGCCCCGCGCAGAGGCATGTCGGTCTCCGACACCATCTTGCGCATGCGGTCGGCGACCATCTCCGCGGCGGCGATCGGCGTGTCGGGCATCACCACCACGAACTCCTCGCCGCCGATGCGGGCCGTCAGGTCGAACTCGCGCAGGTTGTGCGAGATCAGGCCGGCGACCACGCAAAGCACCTCGTCGCCGCAGGCATGGCCGTAGGTGTCGTTGATGCGCTTGAAATGGTCGATGTCGAGCATGAAGAGCGACAGCGGCTTGGCGGTCGCGTGCGAACGCTCGATCATGGACTGGAGATGCGCGGTCAGGTAGCGCCGGTTGTAGAGGCCGGTGAGGCTGTCGGTGAGCGCCAGCGACAGGCTGCGCTGGTAGTTGTCGCGCAGCAGGTCCTGGTAGCGCTTGCGGCGCATCTGGGTGCGCACGCGCGCCCACAGCTCGTTGCCCTCGATGGGACGGAACAGGTAGTCGTTCACGCCGATCTCGAAGCCCTTGACCAGGCCGCCCATCTCCTCCGGCTCGATGACGAGCAGGATCGGCAGGCGGCGCGTCCGTTCGTTGGAGCGCAGGTGCGAGCAGAGCCTGAGGCCGTCGCCGTCCTCGAGATAGAGGCTGACGATGACCAGGTCGAAGTCTTCGCTGTCGCAGCGCTGCGTGCCTTCGCGCGCCGTCGGGGCCAGCACCGTGGTGCACTTCTTCTGCTCGAGCAGGTGGCAGATCTTCTCGCCGCTGAACGGGTCGCTTTCGATGACCAGGACGCGCCCCTGCAGATCCTCGTCGCTCAGCAGTCCGAGCCCGGGAAGGTCGCCGCCGAACTGGCCCGACGTCGCCTCGCGCAGGCGCCATTCGTCCATCGAGGTCTTGAGCCGCACCAGCGACTTGACGCGCGACAGCAGGATCAGGTCGTTGACCGGCTTGGTGAGAAAATCGTCGGCGCCGGCCTCCAAGCCCGTGACGCGGTCGCCGATGTCGGAGAGCGCGGTGACCATGACGACGGGGATGTGGACGGTGCGCGGGTCGGCCTTGAGGCGGCGGCACACTTCGAAGCCGTCCATCTCGGGCATCATGACGTCGAGCAGGATGATGTCGGGCTGTTCGGCCAGCGCCACTTCGAGGGCTGCGCGGCCATGCGAGGCGGTGAGCACCTCGAAATATTCGGCCGTCAGCTTCGCTTCGAGAATCTTGACGTTCGCGGGAACGTCGTCGACGACTAGAACTCGGGCCGGCATGCCGAACCGCCTAGGCCAAGGTCTTCTGGATCACGTCCATGAAGTTCATCACGGAGATCGGCTTGGCGATGTAGGCCTCGCAGCCGCCTTCGCGAATCTTTTCCTCGTCGCCCTTCATGGCGAAGGCGGTGACCGCGATCACCGGGATGTCCTTGATGGCGTCGTCTTCCTTGATCCACTTGGTCACTTCCAGGCCCGAGACTTCAGGCAGCTGGATGTCCATGAGGATCAGGTTCGGGCGGTGCTCGCGCGCCAGGCGCAGGGCTTCGACTCCGTCCTTCGTCTGAAGGGTACGGTATCCATGAGCCTCCAGGAGGTCATGGAAGAGCTTCATGTTCAGCTCGTTGTCTTCGACGATCAGGATGGTTTTCGACATCTCGTCGCGCCTCGCGACAGCAACCAAAACGACAACTTCCTATAAGCAGTCTTATAACAGACGGATGTTACAGGATTTTTCCGCCTTTGCCCATTACGCTACAGAATTCATTGTCCATCCGAAAGGTTAACAGCCTCTCAAGATGAATAAAAATTCGCGCAGGTCCTGCGGATAAAAAGCCTAGCCCTGAAATTTCAGCCCCGGCAGGCTCAGCAGCGCGGCTTGGGCAGGGCTTCGATCTTTTCCAGGTCGGCCACGACCGTGAACCCGCCGTAATCGAGCAGGAAGCTCTGCGCGATGCCGTTCTCGTAGAGCTGCACGCCCACTTCGTAGACCGGCGCCGCCGCCTGGCTCTGAAGCGGAAAGAAGGCCATGCGGACGGGCCAGGACGGCCCGGCCAACAGCTTGTCGCCGCCCTTCCCCTTCGCCTGCGCGCCGATGATCGCGTTGACGTCGAACGGCCCGTCAAGGCTGGCGCCGTCGAAGATGACCCGCGAGAACTGGCGCGAGCCGGCGCGCGCCGCCTCGATCAGCTGCACGACATGCTCGGTCGGGAAGACCGACGCCTTGGGCAGGTCGACATCGACGCCGGTCGGTGCGGCGAAGGTCGCCTTGCCGGCGCCGGCATTGGCTCCCAAGCTAGCTTCGCCCCGATATTCCTCGCTCAGCTTGCCGTCGCGCAGGTTGCGCACGGTGAAGCGGTAGTTGCGGCCATCCTTGGATTCCCAGCTCGAATAGTTCGAATCGGAATCCTCGTCGTCGCCCTGCACGTTGGTCATCGACAGCTTGACGCGCTGCGTCGCCGTCCAGCCGTCGCAGGCTTCCGCCATCTCGATGTACATGGCGCCGCGCGCGTCGGCCGTGGTGCCGCCGGAGCGCATGGTCCCGAACTTCATGCTGTAGATGGCACGGTAAGGCGCCAAGTCGACGGCAGCCGTGGCCGGGGCGGCCTGGGCCGACGGCGCGTCCAGCGCGGCGGCGGCGATGCCGCCTCCCGAAAGGGCCAGCAGGCCCGGCAGCAGCATGGCGGAGAGCGACGAGAGAAGCGACGAACGGGAAACCAACATCAAAATCCAGTATCGAAGGACGGCGAAAAACGGACTGCGGCTCGCATTATGGCAGCGCCGCGTCGGGTAGCAATGGCGCGCGGGCCGCCGGGGCTCATGCGGCGATCACGTCTTCGTCGCGGCAGCATTTGCCGCCAAAGGGCGCTTGTTGCCCAGCAGCCCACGCCCGAACGGCAATTCCTGCCGCCCGTTTCCACCGTATCACATTGATTTACAATGGATAATTCAAGGCACGGCATTTGCTTCGTTCTTTCCGAACACGCCCGTATTCCGTCTTGGGCGCGCCTACCGTCGAAGGATTCGAGTCCATGAAGCGCGAAGATGGCAAAGGCCTCCGCATTCCCCGCGGCCGCCGCCAGATCGACGATGTCGAGATGATCGCCGAGATTGGCCAGCTTGCCGATCGGCTGCTCCGCCATTGCCCGCCCACCGGCAAGCCCCAGCTCGTCGGCAAGCCCGCGCGCGCAGGCAAGCCGGGACGCAGCGCGCCCCTGTTCGAGCAGGCGATCGCCGCCGCCGCCAAGGTCGAGGAGCGCATCGCCGAGC
Source organism: Alphaproteobacteria bacterium (assembly GCA_036500145.1). Lineage (GTDB taxonomy): Bacteria > Pseudomonadota > Alphaproteobacteria > SMXQ01 > SMXQ01 > CAMAVH01. Next base: position 18,875 of record DASYCO010000045.1, on the reverse strand, counting down.
AGAAGGCGCGCATCGCCTATCTCGAGACCCTGAGCCAGACCGACGAGCTGACCGGCCTGCTGAACCGCCGCGGCTTCCACGAAATCCTGCACCGCTCCCTCGCCAACGCCCGTCGCTATGGCGATTCCGGCGTGCTGGTGTTCTGCGACCTCGACAACTTCAAGGCGGTGAACGACAGCCACGGCCACAGCGTCGGCGACGACGTGCTGCAGCGCGTCGCCGAGACCATCAAGGAAAGCGTGCGCGAGACCGACGCAGTCGCGCGCCTGGGCGGCGACGAGTTCGCCGTGCTGATGACGCAGACCAACTGGCGCAACGGCTACAAGCGCGCGCAGCTGCTCAACCGCGCCCTGAACCGCCAGCTCACCATCGGGCGCAAGCAGATTTCCGTGCAGGCGAGCTTCGGCGTCGAGCCTTTCGGCCCCGACGACGAGGAGGCCAACCTGATGGCCCGCGCCGACATGGCCATGTATTGCAACAAGCGCAAGAAAGCCTCCGTCGCCTTCGTGACCGCGGCGGAGTAAACCGCGCCCCGCCCGGATCGTTCCGCGCAGCCCCGCGTTAACCTCGCATCACGGGGATCGGAGGGGCGGACGATGAAATGGCAGAACCGGCGCGAAAGCGACAATGTTGAGGACCGGCGCGGCGCAGGCGGCGGCTTCGGATCCGGCGGCGGCGGTTTTCGCATCCCCGTCGGCATGGGCGGCGGACGCCGCGCCGGCGGCGGCATCGGCCTGATCATCGTCGTCTGCCTGGTCGGCTGGGCCCTTGGCATCAATCCCCTCACCCTCCTGACCGGCGGCGACTTCATGCCGGACGGCACGCAGACGTCCGCCCCGCCGTCCGAAACGGCGCAAGCGCCGGCCGGCGACGAGATGAGCCGCTTCGTGCGCGTCGTGCTGGCGGAAACCGAAGACAGCTGGAGCGCGATCTTCGCGGAACAGGGCCAGAGCTATTCCGATCCCACCCTCGTGCTCTTCAGCGGCAGCGCACGCTCCGCCTGCGGCTTCGCATCCGCGGCGAGCGGGCCGTTCTACTGCCCGGACGACCGCAAGCTTTACATCGACCTCGCCTTCTACGAGGAGCTCCGGCGCCGCTTCGATGCGCCAGGCGACTTCGCGCAGGCCTACGTCATCGCCCATGAAGTCGGGCATCACGTGCAGAACCTGATCGGCATCCTGCCGAAGTTCGCGCAGAGGCGCCAAACCCTGAACGAAGCGGATGCCAACGCGCTCTCCGTGCGCGTCGAGCTGCAGGCCGACTGCTTCGCCGGCATCTGGGGCCGCGACGCCGCCGACAAGGGGCTGCTCGACGAGGGCGACCTCAACGAGGCGCTGAACGCCGCCGCCCAGATCGGCGACGACGCGATCCAGCGCCGCACGCAGGGCTATGTCGTGCCGGAAAGCTTCAACCACGGCACGAGCCAGCAGCGCGGCCGCTGGTTCAAGCGCGGCTTCGACAGCAAGTCCATGGCCGCCTGCGACACCTTCCAAGCCAGCGCGCTCTGACGGAACGAAAAAGGGCGGACCAATCTGGTCCGCCCTTTCCGTTCGCTATGCCCGACCCGCCTAGCTCAGGCTCTTCTTCGGCAGGTCGACCTTGAGATGCAGTTCGCGCAGGCGCTTGTCCTCGACCTCGGCCGGGGCCTGCATCAAGAGGTCCTGCGCCTGCTGGTTCATCGGGAAGAGGATGACTTCGCGGATGTTCGGCTCGTCGGCCAGCAGCATGACCATGCGGTCGATGCCGGGGGCCGAGCCGCCGTGCGGCGGCGCGCCGAACTTGAAGGCCGCGAGCATGCCGCCGAAGCGCGCTTCCAGCACGTCGGCGCCATAGCCGGCGATTGCGAAGGCCTTGTACATGATCTCGGGCAGGTGATTGCGGATGGCGCCCGACGACAGCTCGATGCCGTTGCAGACGATGTCGTACTGGTAGGCCTTGATCGTCAGCGGATCCTGCTTTTCCAGCGCTTCGAGGCCGCCCTGCGGCATGGAGAACGGGTTGTGGCTGAACTCGATCTGGCCGGTGTCCTCGTTCATCTCGTACATCGGGAAGTCGACGATCCAGCAGAACTTGAAGACGTTCTTCTCGTAGAGGTCGAGATCCGCGCCAATCTTGTTGCGCGCCTCGCCCGCGAGCTTGGCCGCCTTCAGCGGCTTGTCGCAGGCGAAGAACAGCGCGTCGCCGTCCTTGATGCCAGAGGCGTTGCGCAGGATGTCGAGACGCGGGCCGTCGAGGAACTTGGCGATCGGGCCCTTGGCCTCGCCGTTCTCGAGGATGATGTAGGCGAGGCCGCCGGCGCCCTGCTCGCGCGCCCATTCGTTGAGCTTGTCGAAGAAGCTGCGCGGCTTGCCGCCGGCGCCCGGCGCCGGGATGGCGCGCACGACGGCGCCCGCGGCGATCGCCTTGGCGAAGATGCCGAAGCCCGAATCGCGGAAGGCTTCGGTGACGTCGGAGATGATCAGCGGATTGCGCAGGTCCGGCTTGTCGCTGCCGTACTTCAGCAGCGCATCGTCGAAGGCGATGCGCTGGAAGGGCGGCTTGCTCACCGTCTTGCCGTTCGAGAACTCCTCGAACAGGCCGCCCAGCACGGGTTCGATGGCGGCGAAGACGTCGTCCTGGGTCACGAAGGACATCTCGAAGTCGAGCTGGTAGAACTCGCCCGGCGAGCGGTCGGCGCGCGCGTCTTCGTCGCGGAAGCAAGGCGCGACCTGGAAGTAGCGGTCGAAGCCGGCGACCATGAGCAGTTGCTTGAACTGCTGCGGCGCCTGCGGCAGGGCGTAGAACTTGCCCGGATGGTTGCGGCTCGGCACCAGATAGTCGCGCGCGCCTTCCGGCGACGACGAGGTCAGGATCGGCGTCTGGTACTCGACGAAGCCCTGCTCGATCATGCGGCGGCGCGCCGAGGCGATCACCTGGCTGCGCAGCAGCATGTTGCGGTGCACCTTCTCGCGGCGCAGGTCGAGGAAGCGGTAGCGCAGGCGCGTGTCCTCGCCGTAGTCGCTGTCGGAGTTGACCTGCAGCGGCAGCGCGTCGTGCGGCTTGGACAGCAGCTCGACGGCGTCCGCGCTCAGCTCGATCTCGCCGGTCGGCAGGTCCGCGTTGATCGTCTCGGCCGAGCGCTTCAGCACCGCGCCCGTGACCGACACGACGCTTTCCAGGCGCAAGCCCTCGAGCTCGGCGAAGGCGGGCGTGCCGGAGGTGGCGACGACCTGGGTCAGGCCGTAATGGTCGCGCAGGTCGACGAACAGCAGGTTGCCGTGGTCGCGCTTGCGGTGGATCCAGCCCGCGAGCCGCACGGTCTGGCCGACGTGGGCCGCGCGCAGTTCGCCGCAGGTCTGGGTACGATAGGGATGCATCGACGGAGGCCTCTCGAAGGGACCCCGCCGCCGGGAACCGGCGGGCGGGAGATCGGGCGCCGGACGGGCCGGAACCGGGTGAAAATCAGGCGTCAAAACGCACGGATATTGCGATTTTGTCAAGTTGCAGCGGCCAAACGGGGCCCCAATCCCCGGGGTCCGGACCGCCCAGGCATCTTTTCCGCCCCGAACCGCCCCGGGACGCGCAGCGCCGCTTCCTCCCACTCCGGTTTTTCGCTATAGCAGGAGGATGTTGCTCATCACCGAGACCGAGGCGCTGGACGGCTTCTGCCGTCGCATGGCGAGCGCCCCTTACATCACCGTCGACACCGAGTTCATGCGGGAGAAGACGTACTGGCCGGTCCTGTGCCTGGTCCAGATCGCCGGCCCCGAGGAGGCTGCCGTGGTCGACGCCATGGCGCCGGGCATCGACCTCGCCCCCCTCATGGCGCTGATGGCCGACCCGAACGTCCTCAAGGTCTTCCACGCCGCCCGCCAGGACATCGAGATTTTCTACCACCTGAGCGGCAAGATCCCCGCCCCGCTGTTCGACACCCAGGTCGCGGCCATGGTCTGCGGCTTCGGCGATTCGGTCGGCTACGAGACGCTCGCCACCAAGCTCGCCCGCGCCCGCATCGACAAGTCCATGCGCTTCACAGACTGGTCGCACCGGCCGCTGAGCGAGAAGCAGCTGCACTACGCGCTGTCGGACGTCACCCATCTGCGCGTCGCCTACGAGAAGCTGCAGGAGATGCTCGACGCCGGCGGCCGCACCCGCTGGGTGGAAGAGGAAATGGCGATCCTCACCAATCCCGTCACCTACAAGCCCGAGCCCTACGAGGCCTGGCGCCGCCTGAAGGTGCGCAGCACCAACGCGAAGTTCCTGTCGGTGCTGCGCGAGCTGGCGGCCTGGCGCGACCTCGCCGCCCAGGAGAAGGACGTGCCGCGCAACCGCATTCTGCGCGACGACGCCCTGCTCAACATCGCCGCCCATGCGCCGCGCAACGAGGACGAGCTGTTCCGCACCCGCGGCCTGGGCCGCAACGGCTTCAGCCCGAACATGAAGGACGCCATCCTCGCCGCCGTCGCCAAGGGCATCGAACGCGAGAGCGAGTGCGTCGGCCTGCTCGACGAGAAGATCGAGCTGCCGCGCGGCCTCGCCCCGGTGGTCGACCTGCTGAAGGTTCTGCTGAAGCTGAAGTGCGAGAGCAACGACGTCGCCCAGCGCCTGGTGGCGAGCAGCGGCGACCTCGAGCAGATCGCGGCGGACGACAACGCCGACGTGCCGGCCATGCACGGCTGGCGACGCGAAGTGTTCGGCGCCGACGCCCTGGCGCTGAAGCATGGCCAGGTCTCGCTGGCGATCAAGAACAAGAACATCGCGCTGATCCCGGTCGAGAGCGCTGGCCGCAAAGCGGCGAACGCTTAACCCCCGCAAAGCGGCGAACGCTTAGGCCCCAGCCGGCCGAGGCGGCCTCAGTCCGCGGCGACGTCCGGCCCGAGGATGCGCGGCTTGCGCTTCACCGTCTTGGCGATGCCTTCGAAGCGCCGCAGCACCATCTCGCCCAGCAGGGCCGTGCCCTTGCGCTTGGGCAGGGTCAGCGTCAGGTACTTCGCGCTCATGGCCAGGCTCGTGCTGCGCAGCACGCGGCGGTTGCCTGCCGACAGGGTGAAGGCCAGGCGCAGGGCGCGGCCGAGGATCTGGGCGCGCTCGATGTCCTCCGGCGCGATCAGCCCGGAAATGCGCACGCCTTCCTCGCCGCCCACTTCGCCGATGCCTTCGCCGTAGCGCGCGCCGACGGCGACCGCGAGGAACGCGCGTCCCGCATGGTCCACGCCGGTCACCGGCATGCGCAGGATGCGCCAGAACGCTTGTTCGGCGCGATAGTCCGGATGTTCGTTCCAGGCGATGTCGCCGAGCAGGCAGGCCGCCATGCGCAGGCGCTGCTGCGTCGCGCTCTCGCGGCCGAACAGCGGCGTCATCCAGTCGTAGAGGTCGGCGCCGCTGACCTCGAAGCGCTGCGAACGGAAGGCCATGTCGCCACAGGCCGCGAGCAAGGGATCCTTCGCGCGCTGCGGCGTGGTGAGCTTGCCGAACAGGATGCCTTCGCGCAGTCCCTGTGCGGAGAAGACCAGCTTCTCCGGCTCCATGCGCTCAAGGACGCAGTCGAGCACCATGGCGGCGAGCGGCAGCGTGTCGAGGCGCTTCTTCGGCACGCCTTCGATGCGCGCCAGCGACGACGGGCCGAGGTTCATCACCAGGCCAAGCAGCTCGCGCGCGTCGTCGGTCTCCATCTCGTATTCGTGGATGACGTGCAGCGGATAGTCGTTCTGCTGCATGTGCAGGTTGGCCAGGGCGCGCCAGGCGCCGCCGACCGGATAGAAGACCTTGTCGGCGCGGCCCATCGCCAGCCAGCCGAGGTTGGCGAACAGCTTCTGCACCGTGCGGCGCGTCTTCTTGCGGTCCTTGCCCCACTGGCTCATGAGACGGAACGGGCCGATCGGCAGGCTGATCGCCCGCCCCGGCCCGCCGTTCTTCAGCGCCACCAGCTCCAGGCTGGCGCCGCCGAGGTCGCCCATGACGCCGTAGGCGCCGGGGATGCCGGCGAGCACGCCGAGAGCCGAGGCGTTGGCCTCGGCTGTGCCCTTCAGCACCTGCACGTCGATGCCGAAGCGGCTTTCCAGGGTATCGACGAAGGCCGGGCCGTCCTTGGCGGCGCGCACCGCCTCGGTCGCCACCACGTCGAGGCGGTCGACGCGCATGGCTTCTGCCGCGGCGACGAAGCGCCCCATGTTCTCGAGCGCCATCTTGACGCCCTCGCGGTTGAGCTTTCCGCTTTCGGCCAGCCCGCGGCCCAGGCCGCACAGGGTGCGCTCGTTGAAGATCGGCAGCGGCGCGCGGCCGATGCCGTCATACACGACGAGGCGGACGGAGTTGGACCCGACGTCGATCACGCCCACGCGCGCGGTCTTGCTGGAAGACCGCGCCACGGATTTCGGCACGGCACGGCTACGCTTTGAGGGTTTCGCCTTCGCCAATGTCACGCCTTGGGAAAGAGTCGCTTGAGGAGCGGACGCGACGTCTTGAGCGCGCTGCCGCGCCCGGAGAGGCTCGGGTTTGTCATGAAATACTGATGGACGCTGAACGGCTGGGAAGGATCGGGCTCGACGCGATGATAGACGCCGTCCGGTCCCAGCGTCCAGCTCTGCACGTCGTCGCGCAGGTTGGCCTCCATGATCTGCTCCAGCACCTGCTGATGCACGGTCGGGTTCTCCACCGGCACCAGTGTCTCGACGCGCCAGTCGAGGTTGCGCGTCATCCAGTCGGCCGAGGAGATGAAGACCTTGGCCTGGGGCGACGGCATGGCGTGGCCGTTGGCGAAGCAGACGATGCGCGAATGCTCGAGGAAGCGGCCGACGATGCTCTTGACGCGGATGTTCTCCGACAGGCCCGGCACGCCGGGCCGCAGGCAGCAGATGCCGCGCACGACGAGGTCGATCTTCACGCCGGCGCGCGACGCCGCGTAGAGCTCGTCGATGATGCCGGGATCGACCACGGAGTTGAGCTTGGCCCAGATCGCCGCCGGCCGCCCGGCCTGGGCGTGAGCGATCTCCTCGGCGATGTGGCGGCGCAGGCTGTCGCGCAGGTTGATCGGCGCGGCCGCGAGCTTCTCGAACGACGCCGGGCGCGCGTAGCCGGTCATGAAGTTGAACAGCAGGGCCGCGTCGCGGCAGAGCGCCGGGTCGCAGGTGAACAGCGACAGGTCGGTGTAGATGCGCGCGGTGATCGGATGGTAGTTGCCGGTGCCGAAATGCACGTAGCTGCGCAGGCCGGCGCCCTCGCGGCGCGTCACCAGCGACACCTTCGCGTGGGTCTTGAGATGGATGAAGCCGTAGACCACCTGGGCCCCGGCGCGCTCCAGGTCGCGCGCCCAGCGGATGTTGGCCTCCTCGTCGAAGCGGGCCTTCAGCTCGACCATGGCGGTGACCGACTTGCCGGCCTCGGCCGCCTCGATCAGCGCCTTGACGATGGGGCTGTCGTCGCTGGTGCGATAGAGCGTCTGCTTGATCGACACGACGTTGGGGTCGCGCGCCGCCTGGCGCAGGAACTGCACCACCACGTCGAAGCTCTCGTAAGGGTGGTGGACGATGAAGTCCTTGGCGGCGATGGCGGCGAAGCAGTCGCCGCCGAAGTCGTTCACGCGCTCGGGAAAGCGCGAGTTGTGCGGCTTGAACTGCAGGTCGGGCCGGTCGTCGACGATCATCTGCTTGACATCGGCCAGGCCGAGCAGGCCGTCGACGTCGAAGATGTCGCTCTCGGCGACGTGCAGCTCGTCAACCACGAAGCGCGACAGCGACTCGGGGATGCCCTTGCTGAAGGTCAGGCGGATGACGACGCCGCGCCGGCGGCGCTTCAGCGCCGAGGAGATGACGCGCACGAGGTCCTCGGCCTCCTCCTCCATCTCGACTTCGGTGTCGCGCAGCAGGCGGAAGCTGCCCTTGCCTTCCACCGTGAAGCCGGGAAACAGCCGGTCGAGGAACATCTCGGTCAGCGTTTCGAGCAGGATGAAGCGCACGGCCTTGCCGGGCAGGCGGATGAAGCGGCGCACCTGATTCGGGATCGGCACGAGCGCCTTGAGGTGCTCGCCGTCGCTCGCGCGGTGCAGCTGCAGCACCAGCGTGAAGCCCAGGTTGGGAATGAAGGGGAACGGGTGCGCCGGGTCGATGGCGAGCGGCGTCAGCACCGGGAAGACATGCTCCATGAAGTAGGTCTGGAGCCAGGCGCGGTCTTCGGACGACAGCTGCGCGACGTCGACGAAGGAGATGCCTTCGTCGGCGAGGCTCTTGTGCAGCTCGTTCCAGCGCACCTGCTGCTCGCGCAGCACCTGCGACACCTCGCGCGAGATCGCCGCGATCTGCTGTTCGGTCGTCAGCCCGTCGTCGCTCGTCTCGGCGATGCCGGCGCGCATCTGCGCCTTCAGGCCGGCGACGCGCACCATGAAGAATTCGTTCAGGTTGCTCGCCGAGATCGACAGGAAGCGCACCCGCTCGAGCAGCGGATGGTTCAGGTTGCCGGCTTCTTCGAGGACGCGGTGGTTGAACGCCAGCCAGGACACCTCGCGATTGATGAACCGCGTCGGCGAATCGGCGGAAATGGCGGGAACGCTTTCAGAGCGCGGGGCAGACGTCGGGGGGCTGGACAGATCTGTGGACACGGAAATCGTTTCCTTTCCTGCGGCCGTGCGGGACCGATCCCGAGCGGCGGCCTTCCCTTGAACCTGACCATCCCCTAGGGTCGCTCCCGCAGCCTGGGAAGCGCCCGCATGGGGCTGGCTGGCCGCGACGCGGCCCGGCACAGTCCTATCGCCGCCCCCATGACATGCCCGCGACAGGTTCATGACAGCGAACGGTCCAGGATGCATCATTCGGCCCTGGCGGCGGAGATGCCCCTGCACTCCGTCCCCATTCTGGAAGACCATGAAAACACTATATCTTCTGCGCCACGCTAAATCCAGTTGGGGCGCCCCCGACTCGCCCGACCACGAGCGCCCGCTGAACGGCCGCGGCCGCCTCGCCGCCGAGGCCATGGGCGGCCATTTGGGCCGCCGCAAGCCGCCGCCGGAGACGATTCTGGCCTCGACCGCGCTGCGCGTCCGCGAAACCCTGGACATCCTGCTCCCGAAGGCGAAGTTAGCCGAGGTTCCGCTCATTCCTGAGCAAGACCTCTACCTGGCGGAGCCCGACAGGCTGCTGACGGCCCTGCGCGAGGCCCCGGCGGACGCCGGCAGCCTCATGATGGTGGGACATAATCCCGGCATGCATGAATTCGCGCTGCGTCTCTGCGGCGAGGTGACGGAGGCAAAGCGGACCCTGCGCGAGCAGCTGCGCGAGAACCTGCCGACCGCCGGCCTCGTGGTCATCGCCTTCCCGCTCGCCGACGACTGGGGCGACATCGGCTGGGGCGACGGCCGGCTCGACGACTTCGTGACGCCGAAGAGCTTGGCCTAGCCGGGCCTAGAACGTCCCCGGATAGTTGCCGCCGTCGATGAGGAAGTTCTGGCCGGTGACGTAGCCCGCCTGCGCCGAGCAGATGTAGGCGCAAAGCTGGCCGAACTCGCGCGGCACGCCGAAGCGTCCCGACGGCAGGGCCGCCGCGCGCTGCGCCGCGTAGTCCTCCACCGACAGGCCTTCGCGCTTCGCGCCGGCGGCGAAGTTGTCGAACAGGCGGTCGGTCGCGAACTGGCCGGGCAGCAGATTGTTGATCGTCACGTTGTGGCGCACGGTCTTGCGCGCCAGGCCGGCGACGAAGCCGGTGAGCCCGGCGCGCGCGCCGTTCGACAGGCCGAGCGAATCGATGGGCGCCTTCACGGCGCTCGACGTGATCTTGACGATGCGGCCGAACTTGCGCGCGATCATGCCGTCCACCGTCGCCTTGATCAGCGCGATGGGCGTCAGCATGTTGCCGTCAAGCGCCTTGATCCAGACGTCGCGGTCCCAGTCGCGGAAGTCGCCCAGCGGCGGCCCGCCGGCATTGGTCACCAGGATGTCGGGATCGGGAATCGCCGCCAGCACCGTTTCGCGCCCCGCCTCCGTCGTGATGTCGGCGGCGAGCGGAATCACCGTGCCGCCCGTGGCCTTGGCGATCTCGTCGGCCGTGGCCTTCAGCGCGTCGGCGCCGCGCGCATTGACATAGACGGTGACGCCTTCGCCCGCCAGCGCCTCGGCGCAGCCGCGCCCCAGCCCCTTGCTCGCGCCGCAGACCAAGGCCTTGCGCCCGGCGATTCCGAAATCCATGCGTCGTCTCCCGATGCTACGTCGAGCTGCCCTGCCCGTCTTGGCCGCCATGCCCGTCGGGCCCGAGCCGAGCCAGCACCTCGCCGGCCAGCGGCACGCTGACGTTGCGCCGCGCGTCGAGCGCCGCCGCGTCAAGCGCCGCGACCAGCCGGCGCGCCGCGTCGAAGCTGCGCTCCATGCGCGCCAGCAGGTAGGCCAGCACGTCGTCGCCCACTTTCAGCTGTCGGTCGGCGAACAATTTGACCAGCAGCGCCGCCGTCAGCCCCTCGTCGGGCAGGTCGATGGCCGCAGCCGGCGCCGCCTGCAGGCGCGAGCGCAGGTCGGCCAGCGCCAGCGGCCATTGCAGCACGGGTGCCCGCGCCGTCAGCAGCAGGTGGCCGCGCCGCTCGGCGAGCAGGTTGTAGAGATGGAACAGCCCGCGCGCGGCAGCTTCGTTCACGACAAGCCGGTCGGCGTCCTCGACGACGGCGGCCTGCGCCGCGCCGAGCGCGCCGTCGATGTCGGCCGGATTGACGGCCGCGGCGGAAATCTCGATGGCCTGCGCGCGCGCGCGCCAGACGCCGGCGAGATGGGTCTTGCCGCCGCCCGGCGGGCCATGGATGACGAGGGCCGGCGCTGGCCAGTTCGGCCAGGCGTCGATCCAGGCCACCGCGTCGGCGTTGCAGGGCGCGACGATGAAATCCTCGCCGCTCAAGCTTGCGCGATGGCCGAAATCGAAGGCGAGCTGGCGGCCGCTCGGCATGCCGGCGGGATCGCTCATCTGCCCGCTTTCATCGACCGGGCGGCGGGCCGCCGTCGCCGAGATAGAGCTGGCTTTCGCGGTACTGCTCGATGCCGTAGCGCACTAGCACGGCAATGACGACGGCGAAGGGCACGGCCAGCAGCACGCCGAGGAAGCCGAACACGGCGCCGCCGGCGAGCAACGCGAAGATGATCCAGACCGCGTGCAGGTTGACCTGGCGGCCGACCAGCATGGGCTGCAGCACATTGCCCTCGACGGCCTGGCCGATCAGGAAGACGGCGGCGACGAGCGCCACGGAGGTCAGGTCGCTGAACTGGGCGAAGGCGAGGCCGACGCCGACGACGAAGCCGAAGATCGAGCCGACGAAAGGAATGAAGGCCAGGAAGCCGGCGAGCAGGCCGACGACGAGGCCGAAGTCGAGGCCGACGGCGCTCAGCGCCGTGCCGTAGAACACCGCCAGGATGATGCAGATCATCGACACGCCGCGGATGTAGCCCGACAGCTTCTGGTCCATCTCGACGAACAGGCGGCGGATGGTCGGCGCCTGGCGCTTGGGCAGCCAGCCGTCGACGGTGGCGACGATGAGCGGCCAGTCGCGCATCATGTAGAAGGCGACGACCGGCGTGATGAACACCAGCGACAGGACGTTGAACAGCGCCAGGCCCTTGGTCAGCAGGCCGAGCAGCACGTCCGGCAGCACGCCGAGGATGTCGCCGGCATGGCCGCCGACCGCGTCCTGCAGACGTTGCATGTCCTGCGCCGAGACGCGCGTGCGCAGCGTCGCGATCAGCTTCATCACCTTGTCCTGCAGGGAGGCGATGAGGTCCGGCAGCTTCGTGATCATGTCGGAGAGCTGCTGCTGCAGCATCGGCACGACCAGCAGCAGGACGCCGACGAGCAGGACGGCGAACACCAGCAGCACGACCAGCGTCGCCCAGCCGCGCCCGAGGCCGAGGCGCGTCAGCCGGTTGACCGGCGGGTCGAGCAGGTAGGCGAGCAGGATGCCGGCGACGAAGGGCAGCAGCACCGGCTGGAACAGGTGGACCAGCCCGATGGTGACGACGGCGACGCCTGCCCAGAACCAGTACGGGTTCCAGCCTTTGCGGTGCGTCTCGGTCATCGTTCGTCCTCCAGGCCGGCCACGCTGCGGCCCCACTTGATGAGATATCCGACGCCAGACAGCAGCGTCGTCGCGCCCGTCAGCCAGACCAGCGCATGAACCACGCGGTCCGGCGGGATGTCAAAGGCGCCGTCGGCGAGCACCATGGCCGCAAGCAGTATCTGCAGGACCGTGTTGAGCTTGCTGATCCAGAGCGGCGCCATATGCGGCGGCTGACGGCCCAAGGTATACAGCAGGACGACGCCGCCGACGATCAGGATGTCGCGGAAGACGACGAGGATCGCCAGCCAGATGGGCAGGTAGCCGACATGCGCGGCGACGATGTAGACGCTGACCAGGAGCGCCTTGTCGGCGAGCGGGTCGAGGTAGCTGCCGAGCGCCGTCTGGCTGTCGAAGTGCTTGGCGATGAAGCCGTCGACGGCGTCCGACACGCCGGCCGCCACGAAGAGCCAGAAGGCCAGCGCCATCTCCCCGGTCAGCATCGCCCAGATGACGATGGGGACCGCAATCAGCCGCGCCAGACTGATGAGGTTGGCCACGTTCACCGGACGATGACGGTCTCGTCCGGCATGTCGTCCGGCTCGGACGGCGGCGGAAGGTCATCGGGCATCGTGCCGAGCACGCCGGAGGTCGAATCGACAGCCGGGGATGCGGCCGGCGGCGCGCTCGGGGCGGGTTTGGCCGACGTCGCCATGCCGCGCGGACGGACGCGCCAGCCACCGCTACTACTCTGCTCCAGCACCAGGTCGTTCTGCGCCAGGGCGCTTGCGAGCTGGCGCTCGTCGCCGAAGTAGTCGAAGCGGAACTGCGCCTCGTTGCGCGCGAGATAGACCAGCTCGGCGCGCTGCAGGATGGCGACGTTGGCGAGGCGGCGGCGCACTTCGACCAGCTCGTCGATGCCGGCGAGCGACACCGTGGCGGTCAGCGAGCGCGGATTATCGTAGCGGATGAGCGCGCTGCGCTTCCAGGCCTCCTCGATGTTCACGGCGACGCCGGCGGCGGCCTTGGCCCAGACGTCCTTGCCCGGCTCGGCGCCGTAGTTCTCAACCAGCGTCTCGTCCTGGCCGGAGGCGCTGAAGCGGCTGAGCGACACCTGCACGGCGCTCACCGTCCCGCCGGCGGACTGCGGCGTCGCCACCGCGACGATGACGTCGCCTGCGTTGTAGCGCGCGGCGATGGCGGCGAGCTGCGTCGTGTCGCCCGAGGTCGCCTTGGCAGCGTCGATGGCGCGCACGTCGTCGAGGTCGCCGACCGGCACGATCAGCGGCACCAGCCCCTCGCTGCGCGGGATGTTGGCCCAGGCCTCGCGCCAGGGCGTCGTCTCCTCCCACAGGATGGGGCCGGACTCGGTCGACAGCACCGGCAGGACGAGCATCGGCTTGCTGCGCGTCTCAGCGAAGGGAATGCCGCTGCGGCGCAGCAGGCTGCGCACGCCGTCGGCGCGGAAGCGCACCCGCAGGCTGGCGATGTAGCGAACGGACGAGGCCTTCTCGCCCTCCAGCTCGATGCCGCGCACCAGGTCGCCGGTCTCCGCCGCCGACAGGCGCGGCAGGCGCGCCGCGTCGGCGCGCACCGTCAGGCGGGCCAGCAGGCGGCGCAAAGCCTCGGCCTGACCGTTGGCCAGGGCCGTTTCGCGGGCCGCGGCGGCGGTCTGGGCGGTGGTGTCGAGCGGCACGTTTTCCACCGTATAGACGTCCGCGTCGCCCGGGGTTTGCGCCCAGCCGTCGGCAAAACCGGCGAGCAGCGGCAAACTCAGGAAAAAGCTGGCAAAAAACAGGCGGCGAAAGCCGTTGGCGACGAGACTGGGGACCATTGCAAACCGTTCTGGATCGGCTATGTTCGCGGCGATTTTGAAGCGGAACGAGCGGCCCGCGTGGCCGGTTCCCGTTCTTGCGCAGAACCTTAGCATTTAATCCCAACAGTCTACCACGGGCGGGTGTCCCATTAGCAGCCGGACTTACAAGGACGCAGGCGTCGACATCGACGCCGGCAACGCCCTGGTCAAAGCCATCGCGCCCCTGGCACGCGCCACCGCGCGCAGCGGTTCCGACGCCTCGCTCGGCGGATTCGGCGCCTTCTTCGACCCGAAGGCCGCCGGCTTCACCGACCCGCTGCTCGTCGCCACGACGGACGGCGTCGGCACCAAGCTCAAGGTCGCCATCGACGCCAACCACCACGCGACGGTCGGCATCGATCTGGTCGCCATGTGCGTGAACGACCTCGTCGTCCAGGGCGCCGAGCCCCTCTTCTTCCTCGACTACTTCGCCAGCGGCAAGCTGGACGTCGCCGCCGCGCGCGACGTCATCGCCGGCATCGCCGACGGCTGCAAGCAGGCCGGCTGCGCGCTGGTCGGCGGCGAGACCGCCGAAATGCCCGGCATGTACGGCGACGGCGACTACGACCTCGCCGGCTTCTCGGTCGGCGCGGTCGAACGCAGCCAGGCGATCACCGGCCAGACGATCAGCGAAGGCGACGTCGTGCTCGGCCTCGCCTCCACCGGCGTCCATTCCAACGGCTTCTCCCTGGTGCGCCGCGTCGTCGCCGACCTCGGGTTGGCCTACGACGCGCCTGCGCCCTTCGCGCCGGGCCGCAAGCTCGGCGAGGCGCTGCTCGCGCCGACGCGCATCTACGTCAAGAGCTGCCTCAGCGCGATCAAGGCAGGCGGCGTGAAAGGCTTTGCCCACATCACCGGCGGCGGCCTGATCGAGAACATTCCGCGCGTGCTGCCGGACGGCCTCGGCGTCGCGCTCGACGCCGCGAGCTGGACGATGCCGCCGGTGTTCGGCTGGCTGGCCCGCGAAGGCCATGTCGCCGCCGAGGAAATGGCCCGCACCTTCAACTGCGGCATCGGCATGGTCGCGATCGTCTCGGCCGAGAGCGAGGCCAAGGTCAGCGCTGCCCTTACGGCAGGCGGCGAGACCGTCTCGCGCATCGGCAAGGTCGTCCGCACGCCCCAAGGCAGCATGGCAGGCGAACGCAGCGTCGTCGCCGGCCTGCAAGCCGCCCTCGACAAGGCCTGAGCCGGCGATGGCCAAGCTGCGCGTCGGCGTTCTCATCTCCGGGCGCGGCACCAACCTGAAGGCCCTGCTCGACACCTGCCAGACGCCGAGCTTCCCCGCCGAGATCGTCGCCGTCGTCTCCAACCGGCCCGACGCGGCCGGCCTCGGGCATGCCCGCGCGCTCGGCGTGCCGGTCATCGCGCTCGACCACAAGGCCTACCCGAGCCGCGAGGCCTTCGACGACGCGCTGCACGACGCCCTGCGCATGGCCGGCGTCGAGTTCGTCTGCCTCGCCGGCTACATGCGCCTGCTGACGGCCGCCTTCATCGCGCGCTGGCAGGACCGCATCATCAACATCCATCCGTCGCTGCTGCCGTCGTTCCGCGGCCTGAACGCCCACGAGCAGGCGCTCGCCGCCGGCGTGAAGCTCGCCGGCTGCACGGTGCACATCGTGCGGCCCGAAGTGGATTCGGGGCCGATCCTGGTGCAGGCCGCCGTGCCGGTGCTCGACGGCGACGACGTCGACAGCCTGGCGGCGCGCATCCTCGAAGCCGAGCACAAGATCTACCCGCTCGCCCTCAAGCTGGTCGCCGAGCAGCGCGTGCGCATCGTCGGCGACAAGGCCTTCATCGACGGCGAGCAGCCGCTCGGCATGCTGCTGAGCCCCGCGTCCTAAGGGGTTCCGGGGCTAGCCTGCCCTTTCCCTGCCCCCTTTTCCCTCCTGGCCGCATGGGCCATACTTGTTCCCAGCCGGCGACAACAGCCGGGAACGACAGAACAGAGGGGGCTTACATGGCCGATTCGCACGACATCACGCCGCATGTCCAGATGTGGCACTACTTCACGCGCATCATCGGATTTTCCTGCTTGGGACTCGCGGTCCTGCTCGCCCTAATGGCGATCTTCCTGACCTGAGCGCGCGCGTGCAGGCAACAAAAAAGCCCGGCCAAACGGCCGGGCTTTTTTTACGCGCTGAGAGGCGTCTTAGGCGACGATCTCAAGACCCGAGAAGAAGAACGAGATCTCGTTCTTGGCGTTCTCGAGCGAATCGGAACCGTGCACCGAGTTCGCTTCGATCGACTCGGCGAAGTCCTTGCGGATCGTGCCGGCGTCGGCGTTGGCCGGGTTCGTGGCGCCCATGATCTCGCGGTTCTTCGCGACGGCGTTCTCGCCTTCGAGAACCTGCGCGACGACCGGGCCGGAGACCATGAAGGCGACCAGCTCGCCGAAGAAGGGGCGCGCCTTGTGGACGGCGTAGAACTCGCCGGCCTGGGCCTCGCTCAGCTGCAGGCGCTTCTGGGCGACGATCTTCAGGCCCGCCGTCTCGAAGCGCGCGTTGATCTGGCCGGTCAGGTTGCGGCGGGTGGCGTCCGGCTTGAGGATGGAAAGGGTGCGTTCGATGGCCATGGCGATAAAGCTCTCCTAGAGCAGGCCCCGTTCTCGGGGGCCGGGGGCGAAAGTTGCGGCCTTATATAGGGATCGGCCCCAGGCGGCAACCTTTGTATTGCCGTGCAGCATTCCCGGCATGGCCGGTTTTCCCGCCGATTTCGCCCCGTTTGCCTAGCTTTTGCGCTCCCAGCCACCGCTTTCGGTCTGCTGCCAGTAGGTCAGGCCGTGGCCGGCATCCTTGTAGAGCTTCCAGCGCGCGCGAGCCTCGGCCACCGCCGCATCGTCGGCGCCGTCGAAGACGTTGAGGCAACGGGCGTAGTCCGCGAGCTGGTCCGAGGCCGCGCCGTCGGTCAGCACCAGGATGGTGGCGCCGTTGGGATTTTCGTCCTTGGCGGTCAGCCAGATCGGCTGGCGCTCGGGCCTGCCGTCCTTGACGCTGCCGTGCGGCAGGAAGCCGTTGGTCGCGTAGGTCCAGAGCTGCGCGTTGAGCGCCTCGACGCGCTCGACCGACCCGGCCATCACCACGGCGCGCGCGCCGCTGCCGAGCACCTTCTCCAGGAGCTTCGGCAGGGCCTTCTCGAGCGGCGTCGCCACCAGGTGATAGAAGCCGATGTCGGTCATGCGCGGCGGCTTCAGCGGCCTTCGTAATGGTCGGCGACGAGGCGGTCGAGCAGGCGCACGCCGAAGGCGGTGGCGCCCTTCGGCACCATCGCCGTGTCGCGCTTCGACCAGGCCATGCCGGCGATGTCGAGATGCGCCCACGGCACGTCGTTGACGAAGCGCTGCAGGAACTGCGCCGCCGTGATGCTGCCGGCGCCGCCGCCGTCGCTGACGTTCATCATGTCGGCGATCTGCGAGGTCAGCATCTTGTCGTATTCGGGGCCGAGCGGCATGCGCCACAGCTTCTCGCCGACGGCGCTGCCGGCGGCCTTGAGATTCTCCGACAGCTTGTCGTCGTTGGAGAACAGGCCGGCGCGATGCGTGCCGAGCGACATGATGATGGCGCCCGTGAGGGTGGCGAGGTCGACCATGAACTTCGGCTTGAAGCGGTCCTGGCAGTACCACATGGCGTCGGCCAGCACGAGACGGCCTTCGGCGTCGGTGTTGATGACCTCGACGGTCTGGCCCGACATGGTCTTGACCACGTCGCCGGGGCGCTGGGCGTTGCCGTCCGGCATGTTCTCGACGAGGCCGACGACGCCGACGGCATTGACCTTCGCCTTGCGGCCGGCCAGGGCCTTCATCAGGCCGATCACCGTGCCGGCGCCGGCCATGTCCCACTTCATGTCTTCCATGCCCTTGGCGGGCTTGATCGAGATGCCGCCGGTGTCGAAGGTGACGCCCTTGCCGATGAAGGCGACCGGAGGCACGCCCTTCTTGCCGCCTTCCCAGCGCATGACGACCAGGCGCGAATCGCGCACGCTGCCCTGGCCGACGCCGAGCAGGGCGCCCATGCCGAGCTTCTTCATCTGGGCGACGTCCAGCACTTCCACTTTCACGCCGTCGCGCGTCAGGGTCTTGGCGCGCTGGGCCAGGGTCTCGGGATAGATCACGTTGGGCGGCTCGGAGACCACGTCGCGGGTGAGGAAGATGCCCTCGGCAATGGCGGCGAGCGGCGCGAACTGCTTGCGCGCGTCCTCCACCGCCTTGAGGGCGATGGTCACGCCGGCCAGCACCGGCTTGTCCTCGGGCTTCTCCTTGGTGCGGTACTTGTCGAAGCGGTAGGCCCGCAGATGGGCGCCGAAGGCGAAATGGGCCGCGAAACTGCCGGGCTTGAGCTTGGCCGTACCCGGTAGGGCCGCCAGGACCAGTGCGCTTTTCTCGCGCAGGCCGAGCAAGCGGGCCATGACGGCGCCGCCGGCTTCCTCGGCGATCTCCGCATCGAGCTTGTCGGGCGCGCCGAGGCCGAACAGCAGCACGTGGCTGGCCGCCAGGCCGGCGGGAGCCGGAAAGCCGAAGACCTCGCCCTTCTTGCCGGCGAAACGGGCGTTCTTGACCGCGCGCGCCACGGCACCTCGGGTCAGAGCGTCCAATTCCTTGGCGGCGGGGCCGAGAACCTTGTCGGCGAAGACCCCGGCGGCGATCGTGCCGGTCGTTTTGGCAAGGGTGGACGCAGCCGGGACGGCGAAGCCGATCTTCATGTCGTGTGATCTCCGGTCAGGAACGGAGCGCGGAGAGCTCCGCGCTGGGAAGAAGGTCCGGAAGTCTAGTCCGCCGACGGCCGGAAGCCAACAGCCGGACAACATCAACCCAAATCCGCAAGTCCCGGACTTCCCAGGAAAATTTGCTTCGCCCCCGGCCGTTTTTCCGCCCCTTTCTGTAGCTTGGGGCGGGCGGATGGCTATAATGCCGCGCCATGAGCTGTAGCTATCGTTACATCATGCGCCTGCTGTTCTGGCCGCTCCTGTTCATCACCGTCGCCATGGCGGGCGTGATCTGGCTGACCCAGTCCCTGCGTTTCGTCGATCTCATCC
>DASYCO010000044.1:0-26174 GCA_036500145.1 Alphaproteobacteria bacterium | reverse complement strand
CTGGTCGGCTTCACCGCGAAGCGCACCACGACGTCCTGGCCGGTCGAGATGCCGCCCAGGATGCCGCCGGCCTGGTTGGACAGGAAGTCGATCTTGCCGTCCTTCATGCGCATCTCGTCGGCGTTCTGGTCGCCCATCAGCGCGGCAGCACCCATGCCGGCGCCGATCTCGACGCCCTTCACGGCGTTGATGCTCATCATGGCGGCGGCGAGGTCGGCGTCGAGCTTGCCGTAGATCGGGGCGCCGAGGCCGGCGGGCACGCCCGAGGCCACGAGCTCGATGACGGCGCCGACGGAATTGCCCGACTTGCGCACGCCGTCGAGATAGCTTTCCCAAGTCTGCGCCGCCTGGCGGTCCGGGCACCAGAAGGGATTGTCCTGCGTCGCGGCCCAGTCCCAGCGCGCGCGGTCAATGAGCTGCGTGCCCATCTGCACCAGCGCGCCACGGATGACGAGGCTGTCGCCGAAGGCCTGCTTCAGCACCTGGCGCGCGACGCCGCCGGCGGCGACGCGCAGCGCCGTCTCGCGCGCCGAAGAGCGACCGCCGCCGCGATAGTCGCGGTTGCTGCCGTACTTCTGGAAGTAGGTGAGGTCGGCGTGCCCGGGACGGAACTTGTCCTTGATGTCGCCGTAGTCCTTCGAGCGCATGTCCTCGTTCTGGATGACGAGGCCGATCGAGGTGCCGGTGGTCTTGCCCTCGAACACGCCGGACATGATCTGCACCGTGTCGCTTTCCTGGCGCTGGGTGACGAAGCGCGAGGTGCCGGGCTTGCGCTTCTCGAGCCAGACCTGGATGTCCTCCTCGACGAGCGGGATGCCCGGCGGGCAGCCGTCCACCACGCAGCCGATCGCCGGCCCGTGGCTTTCGCCCCAGGTGGTGACGCGGAACATATGGCCGAAGGTGTTGTGCGACATGGTGCGGGCCCGGTCAGACCGTGGCGATGTCGGGCGCGTCGACGGACTTCATGCCGACGACGTGGTAGCCGCAGTCGACATGGTGGACTTCGCCGGTGACGCCGCTGGCGAGGTCGCTCAGCAGGTACATGCCGGACTTGCCGACGTCCTCGATGGTGACGTTGCGCTTGAGCGGCGAGTTGTACTCGTTCCACTTCAGGATGTAGCGGAAGTCGCCGATGCCCGAGGCGGCCAGCGTCTTGATCGGGCCGGCGGAGATGGCGTTGACGCGGATGTTGCGGCCGCCGAGGTCGACGGCGAGGTAGCGCACGCTGGCCTCCAGCGCGGCCTTGGCGACGCCCATCACGTTGTAGTGGGGCGTGACCTTCTCGGCGCCGTAGTAGCTCAGCGTCACCAGGCTGCCGCCGGAGCTCATCAGGGGCGCGGCCTTCTGGGCGATGCTCGTGAAGGAGAAGCAGGAGATGTTCATCGAGTTGGCGAAGTTGGCCGCCGACGTGTCGATGTAGCCGCCCTTCAGCTCGTCCTTGTCGGAGAAGGCGATGGCGTGGACCAGGAAGTCCAGCTTGCCCCAGCGCTCGCCCAGCTCGGCGAAGACGGCTTCGATGCTGGCGGGGTCGGTGACGTCGCAGGGCAGCAGAATGTCGGAGCCCAGGGTCTGGGCGAGGGGGGCGACGCGCTTTTGCAGCGCCTCGCCCTGATAGGTGAAGGCGACTTCGGCGCCGTGCTCGGCCACGGTCTTGGCGATGCCCCAGGCGATCGAGCGATCATTGGCGACGCCCATGATCAGGCCCTTCTTGCCGGCCATCAAACCATTGCTACTGGTCATTCATTCCTCATGCGGACTGGTTCCCCGGACAGGGTGGGTATGGGGGACCGGGGACGGGCCGTATGCTACACGAACCGCCGGAAAATCAAAAGGTTGGGAGGTCCCGGGCGGGGGCGAAAACGGCCCTAAACCCGGTCGATTTCGGTCAGCAGGGCGGCGATCCGGCCCCGCCCCGGCTCCGGGAGGTCCTCGATCGCCTCCAGCACCTTGCGCACGGTGATGTGGAGCGCGTTGAGCTGGTCGACCAGACTGAGCACGACCGGCACGGCCTCCTCGCCGATGGCGAGCTCCTGCGTCAGCTCGACGATGAAGCCGACGCGGGCGGCGTCGACCTCGTCGAAGCTGTAGCCCTCGCCGTCGCGCGCCGGCGCGACCCAGCCTTCCTCGATCCAGGCGGTCAGCACCCGGCGCTCGAGCTTGCTGCGCGTCAGCATGTCTTCGAAGGTGAACGGCATGGTCGACCTCCCGCTGCGTCGATTGTCTATTTCGCGTCCTGCTTGGCCCAGTCCTCGAGGGCGCGGCGCAGGCCCTCGTCGTCCGGCAGGCTGATGAGCAGGCGGACGAACTGGTCGCCGCGCTCGCCGCCCTTGGGCGCCGGAATGCCCTTGCCCTTGAGGCGCAGGGTCGCGCCGCTGTTCGTGCCCTTCGGCACTTTCATCGACACTGCGCCGTCGAGCGTCTCGACGCTGATCGAGCCGCCGAGCACGGCGTCGCGCAGCGGCACCTTCACCTCGGAATGGATGTCGTTGCCCTTGCGCGTGAACAGCGCGTCGGCCTCGACCCTGATCTCGACGAAGGCGTCGCCGGCGGCGGCGCCGCGCTCGCCCGGCTGGCCCTGGCCCTTCAGGCGCAGCTTCTGGCCGTCGGTGGTGCCGGGCGGAATCGTCAGGTCGAGCGTCTTGCCGCTGGCAAGCCGCACGGTCTTCTTGGTGCCGAGCGCCGCTTCGCGAAAGCCGACGGGCAGGGTGTAGTTCATGTCCTCGCCCTGGAAGACGCCGCCACCGCCGGCGCGGCCGCCGCGCCCGAACAGGTCGGAGAAGATGTCGTCGCCGGAGAACATGTCGTCCATCTTGAAGCGGCTCTGGTACTTGCGCCCGGCGTCGCCCCGGCCGGCCTGCGAATAGTACGAGCCGCGCGGCTGCGTCGCCGCGCCGCTGGCGTCGATCTCGCCGCGGTCGTAGCGCGCCCGCTTGTCGGCGTCGGACAGGAAGTCGTAGGCTGCCGACACCTCGGAAAACTGCTCGGACTTCTTGGCGTTGCCCGGATGCAGGTCCGGGTGCAGCGCCTTGGCGAGCTTGCGGTAGGCCTTCTTGATGTCGTCCGCGCTGGCCGTCTTGGCCACGCCGAGCACTTGATAGGGATCTTTCATCGCCGCGTGTCCTTACAGCCGTCCCGAAAAGCGGGGCGGCAACCGTATTGGCATTCGTATTCTGGCACAAACGAGAACGGCCCGGCAGTCGTCTGCCGGGCCGTTCGCATCCAATCGCCGGCCTGCGCCGGCAGATGGCCGCAGAAGCTCTTAATATTTAGCGCTGGTCGACGACCTTCCAAGTGCCGTCCGGCTGGCGGCAGGCGGTGCCGTAGGCGCTCTCGGCCTTGCCGCCGATCGTCACGGTCTGCTGGAATTCGCGGCAATAGGCGCCGGTCGAGCTGTCGGTGCCTTCGCGGACAGGCGTGATGGTGCCGTAGTTGCCGCTCTGCGGATTGCTCCACTGGATGTTCTGGCCGATCGGGGCGCTCTGGGCCTGCTGGTTGGCCTGGTTGGCGTAGGTCATGTCGGCCTTGTCGAGCGAGCGGCCGACTTCGCTGCCGACCAGGGCGCCGAGCAGGGTGCCGACCGCGGCGGCCGCGATCTGGCCCGAGCCCTGGCCGAACTGCGCGCCGGCCACGGCGCCGCCGATGCCGCCCAAGAGGGCGCCGCCGGTCTGCTTCGGGCCGCCCATGCTGTCGCAGGCGACGACGGACAGGCCCATCAGGGCGGCCATGGAAACGGTGATGAAGGTCTTGGTCATGCCGGTCTTCTTTTCGAGTTGGATGTCGGGAAAGCTCATTGGCCTCACCTTGTGAAATCCGATGGTCACAGCCTATCGGGGTGACCGCCCCCCGGAGCCGGCACGCGCCGCCCCAGCTACACGGACAGATAATAGCAATTTGCGGCGAAAAAAGGGCTGAAGTCGTGCTAAAGCAAAGCGTTAACGTCTGCCATTTCGCATTGGTTCCGCCCCATGTCCGCGCCCACGTCCGAGCTGGAGAATTCCGACCCCTTCGCCCTGTTCGACGCCTGGTTCGCCGAGGCGAAGGCCAGCGAGGCGAACGACCCCAACGCCATGGCCGTGGCGACGGCGACCGCCGCCGGACGGCCCTCGGTCCGCATGGTGCTGCTCAAGGACGTCGATGCCCGGGGGTTCGTCTTCTACACGAACTTTGACAGCCGCAAGGGTCACGAGCTGACGGCGAACGGCTGGGCCGCCTTGCTCTTCCATTGGAAGTCGCTCCGCCGTCAGGTCCGCATCGAAGGGCCGATCACCGAGGTGACGCCTGCCGAGGCGGACGCCTATTTCAACTCGCGGGCGCGCGACAGCCAGGTCGGCGCCTGGGCCTCGCTGCAGTCCCAGCCGATGGCGGAGCGCTTTGAGCTGGAGCGCCGCATGGCGAACTACACGGCGCAGTTCCAGGGCAAGCCGGTGCCGCGCCCGCCGCACTGGTCGGGCTTCCGCGTGACGCCGGAGAGTTTCGAGTTCTGGCTCGACCGACCCTTCCGCCTGCACGAGCGCATCACCTTCGCCCGCGCCGGTGGTCTTGGCGACAACGGGGGCTGGCGCGCCGGCCGCCTCTATCCGTGACCATGGCGGGGTGCCAACGAGCCGGAAAGCATTGATCTTCAAGGGAACTCTGATCTAATCGCTGCGTTTTCTCATGGCACGTCCGCCATGTCCCATGGCGTGAACAGGAGACAGAAATGAGTATCAAGACGATCCTTGCTCCGATTGCCGACGCCCAGACTGGAAAGAACACCCTCAAGGCCGCCTTCCTCGTCGCCAAGCAGTTCGACGCCCACGTCGACGTGCTGCATGTGCGCCCCGATCCGCGCGCGGCGGTCGTCGACTATGTCGGCGAAGCGGTGTCCGGCGCGATGATCGAGAAGGTGATCAAGTCGACCATCGAGCGCAGCGCCAAGAACGCGCAGTCCGCCCGCAAGCTGTTCGACGCCGCCTGCCGCACCGGCAGCGTCGTCATCGCCGAGCGCGCGCCGGCCCCCGGCGGCGCGTCCGCCGCGTGGCGCGAAGAGATCGGCTACGAAGACCGCTGGCTGCAGTCCTACGGCCGCCTGACCGACCTGGTCGTCGTGGCGCGCGCGCTCAACGACCAGGATTTGATGGCCAAGCTCTCGCTCGAAGCCGGCCTGATGGAGACGGGCCGTCCCATCCTGGTCGTGCCGCCCAAGGCGCCGGCCAAGATTGGCAGCAGCATCGCCATCGCCTGGAAGGCCAACGCCGAGGCGTCGCGCGCCATCAGCGCCGCCATGCCCTTCATCGAGACGGCGCGCAAGGTCACCATCCTGTCCGTCGCCGAGAACGACGAGGATCAGCGCCTGACGCAGATCCAGGCCTATCTCGCCTGGCACGGCGTGCGCGCCAAGGTCGAGAGCAGCCGCACGAAGGGCGACATTGGCCCGGCGCTCCTGTCCGCCGCCGACAAGGCCGGCGCCGACATGCTGGTCATGGGCGCCTACAGCCACAGCCGCGTGCGCGAGATGATCCTCGGCGGCGTCACCAAGCATGTGGTGGCCAACGCCGGCCTGCCGGTGCTGATGGCTCACTAAATTGCGAACGGCTCTCAACGCGCTGGATTGCGAAGGCGACCTTCGCTAACGTCAGCGCATGAGTTCACCTGACGATTCTGCTGCAGCCGCCTTGCCCACGGTCATTTTGACCGGGGCGAGTCGCGGCATCGGCCATGCCACCGTCAAGCGCTTCAGCGAGGCGGGCTGGCGCGTCATCACCTGCTCGCGTGAGGAGGTGCCCGACGATTGCCGGCGCGACCCCAACTGGCATGCGCATATTTCCGCCGACCTCGCCGAGCCGGACGAGCAGGCGGCCTTCATCGACAAGGCCATGGCGCTACTGGACGGCGGGCCGCTGCAGGCCCTGGTCAACAACGCCGGCGTGTCGCCCAAGACGCCCTACCAGGAGCGGCTCGGCGTGCTGAACGGCGATCTCGGGGCCTGGCGGGAAGTGTTCGAACTGAACCTGTTCGCGCCGCTGCGCCTGTCGCGCGGGCTGGCGAGCGCCCTGCACAAGGGCAATGGCGCGGTGGTCAACGTGACCTCAATCGCCGGCCATGCGATCCATCCCTTCGCGGGATCGGCCTACAGCATCTCCAAGGCGGCGCTGTCGTCGCTGACGCGCGAGATGGCGGCGGAGTTCGCCGAGCTCGGCGTGCGCGTGAACGCCGTGGCTCCGGGCGAGATCGAGACGGTGATGCTGTCGCCGGCGACCGAGTCGCTCCTTCCGCGGATTCCGCTGAAGCGACTCGGCAAGCCTGACGACGTGGCCTCGGTGATCCTGTTCCTCTGCTCCGCCGACGCGGCTTACGTCAGCGGCGCGGAGATCTTCGTCACCGGCGGCCAGCACCTCTACTGAGGACTTAGGCGAGCCCTTCCATCTGGAGGGCCTGCTGCACCTTGGGCCGCGCCGCGATGCGGTCGAAGTATTTCTCCAGCGCGGCGGGCAGGGCGACCTCGAACTTCTTGGCCCAGCGCATGACGACGAACATGTAGGCGTCGGCCGCCGTGAAGTGCTTGCCCATCAGGTAGTCGTGGCTGCCGAGCTTCTTCTCGACGAGGGCGAAGCGGCCGACGATCTTTTCCTTGGTCGCGGCCTTGATGGCGTCCGGCATGTTCGGGTTGAACAGGTTGCTGAACTGCTTGTGCAGCTCCGTGCCGATGAAGCCCAGCCATTCCTGCAGGCGGTAGCGCTCGATGCTGCCGTTGGCCGGCGCGAGGTTGCTGGCCGGCGCCTTGTCGGCGAGGTACTGCACGATGGCGGGGCCTTCGGTCAGCACGGTGCCGTCGTCCAGCTCCAGCGCCGGCACGTAGCCCTTCGGGTTGACGGCGGCGTAGTCGGCGCCGCTTTCCGTCTTCTTGGACTTCAGGTCGACCTTGACCATCTCGTGCGGGAAGCCTGCTTCGCAGAGGACGATGTGCGGCGAGAGCGAGCAGGCGCCGGGGCTGTAGTAAAGCTTCATGGACGAACTCCTGACATGAGCGTGGGGGAAAGGATCAATCCGGCCGGGCGGCCAGGGCAGTGTCGGTGACGGGCCTTGCCGCGGCGATCTCGCGGATCAGCTTGTGCAGCACGGCGTCGGCGAAGTCCTCGAAGCCTTCCGCCGGCACCGAAAATCCGCCCGGACCGCCGACGACCTGGCGCTCATAATAAACGTCCAGGCCTGGTTCCGTTCCGAGAATCGGCAGGCCGTTGATGACGATGCCTTGAGAGACGGCATAGTCGCGGCCCTGGCTTGCGGGACGGCCGCGGTTGACGCGGCCGTCGCCGGAGATGTCGACGACGTGGCGCTCGCTCTCGAAGCCGTTGCCGGCGAACAGGGTGGTTGCGTGGAACAGCGCTTCGCCGACGGCGGTGCCGCCGCCGAAGTAGAAGGTGCGCGGAATCTCGATCAGCTGCTCGGCGAAGGCTTCGGCGCTGGTGGGGCCGTCGACCAGGGTCCAGTCGATGATGACTTTCTGCATGTCGATGCCGGTCCATTCAACGAAGGTCACGGCGATGCGCTGGAAGCTGCCGCCGCGAATGGCGTCGATCACGCGCTTGTCGCGGAAGGCCTGGGCGTAGCCCTGGCGCTGCAGCTGGAATTCGGCGGCATCGATGCTGCGCGAGACGTCGGCGGTCAGCACCAGCTCGAGGTCGACCGGCGTGTCGGCGGCGGCAGCGGGAAAGGCCCAGACCGGGCCCGAGAAGGCCAGCACCGCGACGAGAGAGGCGATGCGGCTGAGGCGCATGGTCTATGCGGCGCCGGATGGATCGCCGAGGCGCCGGCCGAGATTCTCGAACCAGCCGAGGCGGTCCTTGGCCTGGGCGATGTCGTGGTCGAGCCAGTCGGCGAAGGCGTCGAGCGGCGATGCGGGGCTATGCTGCTCGCGCAGGGCCACGAGGCGGGCCAGCTCGGAGCGGCAGGCTTCGGCCAGCAGGTCGGCCTGCTCGACCTGCGCTACGGGAGCGAGCAGCGGCAGGAAGCGCATCTTCAGCGCCACGACGAGCTTGTTGAGGTCGTTGAACGGCGAGCGCACGGTCGCCTGCATCAAAGCGTCGAATTCGGCGCGGCCCTGCGCTGTGATGGCGAGCAGCGGCTCGCCGCCATTGTCCGTCGCCTGCTGGCTGGCGAGGCCCTCGTAGCGCAGCAGCTCGAGCGAGGCGCCCATGGCTTCGGGCGAGGGGCCCATGATGTGGCTGACGAAGGCGCGCACGCCGCGGGCGAGGGCGCCGTAGTCCGTCGGCGTCTCGGCGAGCATGCCGAGGGCGGCCAGCCGGAGCGCTTCGCGAGGCATCAGGGAATGATCGGGGAACATCTCCTGGCCTATCCTTTCGCTATGCCGCGCGACGGATGTCGAGGCGGGCCCAGACTTCGGCGAGGGCCGCGACGAGGCGGTCCATCATCTCGTCGGAATGCTGCGGCGTCGGCGTGATGCGCAGGCGCTCGCTGCCTCGCGGCACCGTCGGATAGTTGATCGGCTGGATGTAGATGTTGTGGCGCTCGAGCAGCTCGTCGCAGGCGAGCTTGCAGAGGCGCGCGTCGCCGACCAGCACCGGCACGATGTGGCTTTCCGACGGCATGACAGGCAGGCCGGCTTCGGCGAGCTGGCGCTTCAGCCGTTCGGCGCGCTCCTGCTGGCTGTCGCGCTCGGCGCTGCTGGCCTTGAGATGGCGGATGCTGGCCCAGGCGCCGGCCGCGACGGAGGGCGGCATGGAGGAGGTGAAGATGAAGCCGGGCGCGAAGCTGCGCACCACGTCGATCAGCGCGTCGCTGGCGGCGATGTAGCCGCCATGCGCGCCGATGGCCTTGGCGAGGGTGCCCTCGATCACGGTCAGGCGGTGCGACAGCCCTTCGCGGTCGGCGATGCCGCCGCCGCGCGGCCCGTACATGCCGACGGCGTGGACTTCGTCGATGTAGGTCATGGCGCCGTACTTGTCGGCGACGTCGCAGATGGCGGCGATGGGGGCCACGTCGCCGTCCATCGAATAGACGGATTCGAAGGCGATCAGCTTCGGCGCCTTGGGATCGGCGGCGCGCAGCAGCTGTTCCAGGTGGGCGACGTCGTTGTGGCGGAAGATGCGCTTCTCGGCGCCCGAATGCTTGATGCCCTGGATCATCGAGGCGTGGTTGAGCGCGTCGGAGAAGACGATGCAGCCGGGCAGCAGGCGCGCGAGCGTGCTCAGCGTCGCCTCGTTCGAGACGTAGCCCGAGGTGAAGATCAGGGCCGCTTCCTTGCCGTGCAGGTCGGCAAGCTCGCGCTCGAGCAGCACATGGTAGTGGTTGGTGCCGGAGATGTTGCGCGTGCCGCCGGCGCCGCCGCCGCAGGCCTTCACGGCCTCGATCATCGCGTCGAGCACGACGGGATGCTGGCCCATGCCGAGGTAGTCGTTGCTGCACCAGACGACGACGTCGCCCTTGGCGGCGTCGCTGTGGAAGCGGGCATTGGGGAAGGCGCCGGCGCGGCGCTCGAGGTCGGCGAAAACGCGGTAGCGTCCTTCGGCTTTCAGCCGGGCGATCGCATCGGCGAAGAAGGAATCGTAATCCATGGCGGCGGTACGCTCAGGGTCGCTTGAGGGGAGCCGGACGGCTAGGCGGTGCGGCAGGGGAAATATTAGCAGGGCAGGCGGCCCGCCGCCACCCTGTCGGCCGGGGCGGCGGAACCGGATTTCCTCGCCAAAGCCTTGGGTTACCCTGAGGAAACGCGGTTTTGGGATCAGCGGCGAGGATCAGCCGCCAGCGGCCAGCTCCTTCTGGGCGCCGTCGAGCGCCGCGCCGAAGCGGTCGAGGACGGCGGCGATCTCGACCGCCTGAATGACGAGGGGCGGCGAGAAGGCGATGGTGTCGCCGAGCGACCGCGCGATGAGCCCCTTGGCCTGGGCGTGGCGGATCACCGTCGCGCCGGCCTTGCCGTAGGGCTCGAAGGGCGTCTTGGCGGCCTTGTCGGCGACCAGCTCGACGCCGGCCACGAGCCCGACACCGCGGACCTCGCCGACCAGCGGATGGTCGGCGAAGCCGCGCAGGCCGTCTTGCAGCAGGGGAGCGACCTCGCGCACGTGGGCGAGGATGTCGCGCTCCTTGTAGATGCGCAGGGTCTCCAGCGCGACGGCGGCGGGCACCGGATGGGCCGAATAGGTGAAGCCGTGGCCGAAGGTGCCGATCTTGCCGCTCTCGGACTTGAAGGCGTCGTAGAGCTTGCGGTTGATCATGATGGCCGAAATCGGCATGTAGCCGGACGACAGCGCCTTGGCGAGCGTGATCATGTCGGGTTGCAGGTCGAAGGTGGTGGTGCCGAACATGTTGCCGGTGCGGCCGAAGCCGGTGATGACCTCGTCGACGATGAACAGGATGTCATAGCGGCGCAGCAGCGCCTGGATCTTCTGGAAGTAGGTGCGCGGCGGTACGATGACGCCGCCGGCGCCCTGCACCGGCTCGGCGATGAATGCGGCGACGGTCTCCGGCCCTTCGCGCAGGATCTGCGCCTCGAGATTGGCGACGAGGCGGTCGGCGAACTGCTCCTCGCTCTCGCCTGGCAGGCCGTAGCGGTAGTAGTGCGGGCAGTCGGTCGCGTAGAAGCCCTCGCGCGGCAGGTCGAAGCTGCGGTGGTTGGCGGGCAGCGCCGTCAGGCTCGCCGAGGCGACGGTGACGCCGTGGTAGCCCTTCTGGCGGCTGATGATCTTCTTCTTGGCCGTGCGGCCGAGAGCGTTGTTGTAGTACCAGACGAACTTGATCGCCGTGTCGACCGCCTCGGAGCCCGAATTGGCGAAGAAGACGTGCGACATGGGCACCGGCGCCATGGCGAGCAGCGTCTCCGCCAGCTCGATGGCGCGGTCGTGCGACTTGCCGCCGAACAGGTGGTAGTAGGGTAGCTTGGTCATCTGCGTCATGGCCGCCTCGGCGAGGCGGCGCTCGCTGAAGCCGAGGCTGGCGCACCACAGGCCGGCCATCGCCTCGATGTAGCGGTTGCCGGCGTCGTCGATCACATGCACGCCGTCGCCGCCGGTGATGACCAGCGGGCCCGTCTTCTCGTGCGCTTCCAGGTTCGTGTAGGGATGCAGCACTGAGGCGATGTCGCGCGCGGCGAAGCTGTTGACGCCGTGCGGCGGATTCGGGGTCTCTGCCATGTGCTGTTCCTCGTCCTGACTGGCGCGCGTCGCGCAGGCGCAGAGTGTCGCCAACCGCATGTCGACGCAAGGGGAACGGGCAAGACGCCATTCGGAATGGAACGGCCGTTCCGATAACCGAAACCTAGGGCGGCCTAGGTGCGGCCGTAGGTGTCCTCGATGCGCACGATGTCGTCCTCGCCGAGATAGCCGCCCGACTGCACCTCGATGAGGTGCAGCGGCATCTTGCCGGGGTTCTCCAGGCGGTGCTGCGTGCCGATCGGGATGTAGATCGACTCGTTCTCGTTGAGCATGATGATCTCTTCGCCGCGCGTCACCTGGGCGCGGCCGCTGACCACGACCCAGTGCTCGGCGCGGTGATGGTGCCATTGCAGCGACAGCTGGCCGCCGGGCTTCACCATGATGTGCTTCACCTGGTGGCGCTCGCCGACGTCGATGCCGCGGTAGCTGCCCCAGGGGCGGAACACGGTGGTATGCGCCTTGGTCTCTTCGCGGCCCTGGCGGTTGAGCTCTTCGACGATCTTCTTGACGTCCTGCGCCTTGTTGATGTCGGTGACGAGCACGGCGTCGTCGGTGACGACGACGACGAGGTTGTCGACGCCGACGGTCGCCAGCAGCTTGCCGCCCTCGCTGCGCAGGTAGCTGTTCTTGGTGTCCACCGCGAGCACGTCGCCGAGGGCGACGTTGCCGTCGGGATCCTTCGGCGCGATCTGCCACAGGGCGTCCCAGGCGCCGACGTCGTTCCAGCCGATGTCGGCGGGCACCACGGCGGCGTCCTTGGTGTGCTCCATCACCGCGTAGTCGATCGAGATCGACGGCGCGGCGGAGAAAGCCTCCTGGTCGAGGCGGAAGAAGTCGAGGTCGTTGGCGCCCTTGTCGATGGCGGCCTGGCAGGCGGCGGCGATGTCAGGCTGCAGGCGCGCCAGCTCGGCGAGGTAGCGGTCGGCGCGGAACAGGAACATGCCGCTGTTCCAGTCGTAGCCGCCTTCGGAGACGTAGCGCTCGGCCGTGGCGGCGTCGGGCTTTTCGACGAAGCGGTCGACGGCATAGCAGCCCGGCTGCCCGCCCAGCTCGCCGCCGCGGTGGATGTAGCCGTAGCCTGTCTCCGGGCGCGATGGCGGGATGCCGAAGGTCATCAGCTTGCCGGCGACGGCGGCGGGCAGGGCGGTGGCGATGGCGGCGTGGAATTTGCCGGTCGCGGCGATGACATGATCGGCGGGCAATAATAGCAGCGGCGTCTCGGGATCGACGGCGGCGGCGAGCAGGGCGGCGACGGCGACCGCCGGCGCGGTGTTGCGCGCCACCGGCTCGAGAACGATGGCCTCCGCCTTGATGCCGAGGCCGCGCAGCTGCTCGGCGACGATGAAGCGATATTCTTCGTTGCACAGCACGATGGGCGGCAGGAAGCGGGCGGGATCGACGACGCGCCCGACCGTCTCGGCCAGCATGGTCGCCGGGCCGGCGAGCGGCATGAACTGCTTGGGGGATAGCAGACGCGACATCGGCCAGAGCCGGGTGCCGGTGCCGCCGGCGAGGATCACCGGCCGGATCTTGTGCTGAGAACTTTCCGCCATATCCTGACTCTCCGTGGGAGGCGTTGATCCGTGTCCCCGGTGTACTTTAGCTAACTTAATTTCCCGTGACCGCCAAACGGAAAGCGTGTGAGCAGGCCGTTGGCCATAACCGCTATGTTACGGTATAATCACGAAAAAGCCGGTTTTGGCCCACGCGGGCGGAACGGTTTTGGGCCCATTTGACGAGGCACGCGGAGGTTTCATGGACTACAAGGACATCCTGGTCCATCTCGACAGTTCGCCGTCCTGCCCGGCGCGCATCGACGTGGCAATCGCCTTCGCCCGCGCCTTCGGCGCGAAGCTCACGGGGCTCTACGTCGTCGGCCTGGCGCCGATGCACCAGTACGCCGAGGCGGACCTCGGCCCCGAGTTGGTCGAGGCTCACGACCGTTACATGCGCGAGGCCGCGCACGAAGCCGAACGCATCTTCACCGAACATACCCGCAACGCCGGCGTCGCCGCCGAATGGCGTCAGGTCGAAGGCCCCTTGCCCGACCTGGTGATGCTGCACGCCCGCTTCGCCGACCTGGTGATCGCCGGCCAGCGCAACCCCGAACGCCTCGATCCGGGCACCGCGCCGGAACTGCCCGAGCAGATGGTGCTCGACGTCGGCCGCCCGGTCATCATCGTGCCGCACACGGGCGCCTTCCAGACCGTGGGCGAGCGCGTGCTGATCCTGTGGAAGACGAGCCGGGGCGCCGCGCGCGCCGTGAACGACGCGCTGCCTTTCCTGCGCAAGGCCAAGGAAGTCTGCGTGCTGACCATCAACCCCGAATCCGGCATTTCCGGCCAGGGCGACAATCCGGCGGCCGACGTGGTCGCCCACCTGTCGCGCCACGGCATCGCCGCCCAGGGCCGCACGGCCAAGACCGAGCGCGGCACCATGGGCCAGACCATGCGCGACATCTCGGCGGACTTCGGCGCCGACATGATCGTCATGGGCGCCTTCGGCCGTGCGCGCTGGCGCGAGATGATCCTCGGCGGCATGACGCGCAACATGCTCGCCAAGATGGAAGTGCCGATCCTGATGTCGCGCTGAGGCGCGGCGTCACCCGGCCTTCATTCACTCAGCGCGGGGATCGAGCGCGTCCTGCAGGCCGTCGCCGAGGAAGTTGAAGGCGATCACGGTCGCGAAGATCAGCAGGCCGGGATAGACCGCGAGCAGCGGCGCGCTCCAGATCAGGTCCTGGGCGTTGGTCAGCATGTTGCCCCAGCTCGCTGCCGGCGGCTGCACGCCGAGGCCGAGAAAGCTCAGCACCGATTCCAGCAAGATGACGTTGCCGACCGAGAGCGTCGTGGCGACGACGATGGGCGACACGGCGTTGGGCAGGATATGCACCGTCATGATGCGCCAGGCTCCGGCGCCGCTGGCGATGGCCGAGAGCACGAAGTCGCGCTCGCGCAATGACAGCGTGGCGCCGCGGACCAGGCGGGCGACCGTCGTCCAGCCGACCAGCGAGATGATCGCGATCATGCGGTAGAGGCTGACGCTCTCGTCGTTGACCAGGGCGGCGGGCAGGCCAAGCTTGTTGAGGTCGACGGCGGCCAGCACGATCAGCAGCGGCAGCAGCGGCAAAGCGATGACGCCGTCGGTCAGGCGCATCAGCAGCGCGTCGAGCTTGCCGCCGAAATAGCCGGCGACCAATCCCAGGGCCGTGCCGATCACCGCCGCCGTCAAGGCGCCGGCGAGGCCGACGGCGAGCGAGACGCGGCCGCCGTAGAGCAGGCGCAGCAGCAGGTCGCGGCCGAGCTCGTCGGTGCCGAGCGGATGGTCGAATGACGGCGGCAGCAGGCGGCTGAGCAGGTCGGCGTTGTTCGGGTCCTGGCCGAGCAGGGCGGCGATGAGCGGTGCCAG
Organism: Alphaproteobacteria bacterium; assembly: GCA_036500145.1. Lineage (GTDB taxonomy): Bacteria > Pseudomonadota > Alphaproteobacteria > SMXQ01 > SMXQ01 > CAMAVH01. The sequence goes on along the minus strand of DASYCO010000044.1, from coordinate 11,616 downwards.
CAAGGCGGCCAGGATGAGGACGCTCAGCAGCGCCAGGCTGGCCACGGCCAAGCGGTGGCGCAGGAAACGCCGCCACAGCAGGGCGGCGGGCCGTTCGGGCGGGTGCGTCGTCGTCGTGGCGGCAGGCATCGTCATCGCCGGGCCTCGCCGCTGCCGTAGGAGATGCGCGGGTCGAGCCAGGCATAGGCGAGGTCGGCGAGCAGGTTGCCGCCGAGCGTCAGCAGCGTGGCGAAGAGCAAGCCGACGAGGGCGAGGTTGTAGTCGTTCCCCATCACCGCGTCGTAGATCATCTTGCCCATGCCGGGATAGGCGAACATGGTCTCGGTCACCAGCGCGCCGGAGAACAGGCTGCCGAAGCTCAGCGCCAGGATCGTCACCACCGGGATGAGCGCGTTGCGGAAGGCGTGGCGCCAGACGACGCGGCTCGGGCCAGCGCCCTTGGCGCGCGCGGTGCGCACATAGTCCTGGCGCAGGGTCTCGATCATGGCGGCGCGCATGAAGCGCGTGTAGTGGCCGATGTTGGAGAGCGTCAGCGTCGCCACCGGCAGCGCCAGGTAGCTCAGGCGGTCGGCGACGCCGCCGATGCCCGGCGTGGAAATGCCGCCGGCCGGCAGCCAGCCGAGCTTCACGGCGAACATCATCATCAGCATCAGCGCGAGCCAGAACACCGGCACGGAGATGCCGGCGAAGCAGAGCATGTTGATGGCGTTGTCGAGCTTGGAATGCGGCTTGAGCGCGGCGTAGACGCCGGCCGGGATGGCGATGGCGACCGAGAGGGAGAAGCTCAGCCCCATCAGCAGCAGGCTGTTGGCGAGGAAGGGGCCCATCACGTCCAGCACTGGGCGCAAGTGCAGCCGCGAGCTGCCGAAGTTGCCGCTCAGCACCGAGCCGAGCCAGGCGAGGTAGCGGCTGTAGAGGGGCTGGTCGAGGCCATAGAGCGCCTTGATGCGGGCGACGTCGGCCGAGGTGATGTGCGGATCGCCGGCGATCATCATGTCGGCGGGGTCGCCCGGCATCAGGCCGATCAGCATGTAGATCACGAAGGACATGACGAGCAGCACGAGCAGCGATTCGATGAGGCGCGTGGAGACGTAGCGCGTCATGGAGTTTCTCCCTCGCCGAGCGGATAGTGGCAGGCGAAGAGATGGCCGTTGCCGCCCGTCAGCTGCGGCGTCTCCTGGCGGCAGCGCGCCTGGGCGCGCGGGCAGCGCGGGTGGAAGGCGCAGCCGGACGGCGGAGCCGCCGCGTCGGGCGCGTCGCCGGCGATCTTCGGCTGCCCGGGCGTGCGCTTGCCACGGCCCGCCTGCGGCACGGCGTCGATCAGGCTCTGCGTATAGGGATGGCGAGGGGCCGCGAACAGGCGCTCGCGCGGCGCGATCTCGACGATGCGGCCGAGGTACATGACGGCGACGCGGTCGGCGATGGCGTCGACGACGGCGAGGTCATGGCTGATGAAGAGCGAGGCGAAGCCGAGGCGGGCCTGCAGGTCCTGCAGCAGGTTGAGAATCTGGCTCTGGATCGACACGTCGAGCGCAGACAAGGGCTCGTCGGCGACGATCAGCTCGGGCTCCAGGGCCAGCATGCGCGCGATGGCGATGCGCTGGCGCTGGCCGCCGGAGAATTCATGCGGATAGCGTGCGGCGTCGGCGGCCGGCAGTCCGACGAGGCCCATCAGCTCGGCGACGCGCGCGGCGCGGGCCGTCTTGTCCTTCCAGCGGTGAATGACGAGCGGCTCGGCGATGCTGGCGCCGACGGTCAGGCGCGGGTTGAGCGAGCCGAAGGGATCCTGGAACATCATCTGCATGTGGCGGCGCAGCGGCCGCAGGGCATGGCCCGGCAGCGATGCCATGTCCGTCCCGCGAAAGCGAATCTCTCCGGCGTCGGGCCTGTAGAGGCGTGCGATGGTGCGCGCGCAGGTCGTCTTGCCGCTGCCGCTCTCGCCGACCAGGGCCAGGGTCTCGCCGGCCGCGAGATCGAAGCTGACGCCGTCGACGGCGCGCAAGGTTCGCCCGCCGGCGAGCGCGAAGCTCTTGGTCAGCCCGGCGACATGGAGAAGGGGTGTCTCGCTCATGACATGTCGGCCTTGAAGCAAGCGACGGCATGGCCGCGCGCATTGGCGCGCAGCTGCGGGTCGGCGGCGCGGCAACCGTCGTCGGCCAGCGGGCAGCGCGGCGCGAAGCGGCAGCCGGGCGGCATCTGCGACGGATCGGGGACGTGGCCGGGCACGGCGGGCAGGCGGCCGCGCCCGCGGCCCAGGCGCGGCAGCGTGTCGAGCAGCCCGCGCGTGTAGGGGTGGCGCGGCGCGGCGAAGAGCTCCGCCGCCGGAGCCTGCTCGACGATGCGGCCGGCGTACATCACCGCCACGTCGTCGGCGATTTCCGAGACGACGGCGAGGTTGTGGCTGATGAAGAGCATGGCCATGCCATGCGCGTCCTGCAGCTCCAGCATGAGGTCGAGGATCTGCGCCTGGATGGTGACGTCGAGCGCCGTGGTCGGCTCGTCGGCGATCAGCAGGGCGGGATCGCAGGCGAGCGCCATGGCGATCATGGCGCGCTGGCGCTGGCCGCCCGACAGGCGGTGCGGATAGTCCTGCGCACGGCGCTTCGCATCCGGCAGGCCGACGCGGTCGAGCAGGGCGACGGCGGCCTCCATGGCTGCCGCATGGCCGAGACCGCGATGGATGATCCAGGGTTCGGCGACCTGCTCGCCGATCGTCATCACCGGATTGAGGGCGGTGGCGGGCTCCTGGAAAATCATGGCGATGCGGTCGCCGCGCAAGCTTGCGCCGCTGCCGATGTCCTGGCCCTGGAAGCGGATATGGCCGCCAGCGACGCGTCCCGTCGGCGGCAGCAGGTCCAGCGTGGCCAGGGCGGTCATGGTCTTGCCCGAGCCGGATTCGCCGACGAGGCCGAGCGTGCGGCCGGGCGACAGGCGAAAGGAGACGCCATCGACGGCAGCGAAAGGCCCGCGCGGCGTCTCGAAGACGATGCGCAGGTCGGCCACCTCGAGGGCGGCGTCCGCCGTCGCGGTCGGGCCCGGGGCGGCGGGGCTCGGCGCGGCTTCGCTCAATGCTTGACGGCGGCCTTGGCCTGCTCGTGGCGCGCGTAGGCGGCGACGAGCAGCGGATTCGACTGGCGCTTGTCGTCCCTGTTGAAGCCGCCGAAGGCCGACTGGTCGATCTCGAGGGCGCGCAGCAGCGCCTCGGCGACGTCCATCTTGCGCTCATCGCAGGCCTGGGTGTGGGCCTGAATGATCTTGTCGCTCAGTCTGCGCATGTTCTCCATGGACGTCCTCGGTCGCTGGTCGTGGTGAAGGGGCGGGGCAGATTAGCGCCTTTCCGGACGGCCCGCAGCAGCCAAGCGACCGGCGGTCACGGAAGCGTCATTGGGCCGACCAGTTCTCGACCCACAGCGTCGAGATGTCCTGGTGGCCGGTGGGCTCGATGTCCTTCAGCCATTTCGGGAAGATGTAGGGATCGGCGCGGAAGAACAGGGGAATGACCGGCAGGTCGTCGGCGTAGGCGGCCTGCAGCTTGCTCCACAGGGCCTTGCGCTTGGCGCGGTCGAGCTCGGATTCGATGGAATCGAGCAGGGCGTCGACGGCGGGGTCGCTGAAGCCGGGATAGTTCTGGCCGGCGAAGTTGTTCTCCGCCGTCGGGATCTGGCTCGAGTGCAGCGTCGTGCGCGGCACGCTTTCCGGGGCCGAATACCAGGCATACATGGCGAGCGCGCCGTAGCGCCGCTTGGTCATGGTCTCGCCGAAGAAGACGCGGGCCGGCTCGTTGCGGATGCGCACGTCGATGCCGAGCTGGCGCCACTGGCTCTGCAGCACCTGCTGCACCTGTTCGCGCGTCTTGTTGGCGGCCGTCGTCATGAATTCGAGCATCAGGGGCTCGCCCTTGGCGTTGGCGCGGATGCCACCCTTCGCCTTGAGGGTCCAGCCGGCGGCGTCGAGCAGGGCGGCGGCCTTCGCCGGATCGCGGGCATAGCTCGGCGTCGCCGGGTCGTAGACCCAGTCGAGCGGGTTGACCATGCTGCTGGCGACGGCCTGGCGGCCGTCGAACAGCTGCTTGCTGATCGCCTCGCGGTCGATGCCGAGGATAAGCGCCTGGCGCACCCGCTTGTCCTGCAGGATCGGATTGTCCAAGTTCAGGTCGATGTGCTCGTAGGTCAGGCTCGGCTTGTAGAGGATGTTGTACTGGCCGGCATGGCGCTTCTCGAAGGGGATCGCCTGGTCCAGCGTGAGGCCCAGCTCGCCGGCGATGTAGTCGACGCTGCCCGACAGCAGGTTGGCTTCGAGCGCCGAGGTGTTCTCGATGGCGCGCACCACGATGCGCTTGAAGTAGGGCGGCTTGCCCCACCAGGTCGGGTTGGGCTCCAGCACGATGTGCGAGCCGACGGCCTTCTCGACGATCTTGTAGGGGCCGAAATAGAGGCCGGGGTTGGTGGTGTCGGTGTCGTAGCCGTTGCGCGAGCGGTAGGCGGCGGGATCGGCGAAGCGCGCCCGCTCGAGATGCTCGGGCAGCACGTTGAAGTCGTTGATCGCGTTGTAGTCGAAGGTGACGCGGTCCATGTGCATGGTGAAGGTCTTGTCGTCCTTCACGTCGATCTTGAGGATGCGGCGGTACATCTCGCCCGAGGTGACGCCGCTCTGGGGATGCTTGCCGACCTCGTAGCTGAACAGCACGTCCTTGGTGGTGAGCGGCACGCCGTCGCCCCAGGTCGCCTTGGGCTGGATCGTGTAGGTGACGGCGATGCCCTTCTTGCCGCCCGGCAGGGACTCGATCTTGGCCAGGCCGTTCTCGATGGTCGGCAGGGTGACGCAGAGCATGCAGACGAGCTGCCAGTCCTTGTCGTAGGCGGTGAAGGGCCGCCGCGTCATGTCGAGCACGTAGGTCTTGGCCAGCATGGATTCGATACTGGGATGCAGCGTCACCGGATATTGGGTGATGCCGATGGTGAGGTCGTCCTTCGCCAGGGCTGGGCGGACCAGCGAAGTCGTGGCGGATGCGGCGAGGAGGAGCGCGAAGGCGGCGCGCGCGAGACGCCTTGAGAGAAGCGGATGAATGTTCATGGCGAAACTCTAGCAAAGATCGTTTCGGCGACGAGGAAAATCCGCCGCCTGTCGGCGCCTGGGATTGCGTCCTACCGCCAAAGTGCTAGGAGAGAGGCATGGAACCGCCCGCCGCGCCCGCATCGACGCCCCGCATCTGGGTCTTGACCGACGCCACTGTCGGTCATGCCAGCCAGAGCCTCGGCGTCGCCGAGGCGCTCGGCCTGCCGTTCGAGACGAAGGCCGTCGCCTACAATGGCTGGGCGCGGTTGCCCGGCCTGCTCGGGCCGCGCCGCCTCTGCGGCCTCGATGCCGCCAGCCGCGCGGGCCTGTCGCGGCCGTGGCCCGACCTGGTGATCGCCACCGGGCGGCGCCTCGGCGGCGTCGCGCGCTGGATCAAGCGCCATGCCGCAGCCGATGGCCAGCGCGCGTTCCTGACTCAGATGATGGACCCGGTCCAAGGCCGCGACGACTTCGCCCTGATCGCGGCGCCGCAGCATGACGAACTGCCGGCGCGCGGCAACGCCATCGCGACGCTCGGCGCGCCGACGCGCGTGACGCCAGAGCGCCTCGCGGCAGCGGCCGTGGAATGGCGCGACCGTCTCGAACATCTGCCGCACCCGCGCCTGGCCCTGTTGGTCGGCGGCTCGGCCGGGCGGCGGACGTTCACAGCGGCGCAGGCGGCGGAGCTCGGGCGTTTCGCCTCGGCGCTGGCACGTGGCCAGGGCGGCAGCCTGATGGTGACGACGAGCCGACGGAGCGACGACGCGGCGACCGAGGCCTTGCGCGCCGCCATCGACGTGCCGGCTTACTTTCATCGATGGAGCCCGGCCGGCGCAAATCCCTACTTCGCGATGCTGGGCCTGTGCGATGCGGCTGTCGTCACCGGAGAATCGATCTCCATGGCCTCCGAAGCGGTGGCGGCCGGCAAGCCGCTGTTCGTCTACGGGCCGCCCGCGCTGGTGAAGCCGGCCTTCGCGCGCTTCCATGACGCGCTTTACGAAAAAGGTTTGGCGCGGCCGCTGGGCGCCAATGCGGCCTTCGCCGTGAAGCCCGTCCCCAGCCTGCGCACGTCGCAGATCGTCGCCGACGAAATCCGCCGCCGGCTGCCGCTGGCCACGTAAGCGTCCGCAATTCGCCGCGAATTGCAGGCAAACTTAAAGAGCGGTTAACCGCGGCTTGGCAGACTAAGCCGAAGAACTTTCTTCGGCGCGGTTGCTTGCATGGCTTCAGCTTTCCTCATCGACCGATTCCGACGTCTCCTGCAGGACCGCGCAGGCTCGACGCTCCTTGAGTTCGCCTATGCCTTTCCCATCATCGTCATGGCGGCTGTCGCGCTCATCGAACTGCTGATGATCATGTTCGTGTCCTCGCTCATGGAGGGCGGCCTGCGCGACGCCTCGCGCTTCGGCATCACGGGCGGGTTGCTGCCGGGCGTGACGCGCGAGCAGGCGATCATCGACACCGTCAACGACCGTACGCTCGGCCTGCTCAGCCTGACGCCCGACAACGTGCACATGCGCATCTACAAGTCGTTCGACCAGGTTGGTCAGCCGGAGCCGCTGATCGTCGACCTCAACCACAACGGCCGGTACGACGCCGGCGACACCTACACGGACGTGAACGGCAACGGCCATTGGGACGAAGACATGGCGGCGTCCGGCGCCGGCGGGGCCGGCGACGTGGTGGTCTATGACATCGTCGTCGATTGGCCGCTGCTCACGCCGCTCATGGTGCCCTTCATCGGCGAGAACGGCCTCGTTCATCTGGGCGCTTCCATCGCCGTGCGCAACGAGCCTTATCCCGCGCCCGTGCCGCCGCCAGGAGGGACGTCATGAGGCGGTGGGGCTGGGCGAAGCGCTGGCGCATGTTCCAGGACGATCGCCGGGCCGTCGTGCTGGTGGAAATGGCGATGATCATGCCTGTGGTGGTCGTGCTGGCGCTCGGCGGCTTCGAGATCACCCGCTTCGCGCTGCTGCAGCAGAAGCTCGACCGGCTGTCGGTCACGATCGCGGACATGGTGGCGCAGTCGAAGACGATGTCCGCAGGCAACCTCGACCAGATATTCGCCGCGACCTCGTCCGTCATGGCGCCTTTCGCCGTCGGCGACATTAGCGCCGTCATCGTCTCGTCCGTGTCAGCGACAGGCGGGCAGGTTGCGAAAGTCGCCTGGCAGCGAAACGGCGGCGGAAGCTTGACGGCCGTCAGCGGAATCGGCGCCGTTTCCCAGCCGGCGCTTCTCCCAGCCGGCTTCGTCGTGCGCGACGGCGAAAACGCCATCATCGCTGAGAGCTACTACGATTTCACGCCGATGTTCATTCCTGACCTGGTGCCGCCGCGGCGGCTCTACCATCGGGCGATGTTCCGGCCGCGCTTCGGCTCGCTCGCCGTCCTCTCCCCCTGATCACTTCGAGAGGCGCAGTTCCGAGAGATTGTTCGCGATTTCCTTGAAGATCTGCTGCAGCGCCGCGCCGGTCGGCGCGTAGTTGTAGAAGGGGGCGTCGCGGCCGCTGGCGACGTCCTTGAGCAGCGCCTGCATGGTGCTGTTGTTGTTGGCGAACTGGATGACGTAGATGGTCACGCCGGAGGCCTTGATGTTCTGCGCCAGCAGGCGGGTGCGGGCGTCCATGCTGGCCTGCGCGTCGTCGTCGATGCCGAAGACCGCCTTGTAGCCGTCGCCGTAGCCGCCGACGTTCTGGCCGTCGGTGAGCAGCACGATGGCTTGCTGGCGGGGAAACTGCGGATTGGGGTCTGCCTCGGTCCAGGGCGCCGCCGGGGTCAGGGCTCGCCAGGCCCAGGCAAGTCCCGCCGGCGCGTTCGTGTTGCCGTCTGGCGTCGTGAGCTGGTTGATGGCGTTGGTGATGCTGGCCTTGGTGTTCTGCAGGGCAGTGATGCCGTGGGAGAAGCAGGCGCTGCAGTCGGTGGCCTTGGGCTTGTGCGCGTCCTCGGCGGCTTGGCAGTGGGAGTTGCTGGATGAGGTCGGCTCGCCCTCCGGGCCGATGGGCTCCCATGCGACCCAGTCGCCGGTCGCATTCAGCAAGGTCGCTTCGTAGATGTCGCCGTCGTTCGTCGGGTCGCCGTCGTTCTTGTAGCGGTCGTAGACGCAGCCCTTCCATCCCGCGAGGGGCTTGCTCAGCAGGGGCACGGGGGAGTTGTTGGCGTAGAAGACGCTCGTCTGCAGTGCGCCGGTGAGCGGATTCTTGAACGTCCCGACGCTGCTGTCTGTGACGGTCAAAGCGGAATTGAAGGTGACGCCGTTGCGCGTGACGTTCACCTTGCTGTTCCACGGCACGAGCCCGATATTCACGACGGAGCTGGTCGCAGTGGTGCCGAACAGGATGCTGACCAGGGAATTGGCCGCGGTGCGCGCTGCCTGGATGCGCGTCAGCCCGCCGCCAGCGGAAGTGCTCATCGACCCAGACACGTCGATGGAGAGCACGACGTCGAGCAGCTGCGTTTGTCGCGTCACCTCCACGTCGGACTTGACCGTCATGTTCTGGATGCCGAGCACGCGTAGGAACGTCGTGTCGACGACGGCGCTCGCTTGCAGCGTCAGCTTGTCGTTGGTGCCGTTGACGGCGATGGTCGGGCCGGTGACGGCGGCACCCATGTAGCCGGCCGGGTAGTTCGCGTTGAAGTACATCTGGATGTCGGCGTCGCGCGTGGTCGAGAAGATCACGCGGCCGCCAGCGAGAGCTGCCGCGTCGAGCGCCTGCGACAGGCGCGACTTCACCATGTAGCCGCGCGTGGTGTCGACGGCGAGGCCGAGGATGCCGATGAGCGGCACGATGGCGGTCGCCAGGAAGACGGCGATGCCGCCGCGCCTGTCGCGCGAGAGGGCGTCGAAGCTGCGCCGCAGGGCGCGCCAGAGAATGTCGGAGATGAAATGCATCATTGGATGTGCTCTTCGCAGCGCCGACGTGTTTTCGGCCATGTGAAGAGTGTCAAAAGACGCCTTACCAAGCCGTGAAGAATAGACAAAGTAAAAGACGCATTTTATCCATCGTGCGGCGTGTGGGCTGGCGCATGGGGATACGACATAAGGCCCATAGATATTGGTAAAAACGACGTATGCCGGAAGTCGTGGAATTATGCCTCGCGTATTTTAAGAAAATTATTTTCGAATTCGTCTGAAATACTAAAATAATGATGATTATTTAGATTCGATATTTCCTAAAATTGTTCTCTATATGCTTGCAATTATTTGAGTAAATCGGAGGTTTTTCTTTCGCATTTACTATCCATTAAGAAGAGGAGCGCAATGATCCGCTCACTGCGATCCCATCTCATGGAGGAGACAAACAATGCTTACCGCCAACCTGCGTAGCCTGATCGCCGACGAGTCCGGCGCGACGGCCATCGAATACGGCCTCATCGCCGCCCTCGTGTCGGTCGCCGCCATCGGCGCCCTCGGCACCATGGGCACCTCGCTGAAGACGATGTTCACCCGCGTGTCCGATGCGCTCGGCTGCGCCGTCGACAGCACCGGTGCCAATTGCGAAGAGGCCGCCAACTAACCACGTAGCGGTTCTTCGCCAAAGTCACAGAGCTTCGGGATCGCGGCGGGCGCAGTTGGCCGTCGTATACGGCCCCCCGGCGCGGATACGCCGGCCGACGACCCGTCCGATCCCGAAACCCTCTGTTTTGAATCTTCGCCCATTGCGCCACCAAGGATATTCACCATGCTCGCCCATAGTGTCCAACAGATCGCGCTGATCGCCTGCGCCGGACTGCTGCTGTGGGCGGCGACGACCGACCTGATCGACTTTTTCATTCCCAATCGCGTCTGCCTGGCCATCGCCGGGCTTTACCCGGTCTATCTGCTGGCCACGTGGCTGGGCGGCACGCCGGCCGACTGGGCGGGCGGCGTCCTGGCCGCGGCGGCCGTTTTCGTCGCTGGTTTCGCTTTCTTCAATCTCGGCATGGTCGGCGGCGGCGATGTCAAATTGCTGACCGTGACGGCGCTGTGGGCCGGGCTCGGCGGGTTGGCTCCTTTCTTGCTGATCGTCGGCCTCGCCGGCGGTTTGCTGTCACTGCTGCTAGTCACGGCCAAGGCGGCGAGCTACGTGCGCCAGCCTGCGTCCCGCCCTGCGGACTTGCCGGTCTGGCGCGCGGTGCTGCAGCAGCCGGCGCCCTATGGCGTCGCCATTGCCGTCGGCGGCTTCTTCACCCTCGGCCAGCTGGCCGGCCTTCGCTTCACGTTCTAACGGCGGGGACGGAACCCATGAGCCTGCGCAACGTCCTGCTTCTCGTCTTCGCTCTAGTTGCCGCCGCCGGCACGGCCTTGGTCGCACGCGGCTGGATGAATTCCGAACGCGCGGCGCTTGCGGCGCACCAGAAGCCGGCTGCGACTGAGCCGACGCAATATGTGCTCGTCGCCAAGACCAACCTGCCAGTGGGCCGCTTTGTCAAGGCAGAGGACTTTACCTGGCAAGGCTGGCCCGAAGGCAGCCTGGCGGCGAGCTACCTGGTTAAGGACAAGCGCGCGCCAGATGAACTGGTCGGCGCCGTGCTGCGCGCGAGCCTGCTCGCCGGCGAGCCCGTGACCGACGCGCGCCTGGTCAAGCCGGGCGAGCGCGGCTTCATGGCCGCGGTGCTGCAGCCCGGCATGCGTGCGCTGTCGCTGTCAGTCGATGCGACGACCGGCATTGCCGGCTTCGTCTTCCCCGGCGACCGTGTCGACCTGCTGGTGACCCATAGCATCGCGATCGACGACGGCAGCAAGCGCAAGAGCGGCCTGGCGACGGAGACCGTGGTGAAGGACCTGCGCGTGCTGGCCACCGACCAGAAGATCGACGACTATGACAACAAGCCACAGCTGGCGAAAACCGTCACCTTCGAGGCGACGCCGAAGCAGGCGGAAATCATTCGGGTCGTGTCGCGCATCGGCAGCCTGTCGTTGACCCTTCGCAGCCTCGCCGACGACGAGGCGCAAGGAGAGATGCCGACTCCCGAGGCCGACGCCCTCGTCGCGTCCATCGAGGAGGGGGACACCTCCGACGAAGCCGCGGCCCAGGCCGCCATGCTGCCGCCAGCGATGGCCAGGCCGCCCCAGCCCTCGGCGCCTAAGTCGCCGCCCGAAGGGCGCTTCACGGTCGACAGTGAAGTCAGCCGCCTGCTCGGCGGGCTCGAAGGCGGCCGTGCTCAGATGGTCGTCGTCATGCGCGGCGCCAAGAGCGAGGAGAAGACCTTCCGCAACGGCCGTCCGGAGACGCCGGTCGCCGAAGTGGCGCATGACGCCGAGATGGAATCCGCCGCCGCCAACATGCCCGAGGAGCTGGTGCCATGACGTCGTTTACCGCGCATGCGCGGACCCTGCTGCGTGGCATCGGCATCGTCGTTCTCGCCGCGACTCTGGCCCTGGCACCGCTTGCCGCGCAGGCGGCCCAGCCCGCCGCCATGGTGGTCGCCACGAAGGCGACGGTGATCAACATCGAGGTGAACAAGGGCCGCCTGGTGCGGCTCGACCAGCCGGTCACCAGCGTCTTCCTCGCCGACCCGGCCATCGCCGACGTGCAGGTGAAGTCGCCGACGCTGGTCTACGTGTTCGGGAAGAAGGCCGGC
>DASYCO010000043.1:0-18453 GCA_036500145.1 Alphaproteobacteria bacterium | reverse complement strand
TCGTCTTGCCGCAGCCCGAAGGGCCCAGCAGCGTGAAGAGCTCGCCCTCCTTGAGCGCGAAGTCGGCGCCGAAGACGCCGCCGCCCGGCGTGCCGTCGTAGCTGGTGTACTGCTTGAAGAGGCCGGAGACGGTGAGCATGAAGTCCTTCGTTCTGAACGGGGTCTAGCGAACGGACAGGCCGTAGCGCCGCGCGATGACGTAGAAGATCGTGCTGACCACCGTCATTAGCGACATCCAGGTCACACCGGTCGCCGCCAGTTCGGTGACCTGGCCGTTCTGCCAGAGGTCGAACAGGGTGACGGCGATGATCTGCGACTTGGGCCCGACCAGCAAAATCTGCGCTGCCACCGCCTTCACCGACAGCAGGAAGACGAACAGCCAGCAGGTGATCAGCGACGGCGCGATCAAGGGCAGGACGATGCGGATGAAGGTCGTCGCCTGGCGCGCGCCGGAGATCGCCGAGGCCTCCTCCAGCTCGCGGTGCAGCTGCAGCACGCCGGCATAGGACGAACGCATGCCGTAAGGCAGGTAGCGCACCATGGAGGCGAGGATCACCGACAGCAGCGAGCCGTAGAGGCCGAAGGGCATGTGCAAGAACACGTAGAGGAAGGCGACGCCCATGACGATGGCCGGGAAGATCAGCGGCATGGTCGCGAGCTGGTCGAGGATCCAGGCGCCCCTGTAGCGGCGCGCCGCCAGCCAGGCGCAAAGCGCCGTCAGCGGGCAGACGAGGCTGGCCGTCGCCGCCCCCATGATCAGCGTGTTGCTGATCGCCCCCTTGAAGGACGACGATTCGAACACCTGGATGTAGTTGGCGAAGGTCAGCAGGCCGAAGGACTTGGCCGTGATGCCCTCGTAATAGGGCAGCAGCGAGGCGTAGATCACGATGCCGACCGGCAGGCCGATGATGACGATGAACATCAGCACCAGCAGCGCGGCGGTGAGATAGCGCCATTTGCCGAGGTCCATCACGCGCGGCCGGAAGCCCTTGCCGGTGATCGTCTGGTATTTCTCGGCGCTGCGCGACAGCCGGTTGTACCAGATCAGCAGGCCCACCACGATCAGCATCAGGACCATGGAGAAGGCGCCGGCCTGGCCGTAGTTGGGCGGAATGGCGTTGCGCAGGCTCTCGAAGATGTCGGTGGTGAGGATGTTGATGCGGCCCGGGCGGCCGACCAGCGCCGGCGTCTCGAAGCTCTCGAAGGCGCGCACGAAGATCAGGATCACCAGCGCCATCAGGCCAGGGGTCGCGAGCCGCAGCGTGATCCGGCGGAAGGTCGTGGCGATGCCGGCGCCGCTCATCATCGACGCCTCCTCGAAGGAGGCGTCGTTCGAATGGAAGACGGCGGACAGCATGAGGAAGGTCAAGGGCACGAAGTCGATGCCCTCGATCACCACCATGCCCCACATGCTGTAGACGTTCAGCACCGGCGTCGTGCTGTCGAACAGCGACATCAGGATCTGGTTGGCCGGCCCCGCCTTGCCGAGCAGCAGCAGGAAGGAGACGGTGTAGAGCACGCTCGGGATGCCGAGCGAGATGATCGAGATCAGGAAGACGTACTGGCGCAGCGGCGTGTTGGTGCGCTCGACGATCCAGGCCTGCAGCGTGCCGAGCGTCAGCGCCACGGCGGCGGAGCCCACGGCGTAGACGCAGCTGTTGATCAGGTTCTGGAGGAAGCGCGGGTTGCCGAACAGGTCGGCGTAGTAGCGCAGCGTGAACTGGTCGAAGGCGCCGTTCGGCTTCGTGGTGTAGACGCTCGCCTGGATCAGGTAGACGGTCGGCGGCACCAGGAAGACGAGCAGCAGCGCGATCAGAACCGCCACGACGGGCGACACGCCGAAGACGCCACGCAGGCGCCTCCATGTGCCGGAACGCGATATGGCGACGGTGCCGCCCCAAACCTCCGGTGCCGTCGCCATCTCTTTCAGCTGCCCCTAAACGCCCAGCCCGCCTAGTTCTTGAAGTATTTCTTCAAGATCGCGTCGGACTTCGCGCTGTAGTCGTCCAGCTCCTTCGGCGTGATGAAGTTCTCCTTCAGGCCGGCCTTGCGCGGGACGATGGGGTCGAGCTTCTTGTTGATCTCGACGTCCGGATGCACCGGGAAGTAGTCCGCCTTCTCGAGCTGCGACTGGCCTTCCTTCGACTGCAGGTAGTCGATGAACAGCATGGCGCTGTAGGGGTTCGGCGCGCCCTTCACGAACATCGCGGTGCCCGTGATGCTCGGCACGGGCTCCATCGGGATCGAGGCGACCGGCGCGCCCTTCTGCGCGCTGATGATCGGATGGTGCGCGAAAATGTTCATGGCGATGGGATATTCGCCGGCCATCACGCTGTTGACCAGCGCGCGGGCGCTGCCGGTGAAGTTCACGACGTTCTGCTGCGCGAGCTTCTTGAAGTACGCGTCGGCCTTCTCGTCGCCCATCAGGATGAGGATGTTGGTGACGAAGAGCTGGTTGCCGGAGCCGGAGCCCTCGCGCCAGGACAGCTTGCCCTTCCACTTCGGGTCGAGCAGGTCTTCGTAGGTCTTGGGCGCGTCCGCGGCCTTGATCTGGTTGGTGTTGTAGGCCGACGAGAAGTAGTTGAGGCGCGCCGCGCTCCAGTAATGGTCCGGGCTCTTGTAGACGTCCGGATAGGAATCGAGCTCCGGCGAGTCGAAGGGCACGACGACGCCGGCCTTCTTCAGCGGCTCGGACAGGTCCGTGCTCTCGACGACGTCGCCGACGATGGACTTGGCGCTGGATTCGGCCAGCACCTTCTGGACGATGGCGCTGCCGTTGGCCTGCCAGTATTCGGCCTTGATGTAGGGATACTTCTTCATGAAGGCGATCGACAGCGGCCGCAGCAGCTGGTCGGCGACCATCGCGGAATAGAAAGTCACCTTGCCTTCTTTTTTGGCACCCTCCTCCAGGATCTTCTGGCGGTCGGGCCCCTTGAGGTTCGCGATCTCGTCCTGGGTCAGCGCCTGGGCCGCCGAAGCCGCCGTCAGCAGGACGCCGCAGACGAACGCGCTGGACAGCAAAGTCTTGGTACGCTGGGTGGGCTGCATGGATCGCGTCTCCTCGTCAGGACAGATGCATCAGGGGTCGGTTCAGTCTCGGTTCAGCGCGGGCCGCCGCTCGTCGTCGCCTTCTGCTTGGAAGCGGGAACGGGTGTCACGCCGCAGCCCACGCCTTCCGGCAGGGTGAGATGACCGTCTTCGATCTCGATGCCCTCGAACGGGTCGTTCAGCAGGCGGTCGAACTCGCCGAACTCACATGCATAATTGACGCCAGGCAGGGCGCAGGCCAGATGCATGGCCGTCGCCGCCAGCAGGCGCGAGCCCACGGTGGCGCCGAAGCGGTACTGCACCCCGCCCGCCTCGCAGATGCGCGCGGCGGCGATGGTCTGGCGGATGCCGCCGAGATTGGGGATCTTGAGGCTGACGGCGTCGATCATACGGTTGGAGACGAGGTTCATCACCTCCTGCAGCGAACCGGCGCTTTCGTCGGCCTCGATGGTCACCGGCACGGATTCCGTCACCAGCTTCAGCCCGCCGAGGTCGTCGATCTTCACAGGCTGCTCGACTAGGTCGATGTTGAACTCGGCCATGCGGTTGATCGCCGTGATCGCGGCCTTGGCGTTGTAGGACTGGTTGGCGTCGATGGTGAGATGCATGTCGTCGCCGACTTGCTTGCGGATCGCCTTCACGCAGGCGACGTCTTCAGGCACGTCGCCGTGCACCTTGATCTTGAAGTAGCTGTAGCCCTTGTCGACCAGCGCCTGCGCGGCCGCCGCCATCTCATGCGGCTTCTTGATCGCGAGGATGCGCAGCACCGGCACCTTCGTGCGCAGCTTGCCGCCGAACATCTTGTAGAGCGGCAGGCCGAGCAGCTTGGCCTGCAGGTCGTACATGGCCGAATCGATGGCGCCCTTGGCCTGGTTGTGCAGCGTGAGGTTCTGGTTGAGCGTCTGCAGGACCAGTTCGACGTCGAAGGCGTCCTGGCCGACCAGCAGCGGCGCGAAGCGGTCGATGACGGCCTTGAGGCTGCCGACCGTGGAGCCGAGATGCGCGCTGGCGTTGGCGTAGCCGTATCCGGTGGTGCCGTCGGCGGTGGAGAGGCAGACGATCCAGCCTTCGGTGAGCGGGTTGGCGCCGAGGGCGAACCGCCAGGTCGGATCTTCCTTCGGCATGCTGCTGAAGATCAGGTCGACCTTGGTGATCTGCGTCGGACGCTCCATTGCTTCCCCTCGATTGTCCAGGCGTCGCGGCATTCACATGGTCGTCGGAGCGAACCTGGAAGACGAGATCGTGAGACCTCCGCCGGCGCTAGTTAATATAACTATATACCATTATAGGCCTGACGCTGAGTCAATACAAAAACGGTCACGAAGCTGAAAATGTTATGCCTATATATCAATCTGTCGTGCACAACGGATGCCCACGCGACGCTGCGATGCAGCTGCATATGCGAGCCGGCGCATGCTTCCGAATCGCCAGTCGTTTCAGGGCGAAATCACGCTTGCGTAGAGCGCGCCGCTCGCGCGCCGCGACAGTCACGCCGCCGTGGGCGAAAGCTTCGGCATGCGCTGCAGCGCACACCGAAGATCCGATTCGATGCGAATGAAACGCGACTGCGAATCTCAGGCGAAGGCCGCGTCGTCGGGCCAGCGATCGCCCCACGGGCGCGCCCCTTCGATGACCGCCGACATGCGCAGCACGTCGAGGTCGTTGCCGTAAGGCCCGACCAGCTGCGCGGCGATGGGCAGGCCGTTGGCGGCGAAGCCGCAGGGGATCGAGGCCACCGGATTGTGCGAATGGTTGAAGGGCCCGAGGAAGCCCAGCACCGCGCCCCGCTCCGCCGTCGGCTTCGGCGCATCCAGGCGCGGCGCCGTGCCGAGGCCCGGGCAGATCATGAAGTCGTAGGACGCGAACCAGGCCTTCATGCGTTCCTGGAAGCTGCGGTTGCGCCGCAAGGCGCCGCGATACTTCCAGGCAAGCGCGCGCCGGCCCGCGTCGTAGACGACGCGGGCATAGTCCGTCAGGTCGTCCTGATGCTTTTCCCAGAAGCCCGGGATCATGCCTTCGCCGGCACTGTAATGGTCGCCGGAATAGGCCCAGACGCCGGGCTCCAGCAATTCGTTGCCCTCGAACTGCGGCGGATCGGCCAGCTCGACCTTGCAGCCGAGGTCTTTCAACAGGTGCGCCAGGCCGTCGACAGCCTGCTTCATCTCCTCGTTCGCAACCAGGTCGGAACGGGCGAGCGTGTAGCTGACGGCGATGCGCGCGCCGCGCACGTCCTTTTCGCGGAAGCGGAGATAGTTTTCCGGCGCGAGCTGCGAATCGGGGTCGCGTGGATCGGGGCCGGCCAGGGCCTGCATCGTCAGCACCGCGTCGCGCACGGTGCGCGTCAGCGGGCCGTTGTGGCTGCGCCCGGGCGCCGCGCGCCAGGCCTGCACCGAGGGAATGCGCTGCATCGTCGGCTTCAGGCCGAAGATGCCGTTGTAGGCGGCAGGCCCGCGCACCGAGCCCGCCGAATCCGTGCCGATGCCGATGGGGCCGAGCCCTGCGGCCACGGCCGCCGCCGCGCCGCCCGACGAGCCGCCGCAGGTATGCTGCAGGTTCCAGGGGTTGGCGCCGGAAGGGCCGAGGCGATTGGTGACATGGGCCGCGAGCGCGAACTCCGGCGTGTTGGTCTTGCCGAGGATGACCGCGCCGGCCTGACGCAGGCGGCGCACCAGCTCGGCGTCGCCGCGCATGTTGTCCTTGAAGGCGAGCGAGCCGTAGGTCGTCGGCATGCCAGCCATCTCGATGGTGTCCTTCACCGAGACCGGCACGCCGCAGAGCAGCGGCTTTTCGCCGGGCGCCAGCCAGGCCTTCTCCGCCTGCCTGGCCGCCGCCATGGCGTCGGCCTGGTTCAGCGCCAGGTAGGCGTGCAGGTAGCCGTCGATCTTCTCGATGCGCGCGAACACGGCCTTGGCGACGTCGACCGGCGAGAACTCCCGCCGCTCGTAGCCTGCCAACAGTTGCGACGCCGAGAGTTTGCAGAGGTCCATGGCTGACGTCTTCGCGCTATGGGAGGGACGGTGGAACGCGGTTAGCGGGTCTCGAGCTCGGCGCGCAGCGCCTTGACCTGGCTGCTCATGGAGATGCCGGCCCAGCGCGGCTTGCGGTCGTCGCGCGCGATCTTCAGGTTGATGAAGACCGGGCCTTTCGAAGCCAGCACTTCGGGCAGGCCAGCCTTGAACTCGGCGGCAGTCTCGAAATTGAAGGTGCAGCGATAGCCGGCGCCCTTCGCCAGCGCGCAGAAGTCGAAAATCCCCTGGCCGGGGATCGGCTGGTTGCCCGAGCTCTCGTAGAGGCCGTTGGCGAAGACGAAATGGTAGTAGTTCTCCGCCTGCGTGCTGGCGACGGTGACCAGCGAGCCGAGCTGCATCAGCAGGCTGCCGTCGCCGTCGATCACGATCACCTTGTCCTGCGGCCGGCCGAGCGCCAGGCCGAGCGCCAGCGAAGCCGCGCTGCCCATGCAGCCCGAAGCGTCGATGTGCATGGACTTGCCCTGCCCCGCCTCGTGCCAGGGCGCAGCGCCCTGCATGGTGGCGACGCTGAGCGCGCCGCTGCGGCCCTGGGCCAGAATCTCGATGGCTTCTTCCTTGAGCATCACTCTGTCCTCAGTTGGTCGGCGCGCCGACGATGGCGGCCGTCGGGCCGTTGTTCTTCTGCGCCAGCTCCCAGGCGAGGCGGACGTTGCCGAGGTCGGCCGGCCCTTCCAGGCGGAACACCGGCACGTCCCACACCTGCAGGGTCGGCTCCAGCAAGCGGACGGCGCGCGGCTTGTTGTCCTCGACGGTCTTCGTCACGTCGCGCAGGTACTGCCCGATGAGGATGAAGGTCGGCACCGTCGCGTCGAGCGCGATGGTCTTGAGCGTGTTCAGGCAGGCGTAGAGACCGTTGTTCTGCACCAGCATCATCGGCTTGGCGCCCGCGATGTAGAGGCCGGCGTTGATGCCCATCGCCTCGTCCTCCGTGCAGGCGTAGACCATCTTCGGCATGCCCGGCGTCTCGAGGGCCGCGATGGTCGACTTGATGTAGGTGTCCGGCACCGTGATGACGTGGGTGACGCCCAGCGCCTTGATGGCGTTGGCGAGCGCCTCGCCGGAGATGGAAAGGGCCACGGGAGCGGCCGTCGAAGCGGCTGCGGGGGTCTGGGGCGTCGTCATGGGTCCTCTTTCAATCGCTTCTAAGCGCGTCTGTGGGCGTGCCGCTAGTTGCCGGCGATGGCGGCGATCTCGATGTCGGCGCCGCCCTCGGGGTCGGTGCCGAGGACGTTGAGCACCGGCATGTCCTTGCCGAGCACGTCCTTCAGCACGTCGATGACGGCCTGTTCGGCGTAGATGTCGCGCAGGAACAGGTCCAGGCGCAGCAGCCGGTCGAGGCCGCTGTTGCGGCGCGTCAGGGCTGCGTCGATGTTGTCGAGGGACTGGCGGACCTGGCCGGCGAGGTCGCCGTAGAGGTCGCGGAGCTTAGGCCCGCAGATGCCGTCGGTCAGGCCCGAGCTGTTGGCGACGAAGACGAGGTCGCCGACCTTGATCGATTCGGCGCGCGTCGGCTCGCTGGCGAGCCAGAGCGTGTCGCGCGCGACGCCGGGCGCGGCGGCGATGACGCCGATCTCCTGCTCGCAGCGGCCGCCCAGGATTGTGCCGACCGAGAAGCCGACGAAGGGCACCTTGCCGCCGAAGCGGCCGCGCACGTAGTCGCGGTAGCGCCCGGCCTGGCTGACGTCGCGCAGGGCCGTGTCGGCGCGGATGATGCTGTCGAGCGGCATGCCGAACTTCGACATGTGGTCTTCCAGCGTGTCGAAGCAGTTGATGAGCTGGGCGTCGAAGGCTTCCGGCACTTCCTGGATGACCTTGACCTTCGTGCGGGGGTTTTCATGCCCGCGCACGCCGATGATGAAGGCGAGGTCGCCGACGCGGGTGGCGCGCGACGCCCGGCCGCGGCCGGGCTGCGCCACGCCGATCACGCGCGGCACGTCCGGCGTCACGGCCAGCACGCAGGCCGTCAGCATGTTGATGCCGTTCATGCGGGTCTGGGCGCCGAAGCTCACGGCGCGCGTATGGCCCTCTTCGCCGAAATATTCCGGCCAGAGCGCCATGCGCTCCAGCCGCCAGTACTGGCCGCTGGTGAAGTTCTCGATCCAGAGCGCGCAGTCGCCGCTGTAGCCCGCCCGCTCCAGGCGCTTCTGGACGCGGCCATAGGCGTTGCGGCACTGCTCGATGGCCTTGTCCGCCAGTTCCGGCACGATCTTCTCGGTGACGAGGTCGCGGTAGCCGTCCGAGCCGGACATGAACAGGTAGCTGCCGTAGCGCAGGACGGCGGGGAAACCCCGCCCCCGCTCGTCCTCCAGCAGGATGTCCTTCTGCACGGTCTTCGTCGACATGGCGGTCTCTCTTGCCGGGCGCCGGCGCTTACGGGTGCGAGCTGCGGACCAGGTGGCGCTCGTTCACGACCTTCTCGTAGGGCGAAGCGCCCGGATCGGCCGGGCCCTTCACCGCGATCCAGGCGTCATAGGCGGCCTCGTCGGCCCAGCCCGTGACGGTCGAGATCTGGTACTTGTTTTCCTTGTTTTCGGTGCGGTGACGGAAGATGAAGCCGGGAATCTTCATCATCCGGTCGCCGTTCTCGTCGATGCGCGCGACCGCCTGGTCGACCATGTCGGGCTTGCAGATGTGGTGAACGAACACGATGAACATGTGGTGGTCTCCCTGTACGGATCGGTCGCGCGCTTGGCGATGGTGCCCGAGGATAGCCTTACGAGCGGCCGCCTTCGATAGAGAAGATGCGGGCGGCGCGGTCGAACAGCACGGCGCGCTTCAGCTTCTCGTCGGCGCCGGCGAACATCTTGTCGATGACCGGCTTCGGGTTCGGCCAGGTGCCCTGCTCGTGTGGATAGTCCGCGCCCCAGATGGCGCTGTCCTTGATGTAGCCCCAGTCGGTCTTTACCAGCTCGACGCCGACGGCGTCCTCTTCGAAGGTGAAGGTGACGTTGCGCTTGATGTACTCGCTCGGCAGCATGGTGAGCTTCACGTCCGGATCGGGCTTGCGCTCGTGCACCTGGCGGTCCATCCAGCTGATCAGGAACGGCACCCAGCCCACGCGGCATTCCGCGAAGGAGACGTTCAGCTTCGGGTGGCGCTCGACGATGCCGCCGAAGATGAACTGGGCGATGTGAGGCGCCAGCACCATCGGGACGATGGAGAAGTGCGCCAGCAGCGAGCCGCGGCGGTTTTCCGGATAGGGCGTGCCCGCCTTGTCGCCGATGTGGCAGCAGATGGCGACGCCGGCTTCTTCGGCCTTCGTCCAGATCGGTTCCCAGACCGTGTCATAGATCGGCGCGCCGACGTCGAAGACGCCGAATTCGACGGCCTTGGCGCCCTTCTTGATCAGGCGGTCAAGCTCGGCTTCGCACTTGTCGGGGAAGGCGGTCGGCAGGTTCGGCAGGACGACGATGCGGTCGGGATTGACCGCGTTCATCTCCATCGCATGGTCGTTGTAGGCGCGGTAGACCTCAAGCTTCAGCTCGGCGTCCTGGATGGCCCACTTGCGGGTGTCGCCGTAGAACACGCCGGCATAGATGCTCGCCATGTCCATGTGATGCAGGACGATGGACGGCGTGGACGACGGCAGGTCGCCCGGCTTCAGGTCGATGTTCGGGAAGTACTGCTTCTGCATCTTCTCGTTGGAAGAGCCGGCGGCGGCGGGGCCGCGCACTTTGCCTTCCCATTCCCACTGGCTGCCTTCGGGCGTTTCCACCACGCGCGGCCCCTGGGCCTTCATCTTGCTCGGCAGGCGCGCTTGCCAAAGATCGGCCGGCAGCCAACGCGTATCGAGATGATTGTCGGCGGAGATGTATTCGTACCTCATGGAGCAGACCCTCTTTGGTATATCTATATACCATTTATTTAATGCTGGACCCCCCAGGGAGAGTCAAGCGGATTTAAACCGAAATGGCTCCTCTATGATATATTTATATGCCATTTAATTTCGCCGCAGCCCACGCTGGAAAACTGCCTCGTCCGTGACCAACGACGGTGACGAAACGGTCATCTTGCCGGCGCCGCTTGCCGCCGCGCGATTGCCCCGGAAACGTGACAGGACGCGTGCGCCCGACGGGCCGCCTGGGGGCCTTGCACGCCCTGGCGCGCCTGAGTATCAATTGCTTGGCTTGCGCGCGTGCACTGCTTTAAACCATACCGGGCTTTCAACCATACCCGCGACACGGCCCCAAGCGACACGACGACGACCGCATCTCTTCAGCAACGAGTCACATCCGGCACATGGCCCGCAACACGTCCGACCTTCAGCTTCTGGGAACCGCGCAAGTGCTGCAGCACGACATGCGTTCGCCGCTCTATCACCAGATATTCCTGATCCTGAAGAACAAGATCGCCGAAGGGGAATATGCGGACGGCGCCCTGCTGCCGAGCGAGCAGGAGATTTCCACCCTCTTCAAGGTGTCGCGGATCACGGCCAAGCGCGCGCTGAACGAGATCGCGCGCTCGGGCCTGGCCATCCGGGAACGCGGGCGCGGCACGCGCGTCTCCCATACCGCCGGCCGCAAGCGCACCATCCATGCCTCCGTCCAGAGCCTCACCGACAGCCTGCGCCAGCGCGGGCGCGACAACACCGTGAAGGTGATCTCGCTCAACTACGTCCCGGCGACCATGGAAGTCGCCCAGCACCTCGGCATCGAGCCGGGCGCCCTGGTCCAGCACACCGTGCGGGTCTGCCTCTTCAAAGGCACGCCCCATTCGCAGATCAGCACCTACATCCCGGAAGAGATCGGCCGCATCTGGTCGATCAAGGACATGACGCGCAAGCCCCTCGCCCGCCTCTTCGACGAGGCCGGGGTGGTGATCGAGCGCGCCGACCAGATGATCTCAGCCACCCTGGCCGACAGCCAGACAGCTGTGGCGCTGGACGTTCCGATCGGCGCAGCCTTGATCAAAATGATCAAGATCGCCTACAGCGACAAGAACCTGCCGACGGAATACATGGTCTCGCTGCATCCGCCCGAGCGCTACCACTTCCACATCAGCCTGACGCAGGACGACAGCGACCAGATCCTCGACACGCCCGGCCCGGCTCAGAAAGAACCGGCGCGCAAGGCCGCGGCGAAGAAGGAACCGGCGAAGAAGTAGCCGCCGGCTCCTCTCCCGCGGGACGGATATCGCTCAGAAGTGCGTAGAGATGCTCTTGGTCTGCATGTAGTGCAGCAGGCCTTCCTCGCCCTTCTCTCGGCCGATGCCGCTCTTCTTGTAGCCGCCGAAAGGCACCTCGACGCTGCCGCCGGTACCCCAGCCGTTGATGTAGACTTGGCCGCTCTCGATCCGCTGGCTCGCCTGCATGGCGAGCGAGACGTCCTTCGTCCAGACGCCGGCGACGAGGCCGTACTCGCTGCCATTGGCCAGGGCGAGCGCCTCTTCCACGTTGCTGAAGCTGGTCACGGCCAGCACCGGGCCGAAGATCTCTTCCTGGTAGACCTTGTGCTGCGGGTTCAGGCCGTCGATGACGGCGATCTGCTGGAAATAGCCGCCCGACAGCGCTTCATCCGTCGGCTCGGCGCCGTGCAGCGACATGTCCGCGCCGTCGTTGCGGGCAAGCTCGAGGTAGCTGCGGATGCGCTTGCGCTGGTCGGCCGTGATGACCGGGCCTAGGTCGGGATTGTCGGTCGGGTTGCCCATGCGGATCTTGTCGAAGCGCCCCCGCACCAGGTCAAGCAGGCCGTCATGCGCCGATTCGTGGACGATCAGGCGCGTGCAGGCGTTGCAGGTCTGGCCCGCGTTGACGACGATCGAGCGCGCGACGAACTCGGACGCCTTGGCCAGGTCCACGTCGGCGAAGACGATGTTCGGCGACTTGCCGCCAAGCTCCAGCGCGACCGGGCGAACGCCGTTCGCCGCCGATTTCATGACCGCCGTGCCCGTCGCCACGGAGCCCGTGAAGGTGATGTGGCGAACAACCTGGTTCTCCGTCAGGGCCGCGCCCGCTTCCGCGCCCAGGCCCGTCACGACGTTGAAGGCGCCGGCCGGCAGGCCCGCCTCGAACGCCAGCTCCGCCAGGCGCAGGATGGTGAGGGACGCCTGCTCCGCCGGCTTGGCGACGACGCAGTTGCCCGCCGCCAGGGACGGCGCGATGCCGCGCGCGCCCATCGAGATCGGGAAATTCCACGGGATGATCTGGGCCGAAACGCCGTAGGGCTCGTGCATCGTCAGGTCGAGCACGCCCCAGCGCACCGGGATCACGCTGCCCAGCACCTTGTCGGCCATGCCGCCGTAATATTCGAAGTAGCGCGCCGCCGTGCGCACGTCATTGAGGGCCTGCGACACCGGCTTGCCGACGTCGGAGGATTCCAGGCGCGCTAGCTCGTCCTCATGCTGGCGGATCGCCGCCGAGACCTTCAGCAGGAGCCGGCCACGGTCGGCGGGGGCCATGCGGCGCCATTCCTTCGTCGCGAAGCAGGCGGCCGCCGATTCCACAGCCGCGTCGACGTCGGCCGCGCGGCCGCGCCCGAGGAGGACGAGCGGCGCGCCGGTCGCCGGATTGAAGGATTCAAAGCGCTCGCCCTTCGAGGGATCGACCTTGCGGCCGTGGATGAAGTAGCCCTTCGGCTCATAAAGCATGGTGCCGTCCATTCATAAAAACTGCGGCATTCCGCATGAAATGCCTTACGCAGGGTCATATGGGGAAAGGCCGGCTTCAAACCAAGCCGGCCTTTCCTAGATGTCTTTCACCGCGAATTGCGGCGGATATCAGCCCTTCGGGTCGATGATGTCGCCGAAGCGCTTGGCGACGTCCGGCGGCGTCGCGTTGATCAGCCCCATGATGCGGTTGATCTCGTCGGCGGAGGATGGCTCGATCTCGAGGCCCGCCTTCTCCGCGTCCGCCTTGAACTGGGCGTCGTCGAAGATCGCCATGAAGGCCTTGCGCAAGGCGGCAATGCGCTCGGCCGGCACGCCGGGCGGCGCAGCGACGGGGCGCGCGATCGACTTCTGCGCCAGGAACAGCTGCAGCACTTCGCGGTCCTGATCGTTCTTCACGAACTCGAGGGCCGACGGCACGTTCGGCAATGCCGGCACGCGGGTTTCGGCGACCTGGAGCAGGATGGCGAGCTGCTTGTCGTTCAGCTCTTCCGCATGGCGGCTCAGCACGTTGCTGAGGCCCCAGTTGCCCATGCCCTGCACTTCGCCGCGCTGCATGGCGAGGACGATGTCCTCGGTCGACTTGTAGCCGGAGATGATCTTGAACTTGGTGCCGATCATCGCGTTGAGCAGGCGCGGCACCGACACGGTGTCGTTCGCCGGGCTGGTGCCGCCGATGACCATCTCGCTCTTGAACAGGCCGTCGGTCGTCTGGATCGGCGAATCCTTCCAGGCCACGACGACCGAGGTTTCCCGGGAGATGTTGCCGACCCAGTTGAACTGCGCCGGGTCGAAGCGCGCGCCCTCGCGGCCGATCAGCTTCGCGGTCAAGGCGTTGCGCTGCAGAAGGGCGACCACCGTGCCGTCCTTCGGCGCGGCGTTGTAGAGCCAGCTCGCCGCCGTCAGGCCGGCCGCGCCGGGCATGTTCTGCACGATCATCGTCGGATTCGTCGGCATGAAGCGCGGCATGTGGCGCGCGACGACGCGGCCCAGGGCGTCGTAGCCGGCGCCGGCGGCGGCGGAGACGACCATGATGGTCTGCTTGCCCTTGTAGAAGTCATCGACCGCATCGGCCTTCGCCTGCGACGCGGCAAAGCCGGCGAGCAGGACGGCGGCGCCGGCCATGAGACACATCAGTCCACGCGTCGAATGAGCCACTGCCTTCTGAGCCATTGTCTTCCCCCTTCAAAAAACAGCGATGGATCCCGAGCGCGAAATGCGATGTCCGGCGAGGTCAACGCCGGCGCGCCGACGCCCTGTCCCGGGCACGTCCGTCCAGGCTGCTAGATATATCTATATGCCATTTAATTTAGGCTTATCGCGCCGACGCGAGTCAACAGGAAAAGGCGGCTGCCCAAAAAGCGGCGCATTGGCTGGCCTGATTGAACGAAGTTCGGGCGGACGGCGCGGCGGCCGGGCGCGGAGCCGTGCCGCGGCCATGAAAAAACCCGCGGCGGGCCTAGGCCTGCCGCGGGTTTCTTGACGTGTCCGGCTTGCGCCGGGAAGGCTTACTCCGCCGGCGTCAGCGCATTGAAGCGGTCCTTGCCGAACAGCTGCTTCACGTAGTCGTTGTTCTCGATCTTTCCGTCGACCACCGCGTTGACGATGATCAGGTTCGGGTAGGTCCTGTCCTTGGCGCCGCGGGTCACGTTGGGCGGCAGCTCGCCCTTCTCGAGGCCGTCGATCGCCTGGCGCAGCAGGCGGCGCACGCCGGTGATGACGATGTCGCCGGTGGCGAGATGCTCGCGGCTGCGGTCCTGGATGACGCCCTGCGTTTCGGCGGCGAAGGCGTCATGCACCATGAACATGTTGCCCATGCCGGTGAAGTTGCCCTGCTTCATCGATTCGCGGTCCTGCAGGTAGCGGTTGCCCTGGTGGCGCACCGGCATGTAGTCCGGCGTGATCTCCGTGTAGTTCTGCTCGTCGTAGAACTTGCGGTCGACCGGCGCCGAGCGCTGGAACTGGAAGCCGAAGCGCCAGTGGGTCGTGTCGTCGATCGGCACGCGCCACACGGCGCTGTAGCCGTCGCCCGCCTGGCGGCCGGCGATGCAGGCCAGCGACGGCAGCAGGAAGTTCGTCACGCGCAGGTACTTCTGGCCATCGCCCATCTCGCGCTCGGAGAAGATGCGCACGCCGTAGTCGGTCTTCTCGTAGCTCAGCTTCGGGCGGGTGTTGGCTGCGAAGTAGGAGCCCGAATCCATGTCGGTCTTGCCGCCGGGGATGCCCTTGGTCACGGCCTGGGTGGTCAGGCGGCGATGCAGGTAGGACACGTGCGACGGGTCGAAGTCGCCTTCGCTCGCCTGCAGCCAGTTGCAGTCCAGATGCACCTTGTAGATCGAGCGGTGGTCGTCGCCGATCTCGAGGAACTCGTATTCCGGGAAGTCGGGCGGCTCGCCCGCGCCCATGTAGGCGAACACGACGCCGGCCTTCTCGCGCACCGGATAGGCGGTGTTGCGGACCTCGTCCTTGTAGTTGCTGTTCTCCGGCTCGGCCGGCTGGTCGATGCACTTGCCGGTGCGGTCGAAGAGCCACCCGTGGTAGAGGCAGCGCAGGCCGCCGTCCTCGATGCGCCCGTAGCTCAGATCCGTGCAGCGGTGCGGGCAGTAGCGGCCCATCAGGCCGAGCTGGCCGTCCTCGCCGCGGAACAGCACGAGGTCCTCGCTGAGGATGCGCAATTCGACCGGCGCGCCGCCCTGCGGCACCTGCTCGACGAGCGCCACGGGCAGCCAGTACTGGCGGAACAACTTGCCGCCCGGCGTGCCGGGGCCCGTCTGCGTCAGAAGGTCGTTCTGCTCTTTGTTCAACATGGGAAAGCCTCAGTTATCTGTGGTGAACCAATGAAATTGGGGCTTGCGGGCCTCAGACCCGCAAGCCGATGCGCTTGCCGAGCCAGAAGACAGCGCCGGCGACGCCGCAGGTGATCAGCACGGTGATGACGCCGACGATGGCCGCCGATTCGAAGATGCCGTCGCTCATGAAGTCGATCTGCAGCATGGCGAGCGGCTTGTTCTGGTTGGTGACCAGCATGGCGATGTTGGCCACGTTGCGCGTCGCCGAGGCGAAGATCAGCACCGCGACCGACACCAGGGCGCCGCCGACCAGCGGCAGCACGATGCGCCGGAAGGTGTAGAGCCACGAGGCGCCGGACAGCGTCGAGGCCTCTTCCAGGTCGACGCCGAGCTGGATGAGGTTGCTCTTGATGAGCTGAACGCCGGTCGTCAGGCTGGCGAACAGCACGGCGATGATCAGCACGCCGACGGTGCCGTAGAACGGCGAGAACAGCGGCAGGCGGAGGAACATCGACAGCAGGCCGAGGCCGAGGATGACGCCGGGAATGCTCGCCGGCAGCCAGGTCAGCGTGTCGATGGTGCCGCGGAAGCGAAACTTGCTGCGCACCGAGACGTAGGCGATCACCGCCGCCAGGATCGTGCCGGCCAGCGCCGCCCACAGTCCGAGCTCGAAGGTGTTGCCGACGGCGCTCAGGAACTGCGAATCGTGCAGCACCTGCGCCCAATGCTTCGTCGTGTAGGGCTCGGCCAGCTCGAAGTAGCCGAAGGCCTTCATGAAGGTGCCGACCACCAGGAAGACCAGCGGCACCACCGTCAGGCACAGGGAGAAGAGCCCGACGCCGGCGAAGATCCACCAGCGCCACTTGCGCAGGCGCAGCGGGTCGGACTTGAACGAGCTGTTGAAGGTGACGTAGTTGCGCTTCGTGCTGACCATGCGCTGCAGCATGATCAGCGGCAGCATCCCGGCGAGGATGGTGACGCCGAGCACGGTCGCCATGCCGAGGGCCGGCGGGTCGTCATGGATCAGCTGGTAGATCTTCGTGCTGAAGACGTAGAAGTTCCACGGCGGGCCGAGAATGAGCTCGATCTCGAAGGATTCCAGCGAGCTGATGAGCGAGATCACCAGCGTGATCAGGATCGCAGGCATCAGCACGGGCACGACGATCTTGCGCAGCGTGTAGAGCGTGCTCGCGCCGACCATGCGCGACGCCTCCTCCAGCGAGGAGGAAATGTTGCGGAACGACGGCACCAGGAAGATGAACTTGATGGCGATGGCCTTCGTCATCAGGTGCGCGAAGATCACGCCCCAGAACGAATAGATGTTGAAGGGCGAGGTCTTGAGGCCGAACCAGCCCTTCAGCAGCTTGTTGAGCAGGCCGTATTGCGGATCGAGCAGCAGGATCCAGCCGAGCAGCACCGGCAGGGTCGGCATGAAGTAGGCGACCCAGGCGCAGGCGATGATGAAGCCCTTGCCAGGAATGTCGGTGCGCGCCACCAGCCAGGCGAGCAGGATGGAGACGGGCAGCGAAATGCCGATCGTCACCACGGCGCGGTAGATGGTGTTGAGCAGCGCCTTGACCAGCCCCGGTTCCGACCAGACTTTCGTCCAGTTGTCCGTGGTGACCACTTCACTGCCACCCGCGAGGGTGACAGTGAAGGAATCATGGATCAGCAGGTAGATCGGGTAGATGACGAACAGGCCCAGAAGCCCGAGCAGAACGCAGCAAGCGATCGTTCCGCCCGAAAGCTTCGGACGGCGCCATGCCGCCGGCAAGGCGACGGCGGGCGACGGTTCTTGGGCCATGTCTCGACTCATCGGCTCTCTCTGCCTCAGGGCTGCTTCAGGGTGCGCGCGAACTCGCGCCAGGCGTCGTAAGCCGGCAGCATCTCTTCCGACTGGGTATTGACGTAGTCATCGATCTTGCTCAGGTCGACGACGGTCGCCGCCTCGCCCGGCTCGACGTCCGTGCGGCGGCTGTTGTAGTTGGCGAGCTTCGCGATGGTCGCCTGGCCCTTCTGGCTCATGATCCAGTTGGCGTAGACCTTGGCCGCATTGGGATTCGGCGGCTTCTGGAAGGCGATCAGGCCGCCGAAACTGCTCGAGTACTTGCGCGGGCCGTCGAGCGGCACGACGTTCTGCGCCAGGCCCGTCTCCTTCATGTTGAACAGGATGTTCGAGGTGACGCCGATGGCGATCGGGTAGTTGCCGCGGATCAGCCAGTCGATCTGCTGGCGGTTGTTGTTGGTGACGACGATCTCGTTCTTCACGATCAGGTCGCGCAGCCAGTTGGCGCCATAGCGCTTGTCCGACAACAGCAGGGCGAAGTTGTTCGAGGCCGAACCGCCGCGCCAGTCGAGCGTGGTCACCTTGCCCTTGAAGCGGTCTTCGTTGAGCTGAGACATGTTGCTCAGCTCGGCTTCGGACACGAAATCGCGATTGACCCAAGCGAGCGGGCCGCCGACCAGGCCGAAGCCGACGAAGTATTTCTTCGCCTTGTCGGAATAGATCGAGTCGTAGCCGCCGACCCAGTTCTTGTCGGCGGTCACTTCCGGCAACACCAGCATGCTGCGCACGTCCGCGATCTTGTCGCCCTGCGCCAGCAGTTCGTAGGAGTTGGTGTCGGGCGCGCTGATGCGCAGGTCCCACAGGGACTTGCCGAGCTTCTGCTCCTGGATGTAGCGCGGCCAGAAATCGGCGCCGTTGGCGGAGGTGAACTCGACCTTGATGCCGTAATCCTTCTCGAAGGAGGTCAGCGCTTCGCGCCAGGTGTTGCCCACTGGGCCGGAGACGACGACCTTGCCTTCCTTTTTGGCGGCAGCGACGGTCTTGTCCCAATCGGCCTTGCCCGGCCAGTCCTGCGCCTGCGCGAAGCTCGCTGTCGCCGCGAGGGCGATCGCGCCAAAGCCCATCGCACGCGCCAAGCGCCGCAGCGCCGAACCCAGGTTCCGTACAGTCGCCCCGTTCATGAGTGCCATCCTTCGTT
>DASYCO010000042.1:0-91870 GCA_036500145.1 Alphaproteobacteria bacterium | reverse complement strand
GGCGGCGCTGCCCTGGCTGCCGGCGAGCCTGTTCAAGGCCTTCGAGCAGGCCAAGGACATGGCGATCGAGCGCCTGCTCGAGGAGAACGAGCCGATGGCCACCTATCCCTGGATCGACGGCGTCGTCGCCGAGGCGCAGGAATTCATGGGAACGGACTACTGGCCCTATGGCCTGGAGAAGAACCGCAAGACGGTCGAGACCTTCATGCGCTACCACCAGGACCAGGGCCTGGCCGACCGCAGGCTGACCGTCGAGGAGATCTTTGTCCCCTCAAGCTTGGCCAGGTCGCGAATCTAGGTCAGCAAGCCTAGATGGAATCTTTACGCGCCCGGAAGGCAAGCCCTCTCGATTCTTTACGCCACTCGCCGCTACTGATGCGCCATTCAGTCAGCAGGCGGCGAGATGGCAGGGAAACCGGCAACGGCGGCGGATCGGCGGTTGATGTTCGAGGCCATCATGGCCTGTTCCGCCGAGCGGGAATCGCAGGACGATCCGGTCGTCCTGTGGGTGTTCCGCAACTCCCGCGACCAATGGTGCGTCCGCAAGGAAGGCGGCGAGATCGAGGCCTCCTTCCCGAGCCGCAAGGACGCCGTAGGCTTTGCCCGCAAGACGGCGCGGACATGGGGATACTACAGCCTGTTCATCGCGCTGCCGGACGGCCGCATCGCGCGCGAGCTCTGCAGCCTGGGCTCCCGCCCGGCCACGTGATCCAGCGCCCATGTCGAACCAGCAGGAACGGAGCGCGCCGCCGGCCCGGGGCCAGGCGGACCCCAGGGCGATCTCGCGCATGGTCATCGGCCGTTTCTGCGTCACCACGGCCTTCCTCACTCTCTGGATGGTGCGCCAGCCCGAGCATTTCACCGACGGCACCTGTGCCGGCGGCATGGCCGGCGCCGCGGTGGTGACGGCGTTCCTTGCGGCCCTCTGCGGCGAACGCTTTCGCGGCCCGGCCCCCAACCGCTGGGACGAGATGCTCGGCTACTTCGCCCTCGCGGCTTTGGCCCAGGCCTTTTCTGCCGTATAGCGCAGCGTCTTCTCTGCGTTCGCCGTGCCGGCAGGAACCCGTTTCAATGAGGCAATTTCGAGAGAGAGGGAACAGCGCTTCCATGCTCGCGTTAGGGAAAGACCCTGACCGTTCGGTTGCGCGTCTCGCACCCGCCGGAGAAAACCCTCTCATAGGAGCGCACATATGGCCGACATCACGGAGATCACCACCGGTTCCCTCATTCCCGCCGAGAAGGTCATCGACAGTTCGGTGTACAACCTGGAAGGCGACAAGCTCGGCAGCATCGAGGACATCATCATCGACAAGGTGAGCGGGCGTTCCATATACGCCATCATGTCGTTCGGCGGATTCCTCGGCATGGGGCACAAGCACTATCCGCTGCCCTGGTCGGTGCTGGACTACAGCAAGGAGAAGGGCGGCTATGTCGTGAACATCGACAAGGAGCTGCTCAAGAACGCGCCGGGCTACGACGACGAGGTCGAATGGACGCCGAAGTACGGCCGCAACGTCGACACCTACTACAACGCGCCGACCTACTGGAACGAATAGGCCGGAACGGATCGCCGCAGCTTCAGGCCCGCTCCCGAAAGGAGCGGGCCTTTTTGCGGCGTCATTTCCCGAACAGGGAATGGATGTTGCCGTCCGGGTCCTTGAGCCAGGCGACCTTCATGTCCTTGGCGACGTGGACGTCGCCCTTCAGCGTCAGGTCCGGCATGTCGTAATGCTCGAAGGCGGCGCCCTTGGCCTTCAGCGCCTTGACCTCCGATTCGAGGCGGTCTCCCAAGTCCCAGGTCACGGCGGTCGCCTCGTTGCTCCCGGCATATTGCGATTCATAGACGAGGAGCGGGGCGCCGCCGGCCTTGTAGGTCACGGTGCTTGGCTGGTTGTCGGGTTCCGGCGTCAGGCCGAGCACGTTTTCGTAGAAGGGGCGGGCGGTTTTCAGGCTCTTGACCGCGACGGTGGCGATGGCGTGCGTGTT
The DNA here is from genome assembly GCA_036500145.1 of Alphaproteobacteria bacterium. Classification (GTDB taxonomy): domain Bacteria; phylum Pseudomonadota; class Alphaproteobacteria; order SMXQ01; family SMXQ01; genus CAMAVH01. The sequence continues at coordinate 89,884 of DASYCO010000042.1, read as the reverse complement.
CGACAGCATGGAGCTCTCCTTCGCGAATTGTTGGGGCCACGAATTGTTGGGGCCACGAATTGTTGGGCCACGAATTGTTGGGCTACGAATGGCTGGCCTCGTTTCAAGAACGAACGAGAGAGCCTTCAGCCGACAGACGTCGAAAATATTCGAGTGTCGGCTGACGGAACTAGGTTCGCAAAGTGCCGAATTCCTCAATGAATCGTGGCCATCAGATAAATTTTTGCGAATTGCCTAAAAAAAGAATCCAACAAGACTTCTGATATAATAAAATCCGAGTAATAAAATTACGCACGATGTTCCCTCGGTAGGGAAGGAATTCCATCATACATCCGTTAAGCCGGGCCTCGTCGCGAGGCCGCCTCTTCTGGGGCTCCACCGCATGGCTCTTGGTCGTGCTGCTGGTTTGCGGCATGGGATTCGTGCGTCTGGCTTCTGCCGCGCAGAATCCAGAAGCCGGCGTGTGGAAGGCGGAATCCGCATTCGGCGATCTCGTGATGGTCACGGATGACGAGGGCTTCGGCGAAGCCCTCTCGGCCGCGACTCCTCTCGGCGGCGACGACCAAGGCGGCAGCCTGCCGGTTCACGGCCTGTCCGTCGCCGGGGCGCGACCGCAGGTCCAACCGATTGCTGCGGAAGGCCAAGTGGCCTTCGGCATGCGAAGCGGCACGATAAAACGTGCCATACATCCCACCGGCCCCCCTCTCCTCCCTGTTGCGTGATTCGCGCGGCTCTTGAGCCGCGGGATCAGGGCAATTGACGCATCGCTTCGGCGCGCGAACGGGCAGACCCCCTCGCAGACGTCGAAGCGGCTTACGTCGAGCGACATCCGATTCGGCATGACTCGCCGGATGTCGGTCTGCACACAGGGAATGTTTTTCTATGAACAGCGAATGGCTGCACGCCCTTAACGAGGGCTTATTCATCATCCTCGACCCCCACCGACTGCTGCTGCTGTGGACCGGCGTCCTCTGCGGCCTGGGGCTTGGAATTCTGCCGGGCATCGGCGGCGTCGCCGGCACGGCCCTGCTTCTGCCCTTCACCTACAACCTGGACCCGGCGTCCGCGATCGCCCTGCTGCTCGGCTTGGCGGCGACGACCACCCACGGCGACCCGATTTCGGCGATCGTGCTGGGGGCGCCGGGACACGCGGCGTCGGCGGCGACCGCGCTGGACGGATATCCGCTGACGAAACGCGGCGAGGGGGCGCGCGCGCTCGGCGCCGCCTACATGTCGGCGCTCATCGGCGGCCTGTTCGGCGCCGTCCTGATGGCGGTCGTGCTGCCCATCGTGCGGCCCGCGATCCTCTTCATCGGCTCGCCGGAACTGCTGGCTCTCGCCGTGTTCGGCCTCTCGATGGTGGCGGTGCTCTCGGGCAGCGCGCCGCTGCGCGGCCTGACGATGGCCTGCTTCGGCGTGATGCTCGCGATGATCGGCTCCGACCCCCAGAGCGGCACGCTGCGCTGGACGCTGGACAGCCTCTACCTGTGGGACGGCCTGCCCCTGGTGCCGATCACGCTCGGCATCTTCGCGCTGCCCGAGCTGTGCGACCTGCTGGTGGCCCGCACGGCCGTCGTCCAGAAGGAGAAGGTCGACGCGAACAACTGGCGCGGCCTGTGGCAGGGCAGCAAGGACTGCTTCCACCATTGGTGGCTCAACCTCCGCTGCGCCTGGATCGGCTCGGTGGTCGGCGCCATTCCCGGCATCAGCTCGTCGGTGATCGACTGGATCTCCTACGGCCACGCGCTGAAGACCGAGAAAGGCGCGGCGCTGACCTTCGGCAAGGGCGACATCCGCGGCGTCATCGCCGCCGAGAGCGCGACTTGCTCCCGCGAAGGCGGCGCTCTCATCCCGACCATCGTGTTCGGCGTGCCGGGCTCCGCCGGCATGGCGATCCTGCTCGGCGCGTTCCTCATCCAGGGCCTGGTCCCCGGGCCGGACATGCTGACCAAGAACCTGTCCATCACCTATTCGATGGTGTGGTCGATCGCGATCGCCAACATCCTGGGCTCCGGCCTCTGCTTCCTGTTCAGCTCCCAGTTCGCCAAGATCGCGACGCTCCGCTACTCGCTGATCCTGCCGGTGGTGCTGTGCATGGTCTACATCGGCGCCTTCGAAGGCACGCGCCAGTGGGGCGACCTCTATTCGCTCCTGTTCTTCGGGGTGCTGGGCTGGGCGATGAAGCACTTCAAATGGCCGCGTCCGCCGCTGGTGCTGGGCTTCATCCTGGGCGGCATCTTCGAGCGCTACATGTTCATCTCCATCGAGCGCTACGGCGTCGAATGGATGAAGCGTCCCGTGGTCATCGGCCTGTTCGCCATGGCCATGCTCAGCCTGCTCAGTCCGTTCTTCAAGGACGTCAAGGCGCATGGCGGCATCAAGGGCATGCTGTCCGACATGCACAAGCCGCACATCACGGGCATGCAGATATTCCCGATCTTCATGATCGGGCTCGTCACGGTCATGCTGTCCCAGGCGATCGGGTGGAACTTCGACGCGAAGATCATCCCGATGATCGTCAGCATCGGCGCGCTGCTCTTCTGCGGCCTGTCGCTGCTGAACGACGTCTTCAAGAGCCAGGCGGTCAAGCCCGTCAGCCTCGAAGGCGAGGCGAAGGGCGAGGTCGGGCACAAGATCCACATGGACATCAGCAGCAACATCACCGACCTGCCGAAATCCTACATCCTGATGCGAGGCGGGATGTTCTTCGGCTGGATGATCCTGTTCCTGCTGTCGATGGCGACGATCGGCCTTATCCCGACGGTGCCGCTCTTCATCATCGCCTTCATGCGCCTGGAAGCGCGCGAGCCATGGAAGATCGTCATCTGCTACGTCCTGTTCATGACGGTCTTCATCTACATCCTGTTCGACCAGCTTCTGGCCATTCCATGGCCGCCGACCATCGTCGGCGACCTGTTCCCGGTCCTGAAGGAATACATCCCGAGCATCTAGCGCTTCGGGCGGCAGCAATGCCGGACGCCACCTAGCTGAACGCCGGCCCATCCACCGATGGGCCGGCGTTCATGCTTTCAGGCCTGCCGCATGGTCATTCGTCGTCCCTGTGGAACGCCTTGCGCAGCTCGCCTTTCGCCGCTTCCAGCGTCTTGCGGCGCGCGGCGCTCAGGTTCTTGCCGCCGCGGTTGATGTAGAAGTTGAGCATCGACATGGCGGACTGGTAGGACGTGCCCTTGCGCCGATGGCTGCGCTCGGCGGAGCGCTTCAGCGACTTGGCGATCTCGGCCGCGCTGTTCGACTTGAAGAGATGTTCCTTGAGGTCGAGCGCGTCGCTCTTCTCCGTCACCGCCGCCGACCATTTTCGCTGCGCCTGGGCCATGCCGTCCTCCATGGGTTCCGGTTCGGGCTTGTAATTCAACGCGCTGGCCTGTGGGCTGTTCCGCCGGTTCCGCCACGGAGAAAAGGCGCGGGATTCGCCCCGCAAATCCGCTAGGATTTCGCGCAGGCTGGAGTGCCGGGCTTGATTGTCGGGCCCGCAGTTCCCTTATCTGGACCTATGCCGACATCCGTCTTCCATCCCATCGTCGCGAACTGGTTCGCGGGCGCGTTCCCCGCGCCGACCGACGCCCAGGCGCAAGCCTGGCCGGCGATCGCCGCCGGCCGCCATGTGCTGATCGCGGCGCCCACCGGCTCGGGCAAGACGCTGGCGGCCTTCCTCGCCTCCATCGACAAGCTGGTGCGCCAGGGCCTGGCGGGCGAGCTGCGCAACGAGACGCAGGTCGTCTACGTCTCGCCGCTCAAGGCCCTGTCGAACGACATCCAGAAGAACCTGCAGATTCCGCTGGCCGGCATCCGCGACGCCCTCGGCGCGGCGGGCCTGCCCGACGTCGACATCCAGACCTGGGTGCGCACCGGCGACACGCCGTCGGCGGAACGCGCGCGCATGGGCAAGCGGCCGCCGCATATCCTCGTCACCACGCCGGAATCGCTCTACATCCTGCTCGGCTCCGAATCGGGCCGCCGCATGCTCGGCACCACGCGCACCGTCATCATCGACGAAATCCACGCCGTCGCCTCGGACAAGCGCGGCGCGCATCTCGCCGTCTCGCTGGAGCGGCTGGAGGCCCTGTGCGGCGGGCAGCTGCAGCGCGTCGGCCTGTCGGCGACCCAGAAGCCCATCGAGGACGTCGCCCATCTGCTCGTCGGGCGCGGCCCCGAGAACGGCCCGGCGCCGGACTGCGCCATCGTCGACACCGGCCACAAGCGCGCCCGCAATTTGACGATCGAGGTCACGGAGTCGCCGCTCGAAGCGGTGATGTCGAAGGAAGTGTGGGACGAGGTCTACGACCGCATGGCGGCGCTGATCGCCGAGCACCGCACCACGCTGATCTTCGTCAACACGCGCCGCATGGTCGAGCGCGTCACCGCGCGCCTGTCCGAGCGCGTCGGCGAAGAGCACGTGGCGGCCCACCACGGCAGCCTGTCGAAGGAGCAGCGGCTCGACGCCGAGCAGCGCCTCAAGGGCGGCAGGCTGAAGGCGCTCATCGCCACGGCCTCGCTCGAGCTCGGCATCGACATCGGCGACGTCGACCTCGTCTGCCAGCTTGGCTCGCCGCGCTCCATCGCCAGCTTCCTGCAGCGCATCGGCCGCTCCGGCCATGCCGTCGGCGGCGTCTCCGACGGCCGCCTGTTCCCGCTGTCGCGCGACGACCTGGTGGAATGCACGGCGCTGATCGACAGCGTGCGGCGCGGCGAGCTCGACCATCTGACCATCCCGAGCCGGCCGCTTGACGTGCTGGCCCAGCAGATCGTGGCGGAAGCGGCGGCGCAGGACTGGTCGGAGAACGAGCTTTACGCGCTGATGCGCCGCGCCTGGCCCTATCGCGACCTGCCGCGCGCCGATTTCGACGCCATCGTGCAGATGCTGGCCGAAGGCTTCACCTTTAGGCGCGGCCGCCGTGGCGCGCTGATCCATCACGACGCGGTCAACGGCCAGATCAAGGGCCGGCGCGGCGCGCGGCTCACCGGCCTCACCTCCGGCGGCACTATCCCCGACAACGCCGACTACCGCGTGACGATGGAGCCCGAGAACATCTTCATCGGCACGGTCAACGAGGATTTCGCCGTCGAGAGCATCGCCGGCGACATCTTCCAGCTCGGCAACCGCTCCTACCAGATTCTGCGCGTCGAACGCGGCACCGTGCGCGTCGAGGACGCCCACGGCCAGCCGCCGACGATTCCCTTCTGGCTCGGCGAAGCGCCGGGCCGCAGCGACGAGCTGTCCCATTCGGTGTCGCGCCTGCGCGGGGAGATTTCCGCGCAGCTGACGGCCGACAAGACGGGGGCTGCCACGCGGCGCTGGCTCGAAGGCGAGGTCGGCCTCGGCGCCGTCGCCGCCGAGGAGCTGACGGCCTATCTCGCCGCCGGCCATGCGGCGCTCGGCACCCTGCCGACCCAGGAGACGCTGGTCTTCGAGCGCTTCTTCGACGAGGCGGGCGGCATGCAGCTCGTCATCCATTCGCCCTACGGCAGCCGGCTCAACCGCGCCTGGGGCCTGGCGCTGCGCAAGCGCTTCTGCGGCAAGTTCAACTTCGAGCTGCAGGCGGCGGCGACCGAGGACAACATCATCCTCTCGCTCACTTCCGTGCACAGCTTCGAGCTGGCCGACGTGCAGCGCTATCTCCATTCGTCAAGCGTGCGCCAAGTGCTGATCCAGGCGCTGCTGGATGCGCCCATGTTCCTCACGCGCTGGCGCTGGGTGGCGGGCATCTCACTCGCCCTGCCGCGCTTCCGTGGCGGCCGCAAGGTGCCGCCGCAGCTCGCGCGCATGGACGCGGAAGACCTCGTCGCCAGCGTCTTTCCCGACCAGCTCGCCTGCGCCGAGAACATCGTCGGCGAGCGCGAGGTGCCGGACCATCCGCTGGTGCGCCAGACCATCGACGACTGTCTTGGGGAGGCCATGGACTTCGCCGGCCTCGAACGGCTGCTGACCGGCCTGGAATCGGGCCGGGTGAAGGTCGTCGCCTGCGATCTCGTCGAGCCGTCGCAGCTCGCCATGGAAGTGCTGTCGGCGCGGCCCTATGCCTATCTCGACGACGCGCCGCTGGAAGAGCGCCGCACCCAGGCCGTCATGGGCCGCCGCTGGATGGCGGCGGAGGATGCGGAAGACCTCGGCCGCCTCGATCCGGAGGCCATCGAGCGCGTGCGCGCCGAGGCCTGGCCCGAGCCGGCCAACGCCGACGAGCTGCATGACGCGCTGGTCTGGCTGAGCTATCTCACCGAAACGGAAGCCACTGTCGGCCCTGGCTGGGCGGCCTGGCTCGCCGAACTCGCGGCGAGCAAGCGTGTGGCGCGTCTGCATGGGCCAGGCGGCGCGATCTGGGTCACGGCGGAACGCCTGCCGCAGTTCCAGGCGATCTGGCCCGACGCCAAGCTTGCACCGGCCATTGCGGCGCCCAGCGTCTACGCCGCGCAGAGCTGGACGCCGGAGGGCGCCGCCGTCGAAATCCTGCGCGGCCGCCTGGAAGGGCAGGGGCCCGTCACGCAGGAGGCGCTCGTCGCCTCCTCGGGGCTGACGCCCGATGCGGTCGCCATGGCGCTGCTGGCCCTCGAAGGCGAGGGCTTCGCGCTGCGCGGGCGCTTCACGCGCGAGGGCGATGCCGATGAATGGTGCGAACGCCGCCTGCTGGCGCGCATCCATCACTACACGATCAAGCGGCTGCGCGCGGAGATCGAGCCGGTCGCCGCACGCGACTTCATGCGTTTCCTCTTCGCCTGGCAGCGCGTGGCGTCCGGCGCCCGCATGGAAGGGCCGGACGCGCTCGACGCCATCGTCGGGCAGCTCGAAGGCTTCGAGGCGGCGGCGGGCGCGTGGGAGCGCGAGATATTGCCGGCGCGCATCGCCGAATACGAGCCGGCCTGGCTCGACGAGCGCTGCCTGTCGGGCCGCGTTGCCTGGGCGCGCCTGACGCCGCGCGTGATGCGCCCCGAGGCGCGCAGTTCGGGCCCCGTGCGCACGACGCCGATCACCCTGATGGCGCGCCGCCACGCCGCCTACTGGACGGCGCTCTCCGCCGCCGACGTGCCGGCCGAGCCGAGCGGCCGCAGCCGGGCCGTCTACGATTGCCTGCAGACGCATGGCGCGCTGTTCTTCGACGAAATCTTGCATCTCACCCGGATGTTGCGCGCCCAGGTGGAAGAGGCGCTTGGCGAGCTGGTCACGCTTGGCCTCGTCAATTCCGACAGCTTCGGCGGCCTGCGCGCCCTGCTGACGCCGGACAAGCGGCCGGCCCATGGCTTGCGCCATCGCCGCCGCCGGCCCGTCGTCTTCGGCATGGACGATTCGGGCCGCTGGGCCTTGGCGCGCCGGCCCATGACGGCGCCCGATCCGCAGTTCGCCAGCGATGCCGTCGAGCATGTGGCGCGCACGCTGCTGCGCCGCTACGGCGTGGTGTTCTGGCGCATGCTGGAGCGCGAGGCCGACTGGCTGCCGCCATGGCGCGAGCTGCTGAAGGTCTATCGCCGGCTGGAGGCGCGCGGCGACATCCGCGGCGGCCGCTTCGTCGCCGGCTTCTCCGGCGAGCAGTTCGCGCTGCCCGAAGCGGTCGGCAAGCTGCGCGAGGTGCGCCGCGCCGAGACGAGGGACAGCTACGTCTCGCTCTCCGGCGTCGATCCGCTCAACCTCGTCGGCATCCTGACGCCGGGCCCGAAGCTCGCCGCCGTCACCGCCAACCGCGCGCTCTACCGCGACGGCGTGCCGGTGGCCGTGCTGGCCGGCGGCGAGGTCAAGCCGCTGGAAGAGATGGACGCGGCCGAGACCTGGAAGGCGCAGAAGACCCTATTGCGCCAGGGGCCGATGGCGGATGCGCCGGTGGTGCCCGTGGACGGCGACGAGCCCTTCGGCCGATAAACCCTTCAGCTGCCGGCCATCGGTGCGGTATCGTGGGAGGCAATTCCGGGGGGAAGCCATCCATGAAGATGAAGATTTTGTTCTGGCTCCATCTGCTGACCGCTGGGCCGGCGATGATTTTCTTCCAGGCGCCGAAGAGCGGCAGCAATGCGATAGCCTGGTTCTTTTTCGCCGTGTCGCTCGCCACGTTTCTGGGCTTCTTCGCGGTGGCCTACGGCAAGCGCATTGGCGAACCCTACATTTGGCGCTGCGTCTTCGGCATCGACGCCTATCAACTGTCCGACGCCCTGCCGGCCATGTTCAGGGCGTTCTATCGCGTGTTCATGGCCAGCCCGGAAGCGGCGGCGTCCATGCCCCTTTTCCTCGCGATCTGCGCTTTGGCGACTCTTCTCATCGCCTGGTTCTACGTGCCGCCCATTGTCGCCCTGTTCATCTACGCCTTCCGGCGCGAGAGCCTCTGGAATCCGCCGCCGCGCTTCATCCCCTTTTCATAAGGCATGGTTTAGCGGCGGCCTTTCTTCTAAACTCCCGCGATCGACGGACAGTCGAAAGTCACTCACTGTCCGGAAACCAGCGTTCTTCGAATTGACTTCTCCATGTGCGAGGACAGCCTCGCGCTTCAACGTCAGTGTCTCCCATGCCCCCCATCATTTCCGTCTCCGGCCTGTCGAAGACCTATGCCTCGGGTTTTCACGCCCTCAAGAACATCGATCTCGAGGTCAGCAAGGGCGAGATCTTCGCGCTGCTCGGCCCCAACGGCGCCGGCAAGACGACGCTGATCGGCATCATCTGCGGCATCCTCAACGCCTCCTCGGGCAAGGTGGTCGCCGGCGGCCATGACATCGCCGCCGACTATCGCGCCGCACGTTCGCAGATCGGCCTAGTGCCCCAGGAGCTGACGACCGACGCCTTCGAGACGGTGTGGGCGACGGTGAACTTCAGCCGCGGCCTGTTCGGCAAGCCGGCGAACCCGGCCTACGTCGAGAAGATCCTGCGCGACTTGTCGCTGTGGGAGAAGAAGGACAGCAAGATCATGACGCTGTCGGGCGGCATGAAGCGCCGGGTGATGATCGCCAAGGCCCTGTCGCACGAGCCGCAGATCCTGTTCCTCGACGAGCCGACGGCGGGCGTCGACGTCGAATTGCGCCAGGACATGTGGCGCATGGTGCGGCACCTGCGCGAATCCGGCGTCACCATCCTGCTCACGACCCACTACATCGAAGAGGCCGAGGAGATGGCCGACCGCATCGGCGTCATCAACAAGGGCGAGATCGTCCTGGTCGAGGACAAGGTCGAGCTGATGCGCAAGCTCGGCAAGAAGCAGCTCAGCCTGCAGCTCCAGACGCCGCTCGACGCCATTCCGGCGGAGCTCTCGGCCTACAAGCTCGACCTGGCGGCCGGCGGCAACGAGCTGGTCTACACCTACGACACCCAGGCCGACCGCACCGGCATCACCACCCTGCTGGCGGCGCTTTCGGCCGCGGGCATTCGCTTCAAGGATTTGCAGACGACGCAAAGCTCCCTGGAACAGATCTTCGTCGAGCTGGTGAGGAACCGGTCATGAACCTCTACGCCGTCCGCGCCATCTACAAGTTCGAAATGGCCCGCGCCTGGCGCACGGTGATGCAGAGCATCATCTCGCCGGTGATCTCCACCTCCCTCTACTTCGTGGTGTTCGGCGCCGCGATGGGCTCGCACATGACGGCGATCAACGGCGTCAGCTTCGGGGCCTTCATCGTGCCGGGGCTGATCATGCTGTCCCTGCTGACGCAGAGCATCGCCAACGCCTCGTTCGGCATCTACTTCCCGCGCTTCACGGGCACGATCTACGAGCTACTGTCGGCGCCCGTGTCGCCGCTCGAGATCGTCATCGGCTACGTCGGCGCGGCGGCGAGCAAGTCGATCCTGCTCGGCCTGATCATCCTCGGCACCTCGACCTTCTTCGTGCCGCTGGAAATCGCGCATCCGGCGCTGATGCTGCTGTTCCTGGTGCTGACGGCGCTGACCTTCAGCCTGTTCGGCTTCATCATCGGCATCTGGGCCGACGGCTTCGAGAAGCTGCAGCTGGTGCCGCTTCTGGTCGTCACGCCGCTCACCTTCCTCGGCGGCAGCTTCTATTCCATCGACATGCTGCCGCCGTTCTGGCGCACGGTGACCCTGTTCAATCCGGTGGTCTACCTCGTCAGCGGCTTCCGCTGGAGCTTCCACGACGTGTCCGACGTGAACGTCGGCGTCAGCTTCGGCATGACGCTGGTGTTCCTCGCCGCCTGCCTGATCGCGGTCACCTGGATCTTCAAGACCGGCTACCGCCTGCGCAACTGACGGGCTGGCCGCTCAGTAGTAGCGCGGGATCGGGCCGAGCTGCGGCGTCACGTCGTCGCCGAGCTCGAAGAAGAGCTCGTCGACGTAGCATCAGCCCCAGCCTTCCGGCGGGTCGTAGCCCTCGATGACGGGATGCTTCGTGGCATGGAAATGCTTCGTCGCATGCTTGTTCTTCGATTGGTCGCAGCAGCCGACATGGCCGCAGGTGCGGCAGATGCGCAGGTGCAGCCACCCGTCGCCCGTCTTCAGGCATTCCTCGCAGCCGCGCGCGCTCGGCGTGACCTTGTGGATTCCGTCGAGATGCGTGCAGGCGTCGTCGGCCATGGCGATGTCCTTGCTAGTTTGTTGTCGTCGCCAGGTCGGCGAGATAGGCGTGCAGGGCCTGCGCCACCTGGGCGCCCTCGCCGATGGCGGCGCCGATGCGCTTGACCGAACCCGAGCGCACGTCGCCCACGGCGAAGACGCCTGGCACCGTCGATTCCAGCGCGTGCGGCTTGTGGCCGGGCTCGTTGGAGGCGCCGCCGGTGACGACGAAGCCGGCCTTGTCGACGGTGACGCCGCAGCCCGCGAGCCAGTCGGTCGACGGGTCGGCGCCGACGAAGATGAACAGGTTGCGGATGTCGCAGGCGGTCTCTTCGCCGCTCTGCCGGTTGCGCCAGAGGACGTGCCGCAGGCCATGCTCGGCGTCGCCCTTGAGCGAGGTGACTTCCGTGTGGGTCAGCAGCTCGATGTTGGGCGCTGCCTCGATGCGCTCGATCAGGTAGCGCGACATGCTGGCGGCGAGGCCGTCGCTGCGCACCATCATGTAGACTTTCTTCGCATGGGCCGAGAGGAAGACGGCGGCCTGGCCGGCGGAATTGCCGCCGCCGATCAGCACGACCTCCTCGCCGGAGCAGAGGCGCGCCTCGATGGCGGAGGCCCAGTACCACACGCCGCGGCCCTCGAAGTCGGCGAGATGCTCGATGGGCGGCCGGCGGTAGCGCGCGCCGCTGGCGACGACGATGCCCTTGGCGCGGACGCGCTGACCGTTGCCGAGGTCGAGCCCGAAGGCGCCGTCGGCGCGCGTGCAGTCGAGCGCCATGGCCTCGACGGGGATCATCATCTCGGTGCTGAACTTCTGCGCCTGGACGTAGGCGCGCGCCACCAAGGCCTGGCCGGAGATGCCGGTGGGGAAGCCGAAGTAGTTCTCGATGCGGGCGCTGGCTCCCGCCTGGCCGCCGTAGAAGCGGCAGTCGACCACCAGCACGGACAGACCTTCGGAGGCCGTGTAGACGGCGGTGGCGAGGCCGGCCGGGCCGCAGCCGACGACGGCGACGTCGTAGAGATCCCGCCGGCCTTGGGAGCTGACCATGCCCAATTGCAGCGCCAAGTCGCCCTCGTCGGGATTGCGCAGCACCGTGCCGTCGAGGCAGACGACCAGCGGCATGTCCTGCGGCACCGGCGCGTAGCGCGCGATCAGCTCGGCCGCCTCCGGGTCGGTGGCGGGATCGAGCAGATGGTGCGGCTGGCCGTTGCGGTTGAGGAAGCCCTGGATGCGCACGGTGCCGCTGGCCGTCGAGGGGCCGAGGATGACGGGACCGCCGAGCCCGGTCTGGATCAAGGCGACGCGGCGCAGGATGAGGGCGCGCATGACGCGCTCGCCGAGTTCCGCCTCGGCGATCAGGAGTGCCCGCAGGCCTTCGGGCGGAATCAGCAGCACCTCGACCGTGCCCTTGGCCTGGCCGTCGACCAGCGCCATGCGCTCCGAGAGCTGGCCGACTTCGGCGAGGAACTGGCCGGGGCCCTGCTCGACGATCGGGGTGACGCGCCCGAGCCCGTCGCGCTGGGTGATGACGACGCTGCCGGTCAGCACGATGAACATGCCGGGCGCCAGCTGGCCGGCGCGGAACAGCCAGTCGCCGTCGCCGTAGGCGCAGGTGCGGGTGGCGAAGCGCCGCACGCGCTCGATCTCGCCCGGCGTCAGGACGGGGAAGGTCTGCTGGTAGCGCGGGTGGAGGGGGCTGTCGACCGTCGGGGGCGCCGAGGGGTCCGGGACCGGCATGCCGATGGGGATCGACGTCTCGTCTGACATGCGTCTGAACCTGGCCGTCTCGGTTGAGGATGGCTCAGGCTAGCGCAGGGGCGGACTTTTTTCCCCGGTCATTTTTCGGGGCCGCCGCCGGCTGTCATCGCGGAGACATCCGGCGGCGTATCTCTCGCGTCGAACGGCTAGGCGGCCGCCACGACGATGATTTCGACGAGATATTGCGGCGCGGCCAGGCGCGATTCGATGGTGGCGCGGGCGGGCGTGTGGCCGGCGGGCACCCACTGGTCCCACACCGAATTCATCTCGCCGAAGGTCGAGATGTCGCGCAGGCAGATCTTGGCCGACAGGATTTTCGTCTTGTCGGAACCGGCTTCCTTCAGCAGCGCGTCGATGCTGGCCAGCACCTGGCGCGTCTGGCCGGCGACGTCCTGCGACGTGTCGGCCGCGACTTGGCCCGCCAGGTAGACGGTGCCGTTGTGGACCACGGCTTCGCTCATGCGTTTGCCCGGCTGCAGGCGCCGAATCTCCATGTCTCAGTCTCCTCGGATGGGTTGTTAAGCGGTCAGTAAGTGCCCGGATAGGCGCCGCCGTCGATCAGCAGATTCTGGGCGTTGATATAGCCGGCCTTGGCCGAGCAGAGGAAGGCGAAATAGGCGCCGAACTCCTCCGGGTCGCCGTAGCGCTTGGCCGGGCTGGCGGCGGCGCGCTCCTGCCAGACTTGGGCGAAGCTCTTGCCTAGCTCGGGCAGCATGCCCTCGATGTGGCGCTTCTGCGCGCCGCTGTCGAAGATGCCGGCGAGCAGGTTGTTGATGGTGACGCCGCGCGCCACGGTCTGGCGCGCCAAGCCGGCGGTGAAGCCGACCAGCGCCGAGCGCGCGGCGTTCGACAGGCCGATCTCGCTCTGGGCGATCTTCACGCTGCGCGACGAGACGTTGACGATGCGGCCGAAGCCGCGCGCCATCATGCCGTCGACGGTGGCGCGGATCATCTCGATGGGGCCGAGCGTCATGGAATCGAAGGCGGCGTGCCAGTCCTCGCGCGTCCAGTCGCGGAAGTCGCCGGGTTCCGGCCCGTCGGCGTTGTTGAGCAGGATGTCGGGCGCCGGGCAGGCGGCCAGGGCGGCGGCGCGGCCCTCGGCCGTGCGGATGTCGGCGGCGACGGGGGTGGCGCGCACCCCGGTCGCGTCATGGATGGCCTTGGCGGCCGCCTCGATGTCGGCCTGGGTGCGGGCGACGACGGTGACGTCGACGCCCTCGCGGGCCAGCGCCAGGGCGCAGGCATGGCCCAGTCCGCGGCTCGCGCCGAACAGCAGGGCCTGGCGGCCGCGAATGCCCAAATCCATCGTCGTCTCGCTCTTTCGTGAAACCGAAGCTCGGGCGATCTTACGCAAAAGCGCCCCGCGATGCCAGGAAGCCCCTGATTTCACAAGACGATCCACATTAGGGATTTGCGCGCTTTCCGGTTCCACAGAGGCGCTTTGTCGTGACTTGTGCTTGGGGGAACGAGGTTTTATGACTATCTGACGAGAGAGATTCCACCCCGTCACATGCCTGAGGGAGGCGACCATGAACGTCCATGCCGCGACAGAAGCGCGCCGCGAAGAAGCGGCCAAGACGGCCGGCACCGCGCACCGCAGCGACTATGTCGGCTCGTCGCCGATCCAGATCAACAAGCTCGGCCACCTGGTCTACGAAGTGACCGACGTCGAGCGCACGGCGAAGTTCTGGACCCAGGTCATGGGCTTCCAGGAGACCGACCGCAACGAGCACGGCATGATCTTCTTCCGCTGCGGCGCCGACCATCACGCCATCGGCCTGAAGCCGGCCAAGGGGAAGACGGCGCGCGACGTGAAGGCGGGCCTGCAGGTCGAGCATCTCGCCTTCGAGGTTGCCGACGTGGAGATGCTGAAGAAGGCCAAGCAGTACCTCAAGGACAACAACATCCCGATCGTGTTCGAGGGGCGCAAGGGCGCCGGCTGCAACGTCAGCATCAACTTCCTCGACCCGGACGGCTACGAATTCGAGATCTACTGCGACATGGACCAGATCGGCCCCGACGGCCGCATGCGTCCGCCCGAGCAGTTCCGTCGCGCCAATCCGCTGGAAGAGGCGATCGCGCACCCCGTCCCGAAGACCTGGTAAGGCCGGGTCTTCCTCCGATCAGGCGCCGGCGAGCCATCGCCGGCGCCTTTTCTTTGCATTCACCGAAGAACAGCCAGAGGGCTTCATGCGCATTTGCCGTTACGACTCCGATCTCATGGGCGTCGTCCAGGGCGACCAGATCGTCGACGTCTCCGACCTGCGCGACGAGATCGTCGCCGCCGAAGCCTGGACGGGGGCCGGCGATCCGGTCGTCGCGCGCCTGCCCAAGCTGATCGCGCGCATCAAGCAGGAACTGCCGAAGCGCCAGGGCCGCCCGTTCGCCGGCGTCAAGCTGCTCAGCCCAGTCAAGAGCCCGACCAAGCTGCCGGCCGCGCCGACCAACTACCGCGCCCACATCGCCGAAATGGCGAAGGTGTCGGCCAACAATGCGGTCAAGCGCTCGCCCGACATCGGCACGTCCGGCATGTTCCTGAAGGCGACCTCCTCGATGGTCGGCGCGGGCGAAGGCGTGCAGCTGCGCTTCCTCGACCGGCGCAACGACCATGAGGTCGAGCTGGCGATCGTCATCGGCAAGACCTGCAACGCGGTGTCGCAGACCGACGCGCTCGACTACGTCGCCGGCTACTGCATCGGCCTCGACATGACGCTGCGCGGCCCGGAAGACCGCAGCTTCCGCAAGTCCATCGACACCTATTCGGTGCTGGGGCCCTGGATGGTGACCGCCGACGAGATCGCCGACCCGGACGCGCTGCAATTGAAGCTCGCGGTCAACGGCGCGCCGCGCCAGGACGCCAACACGCGCGACATGGTCTATTCGGTGCGTCGCCTGATCGAGTTCTCCTCGGCCTTCTACACGCTGCATCCCGGCGACGTGGTCTACACCGGCACGCCGCAGGGCGTCGGCCCGGTCCTGCCGGGCGACGTCATGACCGCCGAAATCGAAGGCATCGGCAAGATGGACGTGAACGTCCGCTAAGCCTCCTGCATCGCCGCCGCCGACTCCTTTGTAAGAGTCGGCGGCGCGTTCATTTTAAAAAACAATTGTCCATTTTTTCGTGCAGCCGGGCGGCATTGACTTTTCGCGCCCGGGTCGTTGCAATGCATGTCAGCTGATCCGCGCCGCGTCGTAGATAATCGAGCGGCCAAAAATAAAATCAGTCCTGGGAAACGTAACAAGAGAGGCTCTCCCCATGGAGACTCTAAAGGATCGCGACGCCGGAACTCCGCCTGCGCTGTCGCCGCACATGTCGTCCAACGTCCGTCATCTCTGCCGCCTGGAGACGCCGGGCGGCGGCCAGGTGGTCGTGCAGGGAAAATATGCCTTCATCGGGCATATGAAGAACCCGCAAGGCACGACGATCATGGACATCTCCGACCCGCGCAAGCCGAAGGTCGTGAGCATCGTGCCCGTGTCGGACCTCAACACGCACAGCCACAAGGTGCGCGTCGTCGGCGACCTGATGTTCGTCAACGCCGAGCATCAGCCGGGCGGCTGCTCGCGCAAGGACTATGCCGACGGCGGCTGGCGCATCTACGACATCAAGGACAAGGCCAGCCCGAAGCTCCTGTCCTACGTGAAGACGCACGGCAAGGGCGTGCACCGCTTCGACGTCGACGAGAACTACGCCTACATGTCGAGCGAGATGGAAGGCTTCGTCGGCAACATCCTGGTGATCTATGACATCCGCAACCCGAGCAAGCCCATGGAAGTGGGGCGCTGGTGGATGCCGGGCCAGAACGTCGCGGCGGGCGAGCCGCCGCATCCGAAGAAGGCGGCGCACCGCCTGCATCATGGCCTGCGCTATCAGGACAAGATCTACGCCGGCTGCTGGTTTTCCGGCGTCGCCATCATCGACGTGACGGACATCGCAAACCCAAAGACGCTCAGCCACTACGAATACGACCCGCCCTGCCCGGAGCCGAGCCACACGCTGCTGCGCGTGCCGTTCCAGATCGGCGGCAGGGACATCGCCGTCTCGACCGAGGAAGAGCGCAAGACGCGCGGGCCCGACACCGGCAAGCCGCATGCGCCGTTCCGCACCTGGGACGTGTCGGACCCGACGAATCCGAAGATTCTCAACACGTATCACGTCGACGAGTCGCGCTCGCCCTATCATGGCGACCATATCCGCTTCGGCGCGCATCAGCTGCGCGAGCGGGTGGACGAAGACATGCTGGTCTACGTCACCTGGTTCGCGGCGGGCCTGCGCATCCTCGACATCGCCGATCCGGCCGCGCCCCGGGAACGCGGCTTCTTCATCCCGAAGCCAGGCGACGGCTATGACGCGCCGCAGACCAACGACGTGACGATGGACGAGCGCGGCCTGATCCTCATGACCGACAAGGCCAAGGGGTTCGACATCATCGAGTTCAGCAAGTAGGCGTGGCGACAGAAGGGGAGACGCCCCCGCCGGCGTCGAATGGGGCAGTGCATAGACACGATCGCTCGCGCGGTCATAAGCCCCGCAACAGGAGGTACGTCATGGGCCATTCGATGGGCTATCTGAAATTTGCCGGCTGGGCCGTGGCATGCGCGATGCTGGTCGCGCCGGCCATGTCGCCGGCCGGCGCGCGGGCCGAGAACCTGACCGACGAGACGCGCGCCATGCTGAAGGCGCTGAAGTTCGACGAAAGCATGATGTCGGGCCTCGACAAGGAGCTGGAGCTGCCCGCCGGCTGGCTTGACGCCGCCAAGAAGGAAGGCACCGTCAGCATCTACACCACGATGGAGCAGAAGGACTGGAACAAGGCGGAAAAGGTGTTTCGCGCGCGCTATCCCGGCATCAACGTGGAGCATTCGGAAGTGAAGACCACGACGCAGCGCACCCTGCGTCCGCTGGTCGCCTTCAAGGAAGGCCGTCCGCTGGTCGACGTCATCACCGGGCTCAGCGGCAATTCGTTCCTGTTCCGCGACGCGGGCGCCTTCATCGACCTCAACGACCTGCCGAACTACCGCAACAACATCCCCGACGAGCTGAAGGTCAGCGACAACATCACCGCGATCTTCCGCGTGCGCTACTGGTGCATCGGCTACAACACGAACAAGATCAAGGAAGCCGACCTGCCCAAGACCTGGGACGACCTGATCGCCAATCCGAAGGTCTGGGGCAACAAGCATCTCGGTCTCGGCAACCGCCCGAACAACTGGCTGGTCAACCTCTATACGGTCAATGGCGAGGACTGGGGCCGCAAGTACATGGACGGCCTGTTCAAGCTCAATCCGCAGCTGCGCAAGGAAGGCCTGAACGGATTGCTGAGCCTCGTCGCCGCCGGCGAGATGGATGCGGTGATCCCCGCCGCCATGGACCGTGTGGCGCAGATCCGCCAGACCGGCGCGCCCGTGGGCCATTATTGCCCCGAGCCGGTGCCCTTCGCCGTGTCCGAGCTAGGCGTCATGAAGAACAGCCCGCACATCAACGCCGCCAAGCTCCTGACCAACTGGCTGATGAGCAAGGAAGGCCAAGTGGCGCTGTTCTACGCCAACGACGCGACGCCGGCGCACAAGGGCCTGCAGGGCAAGGAGTTCGTCGCCTTCCCCGAGCAGATCCAGGGCAAGAAGAAGGCGATCGCCGAGGATCGCGACGGCGCCGAGGAAGACGCGCTGCTCAAATACTGGGAAGCGCTGTGGCTGAAAGGCTCGGGCGGCCCATCGCCGAAATGATTGGCGCAGAAGTGATCGACGCTGCTGCGATGAGGATGCGCTCGTGAGCGCCGAGACCTTGCCGGGCTGGCGGACCGCGGGCTTCCGCCTGCGGTTTCCGCGGCCCAGCACGCTCTGGCACGGGGCGGTCTTCATCGTCGTCGCCACCTGCGTGCTGGCCCCGCTGACGCTGCTCATTCTCGGCAGCCTCAGCGACGCCCGCATGCCGACCGACATCGACCTCTCGCATCTAAGCTTCGCGCATTACCGCGAGGTCTGGGGCGATTCCAGCACTTACGCGCTGTTCTACAATACTTTCGTCTATGTCGCCGGCGCGGTGGCGGTGGGCATCAGCATCGCGGTCTCGCTCGCCTGGTGCGTCGAGCGCACCGACATGCCGGGCAAGGTCTGGATCTATGCCGGCGTGCCGATGACGCTGGCGATGCCCGGCATGCTGCAAGCCATGGCTTGGGTGCTGCTGCTGAGCCCGCGCATCGGATTCATCAATCAGTTCCTGCAAGGCCTGTTCGGCCTCGAGAACCCGCCGTTCGACGTCTACACGCTGCCGGGCCTCATCTTCGTCGAAGGGCTGCGGCTGGTGCCGACCGCCTTCCTGATGCTGATCCCGCTCTTTCGCAGCATGGATCCGACCTTGGAGGAGGCGGCCGCCATGTCGGGGGCGTCGCCCGCGTCGGCGGTCCGCAAGGTTACCTTGCGGCTGATGCTGCCGGGCCTGGTCGCTGTGCTGATCTATCAGGCCGTGTCGGCGCTGGAAGTGTTCGAGGTTCCGGGCATTCTCGGCATGCCGGCAGGGCTGAACGTGTTCAGCACGAAGGTCTATTCGCTGCTCCATTCGGCCACGGGACTGCCCTATTACGGTCAGGCCAATGCTCTCGCCATGCTCTATCTCGTGATCGCGGTCGGCGCCACCTGGGCCTATGCCCGCGTCATCGCGAAATCGGAGCGGTACACCATCGTCACCGGCAAGGGCTACCGGCCGCGCCTGTTCAAGCTCGGGCGCTGGCGTTCGGCGCCGGCCGCTCTGGCAGTGGCCTTCCTGATCTTCTCGATCCTGCTGCCGCTCCTGGTGTTCCTCTACGTCTCGTTCCTGCCCTACGTGCAGGTGCCGAGCGTGGCCGCCTTCAAGTCGATGACGCTCAAGCATTACGTCGAGGTCTTCCACCGCGACCTCATCGGCACGGCTCTGTGGAACACGTTCGTTCTCGTCGTCGTCGCCTCGACGGCGACGGTCGTGCTCTCGTTCCTGGTGTCGCTCGTCATCGTGCGCAGCAAATTCTGGGGCCGCAAGCTGCTCGACCAGCTCGCCTTCGCGCCGCATGCCATCCCGGGCATCGTCATGGGGGTCGCCTTCCTCTGGCTGTTCCTGCAGGCGGACAAGGCCGGCCTGGCTCTCTACGGCGGCCTGACCTCGATCGCCATCGCCTTCACCGCCGGCTACATCTCCTACGGCACGCGCGTGATGAACGCGGCGATCCTGCAGATTCACAAGGATCTCGAAGAAGCGGCCTATGTGTCCGGCGCGCCCCATTGGCGCACCATGTGGCGCATCTTCTATCCGCTGCTGCTGCCATCCTTCATCGGCGTCTGGATCTGGACGATGCTGCACGTGGTGCGCTCGGCGAGCCTGCCGCTGATTCTCTACGACGGCCAGAAGAACCAGGTGATTTCGGTGCTGATCTGGAACATGTGGGACGACGGATCGATCCAGCTCGTCGGCGCCATCGGCGTGATGATGATCCTGGTGCTCCTGGCGTTGACCATGGCCATCCGCGTCATCGGCTTCGGCCGCGCGCCGAAGATGCAGTAGCTCGCTAGCGGCCGAGGGCGACGCCCTCGCGCCGCGGGTCGACGCCGCCCTGCAGCATGCCGTCGCCGATGCGGATGGCGTGCAGGCCGCTGTTCAGGTCGATGACGCGCACCTGCTGGCCCATCGCCGTCAGCCCTGGCGCCAGTCCGGCCAGGGGCGTGCCGGCTTCCAGTTCGGTGCGGCCGTTCTGGTTGACCACATGGGGCAGGGCGACGGCGGACTGGATGTCGAGCCCCCAGTCGAGCAGGCCGATCAGGCTCCAGGCCACGAAGGGAATGATGCGCGAGCCGCCGGGCGTGCCGAGCACGTAGAGCGGCTTGCCGGCGCCGTCGGCGCCCGACTGGTCGAACACGATGGTCGGCGCCATGGACGAGCGCGGCCGCTTGCCGGGCTCGACGCGGTTGGCCACCGGCAGGCCGTTCTGCTCGGCGACGAAGGAGAAGTCGGTGAGCTGGTTGTTGAGCAGGAAGCCGTCCACCATCAGGCGCGAGCCGAAGCCCGCCTCGATGGAGGTGGTGAAGGACACGATGTCGCCGTCGGCGTCGACGATGGACATGTGGCTGGTCGAGGGAATCTCGGCGCTGCGGTCCGGCGCGTAGAGCCGTCCCTCGCGCCACGGCGGATCGCCCGCGACTCCCTTCTCCATGGCGCGGGTCGAATCGATCAGGCCGGTGCGCGCCGAAAGATAGCCAGGATCGAGCAGGCCTTTCGCCGGCACCTTCGCGAAGGCGGGGTCGGCGAGGTAGAGGTTGCGGTCGGCATAGGCGAGCTTCGAGGCCTCGGCGAACAGATGCACGGCCGCCGTGGAGGCCGTCGGCAGCAGCGACAGGTCGTAGGGCTCGAGCAGGCCGAGGATCTCGCTGACGGTGACGGCGCCGCTCGACGGCGGGCCCATGCCGCAGATCTTGTAGGCGCGGTAGACGCTGCAGATGGGTTCGCGCTCGATCACCTGGTAGGCCGCGAGGTCGCCGAGCGCCAGCTTGCCCGGATTGCCGGCGGCGCCTTGCACCGTCCGCACGATGTCGCGCGCGATGTCGCCTTCATAGAAGGCGGCGGCGCCCTTGTCGGCGATGGCGCGCAGCGTGTCGGCGAGGGCCGGGTTGCGCAGCGGCTCGCCTTCCTGCAGGGCCCGGCCGTCGGCATGGAAGAAATAGTCGCGCGTGCCGGGGTAGCGGCGCAGGCGGTCGCCGTCCTGGGCGATCAGCGCGGCGAGGCGATGGGTCACCGGAAAGCCGTTCTCGGCGAGGCGGATCGCCGGATCGAACAGGCGCGCCCAGGGCAGCTTGCCGTAGGCGCTATGCGTCGTCTCCAGCAGGCGCACGATGCCCGGCGTGCCGACAGAGCGCCCGCCGATCACGGCATTGGAGAAGGACAGCGGCTTGCCGTTTGCATCGAGGAACAGGTCGGGCCCGGTGGCGGCGGGCGCGGTCTCTCTCGCATCGAAGCTGGTGAGCTTCTTCGTCTGGGCGTCGTAGTAGAGAAGGAAGCCGCCGCCGCCGATGCCCGACGACTGCGGCTCGACCAGGTTGAGCACCAGCTGCGTCGCGATCATCGCGTCGATGGCGGAGCCGCCGGCCTCCAGCGTCTCGACGCCGGCCTGCGCGGCGAGCGGATGGGCGGCGACGACCATAAGTTTCTTCGCGGTGACCAGGCTGCGCGGGACGCTGCCCGTCGCCGGCTCGGGCGCCGGGCGGTCGGCATCGGATGGGGCAGGAGCGAGCTGCGCCTGCGCCACGCCGGTCAGCAGGAGCAGCGCGCAGAGAGATGGGACGACATGAGAAAAAAGGGTCCGCATCTGTCGCTGTGCCGTCCTGAAACGCCTGTGCCTGGAATGCTTGCGCCGAAACGCCCGCGGGAGGAACAGCCTAGGAACGAAGCCGCGCGCCTGTCCAGCCCCTTGCGAAATCGTGATGGCCGGCGCGGGGCTTCGCCTCCCAGGCATGACGATATTGCATGAGCAAAAGCGCGCGCCGACGCTTAAACTCAGGCCTTCGATTCCTGGAGAAACTCATGAGCCTCAGGCCTTTCCACATCGCCTTTCCCGTCGACGACCTCGCTGCCGCGCGGCAGTTCTATGGGCATGTGCTGAACTGCCCGGAAGGCCGCAGCTCGGAGGCCTGGATCGACTTCGACCTGTTCGGCCATCAGATCGTCGCCCATCTCGACCCGACGAAGAAGAAGCATGACGCCATCACCAATCCGGTCGACGGCCATGACGTGCCCGTGCCGCATTTCGGCGTCGTGCTGGAGATGACGCAGTGGCAGGAGCTGGCCGACCGCCTGCGCGCGAACGGCACTGCGTTCGTGATCGAGCCGACGATCCGCTTCAAGGGCCAGGTCGGCGAGCAGGCGACGATGTTTTTCCTCGACCCCGCCGGCAACGCGCTCGAATTCAAAGCCTTTGCCGACCTGTCGCAGCTTTTTGCGAAATAAAGTCTTCTAAACGAGTCGTGACGCGACCAATCGACGCGTCGTGCGGAACGCTTCCCGTCGTTCATCGTTATGATTGGCGAAAAGGGATATGCCGCGCAGGAAAGTCTTTTCAATTCTTCCTGCCAGGCAGATGATTGGCGCTTGAGTTCTTAAGCGCCGACCCGTTGCCCTACGAGGATCGTCGATGGCTCAAGCGTCTCCCCCGCGCGGCATCAATCGCCGCGATCTCCTGACCTCCACGGCTGCGGCCTTTTTCGTTCTCGGCGCGAATGCGGCGATGGCGCGCACGGTGCGCGGCAAGCTGCCTTGGTCGCCCGACAGCGCCGTGCCGCCGAGGCCGTCGCTGAGCGGCTGGTATTTCCTCACGGAAATGGAGGGCGCTGCGGTCGCCGCCATCGCCGACCGTCTCATCCCGCCGGACGAAAGCGGGCCGGGCGGCAAGATGGCGGGCTGCGCCAACTTCATCGATCGCCAGCTCGCCGGCTCCTATGGCGCCGCCGAACGCTTCTACATGCGCCCGCCCTTCGCGGCCGGCACGCCCCAGCAGGGCACCCAATCGCAATATTCCCCCGCCGCGCAATATCGCCGCGGCCTCGCGGCGCTCGACCGTTACTGCCGTGAAACCATGGGCGGCAAGGGCTTCGCCGAGCAATCGGCGACCGACCAGGACAAGCTGCTGACGGCGATGGAGAAGGGCGAAGCGAAGTTTTCCGACGTCGACGCGCGCGAGTTCTTCGAGCTCGTGCTGCAGAACGCCATGGAAGGCTACTTCGCCGATCCGGTCTACGGCGGCAACAAGGACATGGCGGGCTGGAAGGCCATCGGCTTTCCCGGCGCGCGCTACGACTACCGCGACTATGTCGGCCAGCATAACCAGCCTTTCCCTCTGCCGCCCGTCGCGTTGCAGGGACGGCCGGAATGGACGGTCCGATAGGCGTGGCCGTGAGCGCCGGCGGTCACCCGCCGCCGCCGCTCCTTCATTTGCGACCGCTTGAGACGAATCGACGCCGCCTGCCTTGGTGCGTCGCGTAGGAGAGAGAGCCATGGCGCGTAAGCTGCCCACTACCGATGTGGTCATCATCGGCCTCGGCTGGACCGGATCCCTATTGGCGGAAGAGCTGACGGCGGCGGGACTGAACGTCGTCGCCATCGAGCGCGGGCCCTGGCGCGACACCTCGACCGACTTCCCGACGACGATCGACCAGGACGAGCTGCGCTTCGGCATCCGCCTCGACCTGTTCCTGCGGCCGTCGCAAGAGACCTTCACCTTCCGCAACAACCTCAGCCAGGACGCGCTGCCGATCCGGCAGTTCGGCTCCTTCCTGCCGGGCAACGGCGTCGGCGGCGCCGGCGTCCACTGGAACGGCCAGACCTGGCGCTTCGCCAAGACGGACTTCCGCCTGCGCAGCCACCTGACCGAACGCTACGGCGCGAAGTTCCTGCCCGAGGACATGACCATCGAGGACTGGGGCGTGACGCAGGAGGAGCTGGAGCCCTTCTTCGACCGCTTCGAATACATCTCCGGCGTCTCCGGCAAGGCCGGCAACATCAAGGGCGAGAAGATCGCGGGCGGCAACGTCTTCGAAGACCCGCGGGCGCGCGACTATCCGCTGCCGCCGCTCGAGACGACCTACGCCATGAAGCTGTTCGACGAAGCGGCCAAGGGCATGGGCTACCACCCGTTCCCGCGCCCCGGCGCCAACGCCTCGCGCAGCTACACCAACCCCTTCGGCGTCACCATGGGCGCCTGCACCTACTGTGGCTTCTGCGAGCGCTTCGGCTGCGGCAACTACTCGAAGGGCACGCCGCAGACGGCGGTGCTGCCGGTGCTGATCCGCCGCCCGAACTTCGAGGCGCGCACGCTCTGCGAAGTGCTGCACATCAACAAGGACGGCTCGGGCAAGCGCGCCACCGGCGTCACCTACATCGACGCCCAAGGCGAGGAATGGGAGCAGCCGGCCGACATCGTGCTGGTCTGCGCCTACGGCCTGCACAATGTCCGCATGCTGCTGCTCTCCGGCATCGGCAAGCCTTACGATCCCAAGACCGGCGAAGGGGTGGTGGGGCGCAACTACGCCTACCAGTCCGCCTCGGGCGCGCGGCTGCTGTTCGACGACAAGCGCTTCAACCCCTTCATCGGCACCGGCGTGCTCGGCCAGTCGATGGACGACTTCAACGGCGACAACTTCGACCATGGGCCCTTGGGCTTCGTCGGCGGCTCCGGCATCTCCTGCGCCAGCACGCACGGCCGGCCGATCTCGACGTCGCAGACCCGCGCCCCTGGCGTCGGGCGCTGGGGCGCCGACTGGAAGAAGCAGCTCGCCTCGACCTACCAGAACAGCACCGGCATCAGCGGCCAGGGCAGCGTCTACAGCTATCGCGACGCCTACCTCGACCTCGACCCGACCTACACCGACCGCCACGGCCGGCCGCTCATGCGCATGACCTTCGACTGGCATGACAACGAGCGCAAGATGACGAACTACATCGCCGACCGCTGCACGGAGATCGCCAAGGCGATGAACCCGAAGTCGGTCTCGACCAACCGGCTGAGCGACCATTACTCTGTCGTGCCCTACCAGAGCACGCACAACACCGGCGGCGCCACCATGGGCGACAGCCCCAAGACGAGCGTGGTCAACAAGTACCTGCAGAGCTGGGACGTGCATAACGTCTTCGTCGTCGGCGCCTCGGCCTTCCAGCACAACGCCGGCTACAACCCGACGGGCACGGTCGGCGCGCTGGCCCTGTGGGCGGCCAACGCGATCCGCACGCTCTACCTCAAGAATCCCGGCCCGCTGGTGCAGGCATGATGCCGCGCGCGGGCCTCCTGGCGCTGCTCGGCGCCTCCGTTCTCCTGTCGGCGCCGGCCTTGGCGCAGAACCTCTCCTTCGAGCAGGTGTCGCGCGGGCGCGAGCTGGTGACGGCGGGCGACTGCGTCGCCTGCCACACGCCGGAAGGGGCCAAGCCCTTCTCCGGCGGCCGCGCCGTGGAGACGCCCTTCGGCAACATCCTCACGCCCAACATCACGCCGGACCGCGCCACCGGCATCGGCGCCTGGAGCGACGACGAGTTCGTACGCGCCATGCAGCAGGGCATCGGACGCAACGGCGAGCATCTCTATCCGGCCTTCCCCTACACGGCCTACACCAAGATCAAGCGCAACGACCTGATCGCCATGCGGGCTTACCTGAACACGTTGGAGCCGGTCAGCAACGCGGTCGACGTCAACCAGCTGCCGTTCCCCTTCAACATGCGCTTCGTCATGACCTTCTGGAACGCGCTGTTCTTCACGCCCGGCGAGTTCAAGGACAATCCGCAGAAGTCGGCGGAATGGAACCGCGGCGCCTACCTGGTCGAAGGCCTCGGCCATTGCGCCAGCTGCCACACGGCGAAGAACGCCCTCGGCGGCGACGAAACCGCCATGGAGGGCGGCAACCTGCAGAACTGGTTCGCGCCGAATCTGACCGGCGACAAGCGCGTCGGCCTCGGCGGCTGGTCGGCCGACGATCTGGTCGACTATCTCAAGACCGGCCACACGGCGCATACCGCGGCCTCCGGCCCGATGGCCGAGGTGATCGAATTCCAGACCTCGAAGATGCCGGACGCCGACCTCAAGGCGATGGCTGCCTACCTGAAGGACATTCCGCCGTCGCCTGACAAGAAGCCGACGCCGCTGGCCGCCGACGATGCAGCGATGAAGGCGGGCGCGGCGATCTACGCCGACAACTGCTCGGCCTGCCATGTCGGCAGCGGCGAGGGCCTGCCCAAGCTGTTCCCGGCCCTGAAGGGCAGCGCCATCGTGCAGTCCGACGATCCCACGACCCTGCTGCGCGTCATCCTGGAAGGCGGGCGCAGCGTCGCGACCGACGGCGCGCCGACCGCGCCGGCCATGCCGGCCTTCGACTGGAAGCTGTCCGACGCGCAGACGGCAGCCGTCGCGACCTACGTGCGCAACGCCTGGGGCAATGCGGCAGGCGCCGTGGACGCCAGGTCGGCGGCTTCGATGCGCGGGGCGCTGAGACAGGAATAGCGGGGCTGGCGGCGAGGCCGCCGGCCCGCCCGCTTGCCTGGGCCGCCTCAGTCGTTGATGGCGGAGAGCAGCTGCGTCGACACGTCGATCTTCTCGATGCGGTCGAGGCCCTGCAGCATCTCGGACATGACGAATTCGGCGCGCCGCACCGGGCTTCCCGCCTTCTTGACGGGGAACTTGCGGTTCCAGGCGTCCATCTTCACGCTGAGCGCGCAGAGCACGCCGCCCGTCGAGGTGTGGTAGCCCTTGATGTGCTGCTCGAGCTTGCGGAACCGCTCGGCGGTCAGGTTGTTCCACATGTCGCGCGTGTTGCGCTCGAAGTTCTCGAAGCGGCCGCTGATCGCGGACAGCGATTCGTTGATCTTCTCGCGGATCTTCTTGCAGGAGGAGATCAGCTTCTCGTCGTTGCGCAGCTGCAGGTAGTTGTTGAAGTCGTCCATCGACTCCAGGAAGTCGTCGATCGTCGGCACGATGGTGTCGAGGCACTGGCGGTAGTACGACAGCGACAGGAAGATGTCGGCGTAGTCCTCGAGGAAGTTCGGGATGTCGAGGACGCCGATGCCGAGCTTGTCGGACATGATCTGCAGGCGTTCCTGGATCTTCTTGACGTCGGGATTGCGGAACAGGTCCAGCATGTCGCTGAAGTTCTCGATCTCGATGTCGCTCTTGCCGTAGATCTCCTGCAGCAGCGGCCGGGTGAAGGCGGCCATGTAGGGCGTCAGCTCCTGGATCTTGGCCGGCGACAGGTGCAGCGCGGAATCCTCCTCCAGGCGGATCGAGTTCTCGCGGAACAGGATGCGCAGGCTGTAGACGTCGAAGCTCGGCATCGTCGACAGCTTCCAGATCAGGTTCCAGTCCGGCGGGCGCGGCGATTCGGGCCAGTTGAACACCTTGCCGAGCTTGCCGATGTCGAGCTGGCCGCTGCCGGTGTGGGCGTCGGTGAACATCTCGATGACGGTGTCGAGGTGGGCGTTCTTGATCAGCCGGGCGCGGCGCAGCGCCATCGTCTGGAGCGGGACGATCGACATCGGCAGGATGTGCAGCGAATCGCGGTCGGCATCGAAGATCGTCTGCGATGCCTTGCCGTCCTTGGTCGCCGTCGCCGCTGCCATCGCCATCTTCCTTCGTTCGTCCTAGGCGAGGCTGTCGAACAGGCGGTCGATCTCGTCCTGCGTCTTCGCCGTGTTGGCGAGCCCCGGGCCGTTGAGCAGCTTGGCGTCCTCGCTCTTGCCGGCGTCGGCATCGGCGGCCGGCTCCTTGGCGTCGGCGAGGTCGGCGC
Organism: Alphaproteobacteria bacterium; assembly: GCA_036500145.1. GTDB lineage: Bacteria > Pseudomonadota > Alphaproteobacteria > SMXQ01 > SMXQ01 > CAMAVH01. The sequence continues at coordinate 62,357 of DASYCO010000042.1, read as the reverse complement.
CGCACACCTCGGCCAGGGCGTTGACGCGCTTCTCGATGCTCTGCAGCGTGCGGACCACCTTGGCGATGCGCTGGCCGGTGATGTCGTGGAACGTGCAGGCTTCGTAGACGCGGGTGGCCTCCTGGCGCAGGCGGTCGGCCAGCTCGGGGTCGGCGACCTTGCCCGCGATGTCCTCGACGGTCTCGGCGGCGGTCATGATGGTGTTCGTTGCGGTGGTCGATTCGGAGACGATCTCCTCCAGCTCGTCGGCCGCGGTCGTGAAGGAGACTTCGCTGCTCTCGCCATGGCGCAGCGCGCGGATCTCCTCGCGCGAGGCGCGGATGTAGCCGGAGATGTATTCGAGGATCGTGACGAGCGGACCCTTCTCGCGCCGCTCGAGGGTGCGGAGGGACTCCAGCACCTTCTGCAGGTAGTCGTGCGCGTCGTCGATCTTGAGGTTGTTCTGCGACATGGCCGCTCTCGGTTGCTCGGGTGAAACGGGGGGCGGCCTCAGAGGGGGCCGAGCACGCTCGACATCTTCATCTTCAAGGTTTCCGCGTTGAACGGCTTGACGATGTAGTTGGACACGCCGGCCTGCTTGGCGGCGACGACGTTCTCGGCCTTGCTTTCCGCGGTCACCATGATGAACGGGATGTGCTTGAGCTTGTCGTCGGCGCGGACCCGCTTGAGGAAGTCGATGCCGGGCATCGGCGCCATGTTCCAGTCGGAGATGATGAGGTCGTAGTCGCCGTTCGTCTGCAGCTTGCGCAGGGCGTCCTCGCCGTCGCTCGCGTCGTCGACGTTGCCGAATTCGAGCTGCTTGAGCAGGTTGCGCAGGATGCGCAGCATCGTCGCGTAGTCGTCGACGATCATGATCCGGATATTCCTGTTAACGGCCATCGTAGCTCTCCTGGTCTCGGCGGATGTAAGTCGTTGATGTCGGCTTAGGCGGTCAGGCGCCGCGCGCGCCCGCGGCGAGCGGGCGTGGGGGCGGAACCTTCGCCGGCGGGACGGGCCCGGCCGGCGGATGGGGGGCGCCATGCGCGGCAGCGGCCGCGCCGGCGTGGCAGTAGAGGCCGTGCAGGCCGTCGCAGGGCTTGAACAGGTTGCTCACGCCGAACACCGTCTCGGCGCCGCCGAGGAACAGCGAGCCGTCGGGCGTCAGCAGGCGGCTGATCCCGTCGAGCACGCGCTCCTTGGTGGGGAGATCGAAGTAGATCAGCACGTTGCGGCAGAACACGACGTCGAACTGGCCGAGCGGGCGCAGGTCGTGGAGCAGGTTGAACAGGCGGTAGTCGACCATGGCGCGGATGTCTGGCTTGACCTGCCAGACGTCGCCCGACTTGTCGAAGTACTTGACCAGCATCTGCACGGGCAGGCCGCGCTGCACCTCGAACTGGCTGTAGATGCCGGCCTTGGCGCGGTCGAGCGCCTTGCGCGAGATGTCGGTGCCGACGATGTGGATCTTCCAGCCAGCCAGCGCGGCGGCCTTCTCCTTCAGCAGCATGGCGAGGCTGTAGGGCTCCTGGCCGGTCGAGGCGGCGGCGCACCAGATGCGCAGGGTCTTGGTGGCGGCGCGCTTGGCGATCAGGTCGGGCAGCACCTTGTCGCGGAACAGGTCGAACGGCTTGCCGTCGCGGAAGAAGAACGACTCGTTGGTCGTCATCGCCTCGACCACGTCGTCGAGCAGGGCGGGCGCGGACTTGCGGCGCAGCGCCTCGATCAGCGCGTTCAGGTCGCTGAAGCCGTGCAGGCGCGCGATCGGCGCCAGCCGGTTCTCCAGCAGGTAGACCTTTTCCTTGCTGACGATCAGGCCGGAATTCTGCTTGAGCAGGGCGGCCATGAATTCGAGCTCGCTGTCGTTCATGGCGCGACTCGCGGCAGCAGGTGGCCGATGTAGGGCGCGAGTTCCGGCAGCGGCAGCACGGCCGAGCAGAGGCCGGCCATCGCGACGGCCCCGGGCATGCCCCAGACGACGCTGGAGGCTTCGTCCTGGGCGATCAGGTGGCCGCCGGCCGCCGTCAGCTGGCGCGCGCCGGCCAGGCCGTCGCTGCCCATGCCGGTGAGGATGACGCCGAGCAGCTTGGGGCCGTACAGGGCGGACAGGCTGCGCAGCATCGGGTCGACGGAGGGGCGGCAGAAGTTCTCCGGCGGGTCGTCCGTGAGGCGGACGACCATGCGCCCGCCCTTCGGCTCGATCAGCATGTGGCGGTCGCCGGGCGCCAGGTAGATGCGGCCGGCCTCGACGCTCTCGCCGTCGACGCCTTCATTGCAGACCTGGCCGCAGTTGCGGGTGATGTGCTGCGCCAGAATGGCGGTGAAGAGCTTCGGCATGTGCTGGGTGATGAACACCGGCACCGTCAACGTCTTGGGCAGGCTGCGCAGCAGGGTGAACAGGGCCTGGGGGCCGCCGGTCGAGCTGCCGATGGCAAGCGCCCCGGCCATCGCGGTCGGCGCCTTGCGCAGCACCACGGGGCGCTTCGCCAGCGTCGGGCGCGGCGCCGGGGCATGGGGCGACGGCGCGCTGACCGGCACCAGGCGGCGCGGGCGCAGCCGTGGGCGGTTCGCCAGGGAATGGATCTTGCCGAGCAACTCGCGGTGGAAGCTGCCGTCGGCGTTGATCTCGCGCGGGCTGGTCGGCTTGGGCAGGTAGTCGGTGGCGCCGAGGTCGAGCGCCTTCATGCTGATCTCGGCGTTGCGCTGGGTCAGCGTAGAGGCGACGATGACCTTGAGGTCCGGGTCGATCTCGAGCAGCTGGGGCAGCGCGCTGAGGCCGTCCATGACCGGCATCTCGATGTCGAGGATGGCGACCTGGATGTCGTGCTTGCGCAGCATCTGGATCGCCGCCTGGCCGTTGGAGGCCGAGGCGACGACCTCGATCGACGGGTCGGTCGCCAGGATGCGCTGCAGAAGTCCGCGGATGACCGCCGAATCGTCGACGACCATCACCTTGATCGTGCGGTCCGGCGCGGTCTTCGCGGCTGCTGTGGAGGGCATGGGGTCCATTTTGCTGCTGTCCGTTCGGCCGTCGGCCATTACTCGCCGATCAGGCCGACCTGGAGGAACTTGCTGCGCAAGATCTCCTGGTCGAACGGCTTCATGATGTATTCGTTGGCGCCGGCCTCGATGGCGGCGCTGATGCGCGAGATGTCGTTCTCGGTGGTGCAGAAGATGACGACCGGCGCGTCGCCGCCCGGCGTCGCGCGGAGCGCCTTGAGGAAGTCCAGGCCGTTCATCACCGGCATGTTCCAGTCGAGCAGGATGGCGACGGGAAGCTCCTTGGCGCAGGCCTCGAGGGCCTGCTGGCCGTCGGCGGCCTCGGTCACGCGGCAACCGAGGTTGACGAGCATCGGCCGGACGATCGTGCGGATCGTGCTCGAATCGTCGACGAGGAGGCAGGAGAGGCTTTGCGGCGCGGCGTTCACGGCTATGTCCTTGCTTCGGGGATCGTTAGGCGGCGCGCCATGCGTCGACGTCGGCCTGGCGGGCAGGCGTCGCGCTCTGGCGGACTTCCATGCTCGACACGGCGTCGTTCACGGCCTTGTTCATGGTGCGCAGCAGCTCTTCGCGGTTCGACTTGGCGACGTAGTGGTCGCAGCCGGCGTTGTAGCTCTGCTCGACGATGCCCTGGGTGGAGAGGGCGGAGAGGGCGACGAAGGGCGTTTCGTGCCAGCGCGGGTCCGCCTTCACGTCGCGGGCGAAGCCCATGCCGCCGAGGCCCGGCATCTCGATGTCGCTGACGATCACGGCGAAGTGCCGCCCCGCCTCGCGCAGCCGGAGGGCCTCTTCGGCGTCCTTGCAGGTCGTGACCTTCCAGCCGGCGGCCGAGAGGTAGGGCGTCATCAGGTTGCGGAAGAACAGGCTGTCGTCGACCAGGAGCGCTTCGCGCCGGTCGGAGGGCGCGGAGCCCTCGCCCTGGCCGGCGGCGCCGAACCAGTCCTGGAAGCCGAGGGTGAGGAAGTGGCCGGCGTCGATCACGTCGGTCGCCGCGCCCGCGATCACCGAGCTGCCGAGCAGGCCCGGCTGGTTGGCGGTCAGCGCGATGTCCATGCCGTCCTCGACGATGTCGACGATGGTGTCGACCACGAGGCCCACCGAGCGGTCGCGCTCGGTGAAGACGAGGACCGAGTAGGTCTCTTCCGTGCGCCATTCCTGGCTTTCGCCGAACGGCACCAGCGGCATGAGATGGTCGCGGTACTGCACGACGTAGCGGCCCTGGGTGTGCTCCACGTTCGCCGCCGGGATGCGCTCGATGCGCGTGACGAGGCCGAGCGGGATGGCCTTGACCTCGGGCCCGCCGGCGCGGAACAGCAGGAAGGACGTGGTGGTCTGGGCCTGCTGCAGCTTCGCCGCCTCCGCCGCCTTGGTCTCCTCGAGCTGGGCGTTGCCGAGGGAGTTGGCGACGCCGTGCGGGTCGAGGATCATGATGACGTTGCCGTCGCCGAGGATGGTGTTGCCGGAATAGAAGGGCAGGCCGCGCATCATCGTGGAGACGGGCTTCACGACGATTTCCTCGGTGTCGAACACGCGGTCGACGATCATGCCGAACTTCGTGTTGCCGACCTGGGCGATGACGATGGAGCGGCCTTCGTCGGCGATGTCGGTGCCGTCGTCGATCTTGAGCAGGCGGTCGAGGGAGACCAGCGGCAGCAGGCGGTCGCGCAGGCGCAGCACCGGCGAGCGGTTGATCTCCTCGATGCGGGCCTCGCTGTTGCGCGAGGTGCGGACCAGCTCGAGGACGTTGATCTGCGGAATGGCGAAGCGCTGCTTGGCGCATTCCACGACCAGCGCCGACACGATGGCGAGGGTCAGCGGGATCTTGATCGTGAAGGTCGTGCCGGCGCCGAACGCAGAACGCAGCTCGATGGTGCCGCCGATCTTCTCGATGTTGCTGCGCACCACGTCCATGCCGACGCCGCGGCCGGACACGCTGGTGACCTTGTCGGCGGTGGAGAAGCCGGCGCGGAAGATGAACTGGAAGAGCTGATGGTCGCTCATCGTCTCGAGCTCGGCCTCGGTGGTGAGGCCGTTGGCGAGCGCCTTGGCGCGGATCTTCTCCGCGTTCAGGCCGCGGCCGTCGTCGGCGATCGAGATGATGATGTGGCCGCCCTCGTGGTAGGCCTTGAGCGTGATCTTGCCGACTTCGCTCTTGCCGGCGAGCACGCGGTCCTTGTTCGTCGCCTCGAGGCCGTGGTCGACGGAGTTGCGGACCATGTGGGTTAGCGGATCCTTGATCAGCTCGAGCAGCTGGCGGTCGAGTTCCGTCTCGGCGCCCTGCATGACGAGCTCGATCTTCTTGTCGAGTTCGATGCTGAGGTCGCGCACGATGCGCGGCAGCTTCGACCAGGCGTTGCCGATCGGCTGCATGCGGCTCTTCATCACGCCTTCCTGCAGCTCGGTCGTGATGTGGCTGAGGCGCTGCAGCGGCGTCTTGAACTCGCTGTCCTCGCGCACGCGCACCATCTGCAGAAGCTGGTTGCGCGTCAGCACGAGCTCGCTGACCAGGGTCATCAGGTTCTCGAGGATGTCGACGCTGACGCGGATCGAGGCGGCGGCGACGGCGGATTCCTTCACTTCGCCGACGGGAGCCGGCGCGGCGTGCTCGGTGGCGTGCGCCGGGGCATGGGCCGGGACGGGAGCCGGCGCGGGCGCGCGCTGCTGCTCGGCTTCCATCATCATGGCGAGCATCGCCTCTTCGGCGGCGGCTTCGGTCGCGCCGAGGTCGATGTTGGGGATGCCCTGGGCGGCGAGCGCCTGGGCCACTTCGGCCAGCAGCTCGGCGGCGACCGGGAAGCCATGCTCGTTGAGGACGGGGCCCTGGTCGTCGTTGTGGCCGGCGAGCGTGCAGTCCGGCTCGGCGCCAGTGGTCGCGTCGGCGGCCGCGCAGGCGGCGGCCGTCTCTCCGGCGGCCAGCGCGTTCAGCTCGGCGATCAGCGCGGAGTCGTCGCCTTCGGGCTCCTGGCCGGTCTGCTCGAGCGTGCCGAGGATGGCGCGGATGCCGTCGAGGCAGCGCAGGATGAGGGTGACGGCAAGCGGCGTCACGGTCAGCTCGCCGTCGCGGAACTTGCCGAGCACGTTCTCGCCCGCGTGGGCGACGGCTTCGAGGCGCGACAGGCCGAGGAAGCCGCAGGTGCCCTTCACCGTGTGCACGAGGCGAAAGATGTTCTGGAGAATGCCCGCGTTGTTCGGGTCCTGCTCGAACTTGACCAGTTCGACGTCGAGGATCGCGAGGTTCTCGGAAGCTTCGGTGAGGAATTCTTGCAGCAGGTCGTCCATGGTCATGTCCCCCGGTTCAGTTGCGGGCGCGGATGTCGAGCAGGCGGTCGATGTCGAGCACGACCATCAGCTGATCGGAGAGGCGATGGACGCCCTTGGAGAAATCCTTCCAGAGGCTGTCGATCGTCGCCGGATTGGCTTCGAAGCTATCGCTCGCCAGCGTGATGACGTCGCCGACGTGGTCGACCAGCAGCGTGTAGAGCTCATGCCCGCTCTCGACGGTGACGCCCATGGCGCGGGCCGAAGCTTCGCGCGCGTCCTTGAGGCCGAGGCGGATGCGCACGTCGATGACGGTGACGATGCGGCCGCGCAGGTTGATGAGGCCGCGCACTTCCGACGGCGCCAGCGGCACGGGCGCGATGCGGTCCGGAACGAGGATGTCCTGCACGCGCTGCACCGGCACGCCGAACATCTGGCTTCCCATGCGGAAGGTCACGTAGTCGGTCGTGGCGTTTTCCGCGAGCGGCGGCTGCGCGGCGGTCGTCTTGGCGTTGGCGGTATCGGCGATCATCGATCATCTCCGGGTGTCTGGTATTTGAATAGACTGTGAGCGACCGACGTTGAGATTGTGTTAATCGCGTCGAGAAGATCATTAGATTCAATTTGATGTAATTTGCTGCGAACGGCGGCTCGGCAACCCAGGGTAGTATCCGTTCGAGGTATGCCGGCGGCGGATGCGCCACCGTTCGCGCTCTTACGTTTCAGTTTTTCCGTTTCGATTTTCTGGCCGGCGCGGGAACGCATCCCGCACGGGGCGACGTCGACATGGGTAGCAAAGGGACGGCTGGGGAGACAAACCGTGCGAGGTATAATGTGCGCCGGTATGAGGGGCGGGCCCGTCGCCTATACGTTGCGATAGACGCCTGTCGGGCTCGCGGCGTCGCCGCAAGAGGCCCGGGTGCCGAGGCCTCAGTGATGGATGCGGATGAGGCCGTCGCGCACGGCCATGGCGATGGCGGCGGCGCGGTTCTTGGCGCCGAGCTTGCGCACGATCCGCTGCGTGTGCAGCTTGATGGTCACTTCGGCGAGGCCGAGCTCGCGGCCGATCTCCTTGTGCGAGGCGCCTTCGGCGAGCAGATGCAGCACGTCGATCTCGCGGTCGCTGAGGACGGCGTCGTCGCCGGCGGCCGGCTTGGGCTTGCCGGGAGCCTCCGGCGGGCGCGGCGGCGCCTCGCCCCACATGAGGTCGGACGGCACGTAGGATGCGCCCGTCAGCACGAGGCGCAGCGCGGCGAGGATGGTGTCAGGCGTGCAGGCCTTCGAGAGGAAGCCGACCGCGCCGGCGGCGAGCCCTGCGGTGACGATGGCGCGGTCCATCTGCCCGGAAATCAGCACGATCTTGGCTTCGGGCCGCAGGTGATGGACCTTGTAGAGGCTCTCGACGCCGTTCATGCCCGGCATCATGAGGTCGAGCAGCACGAGGTCGCAAGGCGCGGCGACCAGCACCATCAGCGCTTCGGGCAGGTTGGTCACGGCGCCGGCCAGACGCAGGCCGGGGGCGCGCCGGATCAGCGATTCGAGCGCGTCGCGATAGAGCGGATGGTCGTCGGCGATGAGCACGGACGGCTCGGCCGGGGCCTGGTCTGCGGGGGTAGCGTCTTCGGTCGCCATGAATGAAGTCTTATACGAAAGAATATAAAATGTTCGTTAACCGGACTTCGTGTTTATGTCTTTCGACGGACGCGGCAAGGCGTGCGGCCGAATCAGATTAGGGCCGAGACTATTGGGCAGAATGAACGTGACTGACGATCATCAAGAAGATGGGCCGTCCCTTGCGGCCGCGGTGCATGACCTGAACAACCTGTTCGGCGCGATCCTCGGCTACGCGCAGTTCATCATGGAGGATGCGCCGGCCGGCAGTCCGCAGTCCGGCCATGCGGAAAAGATCCATGCCGCCGCCATGCAAGGCGCCGCCCTTGCCAAACGGCTGAAGCTCGGCACAAATAGGTAACATGGTTAATGTTCGGGCGCCGAACGGCGCGCGGACCGGCGAGGGGATCGCCAAGGGGGGGGACGCAGATGGCTTGGCATGAACTGATCCTGCTGATCGCGGAGTTCTGCGTCTATTACGGCGCTATGCTGCTCCTGTTCCGCTTTCGCCATCTCGTCGGGCTCGGGGCCTTCTTCTGCGCCCTGGGCAGCCTGCATTTCCTAGAAAACTACCTCGCCACCAGCCTCTACGTGCAGTTCGCCCCCAGCCTGAGCCTGTCGCCGGGCTCGGTCGTGCTGTTCACGGGCAAATTGATGCTGCTGCTGCTCGTCTACATCCGCGAGGACGCGCCGACGGTGCGCCAGCCGATCTACGGCCTGCTGCTCGGGAATTTCCTCGCCGTGGCGCTGCTGCTGATCCTGCGCCAGCACGAGATCCTGGCGCCCGTCGAAGGCCAGCAGCTCGACCTCGCCCTGCTCAACGACGTCGGCGGCCTGATGGTCTGGGGCAGCCTGCTGCTCTTCATCGACTGCCTGATGATCATCCTGATCTACGAATGGCTCGGCGCCCTGTTCAGCACGCCGTCGCTGGTCCGCCTCTGGCTGTCGGCCTCGGCCGTCCTGGTGTTCGACCAGATCGGCTTCTTCGGCGCGCTCAACCTGCTGCTCGGCGTGCCGTTCTCCGCCGGGCTCGGCGGCCTGCTCGGCAAGCTGTTCGCGGCTGCCGTCTACAGCGCCCTGATCGCCGCCTATCTCCGCTGGTTCGAGCCGCTGGAGAAGCCGGCCGAGAACCGGCGGCTGGGCGACGTCTTCGACATCCTGACCTATCGCTGAGGCGTCGGAAGCCCTTTATCCATAGGGCTTTCCCGGCGTCAGGCGTGGAGCAGGTCGATGCCCTGCGCCGAGGAGACGATGGGCGTCGTCAGTTCGTGCAGCAGGCCGTCCTTCAAGCCGTAGATCACCGGATGGATCGCCAGCGGCTGGCCGCGCGCCCAGCAGTCCTGCACCACCTGGGTGTGCAGCAGGTTGCGCGACTGGCGCAGCACGTTGAGCTCGCAGAGGCGCGTGACGCGCGCCTCGTCGTCCGGCAGGGCGTCGAGCGCGGCGCGGTGCTCCTCGCAGAGGTCGCGGATCGGGCGGATCCAATGTTCGGCCAGGCCGATGCGGTCGCCATGCAGCGCGGCGCGCACGCCGCCGCAGCCGTAATGGCCGCAGACGAGGATGTGGCTGACCTTCAGCACCTCGACGGCGAACTGGGCGACGGAGAGGCAGTTGAGGTCGGCGTGCTGGACCAGGTTGGCGACGTTGCGGTGGACAAACAGCTCGCCGGGCTGCAGGCCGACCACCTCGTTCGCCGGCACGCGGCTGTCGGAGCAGCCGATCCACAGGTATTTGGGGGCCTGCTGGCTGGCCAGCCCGCGGAAGAAGCCGGGGGTCTCGGTTTCGACCTGGCGGGCCCAGCTGGCGTTGTTGGCGAGCAGGTTGGCGATGTTGAGCGAATCGTTGGATGCCATCCGAAACTGTCTCCTGAAGGTCGCGGCCGCGGCCGCGCGGGGCGGTCCCGGCGGCGCGCAAGGACTAACATCTCAGGGGTGAAGCTGCTAGACTTCTCGGGCCTTCCAGCCCCTTCCCGCCGCGCCCCAGACCGTCCGTTCCATGACCGATTCCGCCGCTTCCAGCCTGTCGCCGCGTCCCGCTGCCGGCACCCTCGCCGTGCGCCCGGCCGCCGCCGCCGACATGGCCGGAATCCAGGCGATCTACGCCCATCACGTGCGGACCAGCCTGGCGACTTTCGAGATCGACCCGCCCGACGTGGCGGAAATGGCGCGGCGCCATGCGGACGTGGCCGGCCGCGGCCTGCCCTACCTGGTCGCCGAGGCGGACGGCCGGCTGCTGGGCTTCGGCTACGCCGCGCCCTACCGCGCCCGCGCCGCCTACCGCCATACGGTGGAGAACTCGATCTACGTCGCCGACGCGGCGCGCGGCCAGGGCGTCGGGCGCGCCGTGCTGGCTGCCGTGATCGAGGGCTGCGCCGCCCTCGGCTACCGCCAGATGGTGGCGGTGATCGGCGACAGCGCCAACGCCGCCTCCATCGGCCTGCATACGGCGCTCGGCTTCAAGCCGGCCGGCCTGCTGCCTGCCGTCGGCTTCAAGTTCGGCCGCTGGGTCGATTCGGTGCTGATGCAGCGGCCCCTGGGCGAGGGTTCGGCCCAGCCGCCGGACGGCAATCCAGGCCGCTGATTTCCCCTAAGTTCTTGTTTTATAAGAAAAATGATTAAATAACGGGCAAGATGCGCGCCTGCCTATAATTCAGCCGAACCGCTCGCCCTGGGCTTGTTCGCCTGGAAACGATCTCGCACAGGAAGCGCCGCCCGGCGAAGGACGCGCCACGCGGTTCTCGTGACGCGCCAGCGCTCACGGAGATCCCACGAATTCGACGGTTGCATCGCCGCGCCGCGCCGCCAACATAAAGGCCATGCGCGACGATCTCCGCCCATCGAATCGTCCACATCCGCGCGGCCTGTCCGCCTCCGGGAGCTGCTCATGCTGGCCATGATCGCGCCGGTCGGCGCGCTGCTGCTCAGCGTCGCGCTCTTGCTCATGGGCAACGGGCTGCAGGGCACGCTGCTGCCGGTGCGCGCCGAGATCGAGCATTTCTCGACCTTCGGCATCGGCGTCATGGGCTCGTTCTACTACATGGGCTTCGCGCTCGGCTGCGTGCTCTGCCCCTACGCCGTACGCGCCGTCGGCCATATCCGCGCCTTCACCGCCATGGTCGCGGTGGCGGCCACTGTGGCGCTGATCCACGCCATGTTCCTGTCGCTCTACGTCTGGTGGCCGGCGCGGGCACTCACCGGCTTCTGCTTCGCAGGGCTCTACCTGGTGATCGAGAGCTGGCTCAACGACCGCGCCACCAACCAGACGCGCGGCGCGATCTTCGGCATCTACACCTTCATCAACCTGACCGTGATCACCATCGGCCAGTTCATGATCACGCTCTACGACCCGGCGGCCTTTCCGCTCTTCGCGCTGGCCTCGATCCTCGTCTCGCTCGCCGCCGTGCCGATCGCGCTGACCCGCGCGCAGGCGCCGGCCCCCATCGCCGCCGTGCGGCTGCGTCCGCGGCATCTTTATCATCTGTCGCCCGTCGGCATCGTCGGCTGCGCCATCGTCGGCCTCGCCAACGGCCCCTTCTGGTCGCTCGGCGCGCTCTACGCCACTGGCGAAGGCCTCGACCTCACGAGCCTCGCCACCTTCATGGGCCTGACGGTGATCGGCGGCGCGTTGGCGCAATGGCCCTTCGGCCGCCTGTCGGACAGCCGCGACCGTCGCGAGGTGCTCGCGCTCGCCAGCGGCCTGGCGGTCTGCGCCGGCCTGGCGCTGGCGATCTTCGGCGGCCTGTGGACGCGGGCGATCTTTCCCTTCGCGGTGCTGTTCGGCGCCTGTGCCTTTCCGCTCTATGCGCTCTGCGTCGCCCACGCCAACGACATGATGGCCAAGGACGAGTTCGTCGAGGCGTCGAGCGGCCTGCTGCTCGCCAACGGCATCGGTTCGGCCATCGGCCCGCTGTTCGCGTCCGCCGCCATGAGCCTGCTGGGTCCGTCGGGACTGTTCGTCTACACGGCGGCGATCCATGCGATCATGCTCGCCTTCGTGCTCTACCGCATCCGCCAGCGCGCGCCCGCGGCGCCGGAAGAGCGCGGCAGCTTCGTGCCGGTGCCGGAGAGTTCGCTCGCCGTGGTGACCCTCGATCCGCGCACGGACGAGACGCCGCAAGACCCGCGGCCCGAGCCGCCGCCGCCCGAAACGCCGCCTGCGCAGCCGCCGGGAGCTAGTCCCGCCTGACCGCGCTGTCGTGCCAGCGGCGCAAGACGAGCCGCGACAGCAGGTCGAGCGCCACGTATATGGCGATGCCGGCGGCGGCGAGCAGCACGAGGGCGGCGAACAGCCGGGGAATCTGCAGGCGATAGCCCGATTCGAGAATGCGGAAGGCCAGCCCCGTCTCGGCCCCGCCGGTGCCGGCGACGAACTCCGCCACCACCGCGCCGACCAGCGAGAGCCCGCCGCTGATGCGCAGGCCGGTCAGGAAATAGGGCAGGGCGGCGGGCGCGCGCAGTAGCGCCAGGGTCTGCCAGCGGTTGGCGCCGTAGAGCCGGAAGAGGTCGTGCAGGTTCTTCTCCGCCGCGTTCAGTCCCGTCATGGTGTTGGCGGCGATCGGGAAGAAGGCGACGATCCAGGCGCAGATGACGAGCGCCAGCGTGGTGTTGTCGTTCGACCAGATGATGATGAGCGGCGCGATGGCGACGACCGGCGTCACCTGGGCGATGACGGCATAGGGAAACAGGCTGCGCTCGATGACGCGCGACTGCGCCATGACGACGGCGAGCAGCACGCCGCCGACGGTCGCGGCGAGCAGGGCCAGCAGGGTGATGCGCAAGGTGAACCAGAGCGCCCCGAGCAGGCCGGCGCCGTCGGTCCACAGGGTCTCGGCGATGACGACAGGGCCGGGCAGCACGTAGACCGGCACGTCGAAATGGCGCGTCAGCCCTTCCCAGAGGACCAAGCCGATCAGGCCGAGGAACAGCGGCGCAAGACGGTAGAGCAGTCTCCTCATAGGGCGGCCTCGCCATGCATGGCCTGGGCGAGGCGGTCCGAGAGCTTGCGGCAGATCGCGCCGTAGGCGGCATCCGTGCGCAGCGTCGCGTCGCGCTCGCCCGGCAGGTCGATGGCCTCGTCGGCGACGATGCGGCCCGGGCGCGCCGACATGATGGCGACGCGCTGCGACAGGAAGGCCGCCTCGAAGACGCTGTGGGTGACGAAGATCACGGTGCAGCCCTGCGTCCGCCAGATGCGCAGCAGGTCTTCGTTGAGGCGAAAGCGCGTGATCTCGTCGAGCGCCGCGAAGGGCTCGTCGAGCAGCAGCAGGCGCGGCTTGGTGACGAGCGCGCGCGCGAGCGAGACGCGCATCTTCATGCCGCCCGACAGCTCGCGCGGATAGGCGTCGGCGAACTCGCGCAGGCCCACCAGGTCGAGGGCGGCGGCGACGTCCGGCGTGCGGCTGTCGCGCCCCGTCAAGCGAAGCGGCAGGCGCACGTTGTCGGTGACGCTGGCCCAGGGCATCAGCGTCGGCTCCTGGAAGACGAAGCCGACGTCGCCCGGCGTCGGCCGTCCGCCGGGCCAGTCGATGCGCCCGCCGGTCGGCGTCTCCAGGCCGGCGGCCAGGCGCAGCAGCGTCGACTTGCCGCAGCCCGAAGGGCCGAGCAGGCTGAAGAAGTCGCCGGCGCCGACGTCGAGGCTGACGCCGTCGAGGGCGAGCAGGCCGGTCGGATAGCGGTGCGAGAGCCCTTGCAGGCGCAGCAGCGTCGGGCTTGCGCTCATGTCGCGTTCACCTTGGCCTCGTCGGCGCAGCAGCTCAGGGCTTGCGCTCGATGCCGACCCGCTTGTTGACGAACTGCAGGGTGTAGGCCTCGGTGACGTCCATCTCGCGCGGGTAGAGGTTCTCGCCGACCATCATGTCGAAGAAGTCCTGCCAGCGGTTGGCGCTCATGGCGCCGATGCCGGCGCCTTGCGTGTCGCCCGAATCGACGATGCCGTAGTCGATCAGCTTGCCGCGCCCGTAGGCGAGCAGCGCGTCGGTCATCTCCGGGTTGTCCTTCTTGATCAGGGCGTTGCCGGGCGACGGATCGCCGTAGAGATAGTCGTACCAGCCCTCGATGGAGGCGTCGACGAAGGCCTGGACCACGGCGGGCTTCTCGTTGGCCATCTTGCGCGAGGTCTCGATCACCGCGCCGTAGCTCGAATAGCCCGAATCGGCGAACAGCATGACGACCGGCCTGATGCCCTGCTGCTCAATGAGATAGGGCTCGCTGCCGAGATAGCCCTGCTGGATCGCCGCCGGGTTGGTGAGGAAGGGCGCGATGTTGAAGGTGTAGGGGCGGATCTGGGCGTTGTCGTAGCCGAAGCGCGCGCGCAGGAAGAGCCAGGAGCCGACGCGCGTGTCGCTGCCGATGTAGATCGGCTTGCCCTTGAGCGCTTCCAGCGTGTCGTTGCCCTGGCCGGGATGGGCGATCAGCACCGACGGGTCCTTCTGGAAGAAGGCGGCCACGGCGACCATCGGAATGCGCTCACGCGTGTAGTTCAGCGCGATGAAGGAGTTGGAGGACAGGCTGAAGTCGACGCGGCCGGCGGCGAGCAGCTGTGCGTGGTTGATCTGCGGGCCGCCCTGGCGAAGCGACACGTCGAGGCCGTGCGCGGCGTAGAAGCCCTTGGCGAGCGCCTGGTAGAAGCCGCCATGCTCGGCCTGGGCGCGCCAGTCGGTGCCGAAGCTGACCTTCTCGCGGCTCGAAGGCGCCTGGGCGAGGGCGGGGGCGGCTCCCGACAGGGCTAGGGCCAGCCAGGCGGCGGCGAAGAGCGGAAGGCGGAACGGATGAGTCATGGCGGGCACGGCCTCATGTTTTGCGGATCGGCGAAGGATGCGACGGCGAAGGATACAACGGCGAAGAAGGGGCCGCCAACGCTCGCGGCCCGCGTGGCAGGGCGGCAGGGTCAGGATGCGGCGCGGTCGCTCTGGGGCGTCGCGGCGGCGGCCGTGTCCTCGAGGGGGGCGGCGCTCGGGAAGGCCACCGGCCGCGCCGCGGCCGGCAGGGTGGCGGTGCGCTTCTCGATGCGGCGGATGAAGTCGCGCACGATCAGGCGATAAAGGTCGTCCTTCAGCACGGCGTCTTCGACGCCGGCGTCGATGTTCGGGTTGTCGTTGATCTCGATGACGTAGACGCCGTTCGGCGTCTGCTTGAGGTCGACGCCGTGCAGTCCGTCGCCGATCAGGCTCGCCGCCTTGGTGGCGACGTCGATCACCTCGCGTGGCGCGTTCTCGACCGAGAAGGACTTGTCGTCGCCTTCGTCGTAGTTGGCGCCGTCGATGGCGGCGCCATGGTACTTCAGCACCTGCCAGTGGCCCTTGGCCATGAAGTACTGGCAGACGTAGATCGGCTTGCGGTCGAGCACGCCGACGCGCCAGTCGTACTCCGTCTGCATGAACTCCTGGGCGAGGATCAGGTCGGATTCCTCGAACAGCTTGTCGGCCAGCTCGTTGAGCTCCTCGCGGCTCTGCACCTTGTGCACGCCGCGCGAGAATGAGCCGTCGGGAATCTTGATGACGACCGGATAGCCGAACTCGGAATCGACGCGGTCGAGCTGGCGGCGGTCGAGCGTGAGGGTCTTGGGCGTCGGCACGCCGTTGGCGTTGAGCAGCTCGGCGAGATAGATCTTGTTGGTGCACTTCAGGATCGCCTGCGGGCTGTCGATCACCGGCATGCCCTCGTCCTCGGCCTTGCGCGCGAAGCGGTAGGTGTGGTCGTCGAGGTCGGTGGTCTCGCGGATGAACAGCGCGTCGAACTCCGGCAGGCGGCTGTAGTCCTTGCGGGTGATGAGCTCCATCTCGACGCCCATCTGCTCGCCGATGCGGATGAACTTCTTCAGGGCGCGCTCGTTCGACGGCGGCTGGCGCTCCTGCGGGTTGTGCAGGATGGCGATGGAATAGACCGCCGGCACGTCGGGCTTGGCGGCGCGCCAGGCGGTGCGCGTGTAGCGGTCGAGGGACAGCGCGAAGGCGTCCTCCTGGCCGGCGGGCAGGTCGTTGATCGAGATCGGCCGGATGGAGATGACCTCCCAGCCTTCCTTGCCGTTGCGCAGGTCGACGGCAAGCAGCGGCGCGCGGAACAGGTCGAAGACGCGCCGCGCCACCTCGCGCAGGCGGACGTCGTCGGAGGCGCCGAAGAACAGGTGGATGGTGAAGCCCACGGGGTCGCTGTC
Source organism: Alphaproteobacteria bacterium (assembly GCA_036500145.1). GTDB lineage: Bacteria > Pseudomonadota > Alphaproteobacteria > SMXQ01 > SMXQ01 > CAMAVH01. The sequence continues at coordinate 46,361 of DASYCO010000042.1, read as the reverse complement.
GGCGCCCGAGAATGTCTTGCGCAGCAGGTCGTTGAGCTCGGGCAGCTCGTTCTGGTAGAGGCGCTTCCAGTTGAGGTCGAGCAGGACCTCGACCGAGGGGATCACCTTCTGGCCGCGCGCTTCCGCGAGCAGCGACGAATAGTAGCCGAGCGAGAGGTAGCTATAGTCGCGGCAGAGATTGATGACGCGCGCCGAGGTCGGGTACTTCTTGCCCGGCTCCTTCACGAAGTCCTTCGCCGTCAGCACCTGGCGGTTGGGGCCCGGCCATTTGAAGTCTTCCTCGCGGTCGACGACGATCACGTGCTGTACCATGGGGCCGAAGTGCCTTTCCTGGGCGTCGCCTAGCGGCTAGGGAACGCGGTGCTCAATCTCACTTGGTCTTGTCGGCGCCGGCGGGCCGCGCCTTGACGATCAGCGCGGCCTTCTTGTGCCGTTTGCCGTAGCGCGCCATGCGGTCGAAGGTGCGCTGCGGCACGGGGATGTGCATGCGGTCGGTCTGGCTCTTGGCTTCGGCCACGTCGACGTAAGGATCGTGGACGTAAACATACGTATCGTCGAAGCCGGTCACAACCACCCAGTGCAGTTCCTTGCGCCGGTCGAACTGGTAGGACGAGACCAGCACGATGGGAATGCCGCCGGCGTCGAACTTCTCGCGCATCTGCGCCAGGTTGAGCGCGCGCGGCACCAGGGTCACGGCGGTCTTCGAGAGTTCATCGAGGAAGTCGGCGTGGACCTGGCGGATGACGTCGCGCTTCAGCTCGCTGCGCACGGTCTCGACGAAGGGCACGCCGCGGTCGTTGGTGTAGAGCTCGACGTCGAAGCCGCGCTTGAAGGCCGCCAGGGCCAGGCCGTGCGGGCTGCAGCCGCCGTGGCCCTGGGTCATGAAGATCGTCGTGGACTCGCGCCAGATGCGCAGTTCCTCGATCGCCGTCATGGGGCGCTTGCGGTCGAGGGCGTGCATTCCCATCATCACCGCGGCCGGGCCGCAGGTGAAGTCGAGGCGCTGGCGGTAATATGGCACGCGCGTGACATTGGGCGCCAAGCCGGGCGCGATGATCTTGTCCATGCGCACGGCGTCGGCGTTGTCGTCGTAGTACTGGCTGTGATAGCCGAACGGCCGGTAGCCGAGCTTGCGGTAGAAGGCCTGGGTGTCCTTGTCCTCGGCGCGCACTTCCAGGCGCAGGTAGGCGCAGGCCTCCTCACGCGCCGCGTCCTCCGCCGCGCGCATCAGGGCGCGCCCGACGCCCTTGCCGCGCCAGCGCGGCGCGACGGCGATGGAATAGAGGCGCGCCAGCGGCGTGTTGCGGTGGAAGGAGACCATGGCGTAGCCGCGCACCTCGCCCGCGCGGTCGGTCTCGACCAGCGTGGTGGCGTTGCCCTTCGACAGCATGTAGCGGAAGCTGCGCTGCGACAGGCGGTCGGTCGGGAAGGACTGGTGCTCGATCATCAGCAGCGCCGGGATGTCCTCCGGCTTCGCCTCGCGGATGACGCGCGGGCCCGGCGTCAAGGCGCCGTTGCGGGCCGGCGACGCGTGGGCCGCCTTCCTGTGCCGTTCCTTGATGGCCGCGTGATCGCTCATCAGCTCTCCCGTCTCCTGCGGAGCTTATCAGCCCTAGGCCCTCGGACCTTGTCAGTCCCGGATCCTATGGCCCTTGTCAGCCCCGGCTCAGCAAATCGCGGTACAGCGCCAAGGTCGCGTCGATCACCGCGCCGTCGCCGAATTCGGACTCTGCGCGCCTCCGCGCCGTCTGTCCCATCTGGCGGCGCAGCGCGCCGTCCTCGGCGAGGCGCTGCAGCGCGTCGGCCAGGGCTGCCGCGTCGCGCGGCGGCACCAGCAGGCCGGTCTCGCCCTCTTGCACCACTTCGCGCAATCCCGGGCCGTCGACCGCCACCATCGGGCGGGCGGCGGCGGCCGCCTCCAGCAGGCTTTTTGGCACGCCTTCGCCGTACCACGAGGGCAGCACGGCGATATGGCTATTCTGCCATAGCTTGGCCACATCGTCGCAAAAGCCGATCCATTCGACAACGCCTTCCTGGTTCCAGGCGCGGAGCTGCTCTTCCGGGATCGCCGCGGCGTTTTCGCGGTCGGGGGTGCCGGCGAGCAGGACGCGCAGGGACACGTTGCGGGCGCGCAGCAGGCGGGCCGCCTCGACCAGCACGCCGACGCCCTTGTCCCAGATCATGCGGGAGACCAGGGTGGCGATGGGCGGATGGGCGGCGTCGGCCCGCGGCTCGGGCGTGGCGGCGAAGCGGGCGAGGTCGACGCCGGAACCCTTGATCAGCACGAGGCGCGCCGGCGAGACCAGGCCGCCCTCGGTCAGCAGGCGTCCGTCGTCCGGGTTCTGCACGATGACGCGCCCGTTGCGGCGGTCGAGCAGCCAGCGGAAGGCGAGGCGCACGACGGGGCGCAGCAGGCGGGCCTTCAGGCTCTGCGAGGTGAAGATGAAGCCGAGGCCGGCGATGGCGTTGACCATGCGCGGCGCGCTCCCGCCGGTATATTGGGCGACGCGCGCGGCCAGCGAGCCGAACAGCGCCGGCTTGATCGCCACGTGATGCACGATGTCAGGCTTCGCCTGGCGGTAGACGCCGACCACCTCGGCAAGGCCGGACAGCTCGCGCAGCGGATTGCCCATGCTGCGCCCGAGGCGCGTCAGCGGGATCAGGCCGAAGCCTTCGGCGCGGATCGCCGCGCCGTGCTGGGCGACGCGCGTCGCCACCCACACGTCATAGCCGGCGTCGCGCGCGGCGCGCGCGATGGGCAGGCGATGCGAACAGAAGTACCAGTCCTCGGTGACGAGGAAGAGCAGCTTCGGCTTCGGTCCGTCAGGCGCCATGCTTCTTCGCGATCAGTTCGACGGTCTGGATCTTGAGGTCTTCGTCCGACCTTTCGCGGAACGGCAGGGGCAGCTTGCGCTTCTCGACCGGCAGCTCGTCCCAGGTCTCGCGGCAGACGACGTCGACGGCGAAGCCTGCCGCCGTGAGGTCGCGCAGCATGTCGGAGAATTGCAGGCGGTTGGTGTAGAAGCCGCTGCGCTGCGCGAACCAGGGCTTCTCCCAGAACTCGTTGGAGAAGTGGAGGTTGTGCAGCGAGCCGCCGAGATGGTCCTTGAAGTCGATCTGGTGCGAGCTCGCCGCGCCAGGCTTCATCAGCCGGCAGAGCTCGCGCATGGTCTCGGTGAATTCGGCGCGCGGCACATGCTCGAGCACCGCCTGCGAGAGGACGAAGTCGATGCTGTTCGCCGGGACCGCCTTCAGGTCGGCGAGGCCATGCTCGCGGAACTGGCAGCCGGTGCGCTCGAGCAGCTCGTCGATCGTCTTGCAGGCGAGCAGCTCGCTGGCGTCGCGCGTCAGGCCGAGCTCCGTCCGCCGCGCGATCAGCGCGTCGAGCAGGGGGCGGTAGAGCGCGATGTCGCGCGCGGCGTAGGAGCCGGCGTCGACGAGCCAGCCGCCGCCGGCGCCATGCGCCCAGGCGACCGCCGCAGTCGCCAGGGAATCGCCCGGCCCCAGCTCAAGGTAGGCGAACCCGGGCGCCGGTCGGCCGGCGCGCTCGTAATGCACGCGGAAGACGCCGATCGCGTAGTGCGGCAGCAGCATGTCGCCGGGAGAGAAGATGCGCAGCATCTGCCAGACGCGGCCGCTGACCGGCAGGCGGCTCAGGACCACCTTGGCGGAGATCTTCGCCCACCAGGGAATCGCCGCTCGCCATGAAGAGCTGCGGGCTTTCGGGGTTTGGACGATCGGTCGGTCGTTCATGTCTGCCATCTTTGGTGCCAGGCTTGAAACATCAATACAGTCCAGAGATCGAATTGCCAGTCGCGGCTTCCGGAGAGGTGCTCGCGCCATTTGCGGCGGATCGGAATGGGGTTGAGGATGCCGTCGCGCCTGAGGCGGGCCTCATCGAGCAGATCCTCGGCCCAATCGCGCAGCGGCCCGCGCAGCCAGGCGTTGATCGGGACGGCGAAGCCCATCTTCGGGCGTTCGACCAGCGCCTGCGGCACGTAGCGGTAGAGCACCTGGCGCAGCAGCCACTTCGCCTTGCCGTCGCGCAGCTTGAGGTCGCCCGGCAGGTTCCAGGCATGGGCGACGACGCGGTGGTCGAGCAGCGGCACGCGCGCTTCCAGGCTGACCGCCATGCTGGCGCGGTCCACCTTGGTCAGGATGTCGTCGGGCAGGTAGGTCACGCTGTCGAGGTACTGCATGCGGGCCGTGAAGTCCGGCAGGTCGGCGGCGAGGCTCTGGTCCCACAGCGGGCCTTCGCGCGGATCGTCGCTCGCCAGCAATTCGGCGGGATGATGCCAGAAGCCGACGAGCTGGCGATAGACGGCGTCGGCGTTCGGCTGCGTCAGGAGGCCGGCGAGCTTGTGCGCCTTGTGGCCGAGCTGGCGCGGCCGGCGGCCTTCGGGCAGCAGCCCGGAAAGCTTGTCCCAGGCATGCGGCGGCAGGGCGCGCAAGGCGGCGGACGCGGCCTCCCGCAGCGGCAGCGGCACGCCGTCGGTCCAGCGCTTGAGCCGCCCGGCCCAGCCGTAGCGCGAATAGCCGGCGAACAGTTCGTCGCCGCCGTCGCCCGACAAGGCGACGGTGACGTGCCTGCGCGTCATCGCGGAGACGAGGTAGGTCGGCAACTGCGAGACGTCGGCGAAGGGCTCGTCGTACCAGTCGGGAATGCGCGGCACCAGCCCCAGCGCGTCTTCGGCGTTGAGGTAAAGCTCGGTATGTTCGGTGCCGAGATGGGCCGCGACCTGCTTGGCGTGCACCGCCTCGTCGTAGCCCTTCTCGTGAAAGCCGATGGTGAAGGTCTTTACCGGCCGGTTCGATTGCGCCTGCATCAGCGCGACCACGGTCGACGAATCGATGCCGCCCGAAAGAAACGCGCCGAGCGGCACGTCGGCGACCATGCGCAGCTTGACCGCGTCGCGCAGCAAGGCGTCCAGCTCGTCCACGGCGGCATGGTTGTCGATCGGCCGGTTCTCTTTGCGCATCTGGCCGTCGCGCGCGATGTCGCGCAGGCTCCAGTAGCAGGCGATGGTCGGCTCGCCATCGGGTCCGACGGTGAGCATATGGCCGGGCTGCAGCTTCTGCGCGTCGCGATAGATGCTGCGCGGGCCCGGCACATAGGCCTGGCGCAGGAAGCCGGCGAGCGCCTGGCGGTCGATCTCGGCGCTGAAGCCGTCATGGGCGCGCAGCGCCTTCAGCTCGGAGGCGAAGAGGATCTGCCGGCCGTCGCGCGCCCAGTACAGCGGCTTGATGCCGAGGCGGTCGCGCACCAGGGTGAGGCGGCGCCGTTCCGCGTCCCAGAAGGCGAAGGCGAACATGCCGATCAGCCGCTCGACCGCCGCCGCCACGCCGAAGTGAAGGCAGGCCTGCAGCAGCACCTCGGTGTCGGAATGGCCGCGCCAGCCGCCGGCGGGCGATGCGCCGATGCCGTCGAGCTCGCGGCGGATGTCTTCGGCGTTGTAGATCTCGCCATTGAAGACGATGGCCGAGCGGCCGTCTCCGGCGATCATCGGCTGATGTCCGGCGGGCGTCAGATCGATGATGGCGAGGCGGCGGAAACCGAAGCCGAGGCCGGCGGCGGGGTCGCTCCAAACGCCGCCGTCGTCCGGCCCGCGATGATGCAGCGTGCCGGCCATGCGTGCCGCAATCCCGTTCAGCGCGTCGGCGCTGCGCTCGGCGGCGGGGTCGAACAATCCAGCGATGCCGCACATGGTCAGGCCCAGATTTTCAGGGTCAGCATATCGCGGTACAGAGCAAGATAACGCTGCGCAACGTTGCACAGTTCGTAATTGTCGGCGATGCGGCGGCGCGCCGCCGCGCCTCGCGCCAGGCGTTCGTTTTCCGGCAGGTCCAGCATGCCGATCACCGCTTGGGCCAGGGCATCGGGGTCGCGCGCCTGCACGGTGCGGCCGGTGTCGCCGACGATGGCGCGCGAATCGCCGACGTCGGTCGTCACGCAGGGAACGCCCGCCGCCATGGCCTCGCCGAGAACGTTGGGGAACCCTTCGCCGAAGGCCGAGGAGGACACGGTCAGGTCGAGCGACGCCATGATGTGCGGCATGTCTTTGCGCACGCCGAGCAGGCGGCAGCTCGTGCCGAGGTCGAAATCGTCGATCCAGCCGGCGAGCTCGGGGTTCGACGGTTCGATGCCGCTGCCGCACAGCAGGAAATGGGCGTTGTGCCGCGCGCGGCGCACTTGGCCGGCGGCGGCTAAGAAACTGCGGTGATCCTTCTGGACGTCGAAGCGGCCGACGAGGCCGATCAGGGGCGCGTCGTCGGGCACGGCGATCTCGCGGCGCAGGCGCGCGCGCGCTTCGGCGTCGGGCTTGAATTCGTCGAGGTCGAAGCCGTTGGGGATCACGACCATGCGCGACGCGTCGTAGCCGATCTCCTCATGCACGCTGCGCGCGACGTCGGAACAGCAGAGAATCTTGTCGCTCAGCCAGCGCGACGTATAGCCGCCCAGCTTGGCGATGCGGATCGTCGCGCGCTTGCTCTTCTGCGGATCGAGGTCGCTCTGGCGGATGCCCCAGAGCACGGGCGGCTTGTGGCCGAACGGAAAGGCCAAAAGCGTGGCGAGGCTGGCGGCCAGGTTGGCGTGATACATCCAGGCCTGCACCACGTCGGGCTTTTCGTAGCGGATCAGCCGCACGAGCCGAAAAAAGCCGCTGATCACGGCGGGCCATTTGGCGAGGCCGGGCTTGTCCATGCCGAGCACGACCACCGGCACGCCGCCTGCCGTGATGCGGTCGGCCAGCGGGCCGCTGCCGGTCAAGGAAACGACAACGTGGCTGGCCTGGTCGCCGGGGAGCCCCGCCAGAAGCTTGGTGAGCATCATCTCGGCGCCGCCGGTGAATAGGCCGGTGATGACGTGGAGGACTTTCACGGGGGAGTTTGTACGCGCATCGGCGTCCATCGTAGCCTGCGAATGTGGCTTCGTCCGCGCATGGAACATGCGTCGGCGCCGGGTTCACGTTTCGCTTAACATACTGGCCGAAAGGGTTTTTGCAAGGCGATGCGGCCGCGCCGAAAGGGCCGGCCGGCCCGCGTCCGCGCCTCAGGCGTGGAGGTCGATGCCCATGTCGCCGCGCGCGAATTGCGTGCCGGCGTCGCGCGTCGCGCGATAGGTGGCGACGCCCTGCTGGTGCAGGGACGCCATCGGGCCGTCCGCAGCCCCTTCCTGGGCGAAGCGCTGGGCGGTGAACGGCCCGTGTTCCGGGGCTCCAGCCCCGGCGCGGCCGGCGCGCTGGTAGGCGCGCGCCGCCCTGGCCGAATTTTCGGAGGTCCAGGTGGCATCGCTCCACTGCGCCGCTTGGCCGCCGTCGCGCTGGGGCGGCAGGACGGCCTGGGCACCCGTGACGGCGCGCACGTCCCCCTCGACCGGTGTCGCCACCAGGCTCGGCAGGGTCCCGTAAGGGGCTATGGACGTGGACGAGATGTGCACGGCAGGAGCGTTCTCACTTAGAGGTTAGCTTTTAGCTAAAATTTTATATTCTTTGTGACTTGTGATGGATTCCCGGAAAGCCGTCAACATGAATTATATAATAGATACAATACCTTAAAGGGCATATGCCGGTCCGCCAAATTAACCAATCCGTGTCCGATTCCGCTGATTCCCCAAGGCTGTCGGCGACGTTTTGCAGGGTGCAGCGGCCGTTTCGCAGTGGCCGGGTGCGGCTCGGGCGGCCGGGGTGTAGTCTTTTCCGCGAATAAATCGCCTTCAGACCAAGCCAGAGGAGTAGCGGAGCCATGTCCGGCGGCAAAATCCATGCGTCACCTGCGTCCAAGAAGCGGAACCAGCCCCGGAAGGACGCCACGCGCCGCATGGCCGCCCAGGCGCAGCGCCAGCCGAGCCAAAGCGCTCCCGTACGTAACGATCTGGAGGCCTACTGGGTCCCTTTCACGCCGAACCGCCAGTTCAAGGCCGCCCCGCGCCTGATCGCGCGCGCCAAGGACATGCATTATGAGATGACCGACGGCCGCAGGCTGCTCGACGGCAGCGCCGGCCTCTGGTGCGTCAACGCCGGCCATTGCCGCGACGAGATCGCCGACGCCATCGCGGCCCAGGCGCGCGAGATGGACTACGCCACCGCGTTCCAGATGAGCCACCCCAAGGCCTTCGAGCTGGCCAGCCGCCTGGCCAGCCTGGCCCCCGGCGACCTCGACCACGTGTTCTACACGAACTCCGGCTCCGAATCGGTCGAGACGGCGCTGAAGATCGCGCTCGCCTACCACAAGGTGCGCGGCGAAGCGGGGCGCACGCGCCTGATCGGCCGCGAGCGCGGCTACCATGGCGTCAACTTCGGCGGCATCTCGGTCGGCGGCATCGTCAGCAACCGCAAGCAGTTCGGCCCGACGCTCACTGGCGTCGACCATCTGCCGCACACGCACAACCTCGAGCACAACGCCTTCTCGCGCGGCCAGCCGGCGTGGGGCGCGCATCTCGCCGACAGCCTGGAAAGCCTCGTGGCGCTGCACGATCCCTCGACCATCGCCGCGGTGATCGTCGAGCCGATGGCGGGCTCGACCGGCGTGCTGGTGCCGCCGCAGGGCTATCTCGAGAAGCTGCGCGCGATCTGCGACAAGTACGGCATCCTGCTGATCTTCGACGAGGTCATCACCGGCTTCGGCCGCCTCGGCGCGCCGTTCGCCGCCGACTATTTCGGGGTGCTGCCCGACATCATGAGCACCGCCAAGGGCATCACCAACGGCGCCGTGCCGATGGGCGCGGTGATGGTGCGCAAGGGCATCTACGAGGCCTTCATGAACGGCCCGGAAGGCGTCATCGAGCTGTTCCACGGCTACACCTACTCGGGCCATCCGCTGGCCTGCGCCGCAGCGCTCGCCACCCTCGACCTCTACGAGCGCGAGAACCTGTTCCAGCGCGCGGCCGACCTGTCGGCGCCGTGGGAAGAGGCGGCGCACGCCCTCAAGGGCCTGCCCAACGTGATCGACATCCGCAACATCGGCCTCGTCGCCGGCATCGAGCTGGCGCCGCGTCCCGGCGCGCCGGGCGCGCGCGCCTACGAGGTGTTCCTCGAATGCCAGAAGCGCGGCCTGCTGGTCCGCGTCACCGGCGACATCATCGCCCTGTCGCCGCCGCTCATCATCAGCCAGGCGCAGATCGAGGAACTGTTCGGCATCGTCGGCGAGGCGATTCGCGCCGTCGCGTGACGCATTCTTATATAAGTTATTGATATCGCGCGACTTAAGGCGACATCGGCGTTAAGCGGTCGTTAACGAGCCTGCATCACCCTGCATGCAGGCCGTGACGTCCCGTCGGTGCAATCCGCTCAGGTCGATCGGCACTCCACGATCAGGAGGACCGCCATTCACCCGTTCGCCCACGCGCACCTGACCGGTAGCTACGACTGGGCGCTCGTCGCCCTGTCGGTGGCGATCGCCATGTTCGCCTCCTTCGTGGCGCTCGACGTCGCCGGCCGCCTGCGCGCCGCCGCCAACGGCCGCGCGCGCGCCTGGTGGCTGGCGCTGGACGCCTTCACCATGGGCGGCGGCATCTGGGCGATGCATTTCGTCGCCATGCTGTCGTTCCGCATCGACACGCCGCTCGGCTACGACGTCCCGCTCACCGCCGCGTCCCTGGCCGTCGCCATCGGCATGGCGGGCGTCGGGCTTCTCATCGCCGGCGGCGGCCCGTTCGCATGGCGTCGCCTGCTGCCTGCCGGCCTCTGCATGGGGCTCGGCATCGCCGCCATGCACTACGTCGGCATGTCGGCGATGCGCATGGCCGCCACGATCCACTACGACATGGTGCTGCTCGTCGCCTCCATCGTCATCGCCGTCATCGCGGCGACCCTCGCCCTGTGGTTCGCGCTCCACGAGCAGACTCAGTGGCACCGCCTGCTCAGCGCGGCCATCATGGCGTCGGCGATCAGCGGGATGCATTTCACCGGCATGGCCGCAGCCCGCTACAGCGCGGCGCCCGACAGGCCGCATGGCGCCATGGACCTGACGCCGGCGCTGCTCGCCATCGTCGTCGCCGGCACCGCCTTCTTCCTGCTGCTGCTCGGCCTCGTCTCGGCCATCGCCGATCGCCGCCTGTCGGCCAACCGCGCCCGCGCCGCGCGCCGGCTCGAGTTCAACGCGCGGCGCTACCGCTCGCTGATCCGCAACAGCTCCGACGTCATCGCCATCCTCGACGAGCGCAGCCAGTTCACCTACTGCAGCGAATCGGCCAAGCGCATCCTCGGCTTCGCGCCGAACGGCCTGGTCGGCCGCCGCCTCGACGAGTTCCTGTCGCCGGCCGAGCTCGGGCCGTTCTACGCCTTCCTCGGGCGGGTCCAGGAAGCGCAGGGCGTCAACATGACGTCCGAAATCCGCCTGCGCCACGCCGACGGCCAGTGGCGTTCCTTCGAGATCATCTGCTGCTACCTGCGCGACGACGCAGGCATCGGCGGCATCGTCGCCAACCTGCGCGACATCACCGAGCGCAAGCGCAGCCTCGACAGCCTGCTCGCCGCCAAGGACCTGGCGGACGACGCCAACCGCTCGAAGTCGGAGTTCCTCGCGGCGATGAGCCATGAGCTGCGCACGCCGCTCAACGCCATCATCGGCTTTTCGGAAGTGATCAGCTCGGGCATCCTCGGCGCCGACGCCGGGCCGCGCGCGATCGACTACGCCAAGCACATCCACGAAAGCGGCAAGCACCTGCTGAGCCTGATCAACGACATCCTCGACCTGTCGAAGGCCGAGAGCGGCCGCATGACGCTGCTGGAGGACTACATCCGCCCCGCCGACGTGGCCGCCGACTGCCTGCGCATGGTCGGCACGCAAGCCGAAGCGGCCAACGTGGCGATCGTGGCCTCGGTGTCGGGCGACCTGCCCTACCTCTACGGCGACAAGCGCCGCGTGCGGCAGGTGCTGATCAACATCCTCACCAACGCCTTCAAGTTCAGCCATCCCGGCGGGCGCGTCGTCCTCACCGGGGTGATCGACCGCGGCGGCGCGAAGGGCGACCTGCTGTTCGTCATTCAGGACAGCGGCATCGGCATGAGCCCGGAGGAGGTCGCGACCTCCCTCGAGCCGTTCCGCCAGATCGACAGCAGCCTGAGCCGGAAATACGACGGCACCGGCCTCGGCCTGCCGCTGACGAAGCATCTGATGGAGCTGCATGGCGGCGCGCTGGAGATCGAGAGCGCCTCGGGCGTCGGCACCACGGTGACGCTGCGCTTCCCGGCGTCGCGCCTGCACGCCACCGTCGCCCCGGAAGACAGCTTCGAGCTGGACGACGACGCGCGCGCCAGCGCCTGACCGGCTATTTCTTGGCTTTGCTGTCGCGCAGCAGCTGGTCGAGCTGGCCCTGCAGCATGTCGAGCTTGGCCTTGAGGTCGCGGATCTCCGCCGTCTCGCTCTTGTCGCCCGCCTCGCTCTCCGCGGCGCCCGGCTTCGCGGCGCCGGGGAAGGGCGAGAACATCTTCATGGCGTCTTCGAACATCGACATGTTGCGCTTGCCCATCTCGCTGATCTTGTCGCCGAACGGGAAGAGGCCGGTGAAGGTCTCCTCCATGTACTGGCGGATCTGCTGCTGGTTGCGCGAGAAGGAATCCATGCTGAGGTCGAGGTAGCGCGGCACCAGGCCCTGCATGCCGTGGCCGTAGAAGCCGATCATCTGGCGCAGGAACTTGATGGGCAGCAGGTTCTCGCCCTTGGCCTCTTCCTCGGTGATGATCTGCGTCAGCACCTGGCGGGTGAGGTCTTCGTTCGTCTTGGCGTCGAGCACGACGAAGTCGACGCCGTCCTTCACCATCTGGGCGAGATGCTCCAGCGTGACGTAGCTCGATGTCGCCGTGTTGTAGAGGCGGCGGTTCGCGTACTTCTTGATGGTGATGACGGGGCTGTCCGTGCCGGGCGTTTCGGCCATGGGCTTCGTCCTCGTGATAGGGCGGGCTCGCGACAGGCGGGCTCGCTGAATGCGCGCGCGGGAGTCTCGACGGTTGGCGGACCGGCCCTTGCGGCTCTTGAGGACGCTTTCCCCGGTCAGCGACCTGCAAGATATGGCGTGAAAATGCTGCGCTGCGCAAGCCCTTCGCTGCGGCGCGGCATCGCCCTGGCGAAGGCGCCGGACGGCTGGTAAGCTGGGCCGATGAGCGGCAGCCGGGGCGGAAATCAAGGCGATGAGGACGGATTCGACGCAATTGCGAAGGTTCTGTTCGAGCTTTGGGAACGCCAGGCGGGCGTCCTCGGAACGGCGTCCGACGGTCCCTTCGCCTTGCCGACGGGGCCCGCCGCCGACGTCCTGAAGCTCTGGCTGATCGCCGCGGCCGGCCATGGGCTGGCAGGCCAGGCGGCCTTACTCTCGTCCCTCGCCTCGAGTGCATCGGTTTCCCATGGCGCGCCGCCCCAAAGCCCAGCCTCGCAAAGCCCGGCCTCGCAAAGTTCAGCCGAAGCGGACCGCGCGCGCCAAGGCGACGGCGGCGTCGAAGCCGCCCCGGCGGACGGGACCGCGTCCGTTGGCGCTGCATCTGGCGAGCGCGGGCGCGGCCTGGACGAGCCTGCGCGCGGCGCTGCCGCTGATCGCCGCCGGAACCTTTCCCTGGCCGGCGCCGCTCGCCGACGCGGCGGCCGACCTGCAGCGCGAACTGGCCAGGCGGCCGCGCGGCCCAAGCGACGCTGAGGAACTGGCGGGCGCCATCGACCGCGTCGGCGAACGGCGCTTCCTCGATTTCGCCGCCGGCGTCGCCGCCTACCGCGACCATCTCTATCGCCGGACCTTGCGCGAACCGCCCGTGCTGTGGCGCGACGGCACGACGCGGCTGCTCGACTATGGCTTTGGCAAAAGTGGAAGCGGCGTCACGCTTTTGGTGATCCCGTCGCTGGTCAACCGCGCCCACGTGCTGGACCTGACCGCCGAGACCAGCCTGCTGCGCCATCTCGCCAAGCTCGGCCATCGCCCGCTGCTGGTCGACTGGGACGCGCCGGGCGAGGCGGAACGCGCCTTCGACCTCACCGACTACATCGCCGGCCGGCTCGGCCATGCGCTCGATGCCGCCGTCGCCGCGGCGGGCGGCCCCGTCGTCCTGCTCGGCTACTGCATGGGCGGCAACCTTGCCTTGGCGCTGGCCCAATTGCGCGGTACGCAGGTGGCGGGCCTGGCGCTGCTGGCGACGCCGTGGGACTTCCAGGCCGACGGGCCGATCAAGGCGCCGCTGGACGAGGCTTCCGCCGCGTCGCTGTCGGCTGCCTTCGCCGCCCTGCCGGAACTGCCGGTCGACCTGCTGCAGGCGATGTTCGCGAGTCTCGACCCCTTCCTGGTGTCGCGCAAGTACCGCGCCTTCGCGGCGCAGCAGGCGAGCGCTGACGGCAAGGCGAAAGAGAACGGCGCGCTGTTCGTCGCCCTGGAGGACTGGGTGAACGACGGCGTGCCGCTGGCCTCCAAGGTCGCCGCCGAATGCCTGGTCGGCTGGTATGGCCGGAACGCGCCGGCGCGCGGGCTCTGGCAGGTGGCGGGCGAGACGATCGTTCCCGAACGCTGGAACAAGCCGGCGCTGCTTTTGTTGCCGCAGCATGACCGCATCGTGCCGCCGGCGTCGTCGTCGGCACTGGCGGAGGCGATGTCGCAGGCGACGGCGATCCGCGTCGCGAGCGGCCATGTGGCGATGATCGTCGGCCGCCAGGCGGCGCAGCAGACCTGGACGCCGATTGCCGAATGGCTCGCCGGACTGAGCCCGGCGCCGCGCGCGAAGCGCAAAAGCGCGACGAAAACGGCATCGAAGCGCAAAGCTCCGGTCAAGACGCCGCCGCGCAAGGCGGCCAAACGCGCGACGGCAAAGCCTTCGGCCAAACGCGCGTCAAGCAAACGCGCGCCAGTCAAGCAGGCGGTCAAGCGGGCGAAACCGAAGCGCCGTTAAAAGCGACAGTTCGGCGTCATGCATAGCGCTTAGGCAATCGCCGACAAGACCGTCACGAAGCCGCGATCCGCTTGTGTCCGGCCGGCGCTCGCTTACACTGAGTCATCGTCTCGCGCTGTCCTGACGGCGCCTCTCTGGGAGATTTCCATGGCCGACATCGTCATCGCCGGCGCCGTGCGCACCCCCATCGGCGCGTTCGGCGGCAAGCTCGGAACCCTGCCGGCGCACGAACTCGGCGCGCGCGTTATCGCGGAAGCGATCCAGCGCGCCAAGGTCGAGGCGGGCGAGGTCAGCGAAGTGGTGATGGGCCAGGTGCTCACTGCCGGCCAGGGCCAGAACCCGGCGCGCCAGGCGAGCATCAAGGCGGGCCTGCCGATCGACGTGCCGGCCTACGGCGTCAACCATGTCTGCGGCTCGGGCGTGAAGTCGGTGGCGCTCGGCTACCAGGCGATCCTCAGCGGCGATTCGAGCATCGTGGTCGCTGGCGGCCAGGAGAGCATGAGCCTCGCGCCGCATTGCGCCAACCTGCGCGTCGGCCAGAAGATGGGCGACCTCGCCATGGTCGACACCATGATCAAGGACGGCCTGTGGGATGCCTTCAACGGCTACCACATGGGCACCACGGCCGAGAACGTCGCGACCAAGTGGCAGATCAGCCGCGCCGACCAGGACGCCTTCGCCGCCGCCAGCCAGCAGAAGGCCGAAGCGGCGCAGAAGGCGGGCCGCTTCAAGGACGAGATCCTTCCCATCACGATTTCCACGCGCAAGGGCGACGAGGTCGTCGACGCGGACGAATATCCGCGCCACGGCACGACGACGGAGACGCTCGGCAAGCTGCGCCCGGCCTTCGCGAAGGACGGCACGGTGACGGCGGGCAACGCCTCGGGCCTCAACGACGGCGCGGCCGCCGTGGTGCTGATGAGCGCCGCCGAAGCGGCCAGGCGCGGCGTCGCGCCGCTCGCGGTGATCAAGTCCTGGGCGCAGGTCGGCGTCGATCCGGCGCTGATGGGCTCGGGCCCCATTCCGGCCACCAAGCTGGCGCTGAAGAAGGCGGGCTGGACGCTCGCCGACCTCGACCTGATCGAGGCCAACGAAGCCTTTGCGGCGCAGGCCTGCGCCGTCAGCAAGGATCTCGGCTTCGATCCGGCGAAGGTCAACGTCAACGGCGGCGCCATCGCGCTCGGCCATCCGATCGGCGCCTCGGGCACGCGCATCTTCGTGACGCTGCTGCACGAGATGCAGAAGCGCGGCGCCAAGAAGGGCCTGGCGACGCTCTGCATCGGCGGCGGCATGGGCATCGCGATCTGCGTCGAGCGTTAGCTCGCAAGCGAGGCGAGCGCTAGCTCGCAGGCAAAGCGAGCGCTAGCTCGGCGCGATTGCAAGGAACGTGACTGGCGTGACTCCAAGGGCCTCGTGCGAAGGCCCGTGACGGCACACAGGGCGACTTTTTCAGCGGGAGAACGGACATGACGCGGACGGCAGTGGTGACGGGCGGCACGCGAGGCATCGGCGGCGCGATTTCATTGGCGCTGCGCGACGCCGGCTACAAGGTCGCGGCGGTCTACGCGAGCAACGACGAGGCGGCCCTGGCCTTCGCTAAGGAGCATGGCGTGCGCGTCTACAAGTGGGACGTGGCGAAGTTCCCCGCCTGCGAGGCCGGCATGGCGCAGATCGTCGCCGACCTCGGCCCGGTCGACGTGCTGGTGAACAACGCCGGCATCACGCGCGACGCCACCATGGTGAAGATGACGCCGGAGAACTGGCAGGCCGTCATCGAGACCAACCTCGGCTCCTGCTTCAACATGTCGCGCGTCGTCATCGACGGGATGCGCGAGCGCAGCTTCGGCCGCATCGTCAACATCGGCTCGATCAACGGCCAGGCCGGCCAGTACGGCCAAGTGAACTATGCCGCCGCCAAGTCGGGCATCCACGGCTTCACCAAGGCGCTGGCCCAGGAAGGCGCTTCGAAGAACGTCACCGTCAACGCCATCGCGCCGGGCTACATCGACACCGAGATGGTGCGCGCCGTGCCGCCCAACGTGCTGGAGAAGATCGTGGCGCGCATCCCGGTCGGCCGCCTCGGCCACGCCCACGAGATCGCGCGCGCCGTGCTGTTCCTCGTCGCCGACGACGCCGGCTTCATCACCGGCTCGACCCTGTCGGTCAACGGCGGCCAGCATATGTATTGAGGGGCTTTAGGGCTCCCAGCCGGGCGGCGCCATCTCGAAGCCGGAAAATTCAAAGGCCGGCGAGACGGTGCAGCCGACCAGCGTCCAGGCCCCTTCGCTGCGGGCACTCTGCCAATGGTCCTTCGGCACGACGAGCTGCGGCTGCGCGCCGTTCAGCACATCCGGCCCCAAGCGATGCGCGACGGCATCGCCACCAGGGGCGGCTATGCACAGCGCCAGCGGCGCGCCCGCGTAGTGATGCCAAATCTCCACCGCGTCGACGCGGTGCCAGTACGAAACCTCGCCCGCAGCCAGCAGATAATAGATCGCCGTGCCATGGCCGCGCGCGCCGTCTGGTGACAAATCCCGCCAGGTTTCCCTGAAATGGCCGCCCTCGGGATGAGGCGCGAGGCCGAGGGCGGCGATGATCGCCGCCGCCGCCTCGTCCCCTTCGCGTCCCGTGGCGGCCATGCGTCAGGCCGGCTTGGGCTCGGTCTTCGCCAGCGCCGGCTGCTTGCGCACGTCGGCGTACCAGGCGGCGAGCTTGGGATGCTTGTCGCGCCAGCTCTCGAACACCTTGTGGTGGTCGACGAAGAACAGCATGCAGGCATAGGTGACGTGCGGCACGCCGAGGGTCGGCCCGATCTTGTCGAGCGCCGTCTCGATGGCGGCGAAGCCGAGGTCGAGCTTCTTCTGCTGGCGTTCGATCCACGGCGCCGACTGCTTGTCTGGCGTGTGCTCGCGCACTTCCATGCGGCAGGCGACGGCGGCGTCGAGCACGCCATGGCCGAGCGCCTCGAGCTGCAGCATGCGCCGGCGCGCGGCGGGGTCGGCGCCGTAGAGCTTGGGGCCCTGGCCGATCTCGTCGAGGTACTGGCAGATCAGCGCCGATTCGATCAGCGTCTCGCCGTCGTCGGTCGTCAGGGTCGGGATCTTGTTGAGGGGATTGAGCGCGCCGAGGTCGACGCCCGCCTCGCGCGCACGGAGCTTCTCGATCTTCTGGTCGAGGCCCTTGAGGATGCTGACGGCTTCGACCATGCGCACGTAAGGCGAGGCCGGCGAACTGAATAGCTTCATGGATGCTCCCGGAGGTTTCTTGTCGGACAGGGTTTAGGCGACGTCGTGGCTACTTGAAGTTGTCCTTGCGCTGGCGGACTTCCGCGAAGACGGCGACGGGGTCGCTGGCGTCGAGGCCGACGGCGCGGGCGAGCGCCGGGTCGTCGGCGCGCAGGAAGGGGTTGGTGGCGCGCTCCTCGCCGAGAGTGGAAGGGACGGTGGCCTCGCCCTTGGCGCGGGCGGCGTCGACGGCGCGGGCGCGCGCCTGCAGCGCGGGATTTGCGCCGTCGACCGTCAGGGCGAAGCGGGCGTTGGACTGGGTGTATTCATGGGCGCAGAACACGCGCGTCTCGTCGGGCATGGCGTTGAACTTGCCGAGCGAATGCCACATCTGCGCCGGCGTGCCCTCGAACAGGCGGCCGCAGCCGAGCGCGAACAGCGTGTCGCCGCAGAACAGGGCGTCGCTGTCGGGAAACCAGAAGGCGATGTGGCCGCGCGTGTGGCCCGGCACGTCGAACACTTCGGCGCTCTCCTCGCCGAAGCGGTAGGTCTCGCCGTCGCCGACCTGCACGTCGATGCCGGGAATGCGCTCGGCGTCGGCGGCGGGGCCGACGACGGCGGCATTCCATTTCGCCTTCAGGGCGAGGTTGCCGCCGGTGTGGTCCTTGTGGTGATGCGTGTTCAGGATGTGGGTGAGGCGCCAGCCGAGCGTGGCGAGGGCCGCCTCGACCGGGGCTGCTTCGGCCGGATCGACGACGGCGACGAAGCCGCTCAGCGGCTCGCGGACGAGCCACAGGTAATTGTCGGTCAGGGCGGGGGCGCGGCGAATCTCCAGCATGGCGCCAGAATACCACGGGCCCATGGCTATGCTAATGTTCCCTCATGTGGACGGACGTCATCGACCTGCGCGACTTCTACGCCACCAGCCTGGGCCAGGCGGTGAGCCGCATGCTGCGCCGCCGGCTGCGCGACCTCTGGCCCGACGTGCGCGGCCAGCGGGTGCTCGGCCTCGGCTACGCCGTGCCCTACCTGCGCCCCTTCATGGACGAGGCGGAACGCGTCGTCGCCGCCATGCCGCCGGCGCAGGGCGTGCTGCCCTGGCCTTCGGCCGGCGCGAACCAGGTGCTGCTGGCCGACGAGGCGGAATTGCCGCTGCCCGACCTGTCGATGGACCGCCTGCTGCTGATCCACGCGGTCGAGCAGACCGAGCAGCTGCGCCCCATGCTGCGCGAAGCCTGGCGCGTGCTGGCGGCCGGCGGGCGCATGGTCGTCGTCGTGCCGAACCGGCGCGGGCTCTGGGCCCAGCTCGACCGCACGCCCTTCGGCCAGGGCTCGCCCTACAGCGCCACCCAGCTCTCGCGGCTGCTGCGCGACAGCCTGTTCACGCCGGTGACGACGACGGGCGCGCTCTTCGTGCCGCCCGGCCAGTCGCGCATGCTGATCGCCTCGGCGCCGGCCTGGGAGAAGGTCGGCGCGCGCTGGTTCCCGAGCTTCGCGGGCGTGGTGATGATCGAGGCGGTCAAGCAGATCTACGCGCCGAGCGGCACGGCGGAGCCGGCGCGCGGGCGGCGCAAGGCGCCGGTCTACGCGCCGCTGTCGGACGGGCACCACCGGCGGGACGCAAGTCCCGCCCTGATGAACGCCCGCGACGCCGTCGGCGGGATCACTTCAGGAGAAAGACCGCCTGCTGGGCGGTGAGGCGCGCGCGCCAGCTGCCGGGCGCCACCTCGCGGGTGCGCCCGCCGCCATGCACGGTGAAGCAGCGCTGCGGCTCGATGCCGAGGTCGCCGCACAGCTTCAGGAAGTCGCGGATCGTGCAGGGGCGGATGGTGCCGGTGTCGTACCAGGTGTGGCGCGCCATATCGACGACCGGCATGCGGCCGTCGAACATCAGGCCGAGGCGCATGCGCCAGTAGCCGAAGTTGTCGAACGAGATGATGGCGTTCTTGCCGATGCGCAGCAGCTCGACGAGGATGCCGCGCGGATCGCGCATGGCCTGCAGCGTCTGGCTCAGGATCACGTAGTCGAAGGCGTCGGACGGATAGTCCTTCAGGTCGGTCTCGGCGTTGCCCTGCACGACCGACAGGCCCTGCTGCACGCAGGCGTTCACGCCTTCCTGGCGCAGCTCGATGCCGCGCGCGTCCACGTTCTTCGTGTGGGCGAGGTGATGCAGTAGCGCACCTTCGCCGCAGCCGACGTCGAGCACGCGCGCATTGGGCGCGACGAGGTCGGCGACGAGCTGCAGGTCGGCGCGGATGCGGCCGTTGGTGCGCGGCAAGGTCGGAACGGTCATTTGCCGGAAGACCCCCGCCCCGTCAGCCCTCTGTGGGCGGCCGCGCCGTCGAGGAAGCCGGTCAGCGTGCGGTGGTAGTCGGGAATGTCGAGCAGGAACGAGTCGTGGCCCTGGTCGGTCTGGATCTCGACGAAGCTGACGTTGGCGGCGGCGGCGTTCAAGCCCCGCACCAGCTCGCGGCTCTCGTAGGTCGGGAACATCCAGTCGCTCGAGAAGGACAGCACGCAGAAGCGCACCTTGGTGCCCTGGAAGGCCTCGGCCACGGAGCCATGCTCGCTCGCCATGTCGAAGTAGTCGATGGCGCGCGTGATGTAGAGGTAGGAATTCGCGTCGAAGCGGTCGACGAAGGTGATGCCCTGGTGGCGCAGGTAGCTCTCGACCTGGAAGTCGGCGTCGAAGCCGTAGGTCACCGCCTTGCGGTCCTGCAGGGCGCGGCCGAACTTGCGGTGCAGCGCCGCTTCCGAGAGATAGGTGATGTGCGCGCTCATGCGCGCGACCGCGAGGCCGCGCTCGGGCCGCGTGTTCTGCGCCAGGTAGTCGCCGCCGCGCCATTCCGGGTCGGCCATGATCGCCTGGCGGCCGACCTCGTGGAACGCGATGTTCTGCGCCGAGCAGCGTGCCGCCGTGGCGATGGGAACCGCCGCGAACAGTCTTTCGGGGTAGCGCGTCGCCCAGTCGAGCACCTGCATGCCGCCCATGGAGCCGCCGATGACGCAGAACAGCTGGTCGATGCCGAGATGGTCGATCAGCAGCTTCTGCGCCTTCACCATGTCGCCGATGGTGATGACGGGGAAGGCGAGGCTGTAGGGCAGGCCGGTCGCCGGATTCAGCTCCTTCGGCCCGATGGTGCCCATGCAGCCGCCGAGGATGTTCGAGCAGATGATGAAGTAGCGGTCGGTGTCGAGCGGCTTGCCCGGGCCGATGGCGTTGTCCCACCAGCCGCTCCGGCCGGTCACCGGATGCAGCCCGGCGGCGAACTGGTCGCCGGTCAGCGCGTGGCAGACCAGGATGGCGTTCGAGCGGTCGGCGTTGAGCGTGCCGTAGGTTTGATATCCCAAGGTGAAGCCGGCGAGGTCCAGGCCGCTGTCGAGCTTCATCGGCGCCGGAGCGCCCAGCACGACCTTATGGCCCGTCTGAGGGGCCTCGGCCGGGGTCGCCGCGTCGCGTCTTGCGGTCTCGCTGCTGTCTTGGCTGTGAGGGATGCTCATGGCTCGCTTCCCGAAGCCCTCATCCCGAAGCCCGTGTCCCGAAGCTCATGCCGCCGAGGCTGATGCCGCCGAGGCTAATGCCGAAGGTCCAAGGGCGGGCCGGATGGGGCCGGATCGGTCTTCCGTCCGCGCTCGGCCGCGGCTTCGGCCCCTTGCTTGGCGGGGCGCGGCGACGGCCGGTCACGGGGTCTCGTTGGGTGTGATAGCTAGGGTCCGGGGCCTGGACTGTCAATGTTTTCTTTGATTTTGCAACCCGCTAGGACTATGACTTATGCCCCTTTTTCGGCAGTTTCAGACAAGATGAGCGACGGCAAAACGACGGCCCTCGATGGCCTGCGCGAGGAGATCGACGCGATCGACACGGCGATCCACGATCTGCTGATGCGCCGTGCCGACCTGGCGGACCGCATCGGCCGCGCCAAGGAATCGGCCAAGCCGGCCGCCGCCGCGGAAGCCGCCAAGCCGCCCGCCGTCTACCTGCGTCCCGGCCGCGAGGCCATGGTGCTGCGCCGCCTGGTGCGTCGCCACAGCGGCCCCTTCCCGGTGCCGTCCTTGGTGCGTCTTTGGCGCGAGATCATGTCGGCGCTGCTCCGCCTCCAGGGCCCGTTCTCGGTCGCCGTCTACGCCGCCGGCGGCGACGGCGCGCCGCGCCCCGGCTACTGGGACCTGGCCCGCGACTATTACGGCTCGTCCACGCCGATGACGCCCTGCCAGGGCGCCTCCCAGGTCGTCCGCGAAGTCGCCGAAGGGCGCGCCACGGTCGGCGTGCTGCCCTTCCCCGAACAGGGCGAGGCGGCTCCCTGGTGGCCCATGCTGTTCAACGCCGGCCCCGACGAGCCCCGCATCTTCGCCCGGCTGCCTTTCTTCGAAGGCGCGTCGGACCGCGGCGGCGCTGCGGTTTCGGCCGTGGCCATCGCCCGCGTCGCGCCGGAGCAGACCGGCGAGGACCGCTCCCTGCTCGGCATCGAGACGGTCGAGGAAGTCAGCCGCGCCCGCCTGATCTCGGCCCTGTCCGCCGTCGGCCTGAAGCCGCTGTTCATCGTCGACGACGCGCGCGGCGACCAGCGCGGCAGCGGCCGCCACCTCGTGGAAGTCGACGGCTTCGTCACCTCGGAAGACGGCAGCCTCGCCCAGTTCAGCGCGGCGCTCGGCTCGGCCCTCGGCCGCATCGCCGTGCTCGGCACCTACGCCGCGACCCTGTCGGACCAGGAGACCGCGCCGCGCAAGAGCGCCGGGCGCGGCCAGCGGTCATGAGCGAAAAGCGCGATCTGGTCGCGCGCGGCCCCGCGCTGCGCCCCGGCATCGACGCCATCGAAGCTTACGTCGGCGGCAAGTCGAAGATCGCCGGCAACGCCAATCCCATCAAGCTGTCGTCGAACGAGAGCGCGCTCGGGCCCAGCCCGCGCGCCGTCGAGGCCTACAACAAGGCCGCCGCCGCCATGCACCGCTATCCGGACGGCGGCAGCGTCGCGCTGCGCGAAGCCATCGGCGCGCGCTACGGCCTCGACGCCGACCGCATCATCTGCGGCGCCGGCTCCGACGAGCTGCTCGGCCTGCTGGCGCGCGCCTATGCCGGCCCCGGCGACGAGGTGCTCTATTCGGAGCACGGCTTCCTGATCTACCCGATCGCCGCCCATGCCGTCGGCGCCGTGCCGGTGACGGCGGGCGAGACGAACCTGACGGCGGACGTCGACAAGCTGCTGGCCAAGGTCACGCCGCGCACCAAGCTCGTCTACATCTCCAATCCGAACAACCCGACTGGCAGCTACCTGCCCGCCGCCGAGATGGCGCGCCTGCGCGCGGCGCTGCCGGCCGAGGTGGTGCTGGTGATCGACGCCGCCTACGCCGAATTCGTCACCGCCAACGACTACGCCGAGGGCGTCGAGCTGGTCGACGCCTCGCTCGGCAACGGCGACAACGTGGTGATGACGCGCACCTTCTCGAAGATCTACGCCATGGGCGGCCTGCGCCTCGGCTGGGCCTACGGCACGCCGCGCATGATCGACCATCTCAACCGGCTGCGCATGCCGTTCAATGTCGGCTCGGCGACGCAGGCGGCCGGCATCGCCGCCGTCGAGGATGTCGCCTTCACCAGCAAGGCGCGCGACCACAACGAGCGCTGGCGCGGCTGGCTGACCGAAGAGCTGACCAAGCTCAACTACCGCGTGGCGCCCTCCGTCGCCAATTTCGTGCTGGTGCGCTTCGCCAATTCGGCCACCGCCGACGCCGCCGACAAGTTCCTCACCGAGCGCGGCATCATCGTCCGCCAGGTGCCGAAATACGGCCTGCCGGACAGCTTGCGCGTCACCATCGGCCTCGAGCATGAGATGAAGGCCGTCGTGGCCGCGCTCGCCGACTTCAAGAAGGGCGTCTGACATGGCCAAGAAACCCGTGGCCAAGAAAGCCGTGGCCAAGAAACCCGTGGCCAGGAAGCCCGTGTCTAGAAAGACCGCCAAGCGCGCGCCGGCGAAGGCCGTGAAGAAGTCGGCGGTTAAGAAAGTGGCCGCGAAGAAGCCCGTCGCCAGGAAGCCCGTCGTCAAAAAGGCGGTGATCAAGAAGGCGGCGGCCAAGAAGGCCCCGATGTTCCGCAAGCTCGCGCTGATCGGCCTCGGCCACATCGGCTCGTCGATCGCCTGGGCGGCGAAGAAGCAGGGGCTCGTCGGCGAGATCGTCGGCACGGCGCGCACGCCCGCGACGCGGCGCACGGCGCTCAAGCTCGGCTTCATCGACGCGGCGGTGTCCGATCCGGCCAAGGCCGTGAAGGGCGCGGATCTCGTCATCGTCTGCGTGCCGGTCGGCGCCTGCAAGGCCGTCGCGCAGGCCATCGGCCCGCATCTGGAGCCTGGCGCCATCGTCACCGACGTCGGCTCGGTCAAGCAGACCGTCATCAAGGACATGGCGCCCTTCCTGCCGAAGGACATCCATTTCGTGCCCGGCCATCCGCTCGCCGGCACCGAGAACTCGGGCCCGACCTCGGGCTTCGCCGAGTTGTTCCAGGGCCGCTGGACGATCCTGACGCCGCTGCCCGGCGGCGACCCCAAGGCGACCGCCGAGCTGCGCGCCTTCTGGGAAGGCATCGGCGCCAACGTCGACGTCATGGACGCCGCGCATCACGACCGCGTGCTGGCCATCACATCGCACCTGCCGCACCTGATCGCCTTCACCATCGTCGGCACCGCGACGGAGCTCGAGCAGCACCTGCGCGGCGAAGTCATCAAGTACGCCGCCAGCGGCTTTCGCGACTTCACGCGCATCGCCGCGTCGGACCCGGTGATGTGGCGCGACATCTTTCTGAACAACAAGGATGCCGTGCTCGAGATGATCGGGCGCCTCAACGAGGATCTGAGCGCCATGCAGCGCGCGATCCGCTGGGGCGAAGGCGACAAGCTGGAAAAGAAGTTCGCCAAGACGCGCGAGATTCGCCGCAGCATCGTCAAGGCCGGCCAGGCCTGACGCCTGCCAAAACGATCAAGGCCGGCCAGGCCTAGCCAGCTCCGAGAGCTGCGCGCTTGTCGAGGTTCGAGGCCTAAGGGCTGGTCCCCGCTCGTTTCCCATCGCCGCCTTTCTTCGGTCCTCCTCGGGCTCGACCCGAGGGTCCATTCGTCCGTGGCTGAGCGTTTGCCCTGGACCCTCGGGTCAAGCCCGAGGGTGGCGATGGTTGTCGCTGAGCATGGTCGTGCGTTCCCGTTCGTCATGGCCGGACTTGGTCCGGCCATCCACGCCTTGCGATCCGAGAAGCTGAAAGGCGTGGATGCCCGCAACAAGTGCGGGCATGACGGCGAAGCCGGCGGCCTTACCGTCCCGACAGGAAGTCGATGACGTAGTGCCAGTACTGGTCGACGAGGTGGAACAGCCCGCCGATCACCAGCGCCACGATCACCATGGCGCCGACCGCGATCCCAAGCCCCGCCAGGATGAACAGCCCGTCGCGCTCGAGCATGCCGAGCGCCATGAAGGCGCAGGCGAGCGCCGGCAGGAAGTTGCCGCCCGGGATCGGCAGGAACAGGATGAAGCCGAGGAAGAGCACGGCGCCGCCGACGAGGTTCTCGCCGGGCGGCGTCATGAGGAATTCGAAGCGCGGCTTGATCAGGCGCTCCATGCGCTCGACCCAGGGAATCGCGAAGTTCAGGATGCGCCCGACGGTCGGCGCCGGCAGCGACTGGTTGGCCATGAAGCCAGGCAGCCACATCTGGCTCAGGCCGATGGCGATCTGCACCGCAGGCAGCATGATGAGCAGGCCGAAGATCGTCGACATGCCGGGGATCTGCGGCATGATGTTGGGCAGGGCCATCAGCAGGATGATGGCGCCGAAGGCGCGCGTGCCGAGGCGGGCGACGAGCCAGCCGACGGTGATGGTCTCTTCCAGGGCGACGTCGGCCTGCAGGCGGCGCAGCACGTCGGAGGTCTTTATGTGCTCGGGCTTCGGCGTGCCGCCATTCGTCCCGCCATTCGTCGATGCGGCGCTCGTTCCGTCCGAAGGCGTCTGGGGCGTTTCGTCGCTGGGCGTCGTCATGGCAGTCCCCGGTTGACTCATGACCACCGTCACGTCGCTGGCCAGACGATGGGGCGCAACGTGAACAAAGGCACCGGCCCGACGGAGAGCCGCTGGTTCTGGATCGTGAGCGGCACCGAGATCGCGGGCGGGCCGCCCGTCAGGGGGGTGCGCGCCAGCAGCGACAGCAGCATCTTGGCGGAGGTGGCGTCCTGCGCGTCGAGCGTGCCTTCCTCGACCATGGCGTCGAGCGACTCGCCGAAGCCGGTCAGGGTCGCGGTGAAGGCGGCGAGGGGCTGCAGGTTGCCGTCGAGCGCCATGGTGCCCTTTGCCTTGATGTGCAGGGGCCCCCAGCGCAGCGTGAAGTCGTTCACCTCGACGGTGCCGCCGGCGTCGCGCCAGGCGGTGACGGCGCTGCGGTCGAGCACCGGGCCGATGCCGCCCATCACTTCGGCGTCGAGGGCCAGCGAATCGATGCGCGCGCCGAGCGGGCCGGGCACGAAGCCGGCCGGCAGGGTGAGGTCGTCGACGTTGACGGTCAGGCCGGCGCCCGCCGTCTCGTGGTCGGCGACGTTGCGCGCATGGAAGGCGTCGAGGATCGCCTCCTTGAGCGTGAAGCGGCCGTCGACGCCTTCGACGGCGAGCGTCGCGTCATGCAGGTCGAGGCCGCCGCGGTAGGTGTCGCCGCGCCGCTGGACGCGGCCGGTGCCTTCCTCGGTGGTGGCGGTGAAGGACAGCGCCGCGCCGAACAGGCTGGCCAGCACCTTGTGCTCGCCGGCGAAGTCGGCGCGCGCGCGCGTCGGCGCGAAGGGCGAGGCGCGCAGCAGGATCGTCGGCGCCTGCCAGCGCCAGGGCGAGGCGGTGCCGCCGCCGGCGATGGCGAAGTCGTCGAGCTGGGTACGGAAGAACAGCGGGAAGCCGCTGACCGAGAAGGGCTTGTAGGTCACCCCGTTGCCGGCGGCGCGCCAGTTGGCGGCCCACAGGTCCAGGTTGGCGCGCAGGCGGTCGGCGCCGAAGACCCAGAAGCCGGACATGCCGAGCCCCGCCAGCAGGAAGACCAGCAGGGTGACGATCATGAGGCGGCGGGCGATGGTCGACATGAACGCGAGTGAACCGGGCGAAAAGGCTTGCGACGGGAAGTGGCGACGGGCGCGACCCGGCCTGCAGGTTGGAGCATGGCAGGCGGGGCGACGGGGCCTATACTAGCCGAAACGGCGGGCGAGTCGAAAGGCGATGGCGTCGGCCAGGCAGGTCACGTTCGGTTGCCCTATTCGCGCCCACTTCATTTGGTGTGATTCGCGTCATGTCGTCGGATATCTGGATTTTCGGCTATGGCTCGCTGATGTGGAACCCCGGGTTTCCCTTCATCGAATCCGAGCTCGCCTATCTACGCGGCTACCACCGGGCCTTCTGCATCGAATCGCACCGCTACCGCGGCACGCCGGAAAGGCCGGGGCTGGTGCTGGGGCTGGACCGCGGCGGCTCCTGCCGCGGCGTCGCCTTCCACGTGGCGGCGGCGGACGCGCCGGGCGTGCTGGCCATCGTCGACGCCCGCGAGCTGGTGACCGGCGTCTACCTGCGCCGCCCCGTGGCCATCGAGGTCGGCGAGGCGACGCACCGGCGCATGGCGACGGCCTGGACCTACGTCACCGACCGCAAGCATGTGCAGTATGTCGGCAAGCTGGAGCTGGCCCACAAGGCGCGCATGATCCAGGGCGCCTGCGGCAACAGCGGCACGAACCGCGACTATCTCGACAACACGCTCTGCCACCTGAACGAGCTCGGGATCAGCGATCCCTATCTCGAGCGGCTCAAGGCCGCGGTGGACGCGGCCTGTCCCTGACGCATCGCCATGGCCGGACTTGGTCCGGCCATCCACGGCTTGCGATGCGGAAGAAGGAAACAGGCGTGGATGCCCGCAACAAGTGCGGGCACGACGGCGGATATATAGGACGATGGGTCTATAGACCGTCACCCTCGGACTTGACCCGAGGGTCCATGCAGCCTGCTGGCGCGTGATGGATGGATCCTCGGGTCAAGCCCGAGGATGACGATTTTCAGAAGCCACGCCGAATAGAAGGAAATCTGCTGTCTTCTGGGTGAACTTGCAGATCAATTCAAGGATTTCGAGCGGCGGCATGGTCCCGTCGCGCTCATACTGTACGGTAATGCGCATCATCAATGCCGAGCTCAGTGGCAAAGATTTTTGCATTTTTGTATCCGATAGCGATTCGAGAAGCTCTCAATCGCCTACCAAAATCGCGTTTGAGCCGTTCGAGCTTGCGATTGGCAGCCATACTCAGCCGCACTTGGAATAGGCGCAGCTCAAGCAGCTGTCGCAGCCTTCCTGCTTGATCAGGCTGGCCTGGCCGCATTTCGGGCATTGGCGGAAGCGCGCGTCAGGCGCGGCGCCGTGGCCCGCATGTCCGTGATCGTGGTCGTGACCATGATCGTGGCGCGCCTCGGTCAGGTTGACGACCTGGCGCTCCAGGTGGCCTTCGCGCTTTTCCTTCGAGTTGGGCAGGAAGCCGATCTCGACCATGTGCTGCTCGATGACGTCGCCGATGGCGGCGAGCAGCGAGGGCACGTAGCGGCCTTCCATCCACTGGCCGCCGCGCGGGTCGAACACCGCCTTCAGCTCCTCGACCACGAAGGACACGTCGCCGCCGCGGCGGAACACCGCCGAGATCATGCGCGTCAGGCCGACGGTCCAGGCGAAATGCTCCATGTTCTTCGAGTTCACGAAGATCTCGAAGGGGCGCGTGCGGCCGTCCTGCACGATGTCGTTGATCGTGATGTACATGGCGTGCTCGCTCTCGGGCCAGCGCAGCTTGTAGGTGCGGCCCGCCAGCTCGCCCGGGCGGTCGAGCGGCTGCGTCATGTAGACGACGCCGCCGGCCTCGAACGGATCGGTGAAGCGCGCCGGCTGCTTTTCCAGCGGCAGCTCCTGCTGGCCTTCCTCGGCGTCCTTGGCCGGCTTCACTTCCAGCACGGAGCCGGTGATGTCGTTCGGCCGGTAGGTGGTGCAGCCCTTGCAGCCCTGCTCGTAGGCCTGCATGTAGACGTTCTTGAACTCGGCGATGTCGATGTCGACCGGCACGTTGATGGTCTTGGAGATCGAGCTGTCGACGTATCTCTGCACCACGGCCTGCATCGTCACGTGGTCGGCGGGCTTCAGCACCTGGGCGTCGACGAAATAGTCGGGCAGCGGCACGTTGTCGCCCTTCAGGCGCTTGAACAGGCGGAAGGCGTAGTCGCTGACCTCCTCCTCCTGGCGCGTGCCGTCGGGCAGCAGGATGCGGCGCGTGTAGGTGAAGCTGAACACCGGCTCCAGGCCGGACGACACGTTGTCGGCCAGCAGCGAGATGGTGCCGGTCGGCGCGATCGAGGTGAGCAGCGCGTTGCGGATGCCGTGCTTGGCGATGGCGGCGCGCACGTCGGCGTCGAGGCCCTGGATGGTCTCGCCGGCGAGGTAGGCGTCCTTGTCGAACAGCGGGAAGGCGCCCTTCTCGGCGGCCAGCTCGGTGGAGGCGAGGTAGGCGGCGCGCTCGATGGCGGCCATCCACTCTTCGGTCAGCTTGATGGCGGCGGGCGAGCCGTAGCGCGCCCGGCACATGATGAGCGCGTCGGCCAGGCCGGTGACCCCGAGGCCGATGCGGCGCTTGGCCTGGGCCTCGCGGGTCTGCTCGTCGAGCGGGAAGCGCGACACGTCGACCACGTTGTCCATCATGCGCACGGCGAGCGGCACCAGCTCGCGCAGGCGGTCCATGTCGAGATGGGCGTTCTCTTCGAACGGGTTGCACACGAGGCGGGCGAGGTTGACCGAGCCCAGCAGGCACGCCCCATAGGGCGGCAGCGGCTGCTCGCCGCAGGGGTTCGTGGCGCTGATGCTCTCGCAGTAGTGCAGGTTGTTGCGGCGGTTGATGCGGTCGATGAAGATCACGCCCGGCTCCGCGTAGGAGTAGGTGGCGTGCATGATCTTGTCCCACAGCGCGCGGGCCTCGACGGTGCGGAACACCGAGCCCTCGAACGTCAGGTCCCAAGGCAGGTTGGCCTTCACCGCGTCCATGAAGGGATCGGTGACGAGGACGGAGAGGTTGAACATGCGCAGGCGGCCCGGCTCGCGCTTGGCCTCGATGAAGGCCTCGATGTCCGGATGGTCGCAGCGCATGGTCGCCATCATGGCGCCGCGGCGGCTGCCCGCGCTCATGATGGTGCGGCACATGGCGTCCCACACGTCCATGAAGCTGAGCGGGCCGGAGGCGTCCGCGCCGACGCCCTTCACCGGCGCGCCCTTCGGGCGCAGCGTCGAGAAGTCGTAGCCGATGCCGCCGCCCTGCTGCATGGTCAGCGCCGCCTCGCGCAGGTGGCTGAAGATGCCGCCCATGGCGTCGGGGATGGTGCCCATGACGAAGCAGTTGAACAGGGTGACCGAGCGGCCCGTGCCGGCGCCAGCGATGATGCGGCCGGCGGGCAGGAAGGCGAAGTCCTCGAGCGCGCCGTAGAAGCGGTCGGACCAGGCCTGCTTGTCGGTTTCGGCCTCGGCCAGGGCGTCGGCGATGCGCCGCCAGGTGTCCTCGATGGACTTATCCACAGCCACGCCCGCGGCGTCCTTCAGGCGGTACTTCATGTCCCAGATCTGCTGGGAAATCGCTGCGACTTGGGCCATGACCGCTTCCTTCGACGATAAAAACGCCGCCCGAACCATGGGTCGGGGCGGCTCACCGCACTTGTCCCTCAGACTCGGGCGAGTTCTGACGGCAAAGACTGACAACGCTATGAATTTGCCCGCGTACGGACAGGGCGGGAGTGTACGGCCGCCGCGCGCCGAAGACAATGTTCCCGTTATGTTTTCACAGGGCCGGGCTCGGCATAACCCAATGATGTTATTGAGTTTTATGCATGGATATTTTTCTTATCCCGGCAATTCACCGCGAACGGCCCCTGGAATAGATAGGGATTGCCCACAGGCTTATCCACAGCCTTTTTGAGGGATGAGCCGCTTAGTGCTGGCGCGTCTGGCGCTCCAGGATCGCCTTCAGGATTAAGGTCACGAAGGCGAGCAGGGTCAGGATCGTCGCGGCGGCGAAGGCGCCGGTCGCGTTGTAGTCGTGATAGAGCAGCTGCACCTGCAGCGGCAGGGTGTTGGTCTGGCCGCGGATGTTGCCCGACACGACGGAGACGGCGCCGAACTCGCCCATGGCGCGCGCGTTGCACAGCACCGCGCCGTAGAGCAGCGCCCACTTGATGTTGGGCAGGGTGACGCGGCGGAAGATCTGCCAGCCCGACGCGCCCAAGGTGGCGGCCACTTCCTCGTGGTCGCGGCCCTGCACCTGCATCAGCGGGATCAGCTCGCGCGCCACGAAGGGGCTGGTGACGAAGAGCGTCACCAGCATGATCGCCGGCACGCTGAACATCACCCGGATGTCCGCCGCCTGCAGCCAGCCGCCGAACAGGCCGTTGTTGCCGTAGACCAGCAGGTAGCAGACGCCGGCGACGATGGGCGACACCGAGAAGGGGATGTCGATGGCGGTGAGCAGCAGCTTCTTGCCGGGAAATTCGAACTTGGTGATGGCCCAGGCTGCGGCGAGGCCGAACAGCAGGTTGAGCGGCACGACGACGAGCGCGGTGACGGCCGTCAGCCAGACGGCGTGCAGCGTCTCGGCCTGGGCGACGTTGTCGGCGAAGACCTTGAGGCCCTTGGCGAGCGCCTGGTCGAAGACGATGAGCAGCGGCGCCAGGATGAAGATGGCCGTGAGGACGAGGGCGACGCCGATCAGCCAGCGCGGCGCGGTGGAAGGCTTGGCCTTGAGCAGCAGCTCGTCGTGGGCGTGGAGGGCTGTCATGGCGCTCAGTCCTTGACCACGCGCTTCAGCCGCCAGGCCTGGATGGCGTTGGTGGTGAGCAGCAGGGTGAAGGCGACGGCGAGCAGCACGACGGCGATCGCGGAGGCGGCCGGATAGTCGTATTCCTCGAGGCGGATGAAGATCAGCAGCGGCGCGATCTCGGTCTTGAAGGGCAGGTTGCCGGCGATGAAGATCACGGCGCCGAACTCGCCCATGCCGCGCGCGAAGGCCATGGCGCAGCCGGCGAGATGGGCGGGGAAGATCGCGGGATAGATCACGCGCCTGAACGCCTGCCAGTCCGAGGCGCCGAGCGTGGCGGCGGCTTCCTCGATCTCCGGCTTCAGCTCCTCGATGACGGGCTGCACGGTGCGCACCACGAAGGGCACGCTGGTGAAGGCCATGGCCATGGCGACGCCGGCCAGGGTGTAGACGACCTTGACGCCGGCCGGCTCCAGCAGCGCGCCGAACCAGCCGTTGCCGGCGTAGAGCGCGGTGAGCGCGATGCCGGCGACGGAGGTGGGCAGCGCGAAGGGCAGGTCGACCAGCGAGTCGAGCAGGCGGCGGCCGGGGAAGCGGTAGCGCGCCAGCACCCAGGCCATGAGCAGGCCGTAGACGGCGTTGAAGGCGGTGGCGATGAGGGCGGCGCCGATCGTCACCTCGAAGGCGGCGATGGCGCGCGGGCCGGAGACGACCTGCCAGAAGCGCAAGATGCCGCCGTCGGCGGTCTTGAGGATGAGCGCGGCCACCGGCAGCAGCACGATGAGCGCGAGATAGAACAGCGTCGCGCCCATCGTCAGCCCGAAGCCGGGCAGCACGCGCCGCAGCGCCGGACGTTTCACGGTCGGGCGCTGCGGCTGAGTGCGGATGGTCGCGGTCAGGGACATGGTCTCGGTTGAGTGAAGGAGAACCGCGCCTTAGCGGTTCACGAAGACCTTGTCGAGGATGCCGCCTTCGGAGAAGTGCTCCTTGTTGGCCTTGTCCCAGCCGCCGAACACGTCGTCGACGGTGACGAGCTTCACGGCGGGGTATTCGGCCTTGTGGCGCTCGATGACCGCAGGATCGGTCACGCGCAGCGAGAAGTTCGCCTCGATCTCCTGCGCTTCCGGGCTGTAGAGGTACTGCAGGTAGGTGGTGGCGAGCGGGCGGCTGCCCTTGCGGTCGACGTTGCGGTCGACCACGGCGACGGGGAATTCCGCCAGGATGCTCTGCGCCGGGATGACGATTTCGTAGCCCTTGTCGCCATATTCCTTCTTCACGCCGTTCACCTCGGATTCGAAGGTGATCAGCACGTCGCCGATGCCGCGGTCGACGAAGGTGGTGGTCGAGGCGCGGCCGCCAGTGTCGAACACCGGCACGTTGGCGAGGAAGGCCTTCACGAAGTCCTGGGCCTTGGCCTGGTCGCCGCCGAACTTGTTCAGGGCGAAGGCATAGGCGCCGAGGTAGGTGTAGCGCGCGTTGCCCGAGGTCTTCGGGTTCGGGAACACCGACTTCACGTCGGGGCGGACCAGGTCGTCCCAGTCCTTCACGTTCTTCGGGTTGCCCTTGCGCACCAGGAAGGCGGGCATGGAGTAGAAGGGCGAGCTGCCGTTGGCGAACTTCTTCTGCCAGTCGGCCGGGATCAGGTTGCCCTTGTCATGCAGCACCTGCACGTCGAGCAGCTGGTTGAAGGTGACGACGTCGGCCGGCAGGCCTTCGATGATGGCGCGCGCCTGCACGCCGGTGCCGGCATGCGACATCTTGATGTCGATCTTCTTGCCGCCCTTCTTCTGCCAGTCGGCGTTGAAGGCGTCGTTGAGCTTCACGAACAGCTCGCGCGCCACGTCGTAGGAGACGTTGAGCAGCTCGTTGGGGCCCTTGTAGTCGGCGGGCGACGGCGTCGTCTGGACCTGGGCGAAGGCGGGCGCGCTGGCAAGGCCGGCGGCGAGCGTCGCGGCGAGCGACAGGGCGGACAGTTTCTTCATGATTCGAACTTTCATTAAGATCGATTGGGGGAGAAAGCGGGACTGGTTGCGCGAACGGAGTTGGCGCGGTTCCGGCGGCTCAGGGCCGCGCGATACAGGCGCGCGCGTCGGCGTCCTGCGCCGCCGTCATGGCGCCCGCCGCGTGCGGGGCGATGAACAGGCGGCCGTGCACGGCCTTCAGCTTCACGCGCTGGCCGGCTTTGATGCCGCGCGCGCGGGCGACGTCGCGGCGCAGCTCGGCCGCGACGGAGGTGTGGGCGCCGGCAGTCTGGGCGCCGAGGGACAGGTCGATATGGGCCTGGGCGCCGGTGATGTAGATGGACTTCACGGTCGCCGCGCCGTCGTCGGCGGGCAGCACG
Organism: Alphaproteobacteria bacterium; assembly: GCA_036500145.1. Taxonomy (GTDB): domain Bacteria; phylum Pseudomonadota; class Alphaproteobacteria; order SMXQ01; family SMXQ01; genus CAMAVH01. The sequence goes on along the minus strand of DASYCO010000042.1, from coordinate 13,116 downwards.
TCGATGTCGTGCGGGCGCACGAACAGGCTGGCGGCGCCGTCGCCGGCGGCGATGCGCTCGATGGCGCTGGTGTCGATGCCGTCGACCTCGACGCGGCCGGCGCGCAGGCGGCCGGGCAGCTCGTTGGCGCCGCCGAGGAAGCGCAGCACGTAGGGCGTCGCCGGATGGTCGTAGACTTCCTCAGGCGTGCCGATCTGCTCGATGCGGCCCTCGTTGAGGATGACGACGCGGTCGGCGAGCTCGAGCGCCTCTTCCTGGTCGTGGGTGACGAAGACGGTGGTCATGCCGAGCTGGCGGTGCAGCTCGCGCAGCCAGTGGCGCAGGTCCTTGCGCACGCTGGCGTCGAGGGCGCCGAACGGCTCGTCGAGCAGCAGCACGTGGGGCTCGATGGCGAGCGCGCGGGCGAGCGCCACGCGCTGGCGCTGGCCGCCGGAGAGCTGCGACGGATAGCGGCCGCCGAGCTTGCCGAGCTGGATCAGCTCGAGCAGCTCGTTGATCTTGGCCTGGATGGTTTCTTCGCTCGGGCGGATCTTGCGGTCGCGTACGCGCAGGCCGAAGGCGATGTTCTCCGCCACGGTCAGGTGGCCGAACAGGGCGTAATGCTGGAAGACGAAGCCGACCTTGCGCTGTTGCGTCGGCTTGGCGATCCAGCTTTCGCCGTCGACCACCACGTCGCCGCCGTCGGGGAACTCCAGGCCGGCGAGGATGCGCAGCAGGGTCGTCTTGCCGGAGCCAGACGCGCCGAGCAGGGCGACGAGCTCGCCGTCGCCGATGTCGAGATCGACGCCGCGCAGGACCGGCTGCGTGCCGAAGCGCTTGTAGAGGCTTTGAATGTCGATGGTCACGGCGGGACGCCCCAAAGGAAAGCAACTGCGGGGAAGATAGAGAGCGTCCCCGGCTAAATCAACGCGAGAAAAATGTTTTTTATCAATATTTACAGTATTTATAAGTATATTGAATATCAGCGATATCTATCAATGGCTTCCTGTTCAAGCTGGACTGTAGCGGGCTCGATGGCCGCCTCCAGCCGGGCGAGGAAGTCGCGCTTCGGCAGGCCAGGCGGGATGACGGGCAGGAATTCGACGGTGATGCGGCCGGGCCTCTTGGTGAAGGCGTAGCGCCCCCAGAAGAGCCCGGAGTTGAGCGCCACCGGCACGACCGGCAGGTTCAGGTCGCCGTACATGGCGGCGACGCCGGGCTGATAGGGCAGCTGGGCGCCCGGCGCGCTGCGCGTGCCCTGCGGGAAGATCACCAGGGGCCGCCCCTCGGCGGCCTTCTCGCGGGCGGCGCGCAGCAGGGCGCGCAGGCTCTTGCCGCCGCCCTTGCGGTCGATGCCGATCATGCCGGCCCGGCGGGCGTACCAGCCGTAGAAGGGCAGCCAGAACAGCTCGCGCTTGAGCACGACGACGGGCGCGCCCAGCAGCACCGGCAGCATCAGCGTGTCCCAGGCCGACTGGTGCTTGGCGGCGATCAGCACGGGGCCGGGCGGCAATTGCCCGCGCACCTCGTGGTCGAGGCCGACGATCAGCTTCAGGAGGCGCAGCAGCAGCGCCGACCAGACTCTGCCCGCCGCCATCATGGCGCGCTCGCCTGCCTTGCCCGGAACCAGCAGCAGCGGCAGGTAGAGGACGCCGAGGAGCGCCGTCACGCCGTAGAAGGCGATGTTGAACAGGAGGGCGCGCAGCTTGGCCATGATTCGCCTCAGCGGGCCGCTGCGGCGGCGTTGCGCGCCGCGATGTCGGGCAGCTCGATGCCGAGGGCGCGGGTCACCGAGGCGATCAGGTACTTGTCGTACTCGCTGACGACGAGCGCGAATGTGCCGGGCCAGCGCCACCATTCGGCGAGGCGGAAGCCCTGCGGGAACACGGGATGGGGCACGATGCGCACGTTGGGCAGGGCGCGGCGGAATTCGAGCAGGCTGCGGCGCATGTGGTAGCTCGCCGTCACGAGGCGCAGCGAGGTGAAGCCTTCGCGCGCCATCCACTGCGCGGTCTCGCGCGCGTTGCCGATGGTGTCGCCGGCGTCATGGCCGAGCTCGATGCGGTCGCGCAGCGTGCGCGCGTCCTGGCGCATGGAGACGCGCAGCAGCTGGTCGAGGTCGACTTCCTTGGCGACGCCGGAGACGAACAGCTTCTTGGCGCGCCGTTCGGCGAGCAGCGCCAGGCCGACGTCGACGCGGCCCGAGCCGCCGGTCAGCACGACCACGGCGTCGGTCATGGTGTCGGTGTCGTCGATGGTGCGCGGAATGTCGTTGGCGTACCAGACCAGCCCGCCGAGCCAGAGAGCCGCCAGCGCCACGATGGCGATCAGCGTCCACTGGCCGACCAGCAGCGGATGGCGCCGCCGCGGCGGCGGCTGGACCGGATCGTCGCTCACGGCAGGCGGGCCAGGGTGCGCATGACGGTGACGCGCGCCGTCGCCATGCCGATCAGCGCCACGCCGAGCGGCAGCACGGCGAGGGCCAGCCATTGCAGCGGGCCGATCGAGAGCGGCGGCAGCAGCTGCGAGCCGAGGCGGCTGGCGAGCATGCCGAGCCCGACGACGGTGACGGCGGCGAGCGCGAAGCCGATGGCGCCGCCCTTGAGGCCGAGGGCGAGGGCCTGCGACTGGAACTGCCGGGCGATGTAGTCGTCCTGCGCGCCGATGACGTGCAGCAGGCTGATGACTTCGTGATGCAGCGACAGGCCGGTGCGCGTGATGAAGATGACCGTGGCGATGGCGGCGCCGGCGACCAGCAGCACGACGGCGCCGGCGACCAGCTCGACGGAATGGACGAGCAGGACCAGCCGGTCGAGCCACTTCTTGTGGTCGTCGACCGTGGCGCCCGGCACGGCGGCGGCCAGCACGCTTTCGAGGCCGCCGGCGTTGACGCCGGCGGCTGGGCGCAGCTGCACGTCGACGAGGGCCGGCAGCGGCAGCTCGGCGACCAACGCCCCGCTGCCGAGCCAGGGTTCCATCAGCGTCGCCATCTCGGCGCGCGACAGGGCCTGGGCCGAGGCGACGCCGGGGGTGGCGCGCAGCAGTTCGAGCGCCTTGGCGACGCGCGCATCGTTGTCGCCGGCGATCTCGCCGTCCCCGATCTTGGAGGCGGGCGCGACGGGGGCGGGGATCTGCACGGTCATCGAGCCGGTCAGGCCCTTGTCCCAGGTCGAGACGGCGTCGCCGAGCGCCATCAGGCCGGCGAGCGCCAGGGCGGCGAGGTAGACGTTGAGCGCCACCAGCCAGGGCAGGAAGCGGCGTGAGGCGTCGCCGCGCAGAGGAAGGTCGCTGCGGGTCTCGAACATGCTCATACGCTCCGCTTGGTCGCCGGGCGCACGAGCAGCTCGCCGTTCTCGAGATGGAGCTGGGCGTGGCCGAAGCGCGAGATCAGCGCCTCGTTGTGCGTGGCGATGACGATGGTGGTGCCCAGCTTGTTCAGCTCCTCGAACAGGTAGAGCAGGCGGAGCGCGATCTTGTCGTCGACGTTGCCGGTCGGCTCGTCGGCGAGCAGCAGCTTGGGCCGGCTGATGACGGCGCGCGCGATGGCGACGCGCTGCTTCTGGCCGCCCGACAGGATGGCGGGGCGCGACTGCATGTGGTCGGCGAGGCCGACCCAGCTCAGCAGCTCCTCGGCGTAGTCGCGCAGCTGCTTCTCCGGCATCCCGGCGACGCGCAGCGGCAGGGCGACGTTGTCGAGCACGCTCAGGTGGTCGAGCAGGCGGAACTCCTGGAACACGACGCCGATCTTGCGGCGCAGCTCCGGCAGGTCGCAGCGCGGCGCCGTGGCAATGTCACGATCAAAGAGAGTGATAAGTCCGCGCGACGGCTTGTGCGCCAGGTACATGAGGCGCAGGAGCGAGGACTTGCCCGCGCCGCTCGGTCCGACCAGGAAGTGGAAGGACCCAGGCGCCAGGGTGAAGTTCACGTCATGCAGGACTTCCGGCCCGACGCCGTAGCGCATGCCGACATTCTGAAAGCGAACCAAGGAAGGGCCGTTCTGCGCGGGGGAATGGTTAACACGACGCCGCGCCACGCGAGCGTCGGCTGAAGGTTGGTTAAGAATCGCACAGGGTTTCCCCGCAGTCCAGCATTGGCCCGCACCCCGGCGGCGCCACGGTCATCAGGCGGACCTTTTTCGTGGGCGCGCGATGCGCGCTGGCTTGCGGCGGCAACGTGCGGCAAAATCCCGGCGTACGGCGGCTTGCCGGCCCCGCGCGCTTGCCAGCGCGCGGCGGAAAGCCTATAAACTCGCGCTTTTCCGCGTTCCTTCCGCTATTTTTCGCCAGGGCGATGATCCTTTCCTGCTCTGCCTGTTCCACCCGTTACCTGATCGATCCGGCTCTCCTGGGCCCGGAGGGTCGCGTCGTGCGCTGCGCCAAGTGCGGCCATCAGTGGACGCAGCTGCCGCCCGAGGACCTGCCGCGCCAGGTGGAACTGCCGCCGCTCGAGAGCGAGTTCAAGACGATCCCCGGCATCGCGCGCCCCGGCACCAACCTGCCGGCCCTGGCGACGCCGCGCCGCTCGCGCACCGGCGTCATCGCCTGGGCGGTCCTCGTGCTCGTCGTCGGCGGCGTGATCGGCGGCGGCATCCTGGCGCGCAACGAGATATCGCAGGCGTGGCCGCCGGCGGCGCGCCTCTACGGCTTGATCGGCCTGCCGACCGAAGACGTCGGCGCCGGCCTCGAGCTGCGCAACGTCTCCTCGGCGCGGCGCAATGAAGACGGCACCGCCGTCCTCGGCATCGAGGGCGAAGTCACCAACGTCTCCTCGGCGGTGCGCGAAGTGCCGACGATGCGCGCCATCCTCAAGGAAGGCGAGGCCGAGGTGCAGAACTGGACCTTCAAGGCCGCGCAGTCGCGTCTGCTGCCCGGCGAGAGCGCGTCGTTCGTCACCAGCGTTCGTAACCCCTCGCCGCAGGCGACGGGACTGACCATCACATTCACCGCCGAAAAGTGACGGAGGCCGCATGGCCCGCATTCTGGTGGCAGAGGATGACCGTGCCGTGCGCGAATTCGTCAAGCGCGCGCTGGACCATCGCGGCCATGAGGTGACGACGGTCGAGGACGGCCTGCAGGCGCTCGCCGTGCTGCAGACCGAAACCTTCGACCTGCTCATCACCGACATCGTCATGCCCGGCATGGACGGCATCGCCCTGGCGCTCAAGATCGCCAAGGACAAGCCCGAGCTGCGCATCCTGATGATGTCGGGTTACAGCGCCGAGCGGCAGCGCGCGCACAACCTGGAATCGCTGATCCACAAGGTCGTGTCGAAGCCGTTCAGCCTGAAGGAAATCTGCGACGCGGCGGAAGCCGCCCTCGCCGGCAGCTCCTAGCTCTTCGTTCTCAGATTCTTATTCGTCACCCTCGGGCTCGACCCGAGGGTCCGTCCGTCAGAGTCTTGAGCGCTTGCCCTGGACCCTCGGGTCAAGCCCGAGGGTGACGGCTTTTGGCAAGAGTGGCGGTTCTTGAGGCCCCAGCCTTAACAAGCCAGAGCGCTGCTGCCACTGCGATGGCCTAGAAGCGCTTCAGCAGCCGGTCGATGTAGTCATGCTCGATGCGGGGCCGCGCGGCCTCGCCGGCGCGCTTGCGCAGCTCTTCGAGGATCTCGCGTGAGCGCATCATGTCGCTCGCCTCGGGAATCTGCACGCCGCTGTCGTCGTTGGCGTTGCCGCTCGACGGCAGCGAGCGGCCGAGCGGATCGAAGTTGCGCGGATCGCCGGGGCGCGGCTGCATCGCACCGCCGGGCTGGCCCTGGCTGTACTGGCCGGGCCCGCCGGGCTGCCCCTCGCCGGGGCCCTGTCCCATCATCTGCTGCAATTGCTGCATCATCTGGCCGGCGCCTTGCTGCAGCTGCTCCAGAGCGTTGGCCTGGGGCCCGAGCGCCTGGCCCGGCTGGCCGCTGCTGAGCGCCTGGCCGGCGTCGTTCATCGAACGTTCGGCCTGGCCGAAGCCGTCGGGGATCTGGCCGCCCATCTCGCCGAGCTGCTGCATCATCTCGCCCAGCATGCGGCGCAGCGCCTCCTGCTCGGCGGCGCCGCCCTGTCCCTGCTGCCCCTGCTGCCCCTGCTGCCCCTGCTGCCCCTGCTGGCCGCGCTGGCCTTGCGCCTCGCGGTAGGTCTGCTCCATCAGCTCGCGCTGGCGGCGCATCATCTCCTGCAGCTTCTTCTGCATCTCGGCCGACTGCTGCGCCTGCTGCTGTTGCTGCGGCGACATGGCGAAGTTGCCCTGCTGCAGGCTCTCCAGCATCTGCTGAAGCTGCGACAGCAGCTGCTGCGCCGCGTCCTTGTTGCCGCTGCGCGACAGCTCGCGCGCCTGGTCGAGCATCTTCTGCAGGTCGGCGCCGGTGACGTATTTCGCGTTGGGGTCGAACGGCATCGGCGTCTGCGGCATCTGCTGCGCGTTCTTCATCACCTCTTGCAGGAACTTGTTCAGCGCCTGCTGCACCTGGTTGATCAGGCGGTCGATCTCGCTCTGGTCGGCGTTGCGCGCCAATGCGTCCTGCAGGGCCTTCTGCGAATCGCGCAGCTCGCGCTCGGCGAGCGACAGGCGGCCGTCCTCGATGCGCAGCGCGGTGTCCCACAGGGTCGACTGCACCGCGGCGATGGTGTCGGCGTCGCCGGCGTAGCGCAGGCGCGCGACGACGGAGCGCAGCGCCAGGAACACCACCGTGTCGTTGCCGTAGCTCTGCGGCTCCTCGGAGATGTCGCCGAGCCCGTTGCGCACCGGCTCGCGGTTGCGCGGGCTCAAGGCCAGCAGCTTGCGCAGCTCGACGATGGCGCGCGCCACCGGATGCTGGAACTCGCGCTCCGGCAGGATGAAGGGGATGGCGTCGCTGACGCCGACCTGGCCGAGCGCGTCCTTGGCCATGAGCTGCAGCGTCACCGGCAGGCCCGCCCAGGGATGCGCCGTGAGGTCGCTGAAGCTCGATCCCTTGATCGACTTGCCGTTGCGCCCCGAGACCTGCAGGTCGAGCACGAGCGGCTCGGGCGCCACGCCGTCGTTGGTGGCGGCGCGGCGCAGGATGGCCTGCACGCTGGTCACGCCGTAGTCGTCGGTGGCTTCGTAGGACAGGCGCAGAGCGCCGCGGTCGGTGCGCGCGGGCGGCGCGCTCAGGGCGATCTCGGGGTCCTGGTCGGGCAGCACGGTGACGCCCCAGCCCGCGACCTCGCGGCCGTTCTGCGTCACGCTGAGGCGCTGCGGCCCGTCGGTCGGGTCGGCGACCGGCGTGCTCAGGCGGTAGGCGCCCTTGTCGACGGTGTCGAAGGGCGCGTTGAAGCCGCCGAGGGTGAGGGCCGGGGCCTTGCGGCCGCCCTGCAGCTGCGCCAGCACGGCCGAGCCGGCCGGGATGGCGATGGGGCCGTCTTCGCCGGCCGTGCCGTTGGCGGCGAGGCCCTGGTTGCCGCGGCCGAGATGGATCGGCGCCATGCCGGTATAGGCGGGCGGCGTGATCCAGACGTCGAGCGCCAGCTGGGCCTGGGCCGAGGCGGTGCCGGGCCAGAGCGCGCGGGCGAGGCGGCTGCGCCCGTCGCCCCAGGCGGCGACCACGGCGACGACGAGGACGAGCAGCAAACCGGCGCGCAGCGCGTAGGGGTCGCGCCTGGCCAGGCCGGGGGCCGGCGCGCCGACGCGCAGGGCGCGGATGCTGTCGCGGGCACGCTGCTGGTGCAGCTCCCACAAGCCTTGCGCGGCGGGATCGTCGCTGCCGGCGGCGAGCTTGTCGCGCAGGGTTGCGAGCGGGCGGTGGACGAGGCCGCTCTGCGTCTCGATGCGGCGGCGCGCCAAGCCGAAGCCGGGCCAGCGCACATGGCGCAGGCCATCCCACAGGGCGGCGAGCAGCAAGCCAGTGAAGCCGACGAGGACGACGGCATGGAGCCAGACCGGCAGGTCGGGCAGCAGGTCGAACAGGGCGAGGATGAGGAACAGGCCGGCGATGCCGACGGCGGGCCAGATCGCCGGCCACAGGCGCTCCCAGAAGAGCGCAAAGCGGGCGAGCCAGAGCTGGAGGTCGAGGCCGTGGATGGGATCAAAAACCGGCTCGCGCGCCAACGTCGCGCTGCCCATTGCCGGATCAGCACGCGGATCAGCGGAGACGGTCGCATCCTGCCTGTCGAGCTTCTCGGTCATCACTCGGGAACGATGCCACGCTTTGCCCGGAACCACACCGCCGAATCCTGCATGACAGGCCGCCGGCGCACGCGGCGGGGGCGCGCGAATCCGTCATCCAAGGATCAAGTCTTTGGCGTGACGAGGTTATTTCTGCAGCCAGGCGGGCAGGCGGTCGCGGCCGAGCATCTCGTCGTAGGTCTGGCGCGGGCGGATGACGGCATAGTCGCCGCCCTTCACCAGAACTTCGGGCACCAGGGGCCGGCTGTTGTAGTCGGACGCCATGACCGCGCCATAGGCGCCGGCCGAGCCGAAGGCGACGAGGTCGTCGGCGCCCAGCGGCGGCAGGCTGCGGTCCTTGGCGAAGATGTCGGTGGTCTCGCAGACCGGGCCGACGACGTCGACGGGGGCAATCGCAGCGCCCTTCGCCGGTTCGGCGAGCGGGCGGATGTCGTGCCACGCTTCGTAGAGCGCCGGGCGCATCAGGTCGTTCATGGCGGCGTCGACGATGACGAAGCGGCGGTCCGAGCCGTCCTTCACGTAGAGCACGCGCGAGATCAGCACGCCGGCGTTGCCGACGAGCAGGCGGCCGGGCTCGAAGGTCAGTTCGCAGCCGAGCTGGCCGACGGTCTCCTTCACCACGGCGGCGTAGGCCGCGGGCGGCGGCGGCGTCTCGTCGCGGTAGGGAATGCCGAGGCCGCCGCCGAGGTCGAGGCGGCGGATGTCGTGGCCGTCGGCGCGCAGGCGCTGCGCCAGGTCGGCGATCAGCGCGAAGGCGTCGCGGAAGGGCGCGAGGTCGAGAAGCTGCGAGCCGATGTGCACGGCGATGCCGAGCGCCTGGATGCCGGGCAGCTTGGCCGCTTCGGCATAGACGGCAGGCGCCACGTCGTAGTCGATGCCGAACTTGTTCTCTTTCTTGCCGGTGGTGATCTTGGCGTGGGTCTTGGCGTCCACGTCGGGGTTCACCCGCACGGCGATGGCGGCGGTCTTGTTCAGGCGCGTTGCCACTTCGCTGAGCTGGCGCAGCTCGGGCAGGGATTCGACGTTCATCTGGCCGACGCCGGCATCGAGGGCGAAGGCCATTTCCTCGCGCGACTTGCCGACGCCCGAGAACACCACTTTGGACGCCGGCACGCCGGCGGCGAGGGCGCGGCGCAGCTCGCCTTCCGACAGCACGTCGGCGCCCGCGCCGAGCGCGGCGAAGGTGCGGATCACCGCCTGGTTGGAGTTCGCCTTCACGGCGAAGCAGACGCGCGCGTTCTGGCCGGCGAAGGCCTCGGCGAAGGCGCGGTACTGCGCCTCGAGCGCGGCGCTCGAATAGACGTAGACCGGCGTGCCGACGGCGTCGGCGACGGCAGCCAAGGACACGTCCTCGCAGTGGAGGGCGCCGTTCTGGTAGCGGAAAGGGCTCATCGCGTCGGGTACGTGCGCGGGTAGTTGCTCTCTTCGCCGTTCGGCGGGCCGGGCGGGCCCTTCTTGCCGCAGGCGGCGAGCGGGGCGGCCATGGCCGCGACGAGAAGCAGCAGCGCGAAGGCGCGGAGGATTCTGTGCGGGAGCTTGTTGAAGAGGGTCATGTGCTTACCCTTTCAGGAAGCGCTTGCGCGCGGCCTTGGCGGCGGCGCGCACGCGCGACGGCGCGGTGCCGCCGAGGCTGGTGCGGCTCGCGACGGACTTGTCGACGGAGAGCACGCCGTAGACCGCCTTGGTGATGCGCGCATCAGCGGCCTGCATCTCCTTCAGCGACAGGTCGGCCAGCTCGCAGCCCTTGCTCTCGGCGAGCTTCACCAGGCCGCCGGTGACGTGATGGGCGTCGCGGAACGGCAGGTTCGCCTCGCGCACGAGCCAGTCGGCCAAGTCGGTGGCGGTCGAGAAGCCGGCGCTGGCGGCCTCGCGCAGCCGCGCCTCGTTGACCTTGAGGTCGCGCATCATGCCGGTCATGGCATGGACGGAGAGGGCGAGCGAATCGGCGGCGTCGAACACCGGCTCCTTGTCCTCCTGCATGTCCTTGCTGTAGGCGAGCGGCAGGCCCTTCATCACCGTGAGCAGGCTGACGAGCGAGCCGGCGATGCGGCCCGTCTTGGCGCGGATCAGCTCGGCGGCGTCCGGATTGCGCTTCTGCGGCATGATCGACGAGCCGGTGGTGAAGCCGTCGGACAGCTTCACGAAGGCGAACTGCGGCGACGACCAGATCACCAGCTCTTCCGCCATGCGCGACAGGTGCGTGGCGCAGATGGCGCTGGCGGCGAGGAATTCGAGCGCGAAGTCGCGCGCCGAGACGGCGTCCATCGAGTTGGCGAGCGGGCGCGCGAAGCCGAGCGCCTTCGCCGTGGCTTCGCGGTCGATGGGGAAGGAGGTGCCGGCGAGCGCCGCGGCGCCGAGCGGCGATTCGTTCACGCGTGCGCGCGCGTCCATGAAGCGGCCGCGGTCGCGGCCGAGCATCTCGACGTAGGCGAGCATGTGGTGGCCGAAGGTCACCGGCTGCGCGCTCTGCAGATGGGTGAAGCCCGGCATCACGGTCGCGGCATGGGTCTCGGCCTTGGCGATCAGGGCGGCCTGCAGCGCTTCGAGCGCGCGGTCGGTGGCGTCGATGCAGTCGCGCACCCAGAGGCGGAAGTCGGTCGCCACCTGGTCGTTGCGCGAGCGGCCGGTGTGCAGGCGGCCGCCGGCGGCGCCGATCATGTCGGTCAGCCGGCGCTCGACGTTGAGGTGGATGTCTTCCAGTTCGGTCTTGAATTCGAACGCGCCGCGTTCGATGTCTTGCAGTATCTTGCCGAGGCCGGCGACGATGGCGGCGACGTCCTTCTGCGCGATGATGCGCTGCGTGCCCAGCATGCGGGCATGCGCGATCGAGGCGCGGATGTCCTGGGCGTAGAGCCGCTTGTCGAAGTCGATGGAGGCGTTGATGCGCGCCATCAGGGCATCGGGGCCCGTCTCGAAGCGGCCGCCCCACATGCTGTTGGCGGACTTCTTCGGTTTTTTGGCTGCGGCTTTTGCGGGGCGTTTCGACATGACGACGGGATCTGGCGGCGGTTGGTGGCGGAAAAAGCTCTTCGTGGCGACGTTCGCCGCCGCCCTGGCCGTAGTGGCGGCGGCCGGCATCGGCGCGCTTGTGGTATCGGGCAAATCGCAGCCCGGATCAACCCCGGATAATCTGGCCCTGCCGGCGTTTCGCGGCGAATTTCAGGACTTTAGCCCGGCCGCCGCGCCCCAGCCAGCGCCCGACGTGGCCTTTCTCGACGAAAAGGGCCGTCGCCTGCAGCTCTCGGGCTTCAAGGGCCAGGTGCTGCTGGTCAACTTCTGGGCCACCTGGTGCGCGCCCTGCGTGACCGAGATGGCGGCGCTCGACCGCGTGCAGAAGCAGTTCAAGTCCGACGGCCTGGCGGTGCTGGCCCTGTCGCAGGACCGCACCGGGCTCGCCGCGGTGCAGCCGTTCTACGCCAAGCTGGAACTGCGCGACCTGGCCATGCGTTTCGACTCGCGCGGCGACGCGGCGCGGACGCTGGGCATCAAGGAACTGCCGGTGACGCTTCTGATCGACCGCCGGGGCCGCGAACTGGGCCGCCTGTCGGGCCCCGCCGCCTGGGACAGCCCCGAAGGCCTCGCGTTGTTGAAGGCGGCGCTGGCGAAAAAATAGCGAACGAGCGGGAGGGCGTGATGACCATCGCCATTCGAACCTGCGTCGACGTGCATGACATCGAGGCGGGCGTCGCCTTCTATACGTCGGCGCTCGGCCTGACCGTGGGGCGGCGTTTCGGCTCGGACTGGGTCGAATTGCTGGGCGCCACTTCGCCGATCGACCTTCTGGCCAATCCATCGGGCAGCGTGCCCTGCCCGGATGCCCACATGCTGCGCGACTATTCGCGCCACTGGACGCCGGTGCATCTGGATTTCGTCGTCGACGACCTCGATGCGGCGCTGATGCGCGCGCGCCTGGCTGGCGCCACGCTGGACCGCGAGGTGGTGGAGCGCGCCTGGGGCCGCATGGCGAACATGGCGGACCCGTTCGGCAACGGCTTCTGCCTGCTGGAGATGCGGGGGCGCGGCTATGACGAGATGGTCAGCGACGAGGTGGCCAACCCCGGCGAGGCGGCCGCGCCTTAGCGCGTCGGCATCGGCTTGTCGCCGGAGTAGTCGTAGAAGCCCTTGCCGGACTTGCGGCCGTACCAGCCGGCTTCGACGTATTTCACCAGCAGCGGGCAGGGGCGGTACTTGCTGTCGGCGAGGCCCTCGTAGAGGACCTGCATGATGCCGAGGCAGGTGTCGAGGCCGATGAAGTCGGCCAGCTCCAGCGGGCCCATCGGATGGTTCGCGCCCAGCTTCATGGCGGTGTCGATGGCCGACACGGTGCCGACGCCCTCGTAGAGCGCGTAGACCGACTCGTTGATCATCGGCAGCAGGATGCGGTTGACGATGAAGGCGGGGTAGTCCTCGGAACTGACGGGCGTCTTGCCGAGCTTTTCGGCGAGGCTGCGCACGCTGTCGAGGGTCGTCTTCGCGGTGGCGATGCCGCGGATCAGCTCGACCAGTTCCATCAGCGGCACCGGATTCATAAAATGAATGCCGATGAATTTTTCCGGACGGTCGGTGGAGGCCGCGAGCCGCGTGATCGAGATCGACGAGCTGTTGGAGGCGATGATCGCATCGGGCTTCAGCGACGCGCACAGATCGTGAAATATCTTGCGCTTGGTTTCTTCCTTCTCGACCGCAGTCTCGATCACCAGGTCGCAGTCCGACAGCCCATCGAGGGAATCGGTGAACGTAATGCGTTCCAGCGCCTGCTTGCGTTCGTCGTCCGTGATGGCTTTCTTCGAGGCCTGCCGCGACAAATTGCCATTGATGGTCGCCATCGCCGATTTGATGCGATCGGCGGAGACGTCGTTGAGGACGACATTCATTCCGGCGAGGGCCGTCACATGCGCGATGCCGTTGCCCATCTGGCCCGAACCGATCACGCCGACTTTCCTGATCATTGCCGCCATCTTGTCATCTCACCGGAGCTGCGCCGCACATGCCGCGGTCCGCCAGTCTTGCATAA
>DASYCO010000041.1:0-70112 GCA_036500145.1 Alphaproteobacteria bacterium | reverse complement strand
ATTTGTATTCAAGCGCCGCGGCATCAACTTCATGTCAAGCGGGCCCAATCGATGGCTTCAAGCGCATAAGGAGCAAACAGGAAGTCGCGGATCGCGACGATCCGATTTTCCTGCCAGTCGAGCAGGACGAAATGCGCGGGCTTTTCCATGGGGCCGGCATTGTCGAACGCCAGCATTGCGGGGCGTCCTTCGACCGCCCCGAAGGCGAAGCGCCATTTGGTCGATTCGGCATAGCGGGTGAAGTACTGGCCGACGTCCTCGCGGCCTTGGAGCTTGAGTCTGTTCACCATGTCGAGCTTCACGTCGTCCGCGAGCATGGCGCGAATTCCATCGAAGTCGCCGCTCTGGAACAGGCGGACATAGGTGGCCATCTTCTGCCGGTCGGCATCCGACATGAGGGGCAGCCGCGTGTCGTCTGGCCGCTGGGCCCATTGCCGCAGCGCCGCCCGCCCGCGCTGGAGCGCCGATTTGGCGGCGGCCGGCGTGCAGTCGGCGATTGTTGCGATCTCTTCGACCGAGTGGCCGAGGACATCCTTGAGGATCACGGCGCAACGCTGAAGTTCGGGCAGTTGCAGGAACGCCTGAAAGCCGACCGCGACGATGTCCGCTTCCGGCATCGGCGCGTCTTCCATGTCTTCGGTGAGCGGAACGACTTTGTTCCGGGACCGACGGCGCAGGAAATCCAGGCTCGTATTATGGGCTATGCGGAACAGCCAGGCTTCGAGATTCTCCGCGACCGTGCCTTCCGCACGCGCGCGAAGGGCCTTGATCAACGTATCCTGCAGCACGTCCTCTCCATCCACGGCCGAGCCGACCATGCGCGCGCAGTAGCGGTGCAGCCGTGGCCTGAACGCCTGCAGGCGATTCTCGAAGTCCTCCGCGTTCATGGTGCGGTCCTCATCGATTGCTGCTGAAAACCGCTTCGCCCAGGACGGAATCCAAAGCTGCGAGTTCGAGGGTTTTCGGGAAATAGGCCATCATCCGCGGATCGGTCCGCATGGCCTCGACGGCGGCGGGCGTCTCCCATTCGGAGTAGATGACGACGCTGGCGCCGTCCTTGGCGGCGATGAGCCGGCTCGTCCGCCAGCCGCCGAGCGTGCTGACGACGGTTTCGACGTTACGCTTCAGGAGCGCGATCAGCGCAGCCTGCTTGCTCGGCTCGACCTTCAGCAGGTTGACGAGAATGACAGGTTCGGTAGCCATGGATGTCTCTCCTTTTCACACAGACAGGCCAAGGACGAACCGGCGGGGCGAAACGGATCGGGGAGATGAAGGAATTTTTCGTTCATGGGCTTTCTGGATGAGAATTCCAGAAGCTGAAAGCGTCCTTGCCGCCCGGGCCAGCGGCGATTGCCTGACGGCATGATTGGCTAGGGAGGCTTCAAGCGGGAAAACGGCGGCCCATTGCTTCGCAACGCGCGCCAAATCGCCAGGCATGGCGGAGGGGGTGGGATTCGAACCCACGGGAGGCGTGAACCCCCGCCGGTTTTCAAGACCGGTGCCTTAAACCGCTCGGCCACCCCTCCAGCGGACGGCGAGTCCTTTAGGGCCTTTTTGAAGCCCTGTCACCCCCCTCTCCTACCCCCAATGGGTCCCCTCCCGAGGTTGCATGGAGCGGTAGTATGAAATATGACACTCAAAATGAGCTGCCGTGTAGAGCGTTGCGTGCCGAGCGAAAGGTCTAGTTTGATGGCGTACTGGTTATTGCGTGGCGTTGTGGCGGCCGTCGTCTGATGGCGTCAGAGAACTCTGATCCTTCGCCGCCCGGGCAGGCCCCTCAACCGCAAGACGCGGCGCGGGAGCAAGCGCTTTCCGATCCGAAAATCCGCAAGGTCTACGACTACTGGACGAGCAAGTGCCGCGACGGCGCGTTGCCGAAGCGCAGCGACATCGACGCGGTCGACATCTACGACTGCCTCAGCGTCATCATGATGCTCGACGTCGTCGACGGCGGCAGCGACTTCCGCATCCGCCTGGCGGGCTCGCAGATCGAGGACGCGCATGACCGGCCGCTGAAGGGCGCCATGGTCAGCAGCCTGGGCCAAGGCGCGGACATGGCGGCTGTGCTCGCCCGCCTGCAGAGGCTGGTGGCGACGCGCTGCCCCGATTTCCATTCGACGTCGCTTGCGATGGTCGGGCGCTCCTTCATCGAGTTCGACCGCGTCGCCTTGCCGCTTGCCGAAGACGGCCAGACCGTCACCCACGTCCTCTGCTGCTACGCGCAGAAGCAGCGGGCTTCCCGCGGCTAGCGATCAGCGGCTGCCGGACGTTTCGCTGTTGAGGGCGGCGGCCAGCGTCTGGGCGAGTTCGGGGTCGATGATGGTGTCCTGGATGTTGGCGCGCCGCAGGTTCGCCTCTTCGAGGTCCGCGTCGGTCAGGTCCGCGCCGCGCAAGTCGGCATCCATCAGGTTCGCTTCCTTCAGATTGGTCTCCGACAGGTCGGCGAACACCAGGTTCGCGCGGCTGAGGTTGACCGACCAGAGCCGTGCCGCGTGCAGGCCGTCGGGCCGCCAGATCGTCGCCGGCCCCATGTTGGCGCGGCGCAGGCGCGCCCGGCTCAGGTTGGCGCCGGAGAGATTGGCGCCCATCAGGTCGGCGCCCATCATGTTGGCGTGGGTCAAATCCGCGCCCGACAGGTCGGCGAGCAGGAACTTGCAGCGCGTGAGGATCGCGCCGCGCAGGTCGGCCTGGATGAAGATCGCGCCGTTGAAGTTCATGCCCTCGAGGCTGATCTCGCTCAGGTCGCAGCTGCGCAGGTCGGCGCGCTGGCCCTTGGCGCCGTTGCTCTCGATCCAGCTCGTGTGCTCGCGCAGGATCTTCTGGATATCGAGCGGCAGGCTTTCCGGCCGGCGCGCGGTGATCGTGCCGCTGAGGTCGACGTCGGAAAAGTCCGTGCCGTGCAGCTTCGCGCCGGTGAGGCGCACGCCCTGCAGGTTGCACCCTTGGAAGGTCGCGCTTTCCAGGTTGGCGCCGGACAGGTTGGCGCCAGACAGGTTCGCGCCCTTCAGCCGGGCCGACGAGAGGTTGGCGTCGGCCAGGTTGACGTCGCTGAGGTCGGTGCCGAACATGATCGCGTCTTGCAGGTTGGCTTCGACCATCGAGGCGTCGTTGAGCCGCACCTGGGAAAGGTTCGCCTTGCGCAGTTCGGCGCGGTCGAGGTGGGCGTGGCGCAGGTCGGTCGGCGCGTCCTCTTCCGCCGTGTCGAGGTAGGCGCCGGCCCGCAGGTCCGCTTCGTTGAGGTTGGCCTCGGTGAGCTTTGCGCCGCGCAGCCGCGCGCCCTTGAGGTCGGCGCGGAACAGGTTGGCGCCCGTCAGGTTGCAATGCTGCATGTCGGCGCGAAACAGGTCGGCGAAGCTGAGGTCGGCGGCGACCAGCATGCTGCGGCTGAAGTTCGTCGCCGCGGCGGCGGCGCTGCGCAGCAGGACGTTGTTCAGGTTCAGGCCGGACAGGTTCATGCCGGTCAGGTTCGCGCGCAGTCCTCCCTGCTTGCCCTCGAGGAAATCCCGATGGCGACGCAAGGTAATGGCGAGACTTCCGAGCGACATGAAAAGGCGGCGATCCGGCGTTGCAGGGCGGCGTGGCGGCTGCCGGTCCGGATGACTGTTTGCGGACTTCGGCAAGGATCGGCCAAGATAAGGGCGATAAACTTAAGGAAAGCTTTATCTCTAATGCATGATAAAATTGAGCTTTTCCGGCCCTTTAGCCCTGCCCGGCCGTGAGGCGTTGAGAATGATGCGCATCGACATCTACGCCGATTTCGTCTGCCCCTGGTGCTACATCGGCAAGCGCCGCCTGGAGCGTGCCGAAGACCTGTGGCGCGGGTCCGGCCTCGGCGCGAACGATGCGGCGCTCGAACGCCGGTGGCGCCCTTTCCAGCTCAACCCGACCATGCCGCCGGAAGGCATGGAGCGC
The DNA here is from genome assembly GCA_036500145.1 of Alphaproteobacteria bacterium. GTDB lineage: Bacteria > Pseudomonadota > Alphaproteobacteria > SMXQ01 > SMXQ01 > CAMAVH01. The sequence continues at coordinate 66,200 of DASYCO010000041.1, read as the reverse complement.
GAAGCCTACCTGAACTGGAAGCTCGGCGGCCCCGAGCGGGTCGCCTTCATTCATGACCGCCTCGTCAAGGAAGGCGCCGTCGAAGGCCTGCGCTTCGCCTTCGACCGCATCGGACGGATGCCGAACACGCTGCCCGCCCACCGCCTGGTCGACTGGGCGCAGCGCGAAAGCGACGTGGGCGACGAATTGGCCGAGGCCCTGTTCGCGGCCTATTTCGTCGAGGGGCGCGACCTCGGCGACATTGCCGAACTGGCCGACATCGCCGCCGGCCAGGGGCTGCCGCGCGCCGACATCCTACGCTACCTCGCCGGCAGCGGCGGGCTGGAGGCGATGCGCGAGGCCGACGTGCAGGCCCGCACGCGTGGCGTCAACGCCGTACCCTGCTACGTCATGGGCGAGAACTACGCCCTGTCGGGGGCGCAGCCGCCGGAAGTGTTCCTGCGCATGTTCGAATTCGCCCGCGACAAGGCCGCTGCGGAGAAGTCGGCCTAGGCCGGCAGTCGTTCGGCGACGCAGGCGGCAATCGAGAGAAGCCGTTCATCGGCGCCATGCGCGCCCATCAGCATGAAGCCGACCGGGGCCTCGCCCGCGCGATGCGCCGGCAGCGAGATGGCGCAGCCGTCGAGGAAATTGGCGACGGCGGTGTTGCGCAGGGCCAGCATGTTGGCGCGCGTGAAGGCCGCGTCGTTTGCGAGTTCGGCCACCGTGGGGGCCAGGATCGCCACGGTCGGCATGGCCACGGCGTCATAAGGCGCGGTGAGCTTGGCCACGCGCGTGATGAGGTCGGCGCGCGCGGCGCGCAGGTCGATGTAGTCGGCGGCGTCCTGCTCCTTGCCCTTGACGATGCGGCTGCGCACGCGCGGATCGTAGTCGTCGGCGCGCGCGTCGAGGAAGCGGCGGTGCCAGGCGTAGGATTCGGCGGCAGCCAGGCCGCCCTTGCCGTTGATCTTCGGCAGTTCGAGCAATTCCTTGAGCGGCAGTTCGTCGATGACCGCGCCGGCCTTGCGCAAAGCCGCCAGCGCCGCCTCGAAGGCCGCCATGACGGCGGGATCGACGTCGTCGAGCACGAAGGACTGCGGCACCGCGAGGCGCAGGCCCTTCACCGGCTGGGCCTGCGGCACGGGCGCCGCGGCGCGCTCGCAGGAGACGATGGCGTCGACGGCGGCGCAGCAGGCCACCGTGCGTCCGAGCGGGCCGACGGAATCGAGCGAAGTGGAGAGCGGGACCGTGCCGTCGAGCGGCACGCGCCGGGCGGTGGGCTTGAAGCCGACGAGGCCGGTGAAGGCCGGCGGAATGCGGCAGGAGCCGCCGGTGTCGGTGCCGAGCGCCACGGCGGCCATGTCGTCGGTGACGGAGACGGCGCCGCCGGCGGTCGAGCCGCCGGGCACGCGGCCGGTCTTGCGGTCGTAGGGATTGAGCGGCGTGCCGTAGTGCGGATTGATGCCGATGCCGGAGAAGGCGAATTCGGTCATGTTGGTGCGGCCGACGATGACGAATCCGGCGGCGCGCAGCCGGGCGACGGCGGGCGCGTCCTGCATGGCTGGCGGCGCGTCGGCGAGGATCGTCGAGCCGGCGCGCGTCACCTGTCCCTGGATGTCGAACAGATCCTTGATCGAGATCGGGATGCCGGCGAAGGGCGTCGGCGCGATGCCGCGCTTGCGCTGGGCGTCCACCGCGTCGGCCGCCGCGCGCGCACCATCTGCGTCGACCTGGATAAAGGCGCGCTTGCCTTCGCCCGTCGGATCGGCGATGCGGTCGAGGCAGGATTCGACGAGCGCGCGGCTCGTGACGCGGCCGTTCGCGAGGTCGTCGGCCAGGGCCTGAAGAGGCTTCACGCTGGACTCAGACCGGGTCGTAGTAATGGATTTCGAGCAGCGTGCAGCCGGTCGCCGACTTGAACGGCCCGTGGATGGCGCCGGGGGGCCGCACGGCGTAGGTGTCGCCGGTGAAGGGCCGCCCGCCGTTGCCCTGGGCGTCGTTGCCGACGATCAGGTCGCCGCGCAGCAGGTAGACCTCTTCCCAGTAGTCGTGGACGATGGTCGAGGTCGAGAAGGCGCCGGGCTGGAAGCGCAGCAGCCGCGTGCGTGTGCCGGTCCTGTTCACTTCGTCGAGGCCGCCGGCGATGATCTTCTGGGCGACGCCCGAACCCGGCGCGTAGCCAGGCGGGTCTTCCCAGCCGTTCTCCAAATCGATGGCGTGAAACTCGTCATGGACCTTGTTGACCGGCATGGGGACTTCCTTCGTTCGGCGATGGGCCATGGCCGGCCCGGCAATCTGCTGAGGCGGATCATGCCGCCTCCCGCGCCGCCGCGCAACGTGGCGCCCGATCACGACTGTATTTCCGGCAAGCGGAATGCGACATCGCTTGCCAATCCCGTCCGCGCGGGCAAACTGGCGCTTTCCCGCCCGACGACCTGGAGATGTCCATGAGCAGCGTCCGCCTGTCCCTCGCCTTCGAACGCAAATCCGGCAGCGAAACCCGCGCCGTGCAGATCGACCAGCTGGTGATCGCCGGCTGGACGGGGCGGAACAAGGCGGCCATGGAAGCCCACATCGAGGAGCTGGAGAAGCTCGGCGTGGCGCGGCCGAAGTCGACGCCGATCTACTATCGCGCGGCGGCGCAGATGCTGACGACCGCCGACAGGATCGAAGTGGCCGGCGGCGACAGCAGCGGCGAAGTCGAATTCATGCTGTTCGGCATGGAAGACGGCCTTTGGATCGGCGTCGGGTCGGACCATACGGACCGCAAGCTCGAGACCATTGGCGTCACCTGGTCGAAGCAGGCCTGCCCTCACCCGCTGGCTTCGACGCTGTGGCGCTTCGACGAGGTCGTCGACCATTGGGAGCAGCTGATCCTGCGCTCCTTCGCCATCGAGGACGGCAAGCCGGTGCTCTACCAGGAAGGTCCGGTGACGGCCATGCTGCCGCCGCTCGACCTGATCGCCAATTGCCCGGTCGCCAGCGGCAAGACGCTGCCGGCCGGCACCGCGATGTATTGCGGCACCCTGCCCGCCAAAGGCGGCATCCGGCCGGCCGAAGGCTTCACCTTCGAGCTGGAAGACCCGGTGCTGAAGCGCAAGATTGGCCACAGCTACATGACGAAGGTTCTGCCCATCGAAGGCTGAGCCCTCGGCGCGCGTCGTCAGGCCCAGGCGGCCAGCGGCTCAGGCGGTCAGCGTGTGGGCGTGGCGTCGCGGAAATATTCGCGGAACAGCGACAGCGACTTGCCGCGCTCGGCGGCGATCATCTCGTCGGTGACGGTGAGCTGCTTCAGGCCGTGACGCAGCGGGTCGTAGGGCATCATCACTTCCGGCGGGTCGACGTCCGGGTTGGCCGGGTAGAACTGGTCGCCGCGCAGAATCTCCTGCGCCTGGTGGTCGAGCAGGAAGTCGATGAACAGCATCGCCGCGTGCGGATGCGGCGCGTTCTTCAGCAGCAGCAAGTAATTGTCGCGCGCCAGCACCGGGTCCTGCATGGAGGCGTCGATGGGCGCGCCCTGGGCGCGCATGGCGGCGACCTGGTGCAGCGAGGCGCCGATCATGATGGACTTCTTGCCGGCGGCGACACTGTCGAGCGTCTCGCGGGCGCTGCCCGGCGCTGTCGCGACGGCCTGAAGGGCAAGGCGCTGGAGATAGCGGCCGGCGCGGTCCTCGCCCCAGAGGCGGCGGAAATAGGTGATGAGCATCGGCGCGCCGGCGTCGGTGCTGTGGTTCCACACGATCTTGCCGCGCCACTTCGGGTCGAGCAGGTCTTCGTAGCTGTGCGGCGCTTCGGCGTCGCTCACCAACTTCGTGTTGTAAGCCAGGCCGTGATAGGCGAAGCGGTAGGCGCCGTAGAGCCGGTTCGGCTCCTGGAAGTCCTGCGGCTGGGCGTCGATCTGCGGCGAACGGAAGGGCTGGACCAGGCCGGCCTTCTTCAGCTCGACGAGGTAGTTGCCGGCGACCAGGTCGGTGCGCGACGTCTTCGCGCTGAACTCGGACACGACGCGCTGCGCCGCCGTATTGGCGACGAGCCGCTGGCTTTCGACTTTCAGGAAGGGGTATTTGGCGAGGAAGGCCTTGGCCAGCGCGGCGCGCATCTCTTCGCCGACGCCGCCGCTCCACACCACGCTGCCTTCGCGCTTGGCGCCGTCCTCGAGAACCTGCTGTCGGCCTGCCCCGGTCAGGTTGGCGATCGTCTCGATGGTCTCGGCGCGACTTGTCGCGACGAGGACGAGCGACGCGATGCAAGCGAGCACGCCAGTAGCCAGCGGCCTCATAATTCCCCCCAATATCAACCGCTTCGGCATTCAGGCCGGCAGAGCAGCGGCGAGAATAAGACACCTCTTCGCCCCTGTCATGGCCCACGGCGAACGAAATGGCCGTTCTGGGACCGTGCCGCTCTGGCGGGCGGGGCCCGGCGGACGGTTTTCAGTCTTTTGGGCCGCGCAGTCCGGTCGGCCCCGCCGGCGTAAAGGCCCTTGTTTTTGGCGGGTTGCTCCATAGGTGACACCTATAGAAAACATCGTTTATGCTCACCTTTGCGAAATTTAGGTGAAGGTTCCTGGGAATGAATGATCGGCAACTCCGATACGCCATTGCCGTCTGGCGCGAGCGCAGCTTCAGCCGCGCGGCGGAAAAGCTCGGGGTCTCGCAACCTTCGCTGAGCGAGCAGGTCCGCCTGCTGGAGGACGAGCTGGGCTTCAGCCTGTTCGACCGCTCGAGCCGCGGCGTCGAAGCCAGCATCAACGGCCGCACCTTCCTGCAGAACGCGGACGACGTGGTCATCGGCATGTCCGCGCTGAAGGACTTGGCGCGCGAACTGCGCGGCAGCCTCGGCTCGACCCTGCGCGTCGGCATTTGTTCGGGTATCGCACATGTCATGGTGCCGCAGATCTCCCAGGTGCTGCAGAGCTTCAGCTCGGGCATCCGCCTCGACCTGGTGACGACGACGACCCGGCGCATCCACCGCTTCGTCGAATCGACCCGCCTCGACGTCGGCCTGCTCCTCGAAGGCGACCCCAACAGCCTGCCGCACGAGCTGCGCGTCACGCGCCTGTCGGACAGCGACCTCGTGCTGCTGGCGGCGCCGCAGCATCCCGTCGCCGGGATCGCGCGCCCGATCGACCTCGCGGCGATCAACGAATATCCGCTGATCGCCAACGAGACGCGCATCGGCTACGGCCGGCAGGTGCTGGCGATGTTCGCCGCCCAGGGCCTGTCGCCCAAGATCGCCGCCGACTGCGACAACCTCGAATCGCTCAAGCTCATGGTGATGGCGGGCACCGGCCTGGCCGTGGTGCCGCGCATCGCCGCCGAACGCGAGATCGCGTCGGGCGAGCTGCTCGCCCTGCCCCTGCGGCCGCGCCATCGCGTGGCCCTGCTGCTGGTCCGCCGTAACGAGACCATGCCCCTGCGCGTCGAGCAGTGCGTCGAGCGGCTGACCCAGGTCCTGAGCGAAGTCGCGCCGCTTACCCCGGCGTGAGCATGATCGCATCCCTTCTGCGGCGCGGCCTGGCGCTGGCCGTTCTGGCTTCGGCGCTGTCCGCGCCGGCCCTCGCCGACGTCGTCGTGCAGGGCGAGCAGATCATCGTCGACGGCAAGCCTTTCAACGCGCGCGGCGCGTCGGGCCAGGTTGGCCTGGCTGAGCTGAAGGCGCTCGGCGCGACGGTCGTCCGCACCTACGGCGACGAAAGCCCGGCGGTCCTGGCCGAGGCGGACAAGCTCGGCCTCAAGGTCATCTTCGGCTTCTGGCTCGAACATCCGCGGCGCGGCTTCAACTACAACGACCGCGCCAGCGTCGAGCGCCAGCTCGCGGTCCTGCGCGAGACGGTGCTGCGCTACAAGGACAGCCCGGCCTTGCTCATGTGGGGCATCGGCAACGAGGTCGAGGCGGAGCTGGACGACGACTCCGTCGTCTGGCCGGCCATCGGCGAAGCGGCCAAGCTCGTCAAGTCGCTCGACCCGGCCCATCCGCGCATGGCGGTCATCGCCGAGGCGGGCAACGGCAAGATCGCCAAGCTGATGAAGTCCGCCCCCGACATCGACGCGCTTGGCGTCAACTCCTACGGCGACGCGCTGCTCGACGTCGCCAAGCGCGTGCGCGTGCAGGGCTGGCGCAAGCCCCTGCTCATCACCGAGCTTGGCGCCGAAGGCCAGTGGCAGGCCGGCAAGAAGCCTTGGGGCGCGGCCGTCGAGCTGACCAGCACGGACAAGGCCGCGCGGCTGCGCCGCTACCTGCACGAGCTGACGCCGGCGACCCAGGGGCAGATCCTGTTCTACTGGGGCCAGAAGCAGGAAGTGACGCCGACTTGGCACAGCCTATTCCTGCCGAGCGGCGAGATGATCGAGGCGGCCGACGTGATGGCCGAGCAATGGGGCGCGCCGCTCAAGAACCATGCGCCGCGCATCGCCGCCTTCGCCTTCCAGACGCCGGGCGACACGTTCAAGCCTGGCGCGACGGTGACGGCCAAGGTTTCCGGCCTCGACCCGGACAAAGATCCGATCACCGCCGAATGGCATGTGATGGCGGAAAGCACGGACCTGGGCAAGGCCGGCGACGCCGAAGTCGTGCCGGCGGGCTTTCCCCAGGCGACCCGCAACGCGCGCGCCGGCAGCGGCGAATGGAGCGTCGACGTCGCGGGTCTGGTCCCCGGCGCCTATCGCCTCTTCGTCGTCCTGCACGACGGCAAGGGCGCGGCTGCCACCGGCAACCTGCCCTTCCTCATCCGCTAGCCGCTAGTTCCAGGGGCCGAGCAGCGTCTCGCCCGTGTAGCTGTCGGGCAGAGCCTCGAGCTGCTCCGGCCAGACGCCCGGCTTGACGGCACGGCGCTGGTCGGCGCTGCGCGCCTTCCCGTCCCAGCCGATCTGCTCCATGTAGTAGTAGAACTGGATCGCCTGGCCGTCGCCGTCGATGGCGAAGAAGCTGTAGTCGATGCCGGGATAGAGCTCGTTCGGCAGCTCGCGGATCTCGACGCCGTTCTGCTTGAGGAAGTCGCGCGCTTCGCGCAGCTGGCGGTAGTTCGCGACCTGGATGGCGAAGGACATCATCTTGGTGTGCGGCGTCAGGTTCAGCTCCGCGCGCAGCTCGATGGGATAGAGCGCCATCGAATGATGCTCGGTGCTGACGCGCAGGAAGACGCAGCGGTGGCCCTTGTAGACGACCTCCTCCGTCACCTTGAAGCCGAGCGTGTCGCGGTAGAACTTCAGCGAGGCTTCCATGTCGGTGACGAAGAGGCGCACCGGCCCGACGCGCGTGATCTTGAAGGGGCGAGCCAGCAGGATGCCCTGCACGTCGTATGTTTCCGGCAGGGTCTCCGTATGGCGGTAGCCCTGGCGCACGTCCATGCCCTTGGCGAGCGCCTCGTTCACCTCGGCATATTCCGACCTGTGCGGCAGCGCGGGGAATTCGTGGTATTCGCCGTTGTGCATGCTGACCGGCTTGGAATAGCCGTCCCAGCCGATCTGCTCGATGCCGTAGTAGAGCTCGTTCTGGAACCAGTCCGGGTCCATCAGGTAGGTGTGCCAGTTCGAGCCCGGCATGTCGCGGCCGCGCCGCACCATGTTGTTGCCGCCGTCGACCAGCCACTGATGGCCCTCGACGACTTCCTGCAGGCTCTGCACCTGCCAGGTGATCTGGTTGACCGTCACGTCCTTGCGCCAGCGGCCGATGCGGTCCATGGCGCCGCGGACGTTGTGGTTGTAGAGCACGAAGGCGTGGTGGTCGGACTGGTAGCGGAAGAAATAGCCGTTGGTGTCGCCGAACGGCTTGACCTCGTCGGGCGCCGGCTTGCCGCGGAAGGGATCGCGCACGTCGACGATGCGAAAGCCCAGCAGGTCGCGGTAGAAGCGCAGGCCCTTCGCCATGTCGACGACGTTGATGCCGAAATGGCCGAGACGGCGAATCTTGAAGGGCCGATCGAGCAGCACGCCGCCGACGTCGAATTTCTTGCTGTCGCCCTGGGTCGCCATCGTCACGCCTCCTGAAATGTTCGCTTGTCGCGTTGGCCGCATCATAGTCGAAAGGCGGACCGGCCAACCAGCCCCCGGCGGCGAGACGGATTGTTGCCTAAACCGCGTGGGGGCTTACGCCGGGTAGCTCAGAAAAACGTCGCGCAGCGCCTGGGCGGCGAGGCTGACGTCCGCGGCGGCGACCGTTTCGCGCGGGTCATGGCTGATGCCGCCGTTGCCGCAGCGCAGGAACAGCATGCCGACCTCCGTGAGGCCGCCGAACATGACGGCGTCGTGGCCGGCGCCGCTCGGCAGGCTGTGGACGGGAACGCCGGCCTTGACCACCGCGTCGGCGATGCGGCGCAGCATGGCGGGCGCACAGGCGACGGCGCGAAAGCGGTGGAGTTCCTGCGTCTCGACCGTGACCTTGCGGCGTGCGGCTATGGCGGCGACCTCGCGGTCGATCTCGTCGAGGGCCTCGTCGCGCAGCCGGTCGTCGCCGGAGCGGACGTCGAGGCTCAGGTCGCAGCGGCCGGGGATGACGTGCAAGGCCCCGTGGGGCACCGCGAGCTGGCCGACCGTGCCGACGACGCCCGGCAGCACCAAGCAGAGCTTTTCGACGGCGAGCACGATCTCGGCGGCGGCAGTTGCGGCGTCGCGGCGAAAGCCCATGGGAATGGTGCCGGCGTCGCCCGCTTCGCCGGTCACGGTCAAGCGGCGCTGCACGCTGCCGGCGATGGCGGTGACGACGCCGAGCGGCAGGTTGGCGTCGAGCAGCACGGGCCCCTGCTCGATGTAGACCTCAAGATAGCCGAGCAGGTCTTCGGGCCGGCGGGCCGCGTCGGGAATTTCATTCGCCGGCAGTCCGGCGTCGCGCAAGGCGTCGGCCAGGACGATGCCGGCGGCGTCCTGGCGCGTGAGTGCGGATTCGTCGAAGCGGCCGGCGACGGCGCTGCTGGCGAGGTAGCTCGTGCTGAAGCGCAGCCCCTCCTCCTCGGCGAAGGCGATGACCTCGAGGTCGAACGGCAGGACATGCGCTTCGGCCTTCAGCCGTGCGGCGACGGCGATGGCGAGCAGGATGCCCAGTCGGCCTGCGTAGCGCCCGGCATTGCGCAGCGTGTCGTAATGGGAGCCGACGATCAGCGTCTTGCGGCCGGGTTTTGCGCCGCTCAGCCGGCCAATGACGTTGCCGATAGCGTCGACAGAGACGCGCAGGCCGGCCTCGCTCATCCACTGGCGCAGCTGCTTGGCGGTCGCCCGGTGCGCCGGCGTCAGGTAGGCGCAGGTCAGGCCGCCGGGCGTGTCGCTCCAGCGCGCGAGGCGGTCGGCGCGGACCAGGATCTCCTGGCCGATGGTGAGAGAGGATTCGGACATGGACGCGTCGGCAATCGGCTACGGACAGACGCGCCAACATGCCACAGAAAGCGGAAGGGCGCGACTCGCGCCGCGCCCTTCCCCCTGTCTGAAACCAGGTTGAGCCTATTCCAGGCTGTCCTGTGTGAGCGACCGGTTCTTGGTCTCCTTCAGGAAGAGCACGCCGATGACAAGCGTCAGCACCGCGATCCCGATGGGGTACCAGAGGCCTTGGTAGATGTTGCCGGAAGCCGCGACGATGGCCGTCGCCAGCAAGGGCAGCATGCCGCCGAACCAGCCGTTGCCGATGTGGTATGGCAAGGACATGGATGTGTAGCGGATCTTTGTCGGGAACATCTCCACGAGGAAGGCCGCAATCGGCCCGTACACCATGGTGACGAAGATCACCATGATGAACAGGATGAGCAGCGTCATCGGGAAGTTCATCTTCGTCTTGTCGAACGTCGCCGGATAGCCCGTCGTCTTGAGGGCTGCTGCGTAGGTCGTGGCGTCCCAGCCGTTGATCGTCGTGTCGCCGATCGTCGTCACCACGTCCTGTCCGCCGGCGGCGGGCACGGATGTGAAGGACAGGCCCGACTTAGTCAGGAAGTCCTTCACCCGGTCGCAGGCGGTGAATGTGGTGCCGGGAAACACGAAGATGTGGAAGCTGCAGTCGCTGGCCGCCACGGTGATCTTCGTCTGCGCCTGGTAGGCCTCCAGCTGAGGATTGGCGTAGTGCGTCAGCCCCTGGAACAGCGGGAAGTAGGTCAAGGCAGCGATGGCGCAGCCGGCCAGGATGATCTTCAGCCGGCCGATCCTGTCGGACAGCCAGCCGAAGACCACGAAGAACGGCGTACCGAGAAGCAGCGATGCGCCGACCAGCGTGTAGGCCGTGAGATAGTCCATCTTCAGGGTGATGGTCAGGAAGAACAGGGCGTAGAACTGCCCCGTGTACCAGACCACGCCCTGCCCCGCCGTGGCGCCGAGTAGCGCCAGCAGCACGTACTTGTTGTTCGGGTAGCGCAGGAAGCTGTCGGTCAGGGGCTGCTTGGAGCCCTTGCCTTCGGCCTTCATGCGCTGGAACACCGGCGATTCGTTCAGCTTGAGCCGGATGTAGACCGAGAAGACCAGCAGGACGATCGAGAGCAGGAACGGCACGCGCCAGCCCCAGCTCGAGAAGGTGGCCGTATCCATGGTGACGCGGCTGATGCCGATCACCAGCAGCGACAGGAAGAAGCCGAGCGTCGCCGTGGTCTGGATCCAGCTCGTCGCATAGCCGCGACGGTTGTCCGGGGCATGTTCGGCGACGTAGGTCGCGGCGCCGCCGTATTCGCCGCCGAGCGCCAGGCCCTGCAGCAGGCGGAGCGTGACCAGGATGATCGGCGCGAAGATGCCGATCGAGGCATAGGTCGGCATCAAGCCGACCGCCGCCGTGGAGGCGCCCATCACGACGATGGTGATGAGGAAGGTGTATTTACGCCCCACCAGATCGCCGATCCGGCCGAAGAACAAGGCGCCGAAGGGGCGGACGAGGAAGCCCGCCGCATAGGTCGCGAAGGCGGACAGCAGCGCCGCCGTGTCATTGCCTGGCGGAAAAAAAAGCGCCGCAAAGAACGGCGCCAACGTTGCATAGAGATAAAAGTCGTACCACTCGAAGACGGTGCCGAGGGACGACGCGAAGATGACACGTCGCTCTTCAGCGCGCGTCACCACTGGCGCGGACATCGCCGCATGACTCGCAACAGACATAGGGAAAGCCTCCGGTCAGAGTTTCTTTTCTGGCCCGCGGTGCTCCCGCTTTATCCTGCGGCATTCATCCGCGGTGTTTTTACAGTAGCCGGATGGAAAATAGGCCGCAACTGGCAAACATGCGCTCAAATGGCATCAATGCGTTCTTGTGCATTGCAATATTCGTGGCCTGTCGTTCGCCATGAAAGCGGAAAGTTGGCCAAGTCCGCGGGGTTGGGCGGATGCCCCCAAAGAGAGGCAAGGCGCGAGCTCAGTCGATTGAATCGCAATTCGCGCGGATTCTTCGCAGAACGTCGCGCACCTGCTTCAACTCCCGCTCGGAGATGCCCGCCGTCTCCTTTTTGCGGGTCTCATCGCTCAATTTGAGAAGCTGGCGCTTCATGGCGCGCGCTTTGTCGGTCAGGAACACATGATACGAGCGGCGGTCGTCCGGATCGGGCTCCAGACGGACGAGATCGTCGCGCAGCATTTTCTTGAGGGCGATCGCAGCCGTCGGCTGGCTCAAGGCCGTTCTTTCGCAGAGCTCGCGCTGGGTAAAGCCCTCTTCCACCCACAGGATGCGCAAAAAGAACCACGCGCCATAATCGAGCCCGGCGGCGTTCAGGCGTTTTTGCAGCAGGCTCCTGGTCCGGCGGCTCGTCACGTTCAGCATGAAGCCGATGCTGTTGTCGAGCTGGTGTTCGATTTCGACGCGAGACTTCATTCAAAAAACTTCTGGATGAGACGGTTAGCGGGCTGAACGTAGGCCCCGAATATACAGGATTCCCATCCTGCTGTCTGCGGGAGACGCAAGTCCGTTTGTTGACATCTAGATAGATTGCTATAAATGTATATTGGATCACATGGAGGTGAGATTGAACCAGTCGCAGCCACGCTTTGCGGGTCGTCCCGAGATCCTGCGCCCTACGTTCGAGAACTGGATCGCCACGCCGGACCCGTTTCCGGCGCATTCGGACTACACGGTGAAGACGGTATGGACGCGCTATGCGCGTAACGGATTCGAGTGGGATATCCGCGGTACCCTCTTCATCCCCGCCGTGGAGGCGATGCCGGGCGTCGGCTTTACCCTGCTGCATGGCGGCGCCGGCAGCGAGATGGAATGCGTCGAGACTCCGGATGGACGTCCGGGGCTCGCCGCTTTGCTCGCGGAGCGCGGCTATAGAAGCCTGTCCATCTCGTTTCCGGGCCACCTGCCGCTCAGTGGCGAATGGACCGACAGCGTCGAGACGCGCCAGCCCTGCTATCTGCTGGATCAAGCGTTGCCCGACAAGGAAATCGCTCGGCGCAATTTGGCCTGCACCTACAACACGATCGTGCAAGGCGCGGCGCAGCTGGCGGACGAGCATATGGCGGGCTACGAGGTCGTCAGCTTCGGCCATTCCACGGGCGGTCCGATGTCGATCAGCCTGCAGCGCTTCGCGAAGCGATTTAAGCTTATGGGCATCGCCGGCTGGGGCAGCGGCGGTCCCGACGGCTGGTCGCGCGAACGCATGGAGATGACGAAGAAAGATCCGGATGCGGGCAGCAAGCCTATCGGTTCCGTCGCGCGCCGCACCGTCGAATCCTTCCGCCGCTCCGGCTATGAGGACGATCTCGACCTTACGCCCTGGGGGCCGGCCGAGCGTTATTTCGATTGGGCCTTTAAATATAAGGCGCAGTTCAAGACCTGCCTTTGCGACAACCAGCATGGGGGATCGGTCGAGCGTTTGCTCGAGTATTCCCCGATCACCGGAATCGATCGGCTCGAATATGTCGACCACCTGCTCGATCCCGCCCCGGACTTCCTGGCGTCGACCCCGGTGCTGTTGCTCGCCGGAATGAGCGACAAAGGCCATTGGATCAGCGGCGAGACCGAGCACGAAAAGCTCGAGCCCTTCATGGCGCGCAAATTCGCCCAGCGCACGCCACGCACGCGGCTCGTGATCGTGCCGCGCTTCGGCCATTTCGGCTTCGCCGGCGCCCATAACGAAGCCATCGTCCATTGCTGGCTGGAGGCTCTGAAGAGCGGATTTTTCTCAGTTTAAGAGCGTGAAGAGAAACGAACGAATCAGGGAGAAAATCATGATTATAAAAAAGCTCGGCCTTGCCGTTTTTGCTTCGGTCCTCGCCGCATCGGTTTCATCCGCGCGAGCCGATGATTTTACTTGGAAGACCTTGACCATTCGCGTCGGCACGACGGTCGGCGGCGGGTTCGATAACTATGCGCGCCTGCTTGCCCGCCACATCGGCGAGTTTTTGCCGGGCAAGCCCAACGTCATCGTGGAGAACCGCCCCGGCGCCGGCGGCATGATCGCGTTCAACTATCTCTACAATATCGCCCCCAAGGACGGCACGGAGATCGCATCTTCCGCGCCGGGCTTGCTGCTTGACCGGCTCATCTATCAGGACAAGTCGAACGCGAAATACGACGCGGTCCGCTTTCAGGCCATCGGCAGCATGACGCAGGATTTCTCGGTCTTCATCGTGCGCACCAAGAGCGGCCTCAACCTTGATGACGTGATGAAGGGCAAGACGTACAACGTCGGCACGGCGGGCCCTGGCGGCAATCCGGAAATTTATGGTCGAGCTTTGAACAGCCTGCTTAAGACGAAGCTGAAGCTCGTCGCGGGCTATCCCGGCATGGCGCAGGTGCAGATGGCCATGGAATCCGCCGAATTGGACGGCATTCCCGGCGTGCCGTGGGCCGATCTCTATGCGCAAAAGCGTGCTTGGTTCACCGACGGCTTCGCCACGCCGATCTTGCAATACAGGATTGAGCGCTCTCCGCAGTTGAAGGATGTGCCGACGGTTCTCGAGCTGACGTCGGACGACAGCTACAAGGAAGCCTTCACGGTCCTCATGATGCGGGAAGAGATCTCGCGGCCGTTCCTTGCGCCGCCGGACACGCCGAAAGACCGTGTGGCCACCCTGAGAACCGCTTTCGAGCAGTCGATGAAGAGCCAGTCGATGATCGACGAAGCCAAGAGAATGTCGGTGTCCATCGACTGGCTGCCCGGCGACAAGGTGGACGAGATCGTCCGCAAGATGACGACGCCCTCGGAAAAGACCGCAGGATATATCCGGGACATCTTCAATTGAGCGTGTCCGAAACCTTCATGCCGGCAGGCACGATGGAACGCACCTCCGGTGGGGCTGCGTTCCATTACCCGACCTGGGACGACTGGCTGGCGATTGCGCCGCCCCATCGCGATCAGGGCGTCGTGACCGAAGAGGTGACCCTTCGGTTTATGGCGAACGGCGTCGACTGGGACGCGCACGGCACGCTTCACCGGCCTGCCGGCGCACCGCTGTCGGAACACGGGTTCGTGCTTTTGCACGGCGGGGCCGGCAGCGAAGCGGAGCTCTGCGAAACGCCCGACGGTCGGCCGGGATTGGCCCGCGTCCTCGCCAGCCAGGGCTTTCCCGCCCTCGCGGTCAGTTTCGTCGGTCATTATCCTGCCGGCGGCGTCTGGACGACGAGCCCTGCCGAACGAATGCCCGTCTATCTGCTCGACAGGGAGCTGCCGCGCGATGAGATATTGCATCGGAACATGCTCTGCACCTTTGACGTGCATGTGACGGGTGCGGCGTTGCTGGCGGATCATTGCTTCTCGGACATGCCGCTGATCGCCTTCGGGCATTCCACGGGCGGGCCCATGGCGCTCGCGCTGCACAAGAAGCTGAAGAAGAATAAGATCGTCGGCCTCGTCGGCTGGGGCAGCGGCGAGCCGAATGGCTGGTCGCGGGAATGGGCCCGCTGGTTCAGCCCGGCGCCCGAGGCGAGCTTTCCGATCGATTCCATCGCGCGGCGCAGCGTTGAGTCTTTCCGAAAGGCGGGATACGAAGACGAGCGCAGCCTCTGCCCGTGGGGCGGCGCCGCGGAATACACGGCCTGGGCGGACCGGCGGAAATCGCAATTCAAGACGAGCCTGTGCGACAACCAGCATCAGGCGATTGTCGAAGCTTTGCCGGAATATGCGCGCCGGACCGGACTGCCAGTGGAGGCATACACCGGCCATCTGCGCGATCCCGATCCGGACTGGCTGGCGCGTACCGGCGTTTACCTCATGCTGGGCGAGAAGGATTCCCGGCTTTGGAGCGCTGGCCGCACAGCGCAGACCAATCGCCAAATCTTCGCCAGCGAGAAGTTCGCGACGCGCGCTCTGCGTTCCTTGACGACCGTCGTGCCGCGATACGGCCACTTCGGGTTCGCCGGCTTGTACAACGAGAAGATCGCCTATCTCTGGCTTAAGGCCCTTCTTGGCGGGTTCTTTCGTCCGTAGGCGTTAGCCGGCGATCTGCTTGCCGTTCTTCGCCGCCTGGATCGCGCGCCAAACACGCTCGGGGGTCGTCGGCATGTCGAGATGGCGGATGCCGTAGACCGACAGCGCGTCGACCACGGCGTTGGCCACCGCCGGCATGGAGCCGACCGTGCCTGCCTCGCCCGCCCCTTTGACGCCGAGCGGATTGGTCTTGGTCGCCACCGGGTTGCAGACCACCTCGATGTGCGAGAAGTCGCGCGCGCGCGGCATGCCGTAGTCGAGGAAGGACGCCGTCAGCAACTGGCCCGAGTCGGCGTCGTAGCGCAGGTCTTCCATCAGGATCTGGCCGAGGCCCTGGGCGATGCCGCCGTGAATCTGGCCCTTGAGCAGCAGCGGGTTCATCACGGTGCCGACGTCGTCGACGACGCTGTAGCCGACAACGTCGATGACGCCGGTCTCCTCGTCGATCTCCAGCTCGCAGATGTGGCAGCCGTTGGGATAGTTGGCCGTCTTGGCGGTATAGACCGAGGCCTCGATCAGGCCGGGCTCCATGCCGTCGGGCAGGCTCTTCGGGTTGAGCGCCAGCTTGGCGACGTCCTTGATGGTGAAGGTCTGGTTGCTACCTGACGTCGAGAAGACGCCGTCGGTGAACTTCACCGCGTCGGGCGCCACTTCCAGCGCATGGGCGGCGATGCGCATCGCCTTGGCGAGCACCTTTTCGCTGGCCTGCAGCACGGCGCCGCCGCCGAGGGTGGCCGAGCGGGAGCCGCCTGAGCCGTGCCCGAAGGCGACCTTGTCGCTGTCGCCCCAGACGTATTTCACGTCGTCCATGGCGAGGCCGAACTTGTCGCAGACGATCTGCTTGTAGACCGTCTCGTGGCCCTGCCCGGCCGTGACCGAGCCGGAGAAGATGGTGGCGCCGCCGCTGCGGTCGAAGCGCAGCTCGGCGCCTTCGACGCCGGCGCCCGCCGCCTTCTCGATGGTGTTGGACATGCCGATGCCGCGCAGCTTGCCGCGCTTGCGCGATTCGGCGCGGCGCGCCGCGAATCCGTCGTAGCGCGCGAGGTCGAGCGCCATGGTCAGGTTCTTCTCGAACTCGCCGCTGTCGTACTTGAACAGCAGGCCCGTCTTGTATGGCATGGCGTCAGGCGAGATGGTGTTGCGCCGGCGCAGGTCGGCGGCGTCGATGCCGAGCTTGTCGGCCGCCATGTCGATGATCCGCTCGATCATGTAGGCGGCCTCGGGCCGGCCGGCGCCGCGATAGGGCCGCGTCGGGTTGGTGTGGCTGAACAGGCCGGTGACCTTCACGCAGATCGCCGGCGTGGTGTAGACGCCGGCCACCGAGCCGATGTTGTTGACCGGCGGATTGACCGTGCCGGCCATCAGGCAGCAACCGAGGTTGGCGAGGCTATCGATTTCCAGCGCGAGGAACTTGCCCTGTTCGTCGAGCGCCAGCGACACGTCGACGACATTGTCGCGGCCGTGCGAATCGCTGAGGAACGCTTCGGCGCGGTTGCTCATCCACTTGATCGGCCGTCCGAGCGAGCGTGCCGCCAGCATGCAGAGCGGGATTTCTGGGTAGACGGCCGACTTCATGCCGAAGCTGCCGCCGACGTCCCCGGAGATCACCCGCAAGCTACCTTCGGATACTTTCACGAGCCGCGCCAGCTGCGCGCGGTACGGATGGATGCCCTGCACCGGCGTGTAGACGGTGAAGCTCTCTTCGCTGCCGTCCCAGGCGGCGACGCAGCCGCGCGGCTCCATCGAGCTCGGCGCCACGCGGTTAATGATGAAGCGTTCCTTGACGACATGCTTGGCTTGGGCGAGGCCCTCCTCGACCGCCGCCTTGTCGCCGGCTTCGTAGACGTAGCAGACGTTGCCGGCGCAGTCGTCCCACACCAGGGGCGCGCCGGGTTCGGCGGCGGCGGCGGTGTCTGTGACGCTCGCGAGCGGCTCGTAGTCGACAGCGACGGCCTCGGCAGCGTCGAGCGCCTGATTCAGCGTTTCGGCCACGACGAAGGCGACGCCCTCGCCGACGCGGCGCACGCGGTCCTTGGCGAGCGGCGGCGACGGCGGGGTGAACTGCGGCGAGCCGTCGGGGCGCGTATAGGCGCCGCCGGCCGGGATGTCGCGATAGCCGGAGGCCGCCCACTCCGCATGGGTCAGGACGGCGACGACGCCCGGCAGGGCCAAAGCGGGTGCCGTATCGATGGAGAGAATCTTGGCATGGGCGTGGGGCGAGCGCAGCAGGACGGCATGGGCCATGCGCGGCAAGGTCACGTCGCTGACGTAGCGGCCGCCGCCACGCAGCAGCCGAGGGTCTTCCGAGCGCGGAACGCCTTGGCCCAACGCATATTCGCCCATGCGGGTTCTCCCTCCAGAATGACTGGCATCGCTCCAGGAGGTTGCATTTCAGCGCAACTCGGGGTTTTGCGCCAGGGCCGTCTGCGAATGCGGAACTGGCACGCCGCTGCAAGGTTGACGCCTTGCCGGCCGGTCCCGATGATGTCGCCCGCCCGTTCATCATCGAGTCAGGTTCGCCCGTGCTTCCCATCCTCATAGCCGCCCTCTTCAAGGCCTTCGGCCAGCTCGACGACCCGGCGCTGCGGCGCGTCATGTGGCGCGGCCTCGGCCTCGCGCTGGTCCTCTTCGCGGTTTTGCTCGGCCTGTCCTGGTGGGGCCTGTCGAGCCTCACCCTCGTCGGCATCGGCTGGATCGACGCCATTCTGGCGGGGCTCGGCGGGCTGGCGGCAGCGGCCTTCGCCGTGCTGTTCTTCCCCGGCGCCATGTTCGCCGCCCAGTGCATGCTGCTCGACGACGCGGCCGAAGCGGTGGAGCTGCGCCACTACCCCTACGCCTCGACCAGCGCGCCGGCCCTCGTCGTCTCGGTCTGGGCCTCGGTCCGGCTGGCGCTCGTCACCGTCGTGCTGAACCTGCTGCTGCTGCCGTTCTACTTCATCCCGGTCATCAACCTGATCGTCTTCTATTCGCTGAACGGCTATCTCTACGGCCGCGAATATTTTGAGCTGGTGGCGCTGCGCCACATGCCGGCCGAACAGGCCAAGGAGATGCGAAAACGCCATTCCGGCGGCCTGTTCCTCGCTGGATTCATCGCCGCCGGCCTGTTCAGCATCCCCCTCGTCGGCCTGTTCATGCCGGCCGTCGTCGCCGCCTTCATGGTCCATGTCTTCGAATCGCTGCGCCAGCGCGAAGAGGGCCGCTCCGGCGGCACGGTCCTGGCGCCGGAGCGGTTGCGGTGAGCGCGCCGGACGCCCTGCTCGACTTCTGGTTCGGCCCATCGGGCTCGGCGGAGCGCGAAAGCCCGCGCGGCGTCTGGTTCAAGTCCGATCCGGCCTTCGACGTTCTGCTGCGCGACAGCTTCCTGGCCGACCAGCGCCGCGCCGCGAACGGCGACTACGATTCCTGGGTCGGCACGCCGGAGGGCACGGTCGCGCTTCTGCTGCTGCTCGACCAGCTGCCGCGCAACCTCTATCGCGGCACGGCGCAGTCTTTCGCGACGGACGCGCGAGCCCGCGAGATCGCCGGCATCACCGTGCCGCGCGGCTTTGACAAGCTGTTGCCGCCGGTCTGGCGCTGGTTCGTCTACCTGCCGTTCGAGCATAGCGAGAGCCTGGCGGACCAGGAACGCAGCCTCGCCCTGTTCGGCAGCCTGCCGCCCTCGAAGGACACGGACAAGGTGGTCGACTACGCGCGCCGCCACCACGACATCGTCGCGCGCTTCGGGCGCTTTCCCCATCGCAACGAAATCCTGGGCCGCTCGTCGAGGCCCGAGGAAATCGAATTCCTCAAGCAGCCAGGGTCGGCTTTCTAGTAGCGTCCTTCTAGGCGCAGCTTTCTAGGAGGCCGGCACGCCGGGCCGCTCGCTCGCCAGCGACTGGCCGCGCACCAGGGCGGCGAAGGCGCCGTCGCGCCGCATCAGCTCGTCGTAGCCGCCGCGCTCGACGATGCGGCCGCCCTCCATCACCAGCACCAGGTCCGCCTTGCGGATGGTCGAGAGCCGATGGGCGATGACGAAGGTCGTCCGCCCTTCCATCAGCGCGTCGAGCGCCGCCTGCACCTTGGCTTCCGTCACGGTGTCGAGCGCGCTCGTCGCCTCGTCGAGGATGAGGACCGGCGGGTCCTTCAGCAGCGCGCGCGCGATGGCGATGCGCTGGCGCTCGCCGCCCGACAGGGTGCGGCCGCGTTCGCCGACGAGGGTTTCGTAGCCGTTCGGCTGCGCCATGATGAATTCATGGGCCTGGGCGAGCTTGGCGGCGGCGATCAGCTCGGCTTCCGTTGCATCCGGCTTGCCGACGCGCAGATTCTCGGAGATCGGCCGGTAGAACAGCGTGCTTTCCTGGAAGACGACGCCGATGTGGCGGCGCAGGGAGGTCAGCGTGACGTCGCGGATGTCGACGCCGTCGATGGTGATGCGGCCGTTCTGCGGGTCCCACAGGCGATGCAGCAGACCCATGGCGGAGCTCTTGCCGGCGCCCGTCGGCCCGACGATGGCGACCATCTGGCCGGCCTTGCTTTGGAAGGTCAGGTCGGACAGCGCCGGGCGCACGCCGTCGTAGGACAGGGTGACGTCCTCGAAGGAGACGTCGCCGCGCACATGGCCGAGCTCGATGGCGTTCGGCTTCTCCATCACGGAGGAGCGCGCGTCGAGCACCGAGAAGAACGCCTCGATGGCGTGCATCTGGAAGAACAGCTTGCCGGCGAATCCCATGGCCTGCTCGAGGCGGCCGATCAGCAAGGTGGCGAAGCCCATGAAGCTGACGATCTCGCCGACCGTGGTCAGGCCCTGCAGGAACAGCCAGGTGCCGAGCAGGAAGATGGAGATGACGGTCAGCGTCGAGGAGGCGCGCGTCAGCACGGTGACGACGGCCCACCAGTTGAGCACCGGGAACTGCGCGCGCAGCACGCGGTTCGTCAGGTCGCCGAGCTGCTGCACCTCGATGGCGAGGCGCACGAAGCTCTGGATCAGGTTGATGTTGCCCAGCGCGTCGCCCGCCCGCTCGGCCAGCTCGGAATGGAACTCCTGCACGGAAGACTGCGCCTTCTCGGTGCGCGTGATGACGAGCACGGAGAGGACGGAGAACACGACCATCAGCAGGATGAGCATCAGCGATAGGCGCCAGTTCATCAGCAGGGTCATCGGCAGCAGCACGATCACGATCACGAAGGTCGAGAGATGCTCGCGGAAGAAGGACAGCCAGATGCCGAACAGGTTGTCGGCCCCTTCCAGCATGATCTTGAGCAAGCGGCCGGAATGGGTGGAAGCGTGGAACGACAGCGGCAGCGATAGCACATGCTCGAAATAGGTCGCCAGCGACGCGAGGCGGCGGCGATGGGCCATGCGGTCGGAATGCAGCGCCACGAAGATGTTGGCGACGATGCCGCCGACGCCGACGACGCCCCAGATCGCCAGCAGGTGGTAGCTGGCGCTCCAGATCTCGTCGGGCGGCTTGCCGGTGGCGTTGGACAGGGTGTCGACGACGCGGCCGAACAGGACCGGCTCGAGGAACTGCAGGCTGGCGAGCGCCACGTCGGCCAGGGCCAGGATGATGGCCAGGTTCTTCTCGGGCTTCAGCAGGCCGAGCACGCGGCCGTAGATCAGGATGAACTTCATGGGGATTCTATAGCGCGATCCGGGGCTTATGGCGAATAGACGATGATTTTGCCGGCGGAGGACCTAGAATGCGGCCCTGCCCCATGCGTCGAGGGGCCCGACCATCTAACGGCCACATGACCGCTCCGTTCCGCCTTTGGCAAGACCTGACCTGGCCCGAAATCCAGGCGCTCGATCCCGAACGCACGGTCGCCGTGCTGCCGGTCGCCGCCATCGAGCAGCATGGGCCGCATCTGCCTCTTTCGGTCGACGCGGACATCAACGCCGGCGTCCTCGCCAGCGCGCTCGACAGGATTCCGGCGGACCTGCCCGTCCTGCTGCTGCCGCCGCAGTTGGTCGGCTACAGCCTGGAGCACACGGCCTTCCCCGGCACCCTGTCGCACGATCCGGAGACGCTGCAGCGCGCCTGGGTCGAGATCGGCGTTTCGGTGCGGCGCGCCGGCCTGCGCAAGCTGCTCATCCTCAATTCGCACGGCGGCCAGCCGCAGGTGACGGGCATCGTCGCACGCGAGCTGCGCGCCGCGCAGCGGATGATGGTCGTCACCGCCGCGACCTTCGGCCTCGGCCTGCCCGACGGACTGTTTCCGGACGACGAACTGCGCCACGGCATCCATGGCGGCGCCGTCGAGACGTCGCTGATGATGCATCTGCGCCCCGATGCGGTCCGGCGCGACAAGATCGCCGGCTTCCCGTCGGCCGCGGCGAAGGTCGAGACGGCCCACAAGCTGCTGCGCCTGGAAAGCGAGACCGTGCAGGTCGGCTGGATGACGCAGGATCTCAACGCGCAGGGCGCCTGCGGCGACGCCCGCCTCGCCACGGCCGAGGCCGGCCAGGCGATTCTCGGCCACATGGCGGCTAAGCTCGCCGCCCTGCTCGCGGAAATCTCCGCCTATCCGCTCGCGAACCTCGCGGACGGGCCGCTCGACCGCGCCTAGCGGCCGAGCATCCGCAGCAGGGTGCGGTCCTTGCGGATGAAGTGGTGGAACAGCGCGCCGCCGATGTGGGCGCAGAGCGCCAGCGCGATCAGGATGCCGATCAGCGCATGGCCCTTCAGCACCAGTTCCGACAGATGCTCGTCCTTGGCGGCGATGCTCGGCAGTTCGAACAGCCAGAAGAAGCTCACCTTGGCGCCGAAGGTCGAGATGCCGAGCCAGCCGAGGATCGGGTTCGCCAGCAGGCCGGCATAGAGGCACCAATGAACCGTCTCGGCGGCAAGCTTCATCAGCGCCGGGATGTCTTCCTGCATGGGCGGCGGCGGGTTCTTCAATCGGTAGAGCAGCCGGGCCGCGACCACGGGCCAGACGACGATGCCGAGCGATTCGTGCAGGGTGTAGAGGAAGTTCTGCGTCGGGCCGGAGCCGATGTTGGCCATGACGAGGCCGACCGGAATGATCGTAAGAACGATCGCGGCCGTCAGCCAGTGAAAGCCGATCGCGCCGTGCGAATAAGGCGCGCCGGGCGCCTGTGGCCCGTTGATGCTGGACATCCCCTCGTCTCCCCCTCTGGACGGTCCTTCTGCCTGAAGGCCGTCGAATGCCGCCTTGTGGCGACTAGGCGCGAGAATGCACCGGGGGGGCGGGTTCGTTCAAGCCTTCCAAAAGATGGCCGGCGCGCCGCGCCTTGGCGTCGAGGTAGCGCTTGTTGCTGCTGTTGACCGGCGCCAGCAGCGGGATGCGCCCGGCGATCTCGATGCCGTGCTCGGCGAGCCCGCTGAGCTTGGCCGGATTGTTGGTCAGCAGCGAGACGCGGGTGATCCCGAGCAGTTCGAGCATTCGCGCGGCCGCGTCGTAGCGCCGCTCGTCGGTGGCGAAGCCCAGCGTCGTGTTGGCGTCGATGGTGTCGAGGCCGCGGTCCTGCAGGCCGTAGGCGCGCATCTTGTTGGCGAGCCCGATGCCGCAGCCTTCCTGGTCGAGGTAGAGCAGCACGCCGCCGCCCTTCTCCGACAGGATGTCGAGCGACATCTGCAGCTGGTCGCCGCAGTCGCAGCGCCGCGACGAGAAGACGTCGCCGGTCAGGCAGCAGGAATGCAGGCGCACCGGCACGGCCTGGGTCAGGTCGGGCGCGCCGACGACGACCGCCGTCATGTTGCGGCCGAGCATGTCGCGGAAGACGACGAATTCGGTGGCGAGGTTCTCGTGCAGCGGCACGCGGGCGCGCGACACCAGGCGCGTGGAATGCGTCGCGGCAGCGCGCAGGCGCATCACGTCGGCGACGCGCACGTCGCTGGCCTGGGTGCCGAAGGCAGCCATGGTCTCGGGCGTGACCGGCAGCACGAGGGCGGCCGGCAGCAATTGCGCGATCTTGGCCAGTTCGAGCGCGGCGAGGACGCAAGAGTTGGCCGCATCGCCCGGCGCGCACAGCTTCACGGCGGGCGCGCTCGCGATGTCGACGATGCGCGCGATGTCCATGTCGTTCGCGAGCGGCACGACGATGCCGCCGCTGCGGTCGCCAAGGGCGGCGGCGCGATGGGACGTCACCGCCAGGCCGAGCGGCTGCCAGGCCGCGCGCAGGCGCGCCAGGCGGGCGTCGTCGAAGCCGTCGAGGGAGATGAGAATCTCGGCCACATCGCCATCACGGACGATGATGGGCGCGCCGGCCCTGAAGTCGCTGAGGGCGCGATGGGCTGCGAGGATGGCGGGATCGCCGAAGCCGTTGTTAAGCACGCGGGGGCCTTCCTGCCGCCTTGGGGCGGCGCCGTTGGAGCGGACTGTCGTTGGGAGAGCGTCTGTCGTGGACGGGCCGACGGTGTTATCCATATTTATCAAACCGTTTCAGGTTATCATTCAAAGGCCGGAACGCGCCATCCGCCCGGATCGGGCGTTCATCACAAAGCCTTGATCCTTTTGCGTCAAAGTCATGTCCCTGTCCGATTCCGACTCTACCGTTTCAGAAATGCCGGACGACGTCTGGTCGGCGATCCTTTCGGTCGTCCAAGCCGGTGGCGGCGATCTGCCCGCCGGCATGGCCGAACCCTGGCGGACGCTCTTTGCGCCCCTCTGCCGGCCTCGCTTCGTCGTCGGCCAGCTCGGCCAGTCGCTCGACGGCCGCATCGCCACGGCCAGCGGGCATTCCCACTACATCAACGGCCGTGAGGCCATCGTTCATCTGCATCGCCTGCGCGCCTTGGCCGATGCCGTCGTCGTCGGCGTCGGCACCGCAGTCGCCGACGATCCGCAGCTCACCGTTCGCCATGTCGAGGGAGACCATCCGGCGCGCGTGGTTATCGATCCGAAACTACGTCTTCTGCCGGACGCTAAGCTGTTAACGCGGGATGGCGTGCGTCGTTGCATCGTGACAATGGCGGGATGCGAAACGCGCTTCGATGCCGACATCGACATCGTTCCGATTCGCCCTGGAACCGACGGCAACCTGCCGCCGACAGCGATCATCGCCGCCCTCAACGACCTCGGGTTCCGCCGGATTCTGGTGGAGGGCGGCACCTCCACCCTTTCCGCCTTCCTGGCCGCCGGCTGTCTCGACCGGCTGCACCTGGCGGTTGCGCCCCTCATCATCGGGGCTGGGCCCTTCGGCCTGTCCCTGCCGCCGATCGACAAGCTCGATGCGGCCTTGCGGCCTCCTGCTCAGGTCTACCGGCTGGGCGCCGACGTGTTGTTCGACTGCGACCTGTCGCGTTAGGCCGGGACCGCCCAAAGATCGACATGGCCGACCATAAGTTCGGCCTTTCCGGCGGCGATGGCGGCCAGGCGATGCGCGCGCCAGGCGACGAGCGCCGGGCCGGGGATTTCCTTCAGCTCGGCGACGGCGCCATGCCAGCCCTCCACCAGCTGACGCTGCAGTTCGGATTCGTCGGCTTTCAGTCGCCAGTCGGACGGCGCGAGGGTCACCTTGTAGCCGGCCGATTCGAACAGGCGATGCGCCGTCTCCGCCGCCGTCGGCCCGAGCGCCGCGCCGAAGCCCTTGTCGTGGCGCTGATGGCGGTTGAAGACGGCGAGCGCGGCGGCGTCCAGCTCCTCGTGCGGCGTGCAGCTCATGCGCCCGTCGTAGCTCAGGGCGGCATAGACCGGCAGGCGGCGCTTGGCGGCGGCCTTGACGAGCTGCGTCAGCCAAGGCTTCGACACGAGGTCGAAGAAGGCCGATGTGGTCAGCAGGTCCGCCGGCAGCGCCAGCACCGAAGCGATGTCGTCGCTCAAGTCGGCGCGCTGCGTCGCAATCTCCACGTCGCTCCCCGCGCCGAGGCGGACCGCGGCGTCGAGCAAGTCCTCGTCATAGTCGACGAGCGTCCAGCTCTGGCCCTTCGCCAAGTGGGGCGACACGGCGCGCAAGGTCGAGCCCTGCCCGCTTGCCAGGTCGGTGACGGCCAGATCCTCGCGTCCGCCGAAATAGGCCGCGACGGCGACCAGAAGCTCGGGATTGCGTGCGCGATGGTCGGCGGGTTCGCGCAAGGTCAGCCACTCGGGTGAAAAGCTCATGCGGTCGCTCTCGTCGCTTGGAGTTGGCTCAGAACTTCGATGAAGGTCGCCGCGCAGTCGGACCAGCGCGGCAGTCTGTCCCGCGCCGCGCGTGCCGCAGCGGCGCTGGCCGCGCGAGCGGCGGGATCGGCGATCATGCCGCGCAGGGCGGCGCTCAAGGCGGCGGTGTCGTCAGGCGCGACGGCCTGGCCTGCGCCGGCCGGCAGCAAGTTCGCCGCCTCGCCCACCGCCGTGACGACGAGCGGAAGGCCATGGGCGAGCGCTTCGCTGAAGACCATGCCGTAGCCTTCGTAGCGTGACGCGAGCACGAACAGGTCGGCGGCGGCATAGCGCGCCGCCAGATCGGCTTCGGACAATGCGCCGGCCAGGACGATGCGGTCTTCCAGGCCATGCCGGCGGATGGCGGCGTCGAGCGCGTCGGCGGCTGGCCTGTCGCGGGCATCGCCGACGATGGTCAGCCGCCAGGGCAGATCGCGCAGCGGCCCCAGCGCCTCGACCAGAAGGTCGTGGCCTTTGCGGGGGATGATCGATCCGACGCTGAGCAATTCCACCGTGCGCCCGTCGCCGCCTGTCGCGACGGGAGCCGCGTCGACGCCGGGCGGCGCCACGCTGATGCGGTCTGTGGCGACGCCGTAGTCGGCGGCCAGGATCGCCGCCGTTGGCGGGCTGCTGACGATGACATGGCGTGCGGCGGCCAGGGCCTGCCGCTCGCTGTCGCGCAATTGCCGGGCGCGTTCGGGCGTCAGTCCGGTTTCGAGCGCCAGCGGATGGTGCACCAGGGCGACGAGCGGCGCATGGGCCGGCAGATGGCGGCCGACGTCGGGCAGCGCGCCGAGCGCCAGTCCGTCGATCACCACTGGCCCCGCCGGCAGCGCGGCCAGGGTTTGGTAGGCCGAGGCGAGCGTTGCCGGATCGGGCTGCGGAAAGCTTTCGCCCAGCGTCAGCACGTCGACGGCATGGCCGGCGGCGCGCAGCTCGGCGACGACGCGGCGGTCATAGCGGTAGCCGCCCGTCGCCGTCTCCAGGCTGCCGGGCGTCACCAATGTCAGCCGTGATCGGTCGCTGCTAGGCAAGCGGCCCCTCGTAAGCGGCGCGCGCCGTGTGCGATTCCGAGATCGTCACGCGAAGCGCGGCAAGATCCTTGCCCGGGCGGCCGAGCTCGCCGGCCTTGGCCCGGACGGCGAGGCGGTCGAACAGCGCCTTGGCAAGGAATTCGGTGGTGGTGTTCTTGCCCTTGAACTCCGGCAGGTCGTCGAGGTTGCGGTAGTTCAGCGGCTCTAGCGTTTCGCGCAGGATCGTCATGGCGAGGCCGATGTCGACCACCAGCCCGGCGTCGTCGAGCTCCTTGGAATAGAACGCGGCATCGATGACGAAGGTCGCGCCGTGCAGGCGCTGGGCCGGACCGAAGACCTCGCCCTGGAAGCTGTGGGCGATCATCACATGGTCACGGACTTCGACGTAAAACATAGAAACCTCAATAAGATAAAATGGAAAGCTAAGAAACTGGATAGGCGATGGGTTGGCAGAGGACGCCGCCGCCCGGCTTGAGGATGTCCGGCAGCTTGGCCGGCAGGTCGGCGGCGGCGATGGGCGATTCCAGCAGCGCGTCGAGGCGGTCGTCGCGCAGCAAATTCAGGGCGGCGGCCAGGCGGCGGCGGTAGTTCCAGCGCGCCCGCTGATTGGGCGCCACCTTGCCGACTTGGCTGGCGATCAGCTTCAGGCGGCGACTATGGAAGGCGCCGCCCAGCGTCACGGGGATTTCGCCTGTGCCGTACCAGCTCATCTCGACCACGGTGGCTTCGTCGCCGGCACAGGAAATCGCCGTGTTGAGCCCGCTGCCGACGCCGCTGGCGTGGAACACCACGTCGCAGTCGCCCGGCGCGTCGGCGGGCAGCACGAAGCGCAGGCCGAGGGCGGCAGCCAGCTTGGCCCGCTGCGGCAGGATGTCGATCAGGGTGACGTCGGCGCCCGGCAGGCGGCCCGCCAGGTAGGCCGTGAGCAGGCCGACCACGCCGCCGCCGATGACGTTGATGCGGCAGGCGGCCGTCGCGCCGGAATCCCAGATGGTGTTGAGCGCGGTTTCCATGTTGGCGGCGAGCACGCCGCGCATCGGCGGCAGGCCGTCGGGCAGCGGCATGACGGCGTCGGCCGGCAGGTCGAACGTCGTCTGGTGCGGATGGAGCGCAAAGACGGCGCGGCCGATCAAATCCGCGTGTCCTTCCTCGACGCGCCCGACCGTGGCGTAGCCGTATTTCACCGGAAAGGGGAAGTCCCCGGCCTGGAAGGGCGCGCGCATCCGCTGATGCTCGCTGGCGGGCACTTTGCCATGGAAAACAAGGCTTTCCGTTCCCCGGCTGAGGGCGCTGAAGAGGCTGCGCACGCGCACGCCCTCGACCTTGGCCGGCAGGTTTTCGGCGCGCCATTCGCCCTGCCCTGCGGCCACGTACCACAGCGCTTCCGCTTGCCCCTGTTTTGCCATCCCGCTTTATTACGCTCCCTGATCGGCGATCGTTCTTGCCGCGAACAATAAGCCGTATCTCTTTTCCGACAAAGTAGGCATCCCCTTGGCGGCTCTCATAACTTCGTTAGGTTCGTCCGTGCAACTCGCCCGCCGCCGCGCGCTGTTCTTCAGCCTGGTCTGCCTCACCATGGCCGGCATGTTCGCCCTCATGGCCTACGCCCTGTCGGACGGCGGCCTCGACTGGGTCGACGGCCTGATCCTGACGGCCTACGCCCTGTCGCTGCCCTGGCCGACGCTCGGCCTGTGGAACGCCGTCTTCGGCCTCGGCCTGATGCTGTTTCGCCGCGACCCGGAAGCGGCCGCCTCGCCCATCGCGCGCCTCGGCGACGACGACGCGCCCATCGTCACGCGCACCGCAATCGCCATCTGCGTGCGCAACGAAGAGCCGGCCCGCCTGCGCCGCAACCTCTCGGCCATGCTGGCCGAGCTGGAAGGCAGCGCCGCCCTCGGCCATGTGGACTGCTTCGTTCTCAGCGACACCAACAAGCCCGACATCGCCGCCGGCGAAGAGGCGGTGGCCGACGACCTGGCGGCGTCCTACGCCGGCCGCATCCCTGTCACCTACCGACGTCGCCTCGTGAACGATGACTTCAAGGCCGGAAATATCCGCGACTTCTGTGACCGTTGGGGGACCGGCTACGACTTCATGATCGTGCTTGACGCCGACAGCTTCATGAGCGCTGCGGCCATGGTCCGCATGATCCGCGTCATGCAGGCCAAGGACGACCTCGGCATCGCCCAGACCCTGACGGTCGGCATGCCGAGCGCCAGCCCCTTCGCCCGCGTCTTCCAGTTCGGCATGCGCCTCGGCATGCGCAGCTACACGCTCGGCGCCGCCTTCTGGCAGGGCGACTGCGGCCCCTACTGGGGCCATAACGCGATCATCCGCCTGGCGCCCTTCATCGCGCACTGCCACCTGCCGAAGCTGGCCAGCGGCAAGCCGATCCTGAGCCACGACCAGGTCGAGGCGGTGCTGATGCGCCGCGCCGGGTTCGAGGTGCGCGTGCTGCCGCTCGAGGACGGCACCTGGGAGGAGAACCCGCCGACCCTGCTCGAGTTCATGCGCCGCGACCTGCGCTGGTGCGAGGGCAACATGCAGTACTGGCGGCTGCTCGCCATGCCGGGCCTGAAGCCGGTCAGCCGCTTCCAGCTCGTCTTCGCCATCCTGATGTTCGTCGGCGCCCCGGCCTGGATGGGCCTGGTGGCGTTGTTCTCGCTCCGTGGCCTGCTGGTCGGCGCGGCGACGCCGCTGTTCCGCCCCGAGGCGGCCTATTGGTCGCTGGTCCTGATGATGACCATGACCTTCGCGCCGAAGATCGCCAGCGCGATTCGCGTTCTGCTGCATCCGACGGAGCGCCGCCTGTTCGGTGGGCCGCTGCGCTTCGTCGGGAACCTGCTGCTGGAGACTGTGTTCAGCGCCCTGCTCGCCCCGGTGATGGCGGTGACGCAGACGGTGTTCCTGGGCGGCTTGGCGATGGGCCGCACCATCGGCTGGACGAGCCAGCTGCGCGACGACCATGCGGTTCCCCTGTCGGCGGCGACCCAGCGTCTGTGGGTGCAGAGCCTCTGCGGCATCGTCGTGACCTACCTGTTCGCGAAGATCTCCCTCGGCGCGGTGCTCTGGGCGAGCCCGGTGCTGCTCGGCCTGCTGCTCGCGGTGCCCTTCGCGATGGTCAGCGCCCTGCCCGGCCTCGGCCTCGCCTTCGCGCGCTTCGGCATCGGCCGCATTCCCGAGGAGACGGTCCATCCCGCCGCATTGGCGCCGTTGCATCTGCCGGCCCTCGTGCTACACAGCAAGTCCTTGGTTGGACAGGCGATTAAGGTTCCCTCGTAAGGGACCGGCGCTGTCCTAACTTTCACACAGTCGCGACCGGCCGATTTGGGCTAACCGTTCGTTTCATTCAAAGCGATGAAACCGATGGGGGGCGACTTATGAGTCGCTTGGGTTTTGATTCCAGTATGAGTACTTCACCGGCCGGCGCCCCGCGCCCGCGCGACCTGCGCATCGACTTCTGGCGCGGCGTCGCACTGCTGACGATCTTCATCAACCATATCCCCGGCAACATCTACGAGCCGCTGACCTACCGGAACTTCAGCCTGTCGGATTCGGCCGAGCTGTTCGTGTTCCTGGCCGGCTTCTCCGCCGCGCTCGCCTATTTTCCGCGTTTCATCGCGCATGGCGCCCTGCGCCAGTCCTATCGCTGCCTCAGCCGCGCGGCGACGCTCTACATCGCGCACATCGCCTCCCTGATCGCGGGCATCGGGCTGTTCGCCGTCGCGACGCTCGCCTTCGAGGACGCGAGCTACGTCCAGATGATCAACATCGGGCCGGTGATGGACGATCCGCTCGCCGGCTTCCTCGGCATCGCGACGCTCGGCCATCAGGTCGGCTACTTCAACATCCTGCCGCTCTACGTGGTGCTGATCGCGGCGACGCCGCTGGTCATGGCCCTGGCGCGGATCGACCTGGCCTTGCCGCTGCTCGCGTCGGGCACGCTCTACCTCCTGGCGCAGGCGTTCGGCTGGAACCTTCCGAGCTATCCCAACGCGGGCGTCTGGTTCTTCAACCCGTTCGCCTGGCAGCTGCTGTTCGTCGTCGCCTTCACGCTTGGCAGCGTCGCGCGGTCGGGCGTCGTCGTGCCGTTCAACCGCGCGCTCTACGCCGCCGCCCTGGCCTACATCGCGTTCGGCGCCGTCGCGACCGTCTACAAGTCATGGCCGGCGACGGGCAGCGTGCCGCTGCCGCCGTTCCTCTGGGGCCTCGACAAGAGCAACCTCGCCCTGCCGCGCCTGCTGCACATCCTGGCGATGGTCTATGTCGTGGTCTACATGCCGGGCGCGGCCCGCTTCACGCGCAGCCTGAGCGCCGCGAATCCCTTCGTCGCCATGGGCCGCAACGCGCTGCCGGTGTTCTGCGCCGGCTCGCTGCTCAGCATGGTCGGCCTGATCCTGCGCGACCAGTACGGCAGCTATCCGCTGCTCGACACGGTGATCGTCGTCTCTGGTTTCCTGATGCTGGTCGCCCTGGCGCGCACGCTCGACTGGACGAAGCGACGCATCCTGCCGAAGCAGCCGCTGGCTGCCGAACCCGCCAGCTACCGCCTCTCGCCGCGGTAGCGCTTCAGCGCAAGTGATGCTGCTGGTGCCAGCTCCAGGCATCCTGGAGCTGCGTCGCGATGGCAGGCCGCTGGGGAATCCAACCAAGCAGACTACGCGCGTGCGAGGCGTCGGCGATCAGCGTCGGCGGGTCGCCGGCGCGGCGCGGACCTATCTCGACGGGCACCCTGCGGCCGGTCACCTGCTCGGCGGCAGCGATGACCTCGCGCACCGAATAGCCGGCGCCGTTGCCGAGGTTGATGGTCATCGGCGCGGCGCCGTCCACGAGGCGCTCTAGCGCGGCGATGTGGGCCGAGGCCAAGTCCAGCACATGGATGTAGTCGCGGATGCAGCTGCCGTCCGGCGTCGGGTAGTCGATGCCGAAGATGGTGATCGACTTGCGCTTGCCGGCCGCGGCGTCGAGCACCAGCGGCACGAGATGGGTTTCCGGGTCGTGCGCCTCGCCGATGCCGAGGTCGGGCGCGCCGCCGGCCGCGTTGAAGTAGCGCAACGCGGCGTAGGTCAGGCCGTAGGCCGCGGCGAAGTCGGCGAGGATCCGCTCGACCATCCACTTGCTTGCGCCATAGGGATTGACCGGCGCCAGGGGAAGCTTCTCCGTCAGGGGTACCGTCTCGGCGATGCCGTAGACGGCGCAGGTCGAGGAAAACACGATCTTGCGGACATCGGCCGCGATCATCGACTGCAGGAGGTTCAGGCTGCCGTAGACGTTGTTGCGATAGTAGATCGCCGGATCGGTCACCGATTCGCCGACGAAGGAATGAGCGGCGAAATGCATGACGCCGACCGGCTTATGGCGGGCGAAGACTTCGGCGAGCCGCGCGGAATCCATGATGTCGCCGACCTCGAGCGGGCCGAACTTCACGGCCCATTCATGGCCGCGCGACAGGTTGTCGTAGACGACCGGCTGATAGCCGGCCTGCGCCAGGGCCGCACAGGCGTGGCTGCCGACATAGCCGGCGCCGCCGGTGACCAGAACCGTCTTGTGGCCCAATGCGCATTCTCCAGGGTTTCAGGCAGTTCTTAAGGTTAACGGCAACTGGCGGTTGTCTTGGCCAAGGCATATGCCCTCAGGCTTTCACCTGTGGACAAGGCCCTTTTCGACCCTCGGGAAGCATTTTAAGCAAATGCGGCTGCCCGCGTAAGGTGTTATAAAAAGGGCGATAATCTGTCACGCGCCATTCCGTCGCATGGTTGAAGTGAACAACGAACTCTCCGCCGCAGAGCCGGTTGCTGAGGGCCCGTCGTCGTATGGCGAGGGTCGCAGGACAGGCCTGTCCGAAGAGACGTTCGGCAACCTCATCGCCGTCGTCGACGCGGTGATCATCGGAGCGGTCGGCCTCTCAGCCTACGGAATCTATCTCGAATGGCTGATGAGATATCATAATTACGACACTGACACCGTCGCCTACGTTGCCGGCATCACCATCGCCGTCCTGATCGCCAGCCAGCGTTTTTCCGCGGCACGGCTTTACGCGCTCGAATCCCTGCGCAACATCAAGTTTCAGGTCAAGCGCCTGCTGCTGGCCTGGAGCAGCGTCGTCATCGTCCTCGTCGTCGCCGCCTTCCTGCTCAAGGTCTCCAGCGAATTCTCGCGCGTCTGGCTGGTGGTCTGGTACGTGGCCAGCGCCGCCCTGCTCGTCGCCTCGCGCTTCGTCGTCGCGCATCGCCTGAAGAGCTGGACGAACGCCGGGCATTATTTCCGCGCGGTGGCCGTCGTCGGCGCCGGGCCGCTGGGGCAGCGCTTCGTCCAGAAGATCCAGGCCGAGAGCGGCCTTGGCCTGCGCATCGTCGGGCTGTTCGACGACCGCCGGTCGCGCATCCCCGCGGTCGTCGAAGGGGTGCCTGTGCTGGGTTCGGCGGGCGACCTGATCGACCATGTGCGCCGGGGCGAAGTCGACCTCGTCGTGATCGCCATGCCGCTGTCGGCGGAGGGACGCATCCTCCACCTCACGCAGATCCTGCGCGTGCTGCCGGTCGACATCCGCCTTCTCAGCGACGCCGCCGGCTTCAACCTGTCCTACCGTCCGGTGTCCTACTGGGCGGGCATTCCGGCGATCAACATCGCCGACAAGCCGATCACCGGCTGGAGCTTTCTGCTCAAGCGCATGAGCGACCTGCTGCTTTCGGCGATCGCGCTGGCCGTCCTCCTGCTGCCGCTGGCCGTCGTGGCCCTCGTCGTCAAGCTCGACAGCCCAGGCCCGCTGTTCTTCCGCCAGAAGCGTCAGGGCTTCAACCACAAGCTGTTCAAGATCTACAAGTTCCGGACCATGCGGCACGAGGCGGCGGACCTCCATGCCGAGCGACTGGTCACGCGCGACGACGACCGCGTGACGCGCGTCGGCCGTTTCCTGCGCCGGACCAGCATCGACGAATTGCCGCAGCTGTGGAACGTCCTGAAGGGCGACATGTCGCTCGTCGGGCCGCGGCCCCACGCCCTGAGCGCCAAGGCCGCCGACACGCGCTACGACGAGGCCGTGGCGCAATATGCCGAGCGTCATCGCGTGAAGCCCGGCATCACCGGCTGGGCGCAGGTCAACGGCTGGCGCGGCGAGACGGACACGCTGGAGAAGATCGAGAAGCGCGTCGAGTACGACCTCTACTACATCGCCCATTGGTCGCTGGCGCTCGACGCCTGGATATTGCTGCTCACCGCAATCAAAATGATAACGGGAAAAAATGCGTATTAGGCTTTGATCCTGAAGGTATTAAAGCGCAATTCAAAGGGTTTGAGAAAAGCTAGATGAAGTATCTTTTAGTTTCTGAGACTGTCACAGCAGGCGTTGGAAGGCATGTTGCTTCATTAGCTGAAGGTCTTCATGCGAAAGGGTTTGATACTCATATTTTGCATGGTCAGCAGCGTATTGATCCTCCCTTCCTAACCTTTTGCAAAAAATTTTGTGGCCGAATTTATTTTGCCTCACTCCCGATGAGCCGCCAAATCTCATTGGCAGATATTCAATCTATTTTTCGAGTACGGCGTTACATTAAAAAAAATGGTCCATTTGATATTATCCATGGCCACAGCGCAAAAGGAGGGGCGATTGCGCGTATTGCTGCAATTGGATTGCCAAGCCTGAAGGTATATACGCCACATGCGTTTCCAACCATGGATCCTGATATCGGGTTGGCTAGGCGTATGTTTTACACATGTATCGAATGGGGCCTTGGGCAATTAACAGACGTATTAATTGCTGTATCGCCAGGCGAAGCCCTTCATGCAAAAAATAAAATCCGAATTCCGGTCGCAAAAATTGCGATGGTTCCCAATGGGGTTAGTTTGTCCTCAGTGGATTTCGAGCCCGCTGAGGCCATGCCTTTTCTGGATAATTTTGAAGGGATAAAGATTGTTTTTGTGGGGCGTCTATGGCCACAAAAAGCGCCGGAAAGGTTGCTAGACGTATTGGCTAAGCTGGGCAACGAAGGAAGGCCATATAAAGTTTGGATAATAGGAGAAGGGCCGCTTCAAGAGTCACTTATTCAAAAACAAGACGAGCTCAATCTTAATAAAAATATTGTTTGGGTAGGTTGGCAAGATGCCCGACGATTTATCCATCATTTCGATTTGCTCGTACTAACAAGCAAATATGAAACAAGCCCCATCACGCTGCTTGAGGCAGGAGCTGCTGGTACTCCGATCTTGAGTATGGACGTTGACGGAGCAGAGCTAATCATTGAGCAAGGTTATAATGGATATCTCATACCTAATGGAGACATCGCAGCCTTTGCAGAAACGTTGAGTACGATCATCAATAACTCAGATGAGCTTTCACGGCTTAAAAAAAATGCGGCGAGCCTTAAATGGACTTTGAGTTCTGATCGTATGCTCGAACAAACGCTATCTTGTTATCTAAATAAACCTGGACATATAGGCCTCGCGCTTGCCGATCACTCGAGCACATATAAATAATTATATCGCTAACACACATCTAATTTAGGGGCATGTATGTTAGCTAAGCACACGCTTATTCACTTTGTAGGTTTTGGGCTGACCGGAATCATCGGGATAGTCTCCTTGGCCTTATATACGCGCCTGTTGGGTCCGGCGGCTTATGGCCACTATGCCGTCGTTATGGTTTTTGCTTTTACAATTGTTCCCATATTCTTTGATTGGATACGCGTTTCATTTGTTCGGTTTCGATCCGAGAAAATTCGCATTAATCCGGCTCATTTAAATTCAAGCGTATTAGCACTTTACGGGATTGGGGCTGCCGGAGCGGTAACTCTTGCTACGAGCTTAAACTTTATAAATCTTACCCCTCAATTTAATTCTATTTGGTTGTTAGGGTTGGCTTTAGCTAGCTCGCAAGCGCTATTCGATCTTCAGCAATCTGTTTTTCGCTCGGATCTACGCTCTATATGGTTTTCATTTTTTCAAGTCATGCGCGCGGCATTTGCATTAGTGCTTGGAGTAATTCTGGTTGCGTGGGGTATGGGATACGAAGGGCTGGCCTTTGGTATTATCCTCTCGTATTTTTTTGCAGGCTTAGTTGCTGCATATCTCATAAAATCGGAATGGCGATTAATTAAGCTCAAGTCTATTCGACGTTCTTCCATTCTCTTGATCTTAAAATTTGGCCTTCCTGTCGGTGCTGTAGCCCTGTCAAATACGGCCCTTGCTTATTTTGATCGGGTGCTTCTGGCCTACTTTACTGACCCTACAACAGTGGGAAGATATGCAGCAATTGCCGATATAGTGCAAAAGTCGATAGTTTTTACGATGGCTGTCGTTCACGTTGCCGCCTACCCTCTTGCGATAAAGCAATTCGAATTAGAGGGGGTGGCTGGAGCCAAGCGACAGGTTTCAGAAAATATAACTTTATGGGCAGCCCTGCTCGGTCCGTGTGTCATTTATCTAGTGCTTGACGCCCAAGCTCTAGTTCGATTTACGATTGGTGATCAGTACGTAAATGATGCGGCTTGGATGCTGCCACTGCTCGTTCTAAGCCAACTTCTTATGGGCTTGCGAGTTTATGTTTTTGAGCCAATTCTTCATTTAGCTAATAAAACATACATACTTTTATGGCCTGTAGCGGGTGGCGCTGTAATCAGTGTCTCTGCTGGCGTGTTAATGATTCCTTTTTTTGCCAGCGCAGGAGCAATTCTTGCTGGAATTGCCGGACAAGCCTTCTCGCTTCTGATTGTAATAGTTCAAGCTAAAAGGACATCAATGGTGGCGATCCCTAAAAAGGATCTCATTAAAATCTTTATCGCACTCTTAGCGATGTCGATAACTCTGCGTGCAGCGGAAACAAATAATTGGCGCCAGTTTCTACTGACCGGCATTGTCTCGTTCTTTGTTTATGTTTTTTTATTATTTGTCGTCGATCTAAAGGGAATCAGGCGAATGGCATTAGAGTTCGTCAGAATGCAACTTAGGTATCGGAAAAAATCGTGAATGTTTTTAAGAATGCCACGTTAGCGCTTCGCGGAGCCTGGCGAGACTACTTTGCCCTTCACGGGCATATGGAAGTGATCTACAGAGCCCTTTTTTTGCGCGAGATTGCGAAAATGGGTATAGCGGATATTTTTTATCCAGTTGGGGCCGCAGCGAACCACAGCTTTTTATATCTCATTGCACGATCTTTAAGAGAGCTTCCTTTTTCTAATGTTCTCGAATTTGGTGCTGGTCAAACGACGCTATTGCTCAATGAGTTTAGAAAAAAAACCTCACGCCAAATTACAGTAACAACCATTGAGAGTGCTGCTTCATGGGCAGAGAACATTAAAGCGTTGGTGGATCATGCCGTCGTATTGAGTCCCTTGGCGAAAATAAAAACTAGCGAAGGCAAATCCGTTCAATGGTACTCGGATCTCTCCTCCATACGTAGTGATCAGCGTTTTGATTTTATCTTGATCGATGGACCATATGCCGCATCCTTTAAGAATCGTTGGAACCGTCTGGGCGCGGAAACGATAATCCCTCACATACTGAGCGATAATTTTGTTCTCATAATTGATGATAGCGATCGTCCAGGCGAAAGACTTTTAGCTAAGGCAATCGAGCTGCGTTTACGCAATGCTGGTATCGAGTATTTTTCAAGCGTAACCAAATCCGGGAAGTGGCAAACCGTCATAGCGAGCAAGAGATATATGCAGGCGTGTTATTTTTAGCCGCATGAAAAGAGAGCTTTCCTACTTATTGCAAGGATAGCAGCAGTGAGAATTCTGATTGCATGTTCTGGCTACTACCCGGCGTACCGTGGCGGAGGCGAAATTTCAACAAAGCTCTTAGCAGATGGATTGCGTGAATCTGGTTGTGACGTGGAGGTCATGGCGGCCAGCGATAGTTGGGCTGAGGATATTGTTGATGGAATAAAGGTAATTCGTGTCCCATCTCCAAATATTTATTGGTCATTTCAGAATGCGCAGAAATCATTTTTTGAAAAATTTGCGTGGCATACCATTGATTCTTTCAACTTATTTGCAGCCAGCCAATTTCAAAAATACATAGACTTTCATAATTACGATGTAGTGCACACCAGCACCATCGAGGATATTTCCCCAGCGATATGGCAATTAGCTAATGCTAAAGGAGCTAATGTCGCGCATACGATGAGGAGCTTCTCGCTGTTATGTTTATCAGCGAGCATGTTGCGCAATGGTCAATGTTGCGAAAGATCTTGCGCGCATTGCTGGCCATTTATGGCTTTAAAGCGCCGCTATTCTAAGTATGTCGATGCAGCCGTTGGCATAAGCGAATTTATTCTAAACAAACATATTGATCACGGCTTTTTTCAGCAGGCAGACAAGCATGTTATTGGGAATATTTCAGGAGAGATGCCCCATAAAAGTGATCATTTTACGTCGACCGGAAAAATAGGTTTTATTGGCCGACTTGAGCAAACAAAAGGCATTGAAACCTTACTGTGCGCACTCCCCCTATTGAGGGGGCCTAAAAAAATTGAGTTATTGGTCGCCGGCACAGGAAATAAAAAATACGTTTCCTCTCTCATGGAGATGGGTAATGAATCAAATGTGCAGTGGCTCGGTTTTCAGAAGCCGAGCGAATTTTTTCAAAAAATTGATGTCTTGGTCGTGCCGTCCATTTGGGATGAGCCGTTTGGACGAGTCGTTATCGAGGCATATTCACATGGCGTACCCGTCATCGTCGCAAACCGTGGCGGACTTCCTGAGTTAGTCGATAACGGAAAAACAGGTTTGATCTTTGAAGCTGCATCTGTTCACAGCTTAGCAGAAAAAATATGCCAGATAATGAATGCGCCTCTTTTGCGTCAAGCTATGTCGATTGCGGCCGTGCAAATGGCAGAAAAATTCTCTCAGAAAGAAATATTGAGTCAGCATCTCACAATGTATGAAGCATTGCTCACCGACACTCGCCGTTTATGAGTTGATCAATGCCATTTCTCAATCGCCGGACATTTGGAAGGCATATATTTCTTACGGTAGCCGCTGTTTTATGGGGCGGGAAGATTCATGCTCGCGGAGTGTCAGAACAAAAGCTCATTTCTGAGAATTCAAAAGCTGATCTGATAAAGAATATTCTTGAGTACGGAGCTCTTGGAGATGGCCATACTGATTGTACCAAAGCCATTCAGAATGCAATTGATGACGTACATAAATCTGGTGGAGGTACGGTAAGAATCCCTGCGGGGTATTTTGTTTATAGCGATATTATTTTTGTAAAAGACCGTGTGAATTTACATGCGTTAGATGGCGCTGTCCTAACCCCCAATACCCAGAGGCAGTCAATTACAGTTACAGGGCGGAATGTTACCCTTAGAGGGCTAAATATATTTTCAAATGCAAACTCCCGAATTACAGATAGTACTGGCAACGCTATTACAGTTACCGAAACCAGGAACGTTTGCGTTGAAAATTGTGTGATCAACGGCGCATGGGCCGCCGGAATTTTTATTAGAAGTACTACGAATTTTCTCGTGCAAGGAAACACGATAGCGAAAACACAAGCCGATTCGATTCATGTAACGGGGGGAAGCTCCGAAGGCACCGTTAAAAATAATATTTGTATTGAGGGGGGGGATGATGGGGTCGCTGTTGTTAGTTATCGACGCCAAAATACGGTGTGCAACAACATTCAAATTATTGCTAATCAGATTAGCGGGGGCAAGGCCCGCGGCGTCGCGGTCGTTGGAGGGGAAAACATACAAATTTTATTGAACAATATTGTGGATACAAAATGGGCAGGCATTTATGTCGCATCAGAAGAGTCCTTCGACACGTATGGTTCTCACAATATCATTATCAAGAACAATCGACTTCACCACGTTAATCGCGTTTCCGATGGTGGCACACATGGATGCATAACTGTTATCGGCCGCCCCGGCTCTGCCATAGCAGTTCAAGGCACGGTTTCACTTCAAAATCAGTTTATTTCGCTTATTAGCAATTTGATTTTTGGTGATGGACGAGACGGTATTCGAATTAATGAATATTGCAGCGATGTTTTAGTGCAAGAAAATTCCATCGAATCAACTGGTGGTTGGGGTATTGCCTGCGCTGCATTTGATGTTCAAATTCTAAAAAATAAGATAACAGCTCCTGCAGTAGGTGGTATCGCACTTGGAGCAACGTGCCCTGGCGGCACAATGCAAGTTGATGAGAACTCCATCACCCTTCAAAAACCGTCCCTAATCGGAATTGTGTTGCGCTCGAGCCGAGTCGAAGAAGTGTTTGTGCGGCACAACTTCATTTACGTTAGTGGGACAATGGTGAATGCAATTAGGAATGAAATTCCGTTAGCACGCGTTCGTTTTGACGAGAATATAATTCGCACCAATTCCGACTGATTTTTTTATGGCTGAATTCCATCGGAAGATTCTGCTAACTCGTTCAATTTGAGATCTTCATCATTGACCGGGAGACGATGTCGCAGCAGACCGTTAAAAATAAGCCATAATAAGAGTGTGGTGGTCATCGTCGGAAAATAACGAGGGCCTCCCCAGTAAAATATTCGGAGAATTTCATAAATTCCAACTATCCATGTTGGATAAATCAGGGATGCTAAGAGACGGCCATGGACATAGGCACCATATAAGCGTCCAGATATGACGCCTAAGATGAGCCAAACTCCTACTCCGGCTACAGATCCAAAGTCTATGATAGGTGCGAAAATCCCAGACGTATTATTAAACTCTGGGTTCGTGAAACTGAAAAAGATGTAATCCAAATTTGCATCCCAAGGGTTTCCGATTTCTATTCCCAGTAGCGGAAAAAGTGGAAACTGAAAAAACCAATCTGCCGTTCTATAAGGAACAATTGTTGGTTTAAATGTTTCGAAAACGATCGCCCCGTTATTTATCGCTGTGGCGTAGTAACCGAATAAGCGATTTGCGGCGAAATCAATAAGGCTGTTTTCTGTCGTGCTGTAGTGTGTCCAACTTCGGAAATATTCGGTAACCGCAAAAAGAATCCCCACTCCGACTACCGCAATAATTGGCAATGCCGAGATAAAGAAACTCGCTGTTTTTTTGCGAGATAACCAAATGACGGCTATGGGAATTACCGTCTCGATGAGAGCCAGTCGTTCTGACCATAGAAAGACTCGGAGGGATACGAGTCCAATAAACATACATAGCATCACAAGATCGCGCTTTGTAAGCGGCGCGCCAGTCAGCTTGGACTGACTAAACAGCAAAGTTATATAGAGGGGGCCGAGATTGACTAGGGATGTTATGCCCGGCTGCTGATTCAAGGTCTCTCTCATCGCGAGAATCCCGATTTCGCCGTTCGCAAAACTTTTAATCAGGCCTGGGTTCGCGAGTGCGGGGCCTAACAATACGAGATAAGCACCACAGCACAGTCCATAGATGACATAGATAAATGTACGGTAGGAGGCCCAGTCTACTTCCCATTGCGCTTCTTCGAGGATATCTGCCCGTGTTGGCTGAGATCCAATCCAAGCACCAACTGCAAAAAAGATGAGAGAGCAAAGTCCGATAAAAAATGCCGTTCCAATGATGAAGTTTTGACTGTGTTTCCAGGTCATAAAAAGAGTATCGGGCAAGAACGAGAAAAGTAGATATAAAGGTATCCAAATCACTATCGTTAATGTGTGAGGGCGTGCCCACCAATATAGCTTCATATTTTCCCCGGATATTTCCAACGCACTAGCGCTTAATCAGTTAGGCGCTATTTGCGAAATAGTTGAGAGTATTTGTTTTGCAGTTCGTTTCCACGTCAGTTCTTGGCTCCGTTTAAAGCCTAAACGTTGCAGCTCTTTGCGTAATGCGGGCTCGTGGCTAAGCCGCTGCATGTGATTTTCAAGTGTCGGGCTGTCTGTGGGATTCACGCTCAAGGCAGAATTTAAGGAAATCTCCTGTAAAGCGGGCTGGGTACTAATAATGACAGGAGTTCCTAGTGTCATCGCCTCAAGCGGAGGAATCCCGAATCCTTCATAGGTCGAAGGGAAAATCAGAGCTGTGCAATGCTCATAAAGAGCCCGCAGTTCTTCCTCGCTAACATAGCCGGCTAAAATTATGCCGTTGGTTTTCGTAAAGTGGACCTCCTTGAAAATGTTTTTATCTCGATTTCCCGTTACGACAAAAAGGACATTAGGATTGTTGGTATGAAAATTAGAAAAAGCTGACAAGCTTAGTGGCAGGTTTTTGTTTTTTGCCCCCACCCCAATAGCCAGAAAAAATTGACCTTTAGCCACTCCTAGGCGGGACAAAATACCGACGTCGGCTTTTGATCGCAGAATGTGATCACCTCCCGCATATACGACAATTATTTTTTCGGAATTGATGCCATAAAAATTTGCAATCTCCTGTCGAGAAAATTCGGAGACGGTCATAATGGATCGTGAGGTTGCTGCAACTAAGGGCACTAGAACGCGATAGGCCAATCGAAAGCTTAAAGAGAATGCTTCGGGAATGGCTGCGGGAGCCGCATCGTGAATGATGGTGGCCTTATTTGTATGTAAGAGCGGCCCTAAATTGCAGAGATTTAAGAGGAAGCATTTGCGGGCTAATAATGGCAGGGAAACTTGCTCCCAAAAATATCCTCGCCCAATTCCACCTTCGACAATGCGAATATGAGATAGCTGCAGGCTTACATCTGTTTTAGGTGGCACAAATAGCGTTACGCTCACGCCTTTCCATGCCGACTCATTCAATATGCTATCTAATGCGCGCAATACTTCTTGAGCGTATCGCTGCACACCAGTCAACCGCTGAGTAAGGAATCTACCATTGATTGCTAGACGATAAGAAGTTTGCATTGATATGGATGCCTACACTGAAAGTCTAAACTCTATAACATGATACAGACGGTTAACGCCTAGGCCGCCTTGCCCTGGGTGGCGATGGCCACTAGCTCGCCGGCCAGCTTCTGCAACCCGCTCATGCGCGCCTTGACGTCTTCCCAGTTGCGCCGGATGACGAGCTTCTGGTCGGGGCGCAGCTTCACGCTGCCCGCCTGGTTCGAGATGTACTGCACCAGCCCGGCCGGATTGGCGAAGCTGTTGGCGTGAAAGCCGATGACGGCGCCCTTCGGCCCGGCGTCGATCTTCTCCACCCCGGCGGCGCGGCAGAGCGGCTTGAGCGCGACGACCTTGAGCAGGTTGTCGACCTCGTCCGGCAGCGGCCCGAAGCGGTCGACGATCTCGGCGGCGAGCGCGTCCACTTCCGACTGGTCGAGCACGTTGGCGATCCGCCGGTAGAGCCCGAGGCGCAGGCCGAGGTCCGGCACGTAGGCTTCGGGGATGAGGATGGGGATGCCGACGCCGATCTGCGGCGTCCAGGTCGCGACTTCGGTGTTCCCCTCGCCCTTCAGGTTGGCGACGGCCTCTTCCAGCATCTGCTGGTAGAGCTCGATGCCGACCTCGCGGATATGGCCCGACTGCTCGTCGCCCAGCAGGTTGCCGGCGCCGCGGATGTCGAGGTCATGGCTGGCGAGCGTGAAGCCGGCGCCGAGGTTGTCGAGCGTCTGCATCACCTGCAGGCGCTTCTCGGCGGTCTTGGTCAGCTTGCGGCCCGGCGGCAGCGTGAGATAGGCGTAGGCCCGCAGCTTGCCG
This sequence comes from Alphaproteobacteria bacterium, assembly GCA_036500145.1. Taxonomy (GTDB): domain Bacteria; phylum Pseudomonadota; class Alphaproteobacteria; order SMXQ01; family SMXQ01; genus CAMAVH01. The sequence continues at coordinate 23,234 of DASYCO010000041.1, read as the reverse complement.
CGCCCGACGCGGCCGCGCAGCTGGTAGAGCTGCGCCAGGCCGAACATGTCGGCGCGGTGGATCATCATCGTGTTGACGTTGGGCATGTCGAGGCCCGACTCGATGATGTTGGTCGAGAGCAGGATCTCGTAGGTGCCGGCGTAGAAAGCCGCCATGGCGTCTTCCAGAGCGGTCGGCGTCATCTGGCCGTGCACGGCGACGCAGCGGGCGTCGGGCAGCATGTCGAGGATCTGCTCGCGCACGACTTCCAGGTCGGCGACGCGTGGACAGACGTAGAAGCTCTGGCCGCCGCGGAATCGCTCGCGCAGCAGGGCCTCGCGCAGCACGACAGGATCGGTCGGGAGCACGAATGTGCGCACGGCCAGGCGGTCGACCGGCGGCGTGGCGATGATGCTCAGCTCCTTCACGCCGGTCAGCGCCAGCTGCAGCGTGCGCGGGATCGGCGTCGCGGTCAGCGTCAGCACGTGGATGTTCGACTTCAGGCTCTTCAGGCGCTCCTTGTGGGTGACGCCGAAATGCTGCTCTTCGTCGATGATCAGCAGGCCGAGGTTGTGGAACTTGATGCTCTTGGCCAGCAGCGCATGGGTGCCGACGATGACGTTGACGGTGCCGTCGGCCAGCTCCTTCTTGATGCTGGCGGAATCGCGGGCGTTGACCAGTCGCGATAGCGACATGACGCGCACCGGATAGCCCTCGAAGCGCTTGCGGAAGCTCTCGTAGTGCTGGCGCGCGAGCAGCGTCGTCGGCACGACCACGGCGACCTGCACGCCGGCCATGGCGGCGACGAAGGCGGCGCGCAGCGCCACCTCGGTCTTGCCGAAGCCGACGTCGCCGCAGATCAGCCGGTCCATCGGCTTGTCGGTGGCGAGGTCTTTCAGCGTGTCCTCGATGGCGGAGGCCTGGTCGTCGGTTTCCTGATACGGGAAGCGCGCGGCGAATTCCTCATAGAGCCCTTCCGGCGCCGGCATGGGCTCGGCGCGGCTCATCAGGCGGGCGGCGGCGATGCGCAGCAGCTGTTCCGCCATGTCGCGGATGCGCTTCTTGAGCTTGGCCTTGCGCGCCTGCCAGGCTGCGCCGCCGAGCTTGTCGAGCGCGACCGTGCCCTGGTCCTCGCCGTAGCGGCTGAGCACGTCGATGTTCTCGACCGGCACGAAGAGCTTGTCGTTGCCGTCGTAGAGGATGCGCAGGCAGTCGTGCGCCGCGCCGGCGATCTCCAGCGTGATCAGGCCGTCGTAGCGGCCGATGCCGTGGTCGACGTGCACGACGAGGTCGCCGTCGTCGATGCTTGCGATCTCGCGCAGGAAGGCGTCGGAGCGGCGGCTGCGCCGCGCCGGGCGGGACAGCCGCTCGCCGAACACGTCCTGCTCGCTGACGACCATGAGGTCCGGCAGGCTGAAGCCGTTCTCCAGGCCGAGCACGGCCATGGCCGCCGTTTCGGGCGGCAGCTTGGCGACCTCGGGCCAGGCCTCGACAGGGGCCAGGCTATGGATGCCGCGGTCGCCGAACAGATGCGACATGCGCTCGCGCGAGCCTTTGCTGTAGGCGGCGAAAACGATGCGCCGGCCGATCTTGCGGGCCTCCGAGATCGCGGTGCCGAGGGTGGCGAAGACTTCGCCGCCGGCCTGATGGCGTGCGCTGGCGAAGCTGACGCCGATGCGGCCGCCGGCATCCATGCTGCGTTCGCCTTCGGGCGCGGCGAAGGGCGAGAACTGCGCGGCGGCGCGCGGCGCCAGGCCCGCAGCCCATTCCTCGGCCGTCAGGTAGAGGCTGTCGGGCGGCAGCGGATTGTAGATTTCCGACTGCACCGCCTCGCCGCCCCCTCGTGGCCGCTTCAGGTCCTTGCGGGCGGTGTAGAACTCGGCGATCTGCTCGAGGCGGGCGTCGCGCGTCTCGGGCGCGCGGGCGTCCAGCGTCACCGGCACGCCGGGCGCGTAGTCGAAGATCGTCGCCAGGGTCGGCTGGAACAGCGGCAGCCAATGTTCCATGCCGACATGGCGGCGGCCGGCACTGACGGCCTCGTAGAGCGGATCGTCGTCGCCCGAAGTGCCGAAGACCTCGCGGTAGCCGGAGCGGAAGCGCGCGATCGAATCGGGGTTGAGCAGCACTTCGCTGACCGGCTTGAGGTCGAAGCTCTCCAGGATGCCGGTGGAGCGCTGGCTCATGGCGTCGAAGCTGCGGATGCGCTCGAGAGTGTCGCCGAATAGGTCGAGGCGCAGCGGCTCGCGGCTGCCCGGCGGGTAGACGTCGACGATGCCGCCGCGCAGGGCATATTCGCCGGGCTCCATGACGGTCTCGGAGCGGCCGTAGCCGTTGGCCTCCAGAAAGGCGGTCAGCTTGTCGAGGTCGATGGTCTCGCCGGTCCTGGCCGCGAAGCGCGCACCTTGCAGCAGGGCGGGTTCCGGCAGGCGCTGCAGCACGGCGTTGACCGTGGTCAGGGCGATGCGTGCCCGGCTGCTTGGCGCGCGGGGCTCGGCCAGCTTGATCAGGCCGTCGATGCGGCGGCTGACGATGTCGCTGTTGGGCGAGACGCGGTCGTACGGCAGGCAGTCCCAGGCCGGCAGGCTGACGATCTCGAGCTCGGGCAGGAAGAAGGCCAAGGCCTCGGCCATGCGGGCCATGGCGGCGTCGTCAGTCGCCACATGCAGTAGTTCGGCCGCGCGCTCTTCGCGGCCGGGAAAGGCAGCAAGCTCGGGCAGGATGCGCGCTAGCAGCAGGGCGTCGACGCCCTGGGGCGCGCCGCCGACCGCGACCGGGCCGGGGGATTTCAGGATATCAATAAGCTTTTTCAATGCAATAACTAGTATAACTTAAACTGTTGCAAGAGGGTGAACACGTCGCTTTCGACGTCATCCGGGATCGGCTGCTTGCCCATCAGCCAGTCCATCAGGTCGGCGTCTTCCTCGTCGAGCAAACGCTCGAAACGGTCCAACTGCTCCGCGGTCATGGCCGGCAGATGCCGGGCGGCAAAGCTGCCGATCAGGATGTCGGCCTCCTTCATGCCGCGGTGCTGGCTGAGGAAGAGCAACCGCTTGCGGCGGATTTCATGCGGATCGGCGTCGGACATGGGGCGACCTGGGGCATGGGCTGAGGTACGAATCGGCACGCCCGCCGGCCGTGCGGACAGGTCCGACGGACAGGCGGGAGCGAGGTAGGGTATAAGTCCTTCCAGGGGCGCTGTCAGCAGCCCGCTAACCCCTTGATGAGCCACGCCCTGCAAAGCGAATAATGGCCTGATGCGCCCGGAAGTTCTCAATCGCCTATTCGCCGAAGTCACGGCGCTGCCCGGGCTCGGCCCGCGCCTCGGCAAGCTGGTCGAACGGCTGGCGGGGCCGCATGTGGTCGACCTCTGCTGGCACCTGCCGAGCGGCCTGATCGACCGGCGCTTCGCGCCCAAGATCGCCGAGGCGCCGGAAGGCGGCATCGCCACGCTGACCGTGCGCGTCGACAAGCATTTCCCCTCGCCCAATCGCCGCTTGCCCTACCGCGTGCAGTGCTCGGACGAGACCGGCACGATCATGCTGGTGTTCTTCCACGCCCGGCCCGACTACCTGGAAAAGCTGCTGCCGCCCGGCGCCGTGCGCATCATCAGCGGCAAGGTCGAGCGCTTCCGCGGCGAGGCGCAGATGAGCCATCCGGACCATGTGGCGACGATGGAGAACAAGGACAGCCTCGCCGCCGTCGAGCCGGTCTATCCGCTGTCGGCCGGCCTGACGCCGAAGGTGGTGGCCAAGGCGGTCGCCGCCGCGCTGTCGCGCGTGCCGGTTCTGCCCGAATGGCTCGATCCGGCCTGGAAGAAGAAGAACGGCTGGATGGACTGGCGCGATTCGCTGCTCGCCGCCCATGCGCCGGAGCGCGCCATGGACCTGAAGGCCGATACGCCGATCCGCGAGCGCCTCGCCTATGACGAACTGCTCGCCAACCAGCTGGCTCTTGCCATCTCGCGCGCCCACATGCGCAAGCAGCGCGGCCGCGCGACCGCCGCGCAGGGCAACGGCGAGCTGCGCCGCAAGGTGCTGGCCGCCCTGCCCTTCACGCTGACGAAGTCGCAGGAACATTCCTTGGCGGAGATCACGGCGGACATGGCGGCGCCGTCGCGCATGTTGCGCCTGCTGCAGGGCGACGTCGGCAGCGGCAAGACGGTCGTCGCCTTCCTCGCGATGACGGCGGCGGTCGAGGCCGGCGCGCAGGCCGGGCTGCTCGCGCCGACGGAGATCCTCGCGCGCCAGCATTTCGCCACCATCGAGCCGCTCGCCAAGGCGGCCGGCATCGAGGTGCGGCTGCTCACGGGCCGCGACAAGGGCGCGTCGCGCGCCAAGCTGCTGGAAGAGCTCGCCGCCGGCCGCGTCAACGTCGTCGTCGGCACCCATGCGCTGATCCAGGACGACGTGGCCTTTAAGGATCTCGCCTTCGTCGTCGTCGACGAGCAGCATCGCTTCGGCGTCGAGCAGCGCCTGGCGCTGACCTCGAAGGGCAAGGCGACGGACGTGCTCGTCATGTCGGCGACGCCGATCCCGCGCACGCTCACGCTCACGGCCTATGGCGACCTCGACGTGTCGCGCCTCACCGAAAAGCCGGCCGGCCGCAAGGCCGTCGACACCCGCGTCATCGCGCTCGACCGGCTTGACGAGGTGGTGGTCGGCGTGCGCCGCGCGCTCGACGCCGGCGAGCAGGTCTTCTGGGTCTGCCCGCTGGTCGAGGAATCCGAACTGTCCGACATGGCCGCCGCCGAAGACCGTCACAAGGCCCTGGCCGAGATCTTCGGCGACCGCGTCGGGCTGGTGCATGGCCGCATGAAGGCGGCCGAGAAGGACGCGGCGATGATGGCCTTCGTCGAGGGCCGCACGCAGCTCCTCGTCGCCACCACGGTGATCGAGGTCGGCGTCGACGTGCCGGCAGCCACGGTCATGGTCATCGAGCATGCGGAGCGTTTCGGCCTGGCGCAGCTCCATCAGCTGCGCGGCCGCGTCGGGCGCGGCGACAAGGCGGCCAGCTGCCTGCTGCTCTATGCCAAGCCGCTGACCCAGACGGCCAGGTCGCGCCTGAACATCCTGCGCGAGACCGACGACGGCTTCGTCATCGCCGAGGAAGACCTCCGGCTGCGCGGCGCAGGCGAGCTGCTCGGCACCAAGCAGAGCGGCCTGCCGCGCTTCCGGCTGGCCGACCTTTCCGTGCATGGGGAGCTGCTGGCGGCGGCGCGCGACGACGCGGCGCTGATCATGGCGCTCGATCCGCAATTGCAAGGGCCGCGCGGCGAAGCCTTGCGCGTGCTGCTCTACCTGTTCGAGCGCGACGCGGCGGTGCTGACGGCGCGTTCGGGCTGAGGCCTAGCGCACGTCGCGGTGGCTAAGCTTGCTGCGGTCGGCCGGCGTCACGATGCCGCCGGAGACGATCATCTTGATCCCCTCCTCCACGGTCATGTGCAGTTCGATGACGTCCTTGCGCGGCACGAACAGCAGGTAGCCCGAAGTCGGGTTGGGCGTCGTCGGCACGAAGACGTTGACCAGGGGCGCCGTCGCATGGCCGGCGATCTCGCCGGTCGTCGTCGCCGTGATGAAGCCGAGCGACCAGGCGCCGGCACGCGGAAACTCGACCAGCACCACGCTGCGGAAGGCGTTGCCCTGGCTCGAGAAGATCGTCTCGAACACCTGCTTGGTGGCGCCGTAGATGCCGCGCACGACCGGCATGCGGGCCAGCAGGCGGTCGCTGAGGCTGAGGAAATAGCGCCCGAGCAGGCTAGTGGTGAGGCCGCCGATGATCGTCAGGCCGAGCAGCACGATGACGACGCCGAGTCCCGGCACGCCGAACTGCAGGTAAGTCTCCGGCTGGTAGCGGACCGGGATCATCGGCGTGACGATGGCGTCGACGAAGCTGATGACCCACCAGATCAGGTAGAAGGTGATGACGATGGGCGCCGTGACCAGCACGCCGGCGAACAGCCAGGTGCGCAGGCGGGCGAAGAAGCCGGTCCTGGTCTGCGTCTGCTGGATGGGGCTGGGCTGAAGCCCGGACTCGACGGGCGGCGACAGGTCGGGCGGTTCCATACTCACGCGGCATCCTCCGGACGATGGGCGGTCATTCTAGGAAGCCTGGCCTGGAATGACTAGGCGGCGATTTAGAGCAGCGTGCCCAACAGGTGACGAGCAGGAACATGGCGAAGGCGGACTGCGATGCGGTCTTGCCATGCTATGGGCGGTTTTGACGCTATGGCACGACGAACAGGATCGTCGGCGGCAGCAAGGTGCGGGCCAGCAGGTTGACGTAGCCGAGGCTGAACGGCGGCAGAGTTGCATGGCCTCAGCCGGTGATGAACACGATCAGGACCGCGTCGCCGAACACGCCGATCCCGCGCCGGTCCGCAAGACGGTTGACCGGACGCGGCCTCGGTTCTCATAATGTTCTCGTCATGTGCAGCCGCTATTCCCAGACCAAGGCCCCAGCCGAGATCGCCAAGCGTTTCAAGGCGCGGGCCCCCAAGAGCAACCTTCAGCCGCGCTACAACATCGCGCCGACGCAGAGCGCGCCGGTCGTCCGCCTCGCCGTGGATGGCGCGCGCGAGATCGCGTTGCTGCGCTGGGGCCTGGTGCCGGCCTGGAGCAAGGAGATCGCCGGCGCGCCCCTCATCAATGCGCGCAGCGAGACGCTGGCGGAGAAGCCGAGCTTCCGCCAGGCCTTCGAACGACGCCGTTGCCTGGTGCTGGCGGACGGCTTCTACGAATGGCAGAAGATCGAAAAGGAAAAGCTGCCTTGGCGGTTCCTGCGCCAGGACGGCGAGGCCTTCGCCATGGCGGGCCTGTGGGACCGCTGGACGCCCGCCCCTGGCGTCGAAGGCGTCGGCGAGCCGGTCGAGAGCTTCACCATCGTCACCACGGCGGCCAACGACCTCGTGCGGCCCGTGCACGACCGCATGCCGGTGATCTTCCCCGACGACGCATCCGCGACGGCCTGGCTGGAAGCGCCGTCCGCGAATCTGCTCAGGCCCTGCCCGACCTTCCTGATGGACAGCTACCGCATCGGGGCGGCCATCGGCAATTTCCGCAACGACGACGAAAGCCTTCTCGCGCCCGTCGTCGCGTAACGCCCGCCTCGTTCGAGGCAGCGAAGGAACGCGGATTGGCCAGGTTCCGCGGGCACGAACTTGTGAATGCCGCGTTATGAATCCGATGATGCAAACGGGGGAATCAGCCAGCTCAACAGTGGGTGTCCCGATGCAGAAGAAGAATCAACAGCGCCCGGCGCGCGCCAAGCCGAAGACGCGCAACGGCGCCAAGTCCGCCCATGAACCCCTGGTCCTGCATGAGCACATCAGCATGGCCACGGGGCGGCGCAAGCGCCTCCTCAAAACCATGCGCAGCCAAGAAGGCATGAAATAGAAAAAGGCCGCCAGGCCCGTTCGGTCCTGGCGGCCTTTGCGTCGCACGCGCACCTATGCGGCGTAGGACTTCAGGCCAGGCCGGTTCATGGGATTGCTCGGGCGCTCTTCCGCGGTCGCGACGTTCAGCACCTGCGCGACGGGCTTGCGCGGACGCCGGCGCGTGATGCCGCTTTCGGGCGAGACGTCCTCCATCGTAAGGCCCTCGACCATGCGCGTCAGGGCATGGCGCGCGCGCGACAGGCGCGAGCGCACGGTGCCGACCGGCACGCCGGTGACGGCAGCCGCTTCCTCGTAGGTCATGTCCTCGAGAGCCACGAGGACCAGCGTGATGCGCTGTTCCTCGGGCAGGCGATCGAGCGCCTTCTGCAGGTCGCCCACGGCGAGGTTGTCGATCTGGTCGGCCGGCGCGTAGGTGCGCTGGGAATCGATCACGCCGTCTTCATTGTCGCGCGCGCGCTTGGCCTTGCGCGTGCCGTCGATGAAGACGTTGTGCACGATCTTCATCAGCCAGCCGCGCAGGTTCGTGTCGGGCTGGAACTGGTCGATGTTGGCGATGGCCCGCATGAGGGCCGTCTGCACCAAGTCGTCGGCGTCCGCGGCGTTGCGCGTCAGCGCACGGGCGTAGCGGCGGAGATAGGGAATCTCGGGAATCAGATCGTTGGCGTTCTGCTTGCCGGCGGCGCCCTGCGAATGTTGGTTTTCCATTTTCCTGTCCCTCTTGGCGTGAACTCAATGCCCAGGAACAGTGTCGCGAGAATGGAGATTTGGCCTGTGTCGTTTCGCGGCTCGGCTGTGGCAAAAGAGAGCTATCTCAAGTCATTGGCGTCTTTTTTGGAGCAGCGACAATCCGAATCCGGCCACGCGGCATGGTCCGAAAGCGGACATGGAAAGCGCAGCGCATCCAATTGGTCGTAACCGGCGCCGGAGTGACGCCTTACTCAAGGCATAGGGCTTTCTCCCTATGTCTCGGTTGCGTCACGGAAGAGGCCTCCGCTCGCACAGCTATGAAATCATTGATGTTTCAGAAACTCGGGCCACCCCGGCAATGGCGTTCGGAAGCCTAACTTTGTCACAACGGACCATCTTAACGACACAACCGCCCAGCGACACGGGCTGACACCCTATGGCTGTATTCAACGAGACCTAGGGACGATGATCATGATCCATCAAATGCCGAAGCGGACCGCGAACGTCGAACAGACGGTGGCGCCCATCAGCCCAGATGACCTGGTCGCGGAAATCCCCTACCTCCGCCGCTATGCCCGCGCTCTGACCCGCAACGTCTCCTCCGCCGACGACCTCGTGCAGGACGGCCTGGTGCGCGCGGTCGCCAATCTCCAGCGCTTCGAGGTGGGCACCAACTTGCGCGCCTGGCTCCTCACCATCGTGCACAACGTCTTCATCGACGGCACGCGCAAGGCCAAGCGCGCCCGCGAGGGCGACAAGTCCGCCGAGGAGATGCTGAGCGGCCTCTACACCCGGCCCAACCAGCTCGAGAGCCTGCAGATGAGCGACCTGCAGAAGGCCATGGCCCGCCTGCCGGAAGAGCAGCGCACGACGCTGATCCTGGTCGCGCTGGAAGACATGAGCTACGAGGAAGCCGCCAAGGTCACCGGCGTGCCGGTCGGCACCGTGCGCTCGCGCCTGTCGCGCGCGCGCCACGCCTTGATGGACATGGTCGAGGGCCTGGAGCTGGGCGACGTGGCGCCCGAAGCCGGCATCACGCGCCGCAAGAAGGTCGCGGCGCCGGTCGCCGCGCGCGCGCGCCAGGAGCCGACGACCCGCTTCGCCTACCAGCACGCATCCTGATGCAGCTTTAAGCCTCCGAAAGACCCCCGTCGGACGCAAAAGGCCCGCTCATGCAGAGCGGGCCTTTTTCATGCGCGGGCGAACGCCATCCGTGAATGTCTTGGAATGGTGAGCTCGATGGGATTCGAACCCATGACCCTCTGATTAAAAGTCAGATGCTCTACCGACTGAGCTACGAGCTCGGCGCGGCGCACCATATGCGGCGCACCCCCCAGGGTCAACCGCGCTTTGCCGGGGAATCCCAAGCGAAAATCAAGGTTTTAGCGATGGAATCCAATCCATCCACAGAAATCGCCATTTACCATGATTTTAAAAGGGGTTGTCTTGATTCGTTCGCTTGCGATTTGATGGGTTTCTCTTCACTATGTTGTGAGGGTAAATAAGAACGACATTCCGGGGGGAATGGCCAATGCGCCTTGCCCCCGTTTTCTAAATCGGGGGATTCCATGCGCTTTACCGACCTTTTCCGCGGGCTCAGCCTGCGCGCCGTCACGTTCGCCTGTGTCGGTCTGCTGGCCGGTCTAGGGGTGACGATCGCCGCACCCGCCGCGAAAGCGCAGAGCCTCACCGCCGAGGTCGGATCCAAGACCACCGTCAAGCTCAAGGACATCCCCTCGCTCCAGGGCTTCCTGAACTCGATCGGCGCCGGCACCTTCGGCAACACCGACATCGTCAACGCGACGGTCACCGACCGCACCATCTCCGGCAACATCAATATGCTGGCGGCGGACTGGAACTTCCTGCTTTTCAAGGCCGGCACCGCCGGCACGGAAAGCATCATCGCGATCGAGCCGAAGCGCACCTTCAAGTTCTCCGAGCTGTTCAGCAATGTCCCCGGCATGCAGCTCATCGACATCATGCAGTTCGACCGCCAGGTGCTGGTGTTCGGCGCCCGCGAGAGCGAGCTGAAGGCCGCCGACCTGCCGCCCGCCGCCCTCGCCTTCTTCCAGCCCTACTTCGGCAGCTCGGCGATGGACGTGAAGATCGCCCAGGGCATGACGATGTACGCCGCGCTCGACCTCGGCAAGGTCGCGCCGCTCAAGAGCGCTATCGAATTCATCGGCGGCAAGTCGTCGACCGTGCTGCTGCGCGGCGCCATGGCCTTCAACATCCTCGATTCGCTCTCCAAGAAGGAGAAGCCGGTCCCGAGCATCCAGATGGCGGCCGCCCTGCCGACCATCCGCCCGACCATCGGCGGCAAGATCACGCTGCCCGTCGACTTCACCATCGGCCTGCAGAGCGAGCTGTCGCCGACCAGCGTGAAGCTCGGCTACGTCGCCGACGCGGACTTCCCCTTCGCCTATCCGAACGTCGCCACGAAGCGCATCGACACGGCCCGCACCAAGATGGGCCTCGAAGTGTCGCTGGAGACCAGCGTCGACAACCCGCTGCCGAAGTTCGCCGTGAACGCGACCCTGTTCAAGGACGCGCCGTTCAACAAGGCCTTCGGCATCCCGTTCCTGTCGATGGAAAACTACATCATGAACTTCGAGCAGCAGGGTGACGCCATTGCCGTCGGCCTGGGTGCCAGCGGCCGCTTCTACGACAAGAAGATCGAGACCTTCGCGTCGGCCCAGGTGCGCGCGACCAGCGCCGGCCTGCCGATCCCGCAGAAGATCAAGTTCATGGTCACGCCGGACAACCCGACGCAGATCGCCACCCTGTCGCTCGCCGAGCTGGGCAAGGCCTTCAGCGACATGACCTCGGTCATTACCGGCCAGAACATGCCGGTGCCGCCGATCCCCGACGACTTCGTGAAGATCTCGGGCATGCGCGCCGGCGAAGGCCCCTTCATCGACACGACCCTGGATCCGAGCCTCGACTTCGGCTTCGAAGCCGCCGGCAGCCTCGTCGTCTTCGGCAAGCAGATCGCCGAGATCGACAAGGCGGTGATCAAGCCGACGCACGGCATTGAGATCAAGGCGAAGAGCTCCGGCCAGACACTGGGCCCGATCACCATGCCGAACGCCGAGGTCGACGTGAACCTCACGGTCGACAACCTCAGCGACCCGCGCGTGCGCATCCGCGGCGCGACCCAGGAGATCCTGGGCTCGTCGGGCGTGATGGAAATCAACATCAACAAGCAGAAGCAGATCGGCATCATGGAAGGCGCGACGCCTTTCAAGATGTTCAAGGCGACGCTGATCGTCGAGAGCGACACCACGAACATCCGCGAGCCGAACTTCTCCGCCACCGGCATCATCGAAGGCGACTGGTTCAACAAGCTCGCCGACGGCCTGACCAACGCCACCGCCGACCTCGTGAAGGGCACGGAAAGCGTCGTGTCCGCCATGAACAACGAAATCCACACCTACTCGCAGAAGCTCGGCCAGGCCAAGATCGACAAGTCGAAGGCCGTGACCGACCTCGAGTCGGCCCGCCGCAGCGCCAATGCCGCCTTCGACAAGGCCAAGGCAGACGTGAACAGCCTGCAGGGCAAGTACAATTCCGAGAGCGGCAGCTGCAACGGCTACCCGTGGAACTGGGGCCATTGCGTCGCCGCCGGCGGCCTATGGGTCGCCCTGCAGACCGCGAATGGCGTGCTCGACCTCGCGCAGAAGGCCGTGAACGGCTTCCTGCAGGGCACGGGCGCCGCGCTGAGCAAGATCATCGACGGCTTGAACGCCAGCATCAGCGCCTTCGCCAACGCGGTCGACGTCGCCAGCCAGGCCATCGGCCGCGCCGCCGTCACCTTCACCAAGGCGCTCGACGTGGCGGCCAAGATCGCCGGCAAGGCGCTCGACGCCGTCGCCAGCGTGTTCGACATCGAGAAGCTGTGGATGAAGGGCCAGCTGGCCATTCTGCAAGGTCAGCAGAAGGGCGACCTCGGCATCCAGTACACGCTGATGAGCAAGGAATACATCAAGTCGGTCGGCTGGGACTTCAAGGTGCCCGTCGACGACATCATCAAGGTGTTCAAGCCCGGCAGCCAGGGCGCTCCCGCCGCGGTCGTCGTCGAAAGCAAGTATTCCTACGCGCCATCGACGACGCAGCTTGCCCGCAACATCTCCGACCAGCTGCTCAACGAAGGCACGCTCAAGGCGGTGACCGTGCCGTTCGATCCGAGCATCTGCGTCAAGGAGCCCTACGCCATCGACCAGCAGCTCGCCGATCTGCGCAGCGAGCTGGGGAAGGTCGGGAACCTGAAGCTCAACGCACAGCTCTACAGCTACTTGCAGGCGGCGGATTCGAGCCCGTCCTTCAAGGCGATGATGAACAACCCGAATGGCAGCGGGCCGATGAATTGGCAGAATCCGCCGCCGACGATGCAAATCATGCCGGGCGTGCTCATTCCGAGCCCGCAGCTTCAGGCTGTCGTCGCGCAGTCGAGCGGCATCTGCCACGCGTCCTATCAAGGCGGCGTGCATCCGGGCCAGTTCGGCATGCAGGGCCAGCGGCCGGTGTGCAACATCACCTATGCCGGCGCGATCATTCCGGTCCAGCAGTTCGAGATCCTGGTCGACAACCGTCAGGGCGTCTGGGTGCCGGCCGCCAACGGCCAGGTTCCGGCGAGCGCCTTCATCGGCGGCCAGGAACCGGGCCGTCAGCTGCCCGTCTGCCGCGCCCAGGGCGTGGTCGGCAAGGTCGTCGCGCAGTTCTGCAACGTCGGCACGAACGGCCGCGAAACGCAGGTGCCGAACTACGAGGTCCTGATCAACGCGGTCTACTCGCCGGCGCAGCGTGCTGGCTACAACGCGATCGTCGCGAGCTACCGTGCTGGCCAGTCGCAGGTCCAGGGTCGTGATTTCACTCCGCAGCGCGTCAACGACCTGAAGGGCGGCATCCAGAACATCAGCAACGCCTTCAACGTCGTTGGCGCGGGCGATCCGGTCCGCAACGAGATGCTGGCCTTCATCAACAAGCCCTCGACGGCGGAAGCCAACCTCAACGTGACCTTCCTGACGCAGCAGGAAAACGACCTGAACGCGACCATCGCGGCTCTGGAAAAGCTGAAGGCCAATCCGGCCAGCCCGTGCGGCAAGGCCGCGCAGCAGGCCGGCGTCTCGGTCCCGGTGGCTCCGGCTCCGGTCAACCAGGCCAAGCCGGTGGCGAACGCCCAGGCTGCGTTCCAGCAGGTGCAGGCCGCGATCCTGCAGCAGCAGAACGCCATTCTCCAGGCGCTCAAGCTGCCGGGTTCGCGTGCGGTTGGCGGCGCTCCGGCGCCGACCGACGCGCAGCTGCAGCAGACGGCGGCGCAGGCCACCGGCACGGCCTTCTCGGCCGAAGCCGCGACGGCTGCCTTGGCGCTCGCGCAGAAGCAGAACGTCGATGCCGCCGCCCTCGCCAACAGCGCGAAGCAGGCCCAGCAGCAGCTCTTCGTCCAGAAGATCTCTGTCTACAAGGGGCAGGCCGACCAGGCCGCGGCTGCGAACGACAAGGTCGAGAAGCGTCTCGACCAGATCAAGACGACGCTTGAAGTGGCGACGCCGGCGCAGAAGCAGGCTCTGGCCGCCCAAGCGCAGGTTGCCGCCGCCCAGGCGTCGACCCTCTCGAAGGTCAACGTGGTTCAGCCGGCGACGGCGCCGCGTGCGGCCATCGCGCCGGGCGTCGTGCCGAAGCCGGTGGCTCAGCCGGGCAGCCGCGCCGTCGGCGGTGCGGCTCCGGCCGCGCAGACGGCCGCTGTGGTCTTCAACCCGCGCCCGCTGATGAACCTGCCGCCCGCCGTGCGTGACGCCTTCGCGCGTCAATACGCGGCGGACCAGGCCAAGGCCACGGCGGCGGCGGCCGCTCCGGCTGCTGCGGCCGGCGCTCCGGGCGCGCGCGCCATCGTGCCGCCCGGCACGGCCCCGCAGCTGCAGGACCAGCTCGTGAAGTCGCGTGCGGCGTCGGTGCAGGCCATGCAGGCCAGCCCCTCGGCCAAGGCCCTGCCCGCCAATCTGGCGCCGGCGGCGGTTCTTGCCTCCGAAGACCGGACCGACGTGTTCGCGAAGGCGGCCTTGCTGCAGTCGACGAACCGCACGGTCGGCCGCCAGTCGCAGATTCCGGGCGCTCCGGACTCCGTGGCGACGCAGGCCTCCACCCTCACCAACTTCGAGCCGGTGGCGAACGTGAACAGCGACTATCTGGGCAACAGCCAGATCCTCCGGGGCATCCCGCGCTAAGCGGCGCCCTGGGGCGGGAAAACCGCTGAAAATAAGGCCGCCGGGCGACTTGCTCGGCGGCCTTTTTTGCGAGTATCTTGGCGACCCGCCGCCCCTGTTTTCGCGGCCTTTTCCTTGGCGCGCCTTCCATGATCGAAATCAAAGACTTGGTCTTCGAATACCCGACCAAGCGGGCGCTTCACCACATTTCCTGCGACATCCGCGAAGGCAGCATCACCGCGCTGGTCGGGCCCAACGGCGCCGGCAAGACGACGCTGATCCGCTGCATCGTCGGCCTGCATGCGCCCTTCTCCGGCCATGTCACGCTCGACGGCATGGACGTGCACCGCTACCCGCGCGAATGCCATCGCCGCATGGCCTACCTGTCGGACTTCTTCGGCGTCTACGACGGCCTCACCGTCCGCCAGTGCCTGACCTACACGGCGCGCGCCTACGGCGTGGAGCCCAAGGTCGTGCCTGCCGCGGTCAAGACCGCCGCCGAGCGCCTCGGCATCGAAGACCGCCTCGGCCAGAAGGCCGGCGAGCTGTCGCGCGGCCTGCGCCAGCGCCTCGCCATCGCCCAGGCGATCATCCACGCGCCGAAGTTCCTGGTGCTCGACGAGCCGGCCTCCGGCCTCGACCCGGAAGCACGCCATTCGCTGTCGACCCTGCTGATCGGCCTGCGCAACTCGGGCATGACCTTGCTCGTCTCCTCGCACATCCTGGCCGAGCTGGAATCCTACTGCACCGACATGCTGATCATGCGCGACGGGCGCATCATCGACGAGCGCGGCCTCGGCATCGCCGAAGTCGCCGGCGGCGCGCGCCGCCTCAAGCTCGAGCTGGCGCATAGTTTCCCGAGCCTCGTGCAGCAGATGGCAGCCGTGTCCGGCGTCGCCGAAGTGAAGCTCGAAGGCCTGACCGCGAGCTTCGTCTTCGCCGGAGACAATCAGGCCCAGCACGGCTTGCTCAAGCGCCTCATGACCCTCGGCGTGCCGGTCACGGCCTTCGGCGAGGACAAGCTCGGCCTGCAGGACGTCTATCTCGCCCATCTGCGCACGCAGTCCGCCGCGCCGGTGGCGCAGCCCGCTTTCCCGCGCGAAGGATAACCGGCATCATGCGCGGCAACCCCGAACTCATCCGCAATGTCTGGCTCGAGCTGAGCCTGCATCGGCTCATCGTCATGCCGGCTGTGCTCGGCATCCTGTTCCTGCTGGGCTATCTCTCGAATTCGCATGAGCTCGACCAGTTCACGGCGATCATGGCCGCGATGCTGTTCTGCGCCGTCGCCCTGGTCTGGGGCACGCGCGTCGCCTCGGAATCGGTGATCCAGGAGATCAACAACAAGACCTGGGACACGCAGCGCATGTCGGCGCTCGGCCCCTGGCAGCTGGCCGTCGGCAAGCTGTTCGGCAGCACGATCTACGTCTGGTACGGCGGCGTCATCTGCCTCGCCCTCTATGCGCTGTCCTACTACGGCATCCTGCCGCCGGCCCATATCGCGAAGCTGACGCTGCTCTATGCCGGCTGCGGCGTGCTGGCCCATGCCATCGGCATGCTGATGAGCATGCTGGCCGTGCAGAAGCGCCGCGAATTCGGCCGCATCCAGGTGACGTTCTACCAGTTCCTGGGGCTGATCGCCGCCCTGCCCGTCCTCTACATCGGCCTCGCTGGCATCGCCGACGACGGCATGTACCGCGTGCTGTTCTGGTACGACCGCGTCTACAACCTGATCGACTTCACCCTGGCGTCGCTCGCCGCGATCGTCCTCTGTGCGGTCATCGGGCTTTACCGCCTGATGCGCGCCGAGCTGCAGATGGTCAACGCGCCATGGGTGTGGGTTGCCTTCTGCGTCGTCACCGCGCTCTTCATGTCGGGCGTGCGGCTGATTCCGCCCGAGCTCAATCCCGGCATGCCGGACGTCTCGCTCAAGATCTTCCACGGCTACGTCACGCTGTTCGTGCTGACCTACGTCGTCCTCTTCGCCGAGCCGAAGAATCGCATCCTCATGCGCCGCCTGCGCCGCAACGCCGAGCTGGGCGAGTGGCCGGCGTTCATCGCCAACATCCCGCGCTCCCTGCCGACGGCGTTTCTGTTCCTGATGGCGACGGTGCTGGTTCTGCGGACGTCTCAGGCGAACTTCACGATCCTGCAGCAGGACGTCAATTTCCAGCTCGTGGTCATCGCGGCCTTCATCTTCTATCTGCGCGACATGATGTTCGTGTTCTTCATGAACCTGCGCAAGCCGAGCCCGCGCGCCGACATGAACGCCTTCCTCTACCTGCTGCTGGCCTACACGATCGTTCCGGTCGTCCTGTCGGCGCTCGGCCTCGACACTCTCACGTCGCTGTTCTGGCCGCGCTGGGATGCCCCTGCCGCGCTCACCATTGGCCCTGTCATCGTCGAAGCCGCCGTCATGGCCGGCCTGCTCATCCACCAATGGCGTCGCAACGTCGTCAGCGACGCCGGCGTTGAGGAGATTAAGTCTTGAATTTCAAGAACTTGCTGGATTCGAAGCGCGCCATTTACACGTTCGCCGGCGTCGCCGCCTTCGTCCTCCTGGTCGTGCTGCTGTGGCCGATGCCGCGCGCCGCGGATCCCTTCGCCGACCGCGCCCGCTTCAGCGCTGCGGTGATGGATGTCATCCGCAGCAACCCGGAGATCGTCATGGAGGCGGTCCAGACGCTGCAGCAGCGCCAGGGCCAGGCCGAGCAGGCGCAAAGCAAGGAGACTGTCGCGGCCGCGCGCGACCAGCTCGAGAAGGACGTCAATTCCCCTGTCGGCGGCAATCCCAACGGCGACGTCACGCTGGTCGAATTCTACGACTACCGTTGCCCCTATTGCCGGCAGGCCCAGTCGGTCGTGCGCGACCTGATCAAGAGCGACGCTAACCTGCGCTTCGTCTACAAGGAATTCCCGATTCTCGGGCCGGACTCGGTGGTCGCCGCGCGCGCCGCCGTCGGCGCGCGCAACAGCGTGTATTACGAAGCCTTCCACGATGCGCTGATCACGGCGCCCAACCCGCTCGACCTGGACCATGTGCTGAAGATCGCGGCCGGCGTCGGCCTCAACGTCGACGCTCTCCAGCTTGAGATGCGCAAGCCGGAGGTCGACCAGATCCTCGCCGCCAACCATGCTCTGGCCGAGCAGATCGGTATCAACGGCACGCCGGCCTTCATCGTCGGCGACAATTTGGTGCCGGGCGTCGTCAGCTTGCAGGACCTGCAGATGATGGTCGCGGCGCAGCGCGCCCGCAACAAGGGCTGACGAAGCAGGCTAGGTCGCCCGCTTCGCCTTGCGCGTGATCGCCCAGAAGCCGGCCCCCGCCACCGCCCCGCTCAGGCCGTAGAAGCCGAGCAGCATCAGCTCGAAGGCGTCGATCGGCCGGCTGATCGTCGGCGCCGCGCCCAATATCCCCATGCCGAATCCGAAGACCAGATGGTCGTGCAGGCTCTCCCAGCCGAGATGCCGCAGGAAGACGAACAGCGGCACGCAGACGACCGCCGCCACGTAGGCGAACTTCGCCAGCGTGAAGGCCAGGTCGAAGGAAAGGTAGCCGCCGATCAGCCAGGCCAGCGCGAAATAGGCCGCCGGCACCAGCAGCGGCGCGATCAGGAAGCCTAGGATCAGCCGCGGCCAGGAGGGCAGGAAATAGCTCCTCTCCGCCGCTGCCGGCGGTTCACTTCTTCTGAAAGCTCTTGATCAGCCGTTCGGCGATGTGCGGCGGCACGAACTGGGAGATGTCGCCGCCGAGGCGGCAGATCTCCTTCACGAAGCGCGACGAGATGAACTGGTGGCGCTCGGAGGCCATCAGGAAGATCGTCTCCAGCTCAGGCTTCAGCTTGGCGTTCATGCCGGCCATCTGGAATTCGTACTCGAAGTCGGTGACGGCGCGCAGGCCGCGGACGATGACTCCGGCGCCGACCGACTGGGCGAAGTTGACCAGCAGGTTGTCGAAGGAGCGCACCTCGACCTTCTTGCCCATGCCGTTGGGCAATTTCTCGATCTCGCCCTTCACCATGTCGACGCGTTCGCCGAGGCCGAACTGCGGGTTCTTCCCGTCGTTGGCGGCCACTGCGATGATCAGGCGGTCGAACATGCGTGTCGCGCGCTGGATGATGTCGAGATGCCCGTGGGTGATCGGGTCGAAGGTGCCGGGATAGACCCCGACGCGGTCGGGCTCACTCATTGCCGCCCTCCCCACCTTCGTTCGGGCCCTCGATGGGATGTTCCAGCGGCACGTCGCCGGCGATGTCGTCGACCGGGACTTCGGCGTCGCCGGAATCTTCGCCGTTCACGTCGGTCAGATGGGCGACCGAGACGACGCGCTCGCCGTCGTCGATGCGGAACAGGGTGACGCCGCGCGTGCCGCGTCCGGCGATGCGGATGTCGCCGACGGGGCAGCGGATCAGCTTGCCGCCGTTGGTCACCAGCATGATCTGGTCTTCGTCCTGCACCGGGAAGCCGGCCGCGACTCGGGCGTCGCCCTTGCCCTTGCCGAGGCTCATCAGGTCGATGCCTTTGCCGCCGCGCCGGGTGATGCGGTATTCGTAGGCGGTGCTGCGCTTGCCGTAGCCCTGGTCGGAGATGGTCAGGATGAACTGCTCGGCGGCGGCCAGCTCGGCGAAGCGCGCCTCGGAGAGCTGCACGGCCGCGACCGCGCCTTCGGCCTCTTCCTCGGCCACCGCGTCGGCGACCTCGGGCTCCTCGTCGCCGGCGCGGCGTGCCGCGTTGGCCTGGCGGATGTAGGCGAGGCGCTCTTCGGCCGTGGCGTCGACGTGGCGCAGGATCGACATGGAGATGACCTCGTCGCCCTCCTCCAGCCGGATGCCGCGGTTGCCGGTTGAATTGCGGCTGGCGAAGATGCGCACGTCCTTGACGTCGAAGCGGATGCACTTGCCGCCGCGGCTGGCGAGCAGGATGTCGTCGGCGTCGGTGCAGGTCATGACCGCGACCAGATGGTCGCCGTCCTCCAGCTTCATGGCGATCTTGCCGTTGGCGTTGACCTTGGTGAAGTCCGACAGCTTGTTGCGGCGGATGTCGCCGCTCGCGGTCGCAAACATGGCGTAGAGCGAATCCCACTGGGACTCGTCCTCGGGCAGCGGCATGACCGTGGTGATGGTCTCGCCGTCCTGCAGCGGCAGCAGGTTGACCAGGGCCTTGCCGCGCGACGTCGGGTTGCCGAGCGGCAGGCGGTAGACCTTCTCCTTGTAGGCGATGCCGCGCGACGAGAAGAACAGCATCGGCGTGTGCGTGTTGGCGACGAAGACGCGGCTGACGAAATCCTCGTCGCGCGTCGCCATGCCGGCACGGCCCTTGCCGCCGCGGCGCTGCGCGCGGTAGGTCGAGAGCGGCACGCGCTTGATGTAGCCATTGTGGCTGACGGTGACGACCATGTCTTCGCGCTGGATGAGGTCTTCGACGTCGACTTCGAAGTCCTGCTCGACGATCTCGGAGCGACGCGGATTGGCGAACTCCTCCTTGATCTTGACCAGCTCGTCCTTGAGGATCGCGCGCAGGCGCTCCTTCGAATTGAGGATCTCGATGTATTCGGCGATCTTCAGGCAGACCTCGCGCAGCTCCTCGGCGATCTTGTCGCGCTCGAGGCCGGTCAGGCGATGCAGGCGCAGGTCGAGGATGGCGCGGGCCTGGGCTTCCGACAGCATGTAATGGCCGTCGACGACGGCGCGGCCGGGTTCGTCGATCAGGGCGATCAGCGGCGCCACGTCCATCGCCGGCCAGGGCTTTTCCATCAGCTGCTGGCGCGCCACGGCCGGGTCGCTGGCCTCGCGGATCAGCTTGATCATGGCGTCGAGGTTGGCGACGGCGATGGCGAGGCCGGCCAAGGTATGGGCGCGGTCGCGCGCCTTCTTCAGCTCGTAGATGGTGCGGCGCGTGATCACTTCCTCGCGGAAGCGGATGAAGGCCACAAGGATGTCCTTGAGGTTCATCATCTCGGGCTTGCCGCCGTTCAGCGCCAGCATGTTGACGCCGAAGCTCGTCTGCAGCGGCGAGAAGCGATAGAGCTGGTTCAGCACCACTTCGCTCATGGCGTCGCGCTTCAGCTCGATCACCACGCGCACGCCGTCGCGGTCCGATTCGTCGCGCAGCTCGGAGATGCCTTCGATCTTCTTCTCGCGCACCTGGTCGGCGATCTGCTCGAGCATGCGCGACTTGTTCACCTGGTAGGGCACCTCGGTGAAGACGATGGCCTCGCGGTCCTTGCCGATTTCCTCGATGTGGCTGCGGCCGCGCATGATGATCGAGCCGCGTCCGGTGTGGAACGCGGAGCGGATGCCGGCGCGGCCGAGGATGAGGCCGCCGGTCGGGAAGTCCGGGCCCGGGATGATCTCGATCAGCTTTTCGATGCTGAGCGATTCGTCGGCCAGCAAGGCGACGCAGCCGTCGATCAGCTCGCCGAGGTTGTGCGGCGGGATGTTGGTCGCCATGCCGACGGCGATGCCGCCGGCGCCGTTGGCCAGAAGGTTCGGGAAGGCCGCCGGCAGCACCATCGGCTCGCTGACGGTGTTGTCGTAGTTCGCCTGGAAGTCGACCGTCTCGCGGTCGATGTCTTCCAGCATCTCGTGGGCGAGCTTGGCCAGGCGCGCTTCCGTGTAGCGCATCGCCGCCGCCGGATCGCCGTCCATGGAGCCGAAATTGCCCTGCCCGTCGATCAGCGGGTGGCGCATGGAGAAGTCCTGCGCCATGCGGACCATGGCGTCGTAGATCGCCGAATCGCCGTGCGGATGGTACTTGCCCATCACGTCGCCGACCACGCGGGCCGACTTGCGGAACACCTTGTTCCAGTCGTAGCCGCTCTCCTTCATGGAGAAGAGAATGCGGCGATGCACCGGCTTCAGGCCGTCGCGCACGTCGGGCAGAGCGCGCGACACGATCACGCTCATGGCGTACGCGAGGTACGACTGCTTCATCTCGTCTTCGAGGGTCACCGACGTATGTTCGGAGGGGGACGGCGGTGGCGGCAGGGTTGTCGTATCCAAGGGGCGTTCCAATACGGCTGTGCGTCGGGCGCGAGGGCGCGCCGACGGTCAGGAAGCGATCAGCGAAAGACGGTCATGGCGGGCCGGCGCCAGGGCGTCGGAAGGTCGGGCGAACGGGTGGGTTCGACGAGCGTTTACCATCGGCCGAGAATAGCCGATTTGGCCTTATGGAACAAATACTTCCTGCCTATTTTTGAGCCCGATCCAGGGCCCAAAAACGGCAGAATCCTGGGCTTTTCCAGGAAGCGGTTTACCGGCTTTCCGGAGGGCTGTTCCGCGCCCTGCCCGGACAGCAAATCGGGAGGCCTTTTGGGCCCCCCGGATGCGCTTAGAACGGGATTTCGTCGTCCATGTCGTCGGGTCCGCCGCCGGCCGGGGCCCGGGCGCGACCGCCCCCCATGCCGCCCGCCGGGGCGCGGCTGCCGCCGCCCATCTCGTCGCCATAGCCGCCGGCGCTGGCGCCGCCTTCATTGCGGCCGTCGAGCATGGTCAGTTCCCCGCGGAAGCGCGAAAGCACGACTTCGGTGGTGTATTTTTCGACGCCGTCCTTGTCGGTCCACTTGCGAGTCTGCAACTGACCCTCCACATAGACCTTCGAGCCCTTCCGCAGGAACTTCTCGGCGACCTCGGCCAGGCGCTCGTTGAAGATCACCACGCGATGCCATTCGGTCTTGTCCTTGCGTTCGCCGCTCATCTTGTCCTTCCAGGACTCCGATGTGGCGACGGACAGCTGGACGATCTTCATGCTGTCCTGGGTCGAGCGGACTTCGGGATCGCGCCCCAGGTTGCCGATGAGGATGACTTTGTTGACGCTGCCAGCCATGCGGAATTCGCTCCTTTTTTCGGGTCAGAGACGGCGGACATCCGGCGTCCTGATCCATCCGATTACACAGGGCGGCACTATCGCGCAAAAGTCGCCTTCCTGCCACCGGATTGCGCTAAAATAGCCGGCTCCGCCGGGCTCGAAACCGCCTTATCTGGGGATAAGTTTCCTGCGGTTTTTCGGCCCGCTTTTTGCTCGTGAATTCTCCGTTCCAACAGCTTCGTCCGTAGGTCTCATGCCCTCTCCGAAACCGACCGCCAAAGCCGCCGCCCTCAAGCAAGCCCCCTTGAAGCAAACGGGCCGAGTGACGCCGCCCAAGGTGGACGCCAAGGCGCTCGCCGCCGCGAGCCACCTGATCAGCGTGCGCGGCGCGCGCGAGCACAACCTCAAGGGCGTCGACGTGGACATTCCGCGCGACAAGCTGGTGGTCATCACCGGCCTGTCGGGCTCGGGCAAGTCGTCCCTCGCCTTCGACACGATCTACGCCGAGGGCCAGCGCCGCTACGTGGAAAGCCTGTCGGCCTACGCGCGCCAGTTCCTCGAGCTGATGAAGAAGCCCGAATACGACACCATCGAAGGCCTGTCGCCGGCGATCTCCATCGAGCAGAAGACGACCTCGCGCAATCCGCGCTCGACGGTCGGCACCGTCACCGAGATCTACGACTACCTGCGCCTGCTCTATGCCCGCGTCGGCATCCCCTACTCGCCGGCGACCGGCCTGCCGATCGAGAGCCAGACCGTCTCGCAGATGGTCGACCGGATAAAGACGATGGCCGACGGCACGCGCCTCTACCTGATGGCGCCGATCGTGCGCGGCCGGAAGGGCGAGTACCGCAAGGACCTTCAGGAGTTGCAAAAGAAGGGCTTCCAGAGGGTCAAGATCGACGGGAAGCTTTACGAGATCACCGAGGCCCCTGCCCTCGACAAGAAATACACGCACGACATCGACGTGGTGGTCGACCGGCTGGTGGTGAAGCCGGACCTCGGCAACCGGCTGGCCGATTCGATCGAGACAGCGCTCGGCCTCGCCGACGGGATCATGATGGTCGAGGACGCCGATAACGGCGAACGGACGACGTTTTCGGCGAAATTCGCCTGCCCGGTCAGCGGCTTCACCATTCCCGAGATCGAACCCAGGCTGTTCTCGT
>DASYCO010000040.1:0-30398 GCA_036500145.1 Alphaproteobacteria bacterium | reverse complement strand
GCGTTGATGGTGATCGCCGAGATGCCGTCGACCGCGGCGACGTCGGCCAGGTGGCGGCGGAAGGACGCCTCGTCGATCGAGTAGTCCTCGTTGAAGGGCAGGATGCAGGCCGGAATCACGCCTGTCGGGGAAAAGCTGGGCCTCGCTGTCATTTTTTTGAATCCTTTCCGTCTTGAATGGTTTCGTTAGATGCCGATGGGCGCTCCACGCTGGCTGATGCGGTTGATCTGCGGTTCGCTAGACGATGGACCGGGAGGCGATCTGCCAGTTCAGCCGGTCGAGCTGCTGCAGCGCGCCGTCGAGGGATTCGATGCTGTTGGTGCCCAGGCAGAGGCGCACGCCCGAGGGCGCGTCGGGCGCCACCTGCACGGCTTCCGGGGCCGTCAGCACGATGCCGTTCGCCGCCGCCTGGCCGACCAGGGTGAGGGCGGCCTGATGGTCGGGCAGCGGCATCCAGAGATGGAAGCTGTGGTCGTGGCCCTGTACCCGCTCGCCGAGGATCTTGCGGGCGAGCGCCGTGCGGCGCTTCGCCTCGACGCGCTTGCGCGCGACGATCTCGTCGACGACGCGCTCCTCGCTCATGGAGGCGAGCAGGGCCGCCAGCATGGGGGAGGCCATCCAGGAGGTGGTGCGCAGGCCGCGGGCGATGTGGGCGGCGAACTGGCCGGGGAACACCACCATGCCGAGCCGCACGCCGGGGAACAGGCACTTGGCGAAGCTGGAGACGTAGAACGTGCGCTCCGGCGCCAGGCTCTGCAGCGGCGACGGGCCGCCGGCGCAGAGGAAGCCGTAGACGTCGTCCTCAAGCAGGTAAAGGTCCAGTTCGCGCGCCACGGCGACGATCTCGTGGCGGCGGGCTTCCGACATGACGGTGGCGGTGGGGCTCTGCAGGTTGGGTGTCAGATGCACCAGCCGCGCTCCGGTCTCGCGCGCCGCGGCGGCGAGGCTGTCCGGCCGCATGCCGTCCTCGTCGATGGCGACGCCGCGCAGCGGCAGTCCGCGATGGCGCGCCAGGGCGAGCACGCCGGTGTAGGTCAGGCCTTCGGAGAGCAGGCCGCCGGGCTGCTGGGCGAAGAGGTCGACGACGAGCGAGATGCTGTGCTGCGCGCCGTTGGTCAGCGCGATCTCGGCCGGCTTGAAGGCGTGGCCGCGCCAGCGCACGAGGCCGTTCATGACGGCGTGGCGATGCTGGTCGAGTCCGAGGTGGGGCAGGTAGGCCATGCAGTCGGCGAGGGCGTCGGACTTGGCCAGCCGGCGCAGGGCGTCGCGCAGCAGCGGCTCCTCGCCGACGTCGGGCGAGATGTTGATGCCGAGGTCGGTGACCGAGCCGTCGTTGGCCTGCGCGATGCCGGTGGTGGGGGAGATGACGAAGGTGCCGCGGCCGACCTGGCCGCGCACGAGGCCGCGCCGCTCCATCTCCTCGTAGGCGCGCGTCACGGTGCCGAGGCTGACGCCCAGCGTCTCGGCGAGCGAGCGGCGCGCCGGCAGGCGTACGCCGGGGCGGATGCGGCCTTCGGCGAGGTCGCGCTCCAGCGCGGTCACGATCGCCCGGTATTGCGGCCCTTGGTCTTCCGACAGCACCGGCGACCAGACCTGTTCAGACATGCCGTTGCGCGTTTCCAACATCATTTTTTACCTGGTCAAAAAATCCCTGACGGCCTGGGTGAAGGCCTGGGCTTGGTCCACATTGGAGAGATGCCCCGCGTCCGGCAGCACGGCAAGCTGCGAATCCGCCACTTCGCCGTGCATGTGGGACATCAGGTCGGGCAGGGCGCCGTCTTCGCTGCCGACGAGGAAGAGCGTGGGCACGTTCAGCTTACCGACCTGGGGCAGCAGGTCGAGCTTCTGGATGGCGCGCGCCGCCGTGACGAAGCCGTTGACGGAGGTCTGGCGCAGCTGCTCGCGGATCTCGTCGATCTGCGGGTTCTCGGCCCGCTTGCCGTCGCCGAACCAGCGCTTGACCATGAAGTCGGCCACCGTGTCCATGCCCTGGGTCTGCGCCATTTCCACCAGCAGGTCCCACATCGCGTAGTACTGCTCCGGCACGTCGAGGCGCGTGTCGCAGATGATGAGGCGGCGCACCCGCTCGGGATGCGCGAGCGTCAGGGCGACGGCGACCATGCCGCCGAGCGACAGGCCGAGCAGGTCGAACTCGCGCACGCCCATCTGGTCCAGCGTGTGGATCACGTAGTCGGCGTAGCGCTCGATGGTTTCGTTGCCGTCGGGCAGCGGCGATCCGCCGTGGCCGGGAAATTCGACGGCAATGATCCGGCGCACGCTGTCGAGATGATCCGCCTGCTTGGTCCAGAGCCGCGCGTCCGTGCCAATGGCATGCAGGACGACCAGCGCGGGCTGATCGAGCTTTCCCGAGATATGAGTCGTCAGGGCCGGCAAAGGAAACATAACAATTCCTGCTATATGCTATGAATTGTTATATATCTTATTGACTGAATGTCATCAATTGATATCCTTCAAATGTCTCAGGCTTCCTGCTTTGGTCATTCGCATAGGCCAAAACGGGGGTAGCATAAGAAGACCGGGGAAGGTTCGGCCTCCCCAGAAAATCAAAATGGCAGTGGGAGGATTCGCGATGAACGTGCATCACAACGCGTCGGCTTCATCTGGATTGTCTTTGCGCGAGCGCGACAGCCGCTATGTGGCGATCCGCGCCGAACTGGCGAAGCGCGATCTCAAAGGCATCATCGTTCAGGGTACGCACCTGCTCTACTTGAGCAACGGTGTGCCTGGCGAAATGCTTGGATTCCTGCCGACCCAGGGCGACCTGCCCTTCACGGAAATTCTGATGTGGCGCTATCTGGCCGACGTCGAGAAGGACGTCGTGCTGGATCACCATCCCTGGATCGGCGATTTGCGCTCCGGCCGCGACGCGATGGCGCTCGTCGAGCGTTTCCAGGAGATCGGCCTGACCCAGGGCAAGGTCGGCTATGCAGGCAGCCTGACCACGCGCAGCGCCGGCCAGGTCAAAAAGTCCCTGCCGGGCATCGAGTTGGTGGACGCCACCGACATCCTGATCAACGCCCGCACCATCAAGAGCGCCGAGGAAGTCGCGCTGATGGAGAAGGCCAACCGCATTTTCGACGCGGCCATCAAGGAAGTGCACAAGAAGGCGCGCCCCGGCATGCTCGGCCGCGACATCGACGCCATCGCCCGTTCCGGCATGTGGGCGGCCGGCGGCGACAGCGAGAGCTACGGCAAGTTCAGCTTCGGCCCGGTGGGCACGCAGAATCCGATCATGGCGGAAATCTGCATGGATCGCGAAATCCAGGACGGCGACATCGGCATCCTGACGGCCCATGCGCATTTCCAGCACTACGCCGGCCATAGCGACCAGGTGTTCACGTTCGGCAAGCAGAACCCGATCCATCGGGAGATGTTCGATGCCGTCATCCAGGTGCGCGACGAAGTGATGCAGGCCGTGCGTCCCGGCGCGACCCACCGCGATCTGGTGGACGTCTACGAGGTGGCGACGGCCAAGACCGGCTTCAAGACCTCGCCCCATTCGCAGATGCATCTGTACGGGCTGGACGTGCCGGAATTCCCCGGCCCGGCCTTCAAGATCGACGACACGAAGGGCGGTGCGGGTCTCGGCGGCAGCGGCAACTTCACGATCACCGAAGGGATGATCTACAGCATCTCGCCGACGCTGATCAACGCGGTCACCGGCGACCTGGTCCTCGGCGGCACGTCCCTGGTCGTGACCAAGGACGGCTATCGCAACCTGAGCGACCGTAAAGTCGAACTGCTCGTCGCTGGTTAAGGACGGCCATGCCGCTGTTGCTACGCTCGGAAGACGTGGCTCCCTTGCTCGACATCAAGGGAGCCATCAAGGTGGTCGAGGCGGTGTTCGTGGAGCAATCCCGCGGCGCCGTCGCGCACCATGGCGCGTTCCATCTGAACGTGACGGGCGGCGCGATGCGCGTCACCTCCGGCGCGCTCCACGACACCGGCATCATGGGCGTGCGCACCGGCACGTCGCTCGGCCTGACGGCGCCGTCGGGCGTCAACAACCACGCCTGCGTGCTTTATGGCACCGACGGCGAGCTGCGCGGCATCATGGGCTATCCCTTCGGCACCTTGCGCACCTCTGCGGTGATGGCCTCTTCCATCGACCGCATGGCGCGTCCGGACGCCGAGACCCTCGGCCTCGTCGGCAGCGGCCGAACCGCTTCGGCTCTGCTCGAAGGCGTCATGGCCGTGCGAAACATCAAGAAAATTTCCGTCTACAGCCGCGATGCGGAGCGCCGCAAGCGCTTCTGCGACCGCGCGTCCGAAAAGCTCGGCATTCCGGTGCGGCCTGCCGACGAGATGCGCCAGGTCGTATCCGGTCAGGACATCGTCATGACGGCGAGCAACCAGCGCAAGCCGCTGTTTCCCGCCGAATGGCTCGACCCCGGCACCCATCTCAGCAGCATGGGGCCGATCGCCGAGCTCGACGAGAAGGTGCTGCTCCTGGCGAAGCCGCTGGTGGTGGCGAGCAAGGCGCTGGAGGAGGAGTACTACCTGCAGACGCCGCCTTTTCCGTTGCTCGATCTCATCAGGGCGGGCCGCCTGACGTGGGATGACGTCGCCGAACTGGGCGAGGTCATCGACGGCCGTGTCTCCGTCCGGCGCAGCCGCGACGACATCACCGTGTTTCACGAATCCCAGGGCGGCATCACCGACATCGCCCTGGCGACGAGCGCGTTCAACGAGGCCGTCCGCCGCGGGCTAGGGCAGGAGATTTCGCTTTAACAATTCGGGCGGCAAAAGCCGTCCATCGAGCTAGCACGGCCCATTAGAAGGCTGAGCAACTCAATATAGGGAGATGAAAATGCGCCGTAACATCATCACGTCGATGATGGCCGCCACCGCGGTCATCTGCAGTATGACGGTCGCCGCCCAGGCACAGGTGGCCGAGAGAACGCCCGCCCTTGAGCAGATGATCAAGGACGCGCAGAAGGAAGGCCAGCTCAACGTCATCTGGGGCTCCGCGCTGGGCGCCGCCGAAGGCGCGCAGGCGTTGCAGGATGCGATGAACAAGGCCTATGGCCTGAACATCAAGATCAACTACACGCCTGGTCCGAACATGAACCAGATGACGAGCCGGATCGTGCAAGAGGTCCAGGCCGGGCGTCCGGCCTCGTCCGACCTCTACATCGGCGTCGAAGTGGCGATCACGGAACTGGTCGCCAACGACGTGCTCGCGCCGGTCGAGTGGGCGAAGTATTTCCCCTATGCGACGGGGGATATGGTCCAGTCGAAGGGCCGCGCCCTGCTCATCACCACGCTGTTCAACGGCATCACCTACAACAGCAAGCTCATTCCCAAGGATAAGGTGCCGAAGACGATGGCCGAGGTGTTCCGGCCGGAGTGGAAGGGCAAGATCGCCTCGACGTCCTACGCGGCGTCGTTTGACCGCCTCGCCCTGAAGAATGGCCTCGACAAGATTAAGCCGATCGTCGAGAAGACGGCCGAATGGGCCTCGGGCTTCCTGCGCTGCGGCGAAGCCGAGCGTATCGCCACCGGCGAATTCCTCATGCTCTTCCTCGACTGCGGCCGCGTCGACGAGCAGTTCCTGAGCGCCAATGGCGGCCCGCTCGACCATGCGGTCCTCACCGACGCGGCGGCGACCAGCATGTGGTACGCGGCGATCCCCAAGACCTCGGTCCACCCGAACCTGGCGAAGCTGCTGTCCGGCTACATCGTCAGCCAGGAAGGCCAGGCGCTGCTCGAGAAGTACCAGCACGCGACGTCGCACCTCGTGCCGGGCACCTCGGCCAACAAGATCTACAAGGATCTGGAAGCGTCCGGCTACGGCGTGCTGGCCCTGACGCCCGACGACATGGAGGCGCACCAGAAGGAGCTGCTCGAATACAAGAAGGCGTTCGAGAAGATCCTCGCCACCAAGGCAGGCAAGTGACCTGGCGGCGGCCGGACACGGCCGCCGCGCCATTCAACGCATGCGTCTGGCCGCCGCTCCTCCGCCGGGGGAGCGGCGGCGGGGCGATCCACGGCCAGGCCCGTATCCGGCCCCGTATTCGGCATCGCAGGAACAGTAGATGACCCTCGTAGCCCCCCACCCGATCTCGATGGTTTCCCGTCCGAAGCAAGTTCTGTCGCGCGGCGCCCTGGCGCTGATCGTCGGCATTCCTTCGTTCGTCGTGGTGCTGATGCTCGCCGTCACCGTCTGGCTCGGTTTCGCCGACAAGATGAACGAGTTTCCCGGCGTCCTGTCGCTGAACAACTACCGGCGCCTGTTCGCCGACCCGCAGATCCTGGGCGCGCTCATCAACACCGTCGGCTTCACGATCACGACGGTGATCACCGCGCTCGCCTTCGGCATCATCTCCGCCTGGCTCGTCGAGCGCACCGACATGCCGGGCAAGAAGATCGTCTATTCGCTGATGACCATCGGCCTGCTGCTGCCGACCTTCTTCCTGGCGATGGGCTGGCTGTTCTTCATGCATCCGCGCATCGGCATGATGAACACCTGGATGCGCGAGCTCTTCGGCATCGAGAACGCCTTCAACATCGCCAGCGTCACCGGCATGGGCTGGGTGGAAGGGCTCGGGCTCTCCTCGCTCGTCTTCGTGATGATGTCGCCTGTCCTGCGCGCCCTCAATCCGGCGTTGGAAGAGGCGGCGAGCGTCCATGGCCTGCGCGGCGCGGCACGCTTCTTCCGCATCACGCTGCCGTTGACCTGGCCGGGCTTGGCGGGCGCCGCGATCTACATCGGCGTGATCGCCATCGCCACCTTCGAAGTGCCGGCCATCATCGGCATGGGCAGCAAGATCTTCACCTTCAGCACCATCGTCTACCTCAACGTCTCGCCGGACCAAGGCGTGCCGAACTACGGCGTGGTCGGCGCCTTGAGCCTGCTGATGATCGTGCTCTCGAGCGGCCTGAGCTGGTGGTATTTCAGCATCATCAAGCTGTCTCACAAATACGAGGTCGTCGCCGGCAAGCAGTACCGCCCGAAGCTGGTCGAGCTTGGCCATTGGGTCTGGCTCGCCTGGTTCTTCCTCGGCAGCTTCTTCTTCTTCTCGAAGCTGCTGCCCTTCCTCATCATGATCTGGGCGTCGGTGCTGCCCTACTTCCAGCCGCTGTCGATCCATGCCTTCAGCCAGATGACCTGGGACAACTTCCGCAAGCTGCCCGCCGCCCTGATGTGGCGCGGCGCGGAAAACAGCCTGCTGCTCATGGTTTTCGTGCCGACCGTGTCGCTGCTGATCGGGCTGTTCTTCTCCTGGGTGGTCGTACGTTCGCGGGCGCGCTTCCGCTTCCTGCTGGATTGGGTCGCCTTCCTGCCGCACGCGGTGCCGAACATCATCTTCGCCGTGTCGGGCATGATCATCGGCCTGTTCCTGGCGCCGAAATGGCTGCCGCTCTACGGCACCATCTACATCATCGCCATCGTCTACATCGTCATCCGCATCAGCCTGACGACGCGCGTGCTGAACAGCGCCATCGTGCAAGTGCATCGCGAGCTGGAGGAAGTGTCGCGCGTCAGCGGCCTCACGCGCATGACGACGGCGCGCAAGGTTCTGATTCCGTTGCTCGCGCCTGCGCTCATCAACCTCTGGATGTGGAACGCGCTGCTGACCTTCCGCGAGCTGACCGTGGCTGCCTTCCTGGTGACCCACAGCAACGTCACCTTGCCGGTGGTGGTCTGGGGCATCTGGCAGAGCGGCGGCCTGAGCCAGGCGGCGGCGATGTCGCTGGTCTTCGTCATGATGTTCCTGCCGATTGTGGTGATCTACTGGTTCGTCGCCGCGCGCTCGGCCGGCGTTCGCCACACGGCCTGATTCAAGCGATTTAAAAAGTAACCTTTGGGAGACCGATAAGAATGTTGAAGGAAGAGGCCGTCACGCTTCCCACCCAGGATGGGGCCAGCGTCGAGATGATGCTGCATTACGACGATGCGCTGCCGCAGACCGTCGCCATCACCGTGATGCACCCGACGTCGGACTGGCGGCGGCATTTCATGTCGAAGCACCTGGCCGCGCGCGGCATTGCCGTCCTCGGCTGCAGCACGCGCTATTCGACCCGCGAAGCGGAGCTCATTCTCGAAGAGACGCTGCTGGACATGGCTGCAGGCGTGAAGTTCCTGCGCGACAAGGGCTACAAGCACGTGCTCAGCATCGGCAGCAGCGGCGGCGCGGAGATCATCGCCGCCTACCAGAGCGAAGCCCTGAAGCCGCAGATCAAGCTCACCGGCGCCGGCGCTCCGCTCGACTTTGCGAAGCTCAAGCTGCCGCCCTTCGACGGCCTGGTCTTCCTGAATCCGCACATGGGCCGGCCCTTCAGCATGACCCGCAACCTGGATCCGTCGGTCGGCGGCGAGGACGGCAACGATCCGCTGATCTATGACGCGGATCTCGACATGTACAACCCGAAGAACGGCCCGCCCTATTCGGAAGAATTCCGCACGCGCTACGAGACGGCGCAGGTGGAGCGCAACCACAAGATCACGCGCTGGGTTCAGAAGAAGCTCAAGGAAATCGAGAAGACGGGGAATCCGCACATCGCCGACATTCCTTTCATCGTCCATCGCACTTCGGCTGATCTCCATTTCCTGGACAAGAGCCTCAACGCCTCCGACCGCAGCGGCGAGACGATCTGGGACGAGAAGGCGGAATATTCCAACTACACGCCGGGCCCGCTGCGCGGCAACAAGACGCGCCTGCGCGTCGTCACTCTGCGCTCCTGGCTGAGCCAACGCAGCCAGGCGACGTCGCATTTCGACGTGCTCAAGCACATCCCGAACTGCAAGGTGCCTGTCATCATGATCTGCGGCACGGCGGAGCAGGGCGGCCCGAGCCATGCCAAGCAGATCTACGACGCGATCCCCGATCCGCAGAAGGAATTCGTCTGGGTGAAGGACGCGACGCATTTCATGACCAAGCAGGATAAGCAACAAGCGGAAACCGCGGTGCATATCGACAACTGGCTGCAGAAGCGCGGCCTGAAGTAACGATTGGAAAGGCGCGGCGGAGATGGCCGCTGCGCAGTTTGGCGTCGCGACGGGCCGGCAGACTGGCCCGTCGTCCGCCAAAAATGGGAGGATGCAGGATGATTAGGATTCGCGGCCTCAAAAAGGAATTCCCCACCAAAGAGGGAGTGGTCGGCGCGTTGCGCGAGCTGGACCTGGACGTGCAGGACAAGGAGTTCTTCGTGCTTCTTGGCCCCAGCGGCTCGGGCAAGTCCACGCTGCTGCGCTGCGTCGCGGGCATCGAGACGCCGACCGGCGGCGAGCTCTACATCAACGACCAGCTGATGTATTCGAAGGACAAGCGGGTTTCCGTGCTGCCGGAGGATCGCGGCCTGGGCATGGTGTTCCAGTCCTACGCGGTCTGGCCTCACCTGACGGTCTTCCAGAACGTCGCGCTGCCGTTGACGCACGGCCGCCGCAAGATTCCACGCAGCCAGGTGAAGGACCGGGTGATGCACGCGCTGTCCCTGGTGCAGATGGAGAAGCTGGCGGATCGGCCGGTGCCCTATCTCAGCGGCGGCCAGCAGCAGCGTGTCGCCCTGGCTCGCGGCCTGGCCGTCGAGCCGCTAGTGCTGCTCATGGACGAGCCGCTGTGCAACCTGGACGCGCGTCTGCGCGAAGAGGTGCGGGCGCAGATCCGCGACGTGACGAAGAAGATCGGTGTGACGGTCCTGTACGTGACGCACGACCAGACCGAGGCGATGGCGTTGGCGGACCGGGTCGCGGTCATGGATCAGGGAAGCATCCTGCAGCTCGATTCGCCCAATGAGATCTATCGCCGGCCGGTGGCGCCCATCGTGGCGGAGTTCTTCGGCCAGGTGAACTGGCTGTCCGGCGCCGCCGTCGGCGGCGGCCGCATCGACACGCCGATCGGCACGCTGCTGACGGACAATCATGCGGTGTCGGGTCCCGTCCGCGTCGGCGTGCGGCCGAGCGATCTCTTCGTCGCAATGACGCGGGACGAGAACGCCAACGAGTTTCCGGGCCTGGTCACCGAGCAGATTTCCCTCGGCGACCACATGGTCCTGAAGGTGCGGCTGGCGTCGGAAACGGACGTGCAGATCAAGGTGCCGAGCGGCATGCACGCCCAATGGCTCGGACGGCAGGTCTTCTGCCGCTATTCGCCGTCCGAACTGCTGGTGTTCTCCGACAGGAACCAGCCGGTGAACACGCTGAACAAGGTACGCGCCGCGTCATAATGCGAAGGGCCGCCTAAGGCCTCGTCGATTGCCAACTGGGGAGGGAACGTCGATGGCTCACGCGTGGGCTCGCCTGCCGGCGAGATTGATTTTCGCCGCGGTTCTTCTGTGTGCCGCGGACGAGACTTATGCGCAGGAGCCGGCACGGTCGCCGGCCCTTCAGCAGCTCATCAAGGACGCGCAGAAAGAGGGGCAGCTCAATCTGGTCGTCAGCGACACCTTCGGCCAGAGCGAAGGCGTTCAGGCGATGGAAAACGCGCTGAACAAGACCTACGGGATCAAGATCAAGCTGAACTACACCCCCGGTCCGGCGATGACCCAGCTCAACAGCCGGGTCATCCAGGAAGTGAAGGCCGGCCGCGCCTCATCGACCGATCTCTATGTCGGCGTCGAAGTGGCGGTGACGGAGATGATCGTCTCAGACGTGCTTCGTCCGATGCCTTGGGCGGATCTGTTCCCGGATGTGCTGCCAGGCATGGTGCAGTCGGACAATAGGCTTCTGCTCATCACCACCTTGTTCAACGGCATTACCTACAACGTGAATTACGTCACGCCGGACAAAGTCCCGAAAAAGATGGAAGACGTGTTCCGGCCGGAGTGGAAGGGCAAGATCGCTTCCACCCCCTATGCCGTGTCCTTCGACCGCCTGGCGCTCAAGAAGGGCTTCGACGTGATGAAGCCGATCATGGAGAAGACAGCGCAATGGTCGGCCGGCCTCATCCGCTGCGGCGAGGCGGAGCGCATCGCCACCGGCGAGTTCTACATGCTGTTCCAGGATTGCGGCCTGATCGAGCCGAAGCTGGAGCAGAAGAACGGCGGCCCGCTGGCCCATGTGGTGTTGCAGGATTCAGCGACCACCGGTCTCGTCTATACCGCTATTCCGAAAACGTCGGCGCATCCCAATCTGGCGGCTCTGCTGTCGGGCTTCCTCATCACGAAGGAAGGCCAGGCCATTCTGGACAAATACCAGCATGCGACGTCGCATCTGGTGCCCGGCACGCCGGCCAACGCCGTTTACAAGTCGCTAGAGGCGGCCGGCTCGGAGCCGCTCGCCTTGACGCCGGACGATCTGCTGGCGAACCAGAAAGAGCTTCTGGAGTACAAAAAGGCGTTCGAGAAGATATTGGCCGGCGGCAAATAGCGAGTTTTCGACACTTTTCGGATTCAATGCCCTTGGGAGGAGCGACGATGTCACATGCGTGGAGTCGGCTGTTGGCCAAGCTGATCGTCGTGGCTGCCGCCTTGTGCTGTGCCGCCCATGCGCAAGCGCAGGAGGCGGCGCGTTCGTCCGCTCTCCAGCAGCTCATCAAGGATGCGCAGAAGGAAGGCGAGCTCAATCTGCTTTTGAGCGCCGCGCTCGGGGAATCCGAAGGCGTTGCCGCTCTGCAGACGGCCTTGAACAAAGCCTATGGCATTAACGTCAAGCTGAACTACACGCCCGGCCCGGCGATGACCCAGGTCGCCAGCCGCATCGTCCAGGAAGTGGAGGCGGGGCGGCCACCGTCGAGCGATCTCTACGTCGGCATCGAGGTGACGGTGGCGGAGATGATCGCCCACGACGTTTTGAAGGAAGTTCCCTGGGGCGAATATTTCCCGCGGGCGACGGGCGAGGCGGTCCAGTCCGGCAACAGGGCGCTGCTGGTGACGACTCTGTTCAACGGCGTTACCTACAACGCGCGCTATGTGCCGGACGACAAGATCCCGCACAAGATGGCGGACATGTTCCGTCCGGAATGGAAAGGCAAGATCGCTTCGACCCCTTACGCGGTGTCCTTCGACCGTCTTGCCCTTAAGCGGGGCTTCGACGTGATGAAGCCGATTCTGGAAAAGACCGCGCAATGGTCTTCCGGCCTGATCCGCTGCGGCGAAGCGGAGCGCATCGCCACGGGCGAGTTCTACATGCTATTCCTGGATTGCGGATTGATAGATCCGAAACTCATGCGCGAAAATGGCGGGCCGTTGGGGCATGTGGTGCTCGACGATGCGGCCACCACCAGCTTGATCTATTCGGTCATTCCGAAGACTTCGCCCCATCCGAACCTGGCGGCGTTGCTGTCGGGATTCCTTCTCACCGACGAAGCTCAGGCCATTCTCGACAAATACCAGCACGCCACGTCGCATCTTGTGCCGGGAACGCCGGCCAACGCGGTCTTCAAGTCGCTGCAGGCTTCCGGCTCGGAGCTGCTCGCCTTGACGCCGGACGATCTGCAGGCCCATCAGAAAGAGCTGCTGGATTACAAGAAGGCGTTCGAGAAGATACTGGCCGGCAAGTAGGCTTCAGCGGTCCTGCCAGGACAGCGGGCGGGCGACGCTTTCGAGCGGCTGGCGTTCGCTGCGGATGCCGAGC
Organism: Alphaproteobacteria bacterium; assembly: GCA_036500145.1. Lineage (GTDB taxonomy): Bacteria > Pseudomonadota > Alphaproteobacteria > SMXQ01 > SMXQ01 > CAMAVH01. Next base: position 17,860 of record DASYCO010000040.1, on the reverse strand, counting down.
CAGCCGGCGAGCGCCGCCGCGCCGGCCATCAGCAGAGCGCCCAGCAGGTAGCCGGCGAAGACCTGGCTGCGCGAGCCGCTTTCGATCAGCACGCCGAACAGCCAAGGCGCGAATACGCCGCCGATGCCGGTGCCGAAGGCGTAGAACAGCGCGATCGCCAGGGCTCGAACCTCCAGCGGAAAGCTTTCGGCCACCGTGAGGTAGGCGGAAGAGGCCGCCGCCGAGGCGAAGAAAAAAGTGGCGCTCCACATCAAGGTCTGCGTCGTGGCGTCGAGCGCGCCTTGGTGGAACAGGAATCCCGTGAGCGTGAGCATGGCGGCGGACGCGCCGTAGGTGAAGACGATCATCGGCTTGCGGCCGACGCTGTCGAACAGGCGGCCGAGCAGCAGCGGCCCCAGCACGTTTCCGAGCGCGAAGGGCAGCACGTACCAGCCGACATGGCTTGCCGGCACGGCGTAGAAGTCCGTCAGGGTCATGGCGTAGGTGAAGAAGATCGCGTTGTAGAAGAAGGCCTGCGCGGTCATGAGCCCAAGCCCGAGGGCGGCGCGGCGCGGATAGAGGCACAGCAGCGTGCCGAACACCTCGCGCAACGGCGTGCTGCGGCGTTGCCGCAGTGCGGCCTGGCCGACGGGCGGGGCGAGCCTGTGCCCGGCCCGTGCCATGTCGTCCTCGATCTTCGTCATGATGGCTTCCGCCTCGTCCAATCGGCCGTGGATCATCAGCCAGCGCGGGCTTTCGGGGATGAAGCGGCGCAGGGCCAGGATGACGGTCGCGATCAGGGCGCCGATCAGGAAGGCGGCACGCCAGCCCAGTTCCGGCGGGAGGACCTGCGGGTCGAGCAGGACGATGGAGGCGGCGCCGGCCATGGCGGTGCCGATCCAGAAGCTGCCGTTGATGACGAGGTCGGTCCAGCCGCGCCGCCGCGCCGGGATGAGTTCCTGGATCGCCGAGTTGATGGCGCTGTATTCGCCGCCGATGCCGGCGCCGGTCAGGAAGCGCATCAGCGCGAAGCTCGGGAGATCCCAGGTGAAGGCGGTCGCGGCAGTGGCGAGGAGATAGACCAGGAGGGTGACGCTGAACAGGCGCTTGCGCCCGATCCGGTCCGTGAGCCAGCCGAAGAAGAGCGACCCCAGGACCGCGCCGGCGAGATAGGCGCTGTTGGCGAGGCCGACGTCCGCCGCGGAGAAGCGCAGCGTCGGGCTCTCGCGCAAGGCGCCCGCGACGGAACCCGCTAGCGTCACCTCCAGCCCGTCGAGAATCCAGGTAATGCCGAGCGCCGCGACGACAAGCCAGTGGAAGCGGGCCCACGGCAGGCGGTCAAGCCGGGCGGGGATGGTGGTGACGACGATGGAATGAGAATGGTCGCGGGGCTGCGCGGACATCGGCTTTCGCGCCTTCTGTGCTTTGCCCCGGCCGTCGGAGTCTAAGGAGAAGTCCCGTCAAATCAAAGCCGCATCGCGAGTTCCATGCCCTCTACGGCAAGACCTCGAAGGCGAGGAACTGCGTGACTTGGTCCTTGTTGAAGTTGTTGTCGGAGACGAGGACCAGGGTGCGGTGGCCGTTGCCTAATCTCGGTCCCCAGCTCACGCCTTCGAGGTTGTCGACGCGGCCGACGCCGGCGTGGTCGAGATTGACGACGAGGCGCTTCGCCATCGGGCGGTAATCGGCGCCGGCGAGGGCACTGAGCGACGAAACGTCGGTGGCGCCCTCGATGTCCGCTTCGTAGAGGCGGATATGCACGCTGTAGCTGCCATCGCTCGCCTGCACTCCAGACCGTTCGAGGACAAGCAGACGGCTGTCGTCCAGCGCGAGGATTTCGCTGACGCCGTTGTCCGCCGCCTTGCCGGGCCCCGGCTTCGCCGGAATGGCGTCGATCGGATAGGCGAACTGGCCGAGCAATTGGCCGTCACGGCCATAGTGCGTGATGCGGCTGACGGCGCCATGGTCGACGGACGCGACGGGCCCGTCCTCGTACAGCGCCTCCTCCATGCCGACCCATAGCGTCTGGCCGTCCGCCGAGAAGCTCAGGGCCTCGAAGGCGAGGTTGTTGCGCGGGCCGCTCTCGCGGCCGGGGTGGACGTCGAACATCGCGGGCACGGGTAGCGCGAACAGCTGGCGGCCTTGCCTGTCGATCTCGCGCACGGCGGGCTTCAGGCGGCGAGAGCGGTCGCCTTCGCTCGTCCACCACAGCCTGTCCGGGTTCGCCGGGTCGATGCGGATCGATTCGGGGTCCGGGATGTCGCCGCCGGCCATGCCGTTGGGATAGGGCCGGCCATTGGCCTGCAGCAGAGGCGTGGCCTTCAGGAAGGCGACGGCGGCGAGGCGGTCGTCCTGGAAGGCCAGCTTCACGTCGTAGAAGCGCGCCGGGGCATATTCGGAGCGGTCGTCGCTGACGACGACGAAGCTGTCCGTCGCCGCGTCATAGTCGAGGCCGGACAGGCCGCCGATCAGCGTGCGGCCCGCCCGCGCGTCGTTGGGCACCGTGACCGCGCCCATGAAGCGCAGGCTGCCAATCGGCTCCGCCAGGGCGGCTGACCCACCGCAGGCAAGGGAGGTCAGCAACGCTGCGAGGACAAGGCGGTAAAGGAGGGGAACGGTCATGAAAGGCTTGAGGCTGAAAGGTGGGGGATCATCCATCGGGACTGTTGCAGGGGGATGTCCGCCTCGCTCTGTACCATTTTCCGGTCATTGAACCCAATTTTGCACCAGATGCTTATTTAACTGGCATGTTGCGTGCATGGCTTCTGGGCCTATGTCCGAAAAGCGCCTCTCCATCGCGATCATCGACGAAAACCATCTTCGAGCCGCCATCCTCGAGGACGGGCTCCGTGCGTCCGGCGTCGAGACCGTCACGGTCATCCGCGAACGGGCCAACCTGCTGCGCAAGCTGGTGATGATCGACCCGGACGTGGTGATCATCGACCTGGAAAACCCGAGCCGCGACGAGCTGGAGCAGATGTTCCAGGTGTCCCGCGTGGTCGCCCGGCCCGTCGCCATGTTCGTCGACCAGTCCGACACGGCCATGATCGAGGCCGCCGTCGACGCTGGCGTGTCCGCCTACATCGTCGACGGCCTGAAGAGCGAGCGGGTCAAGTCCATCGTCGACATGGCGATCAGCCGCTTCAACGCCTTTTCCCGGCTGCAGACCGAGCTTGAGGCCGCCCGCAACGAGCTGGCGGACCGCAAGGTGATCGAGCGCGCCAAGAGCATCCTGATGACGTCGCGCCAGCTCACCGAGGAGCAGGCCTACGACCTGCTGCGCAAGACCGCCATGAACCAGAGCCAGAGACTGGCCGAGATCGCCAAGAGCGTGGTGATCGCGGCGGGCCTTCTCAAGTAGCCGGAGGCTGCCCATGTCCCAGCGTTCCCCTTCGTCCAACGACCTGATCCGCGCGGCTTTCATCCCCTTGCTCGACTGTTCGGTGCTGGTCGTCGCCGCCGAGAAGGGCTTCGCCGCGCGCGAGGGCCTGGACCTGCAGCTGACGCGGGAGCTGTCCTGGGCGAACGTGCGCGACCGCGTGTCCATCGGCCATTTCGACGTCGCCCACATGCTGGCGCCGCTGCCCATCGCCTCCACCATCGGCGTCGGCCACTGGACGGTGCCGATGGTGACGCCGCTCTCGATGGGGCAGGGGGGCCATGCCTTCACCGTCTCCACCGGCCTGTGGCGCGGCCTGGCGGCGGCCGGGGCGCCGGAGAACGGCGATCCCGTCCTGATCGGCCAGGCCTTGCGCCAGGTTATCCGAGCGCGCGAGCGCACCGGCCAGCCGCCACTGACCTTCGGCATGGTCTTCCCCTTTTCCTGCCATAACTACGACCTGCGCTACTGGCTGGCGGCCAGCGGCATCCACCCGGACCGCGACGTGCGGCTGGTGGTGGTGCCGCCGCCCTTCACGGTGGATTCCCTCACCGCCGGCCACATCGACGCCTTCTGCGTCGGCGAGCCGTGGAATTCCCTGGCGGTCGCTGCCGGGGTCGGGCGCATCGCCACCACCAAGGCGGCGCTGTGGCGCGGCGGGCCCGACAAGGTGCTGGGCATGCAGGCGGAATGGGCGGAGGCCAATCCCGACCGCCTGGGCCGTCTGCTGCGGGCCCTGCACCACGCCGGCATGTGGTGCGACGATCCAGGCAACCATGCGGAACTAGCCCATTTGATGGCCGGGCCGCGCTTCCTCGACTGCCCGCCGGAGGTGGCCCGGCGCGGGCTGTCCGGCAACCTGCTGCTTGGCGAGGCGCAGGCCCATGCCATTCCCGACTTCATCATGTTCGCCGACCGCGCCGCGAATTTCCCCTGGACCAGCCATGCGCTCTGGATGTTCAGCCAGATGGTGCGCTGGGGGCAGGTGGAATTCACGCCTCAGACCCTGGCGGCGGCGCAGTCGACCTTTCGGCCCGATCTCTACCGCGCCGCCCTGGCGGGGCTGGACGTCGCCATGCCCAAGGCCAACGCCAAGGTCGAGGGCGCGCTGGCGGAGCCGACGCCGGTCGCCTCGTCGAACGGCAAACTAATGCTGGGGCCGGACGGCTTCTTCGACGGCCAGCGCTTCGATCCCGACGACATCGAACGCTACATCGCCAGTTTCGAGATCCGCGCCGACGGGGCCGGCGGGCTCTAGCTGGCGAAAAAATAATCAGACGTGCCCGGCAAAGCGGCACGCCTCCTCGCGGGCAGAGCCGATAAGGCCCCGCAACGGCCAGATCGGCGAAGACCGGCTTTGGCACGCGAAATGCAAAACCTATAAGGCGAACCAAGGTTGGTTCACCGATATCGAGCGCCCAATGAGGGGCGATAGGCAACGCTGCCGACGAGAGGATCCGCGATTTTTCGCGAATCCTCATAAGTCGCGCAGCGTTTTTTTTATGTCCGCTTTCACGGTTCAAACAAAGACAACGGAGATCTGAGATATGGCCGACAAGACGAAGGACCCGCGCAAATCTCTCGCCTCTCTCACGCTGTCGCGCCGCTCGGCGCTGAAGGCGGGCGGGCAGGTGGCGGGTGCCGTGGCCCTGATGGCGGCCGTGCGCAGCGCCTTTCCAGCCGGCGCCTTGGCCCAGTCCGCCGGCCCGGAGGTGAAGAAGGCGACGTTCGGCTACATCGCGCTGACCGATTCGGCGCCGCTGATCATCGCCAAGGAAAAGGGCATCTTCGCCAAGTACGGCCTGCCCGACGTCGAGATTTCCAAGCAGGCCTCCTGGGGCACGACGCGCGACAACATCGAGCTTGGCGGTGCTGGCGGCGGCATCGACGGCGCCCATATCCTGACGCCGATGCCCTACCTGATCAGCAGCGGCGCGGTGACCAAGAACAACCAGCCCGTGCCGATGTACATCCTGGCGCGCCTCAACGTGAACGGCCAGTGCATCTCCGTCTCCAGCGAGCTGCTGCCGGCCGGCGCCAAGCTCGACTCGTCGCCGCTCAAGGCCGTCTTCGCCAAGAAGGCGGCCGCCGGCAACATGGCGAAATGCGCCATGACCTTCCGCGGCGGCACCCATGACCTGTGGCTTCGCTACTGGCTCGCCGCTGGCGGCATCGATCCGGACAAGGACGTGGAAGCCATCGTCGTGCCGCCGCCGCAGATGGTCGCGAACATGAAGGTCGGCTCGATGGATGCCTTCTGCGTTGGCGAGCCGTGGAACGCCCAGCTGGTCAACCAGAAGATCGGCTATACGGCGCTGACCACCGGCGAGCTGTGGAAGGACCATCCGGAAAAGAGCTTCGCCGTGCGCGCCGACTGGGCCGACAAGAACCCGAAGGCCGCCAAGGCGGCGCTGATGGCGGTCGAGGAGGCCGCCATGTGGTGCGACATGCCGGAGAACCGCAAGGAGATGAGCGACATCCTTGGCCGCCGCGCCTGGTTCAACGTGCCGCCGGCGGACATCGTCGGTCGCACCAGCGGCGAGATCGATTACGGCGACGGCCGCAAGGTCGAGAACACGCCGCTGGTCATGAAATATTGGAACGACCACGCATCCTATCCCTACCAGAGCCACGACCTCTGGTTCCTGACGGAAGACATCCGCTGGGGCGTCTTGCCCGCGACGACCGACGCCAAGGCGCTCATCGCCAAGGTGAACCGCGAGGACCTGTGGCGCGAGGCGGTGAAGGACATCGGCGTCGCCGCCGACAAGACGCCGGCGGGCAAGTCGCGCGGCAAGGAGACCTTCTTCGACGGCAAGATCTTCGATCCCGAGAATCCCGAAGCCTACCTGAAATCCCTGACGATCAAGAAGATCGCCTGAGTCCGCGCGTGGTTCGAAAGGTCCAGTCATGAGTCTTGCCCAGCCGGCATTGCCGCCGACAGAGTCCATCGTCCAGAGCGCGGAGGTCGTCCCCCTGCGGGCGGCGAAGCGAAAGCTTCGCCTCTCGTGGGACGTGCCGAAGCAGATCGCCGCGCGGGTGCTGCCGCCCCTCGTCACGGTGCTGCTGATCGGCACCCTGTGGCAGCTGCTCTGCGCTTCGCCGACGTCGAGCCTGCCGCCGCCGTCCAAGGTGCTGGCAGACAGCTGGGAACTGATCTCCAGCCCGTTCTATGACCGCGGCGGCCTCGACAAGGGCCTGTTCTGGCATCTGCTTGCCAGCCTGCGGCGGGTCGCGGTCGGCTATTCGCTGGCGGCGGTCGTCGGCATCGCGCTCGGCGTGCTGATCGGCCAGAGCACGCTGGCGCTGCGCGGGCTCGATCCGGTGTTCCAAGTGCTGCGCACGGTACCGCCGCTCGCCTGGCTGCCCCTGTCGCTCGCGGCTTTCCGGCAGGCGGATCCGTCGGCGGTCTTCGTGATCTTCATCACGGCGATCTGGCCGATCATCATCAATACCTCCGTCGGCATCCGCAACATCCCGCAGGACTACCGCAACGTGGCCCGCGTGCTGCGCCTCAATCCGCTGGAATATTTCTGGAAGATCATGCTGCCGGCGAGCGTGCCCTACATGTTCACCGGCCTGAAGATCGGCGTCGGCCTGTCCTGGCTCGCCATCATCGCAGCCGAGATGCTGGTCGGCGGCGTCGGCATCGGCTTCTTCATCTGGGATGCATGGAACAGCTCTCTGATCAGCGACATCATCGTGGCGCTGATCTACGTGGGCCTGGTCGGCTTCATGCTGGACCGGCTGATCACGCTGATCGGCTACATCGTCTCTCGCGGCACGCTCTCGAACTAAGCCTGGAAAGGATCCGCCCATGCCAGCCTACCTCAGCATCGAAAACGTCGGCATGACCTTCCCGGCCAAGGGCCGCGCCTTCACGGCGCTCACCGGGATCGACCTGCAGATCGAGAAGGGCGAATACGTCGCCCTGATCGGCCACTCCGGCTGCGGCAAGTCCACGCTGCTCAACATCGTCGCCGGCCTGCTGTCGCCGACCGGCGGCGTCGTTCTCCTCGACGGCAAGGAGGTCAGCGCGCCGGGGCCAGACCGGGCGGTGGTGTTCCAGAACCACTCCCTGCTGCCCTGGCTGACGGTCTATGAAAACGTCCGCCTCGCGGTCGACAAGACCCATCGGGCGAAGAGCAAGGCGGAACGCCACGACTGGACCATGCGCCAGCTCGAACTGGTGCAGATGGCCGATGCGAAGCAAAAGCGCCCGGCGGAAATTTCCGGCGGCATGAAGCAGCGCGTCGGCATCGCCCGCGCGCTTGCCATGGAGCCTAAGGTGCTGCTGCTCGACGAGCCGTTCGGCGCGCTCGATGCCTTGACCCGCGCCCATCTGCAGGATTCTGTGATGGAAATCCACGCGGCCCTCGGCAACACGATCATGATGATCACCCACGACGTGGACGAGGCGGTTCTGCTCTCCGACCGCGTCGTGATGATGACCAACGGCCCGGAGGCCAAGATCGGCGAAATCCTCGACGTGGGGCTGGAGCACCCGCGCCATCGTCTCGAACTCGTCAACGACGCGCGCTACATCCACTGCCGCGCCGAGGTCCTGCGCTTCCTCTACGAGCGTCAAAAGCTCCGTCACATGAAGGTGGCTTGATCATGGCACCCCTCGACATGACTCCTGCGAAGCCCCTGGGAAGGACGCTTAAACTGGTCGTCATCGGCAATGGCATGGCGGCTGGCCGTGTCCTTGAGGAACTTCTGGAGCGCGCGCCCGACCAGTACGACATGACGATTTTCGGCGCCGAGCCGCGCGTCAACTACAACCGCATCATGCTTTCGCCGGTGCTGTCGGGCGAGAAGACCTACGGCGACATTCTGATCCACGACGAGGGCTGGTACGCGCGCCATGACATCACGCTGCATCGCGGCCATGAGGTGGTCGAGATCGACCGCGAAGGCAAGCGAGTCGTCACGGCGGCGGGCCATGCGGAACCCTATGACAAGCTCTTGATCGCCACGGGCTCGGTGCCCTTCGTCATCCCCGTGCCGGGCTCCACCCTGCCGGGCGTGCTGAGCTACCGCGACCTCGACGACGTCAACGCCATGCTGGCGGCGGCGGAGAAGGGCGGTCATGCGGTGGTGATCGGCGGAGGCCTGCTTGGCCTCGAAGCGGCTGCCGGACTGGCGTCACGCGGCATGACGGTCACGGTGGTGCATCTGATGCCGACCCTGATGGAACGCCAGCTCGATCCGGCGGCCGGCTACCTGCTCGAGCAGGCCATCGTGACGCGCGGCATCGAAGTCGTCACCAAGGCAAACACCCAAGCCATTCTCGGCGAGGATCGGGTACGTGGCGTCCGGCTCGACAATGGCCGCGAGATCGCCGCCGACATCGTCGTCATGGCGGTGGGCATCCGCCCGAACATGACCCTCGCGAAGGCGGCGGGTCTCGACTGCGGCCGTGGCGTCAAGGTCGACGACGCCATGCTCACCAGCGATCCGGACATCCTCGCCGTCGGCGAATGCGTCGAGCACCGGGGCATCTGCTACGGCCTGGTGGCCCCCCTCTATGACATGGCAAAGGTAGCGGCGACGGGCTTGGGCGGCGCTGCGGGCCGAGCCTATGAAGGCTCCGTCACCGCCACCAAGCTCAAGGTCACAGGCATCGACCTCTATTCGGCAGGCGACTTCGCCGAAGGCAAGGACCGCGAGGAGATCGTGCTGCGGGACGCGGCGCGCGGCATCTACAAGCGCCTCGTGCTGAAGGACAATCGCATCGTCGGCGTCGTGCTTTACGGCGAAACCGCCGACGGCCCATGGTTCTTCCGCCTGCTGCAGGACGGCACCGACGTCAGTGACATGCGTGAGACCTTGATCTTCGGCCAGAGCTACGCGGGGGGCGCCCCCCTGGACCCTACGGCGGCCGTTGCAGCCTTGTCGCATGAGGCAGAAATCTGCGGCTGCAACGGCGTCTGCAAGGGCAAGATCGTCGGCGCCATTGCCGAAAAGGGCCTGACGACACTCGACGAGGTGCGCGCCCATACCAAGGCGTCCTCGTCCTGCGGCAGCTGCACGGGCCTTGTCGAACAGCTGCTGGCTCTGTCATTGGGCGAGGACTACCAGAAGGCCGCGGTGACGCCCATGTGCGGCTGCACTGACCTTGGCCATTCCGATGTGCGCCGCCTGATCGTCGCCCAGTCGCTGAAGTCCATTCCCGCCGTCATGCAGGAGCTGGGCTGGAAGACGTCCTGCGGCTGCTACAAATGCAGGCCGGCCTTGAACTACTACCTGCTGTCGAGCTGGCCTGGCGAATATGAGGACGACTCGAAGTCGCGCTTCATCAACGAGCGCGCCCACGCCAACATTCAGAAGGACGGCACCTATTCGGTCGTGCCGCGCATGTGGGGCGGCGTGACCAGCCCCAAGGAACTGCGCGCCATCGCCGACGTCGCCGAGAAGTTCGCGATTCCGACCGTGAAGGTGACGGGCGGCCAGCGCATCGACCTGCTCGGCGTGAAGAAGGAAGACCTGCCGGCGGTCTGGGCCGACCTCAACGCGGCGGGAATGGTTTCCGGCCATGCCTATGGCAAGTCGCTGCGCACGGTGAAAACCTGCGTCGGCACGGAATGGTGCCGCTTCGGCACCCAGGACTCGACAGGCCTTGGCGTCAAGTTGGAGCGCTTCACCTGGGGCGCCTGGACGCCTCACAAGGTGAAGATGGGAGTCTCCGGCTGCCCGCGCAACTGCGCGGAATCGACGGTGAAGGACTTCGGCATCATCTGCGTCGACTCCGGCTACGAGATTCACATTGCCGGAGCGGCTGGGCTGCATGTGAAGGCGACGGATTTTCTCTGCAAGGTGGAGACGGAGAATGACGTGCTTGAACATTGCGGCGCGCTGATGCAGCTCTACCGCGAGCAAGGCCATTATCTCGAACGCATCTTCAAGTGGGTTGCGCGCGTCGGCCTCGACACGGTCAAGCGCCAGATCGTCGAGGACGAAGCCAGTCGTCGCGAGCTGAACGGCCGCTTCGCCTATGCCCAGAGCTTCGCCCAGATCGACCCTTGGGCCGAGCGCGTCGCCGGCCTTGATTCGCAGGAGTTCCAGCCCTTGGCGCGTGTCGGCTTTGCCGAGGTGACGGCATGAACGTCGCCGTGACGCCCGTGGCCGAGCGCGCAGATTGGGTCGAGATCGGCGCTGCCGCCGACATTCCCTACAGAGGGGCGCGCATCGTCCAGACGCCGCAGGGCGATGTCGCGATCTTCCGCACCATGGACGACAAGTTCTACGCCATCGACAACCATTGCCCCCATCGCCAGGGGCCGCTGGCGCAGGGCATCGTCATGGGCGATGCGGTGACTTGCCCGCTGCACAGCTGGGTCATCGACCTCAAGACCGGCGAGGCGCAGGGGGCCGACCATGGCTGCGTGAAGACTTACGGCCTGCGCGTGATCGAGGAGCGGCTGTTCCTGAGCTTCGCGCAGCCGACCCTGGTGGATTGACCGACGCATGACCGGCACGTCCCGCGCGGTCCGCACCACATGCCCCTATTGCGGGGTTGGCTGCGGCGTGATCGCGTCCGTGCCGCGCGGCGACGGTTCCGGCCATCCGGTCGGACCTGTCGCGGTGTCCGGCGACCCGGACCATCCTGCCAATTTCGGCCGGCTTTGCTCCAAAGGCTCGGCGCTCGGCGAGACGCTGTCGCTCGACGACCGGTTGCTTCATCCCCTCGTGGCGGGCCGCCGCGCCGCCTGGGGCGAAGCGCTCGACCTGGTGGCGGAACGCTTCGCCGCGACCGTGGCCGAGCATGGGCCGGATTCGGTGGCCTTCTACGTGTCCGGGCAGCTGCTGACCGAGGACTATTACGTCGCCAACAAGCTGATGAAGGGCTTCATCGGCTCGGCCAACATCGACACCAATTCGCGCCTCTGCATGGCGTCCTCCGTGGCGGGCCACAAGCGCGCCTTCGGCAGCGACACGGTGCCGGGCACTTACGAGGACTTGGAGCAGGCAGATCTGCTGGTGCTGGTCGGCTCCAATCTCGCCTGGTGCCATCCCGTGCTGTTCCAGCGCGTGCTGGCTGCCAAGGCGGCGCGGCCGGAGATGAAGATCGTCGTCGTCGACCCGCGCCGCACCCAGACGGCGGCTGCGGCGGACATGTTCCTCCCCCTGGCGCCGGGCGCCGACGTGGCGCTGTTCGATGGCCTGCTCGCCCATCTCAAGGCGGCCGGCAAGCGCGACGCCCGCTTCGTCGCCGACCATACTTCCGGCGTCGATGCGGCCCTGGCCGTGGCCGAGACGGCGAGCCTCGCGGACGTCGCCATCGAGACGGGGCTGGGCGAGGGGGAGCTGCGGGCCTTCTACGACCTCTTTGCCGCCACCGAGCAGGTGGTGACGGTCTATTCCCAAGGCGTCAACCAGTCGTCGCATGGCACCGACAAGGTGAACGCGATCATCAACTGTCACCTGTTCACGGGGCGCATCGGGCAGCCTGGCATGGGGCCGTTTTCCGTCACCGGCCAGCCCAACGCCATGGGCGGCCGCGAAGTCGGCGGGCTCGCCAACCAATTGGCGGCCCATATGGAGCTCGACAATGCCGAGCACCGCAACATCGTGCAGAGCTTCTGGCATGCGCCGAGGATGGCCGACCATGCGGGCCTGAAGGCCGTCGACTTGTTCAGGGCGGTCGGCGAGGGGCGCATCAAGGCGATCTGGATCGCGGGCACGAATCCGGTCGACAGCCTGCCCGACGCCGATGCCGTGAAGGCGGCGTTGGCGGCCTGTCCCTTCGTGGTGGTGTCGGACGTCGTGCGCCGCACCGACACGACGGCCTTCGCGCATGTGCTGCTGCCGGCCGCCGCCTGGGGCGAGAAGGATGGCACCGTCACCAATTCCGAGCGTCGCATTTCCCGCCAGCGGGCTTTCCTGCCGCTGCCGGGCGAGGCCAAGCCCGACTGGTGGATATTCGCCCAGGTCGCGCGCCGCATGGGCTGGCGCGAGGCCTTCGACTTCGCGTCGCCTGCCGACATCTTCGCGGAATATGCCGGCCTCTCCGGCAGCGGCAACGACGGCAAGCGGGACTTCGACATCTCCGGCCTGACGCTCGACCGCGCCGCCTATGACGAGATGACGCCCGTGCAATGGCCCTTGCCGGTTGGGGGATCAGGCGCGGTTGGCGAAAAGCGATTCTTCGCCGACGGACGCTTCTTCACGCCGGACCGGCGCGCACGCTTCGTCGCCACGCCGATCGCGCCACCCGCGTCGCAGGTCGGCAAGGCCTATCCGCTGGTGCTGAACACCGGCCGCATTCGCGACCAGTGGCACACGATGACTCGCACCGCCAAGACCGCGCGGCTGATGGGCCACCTGGCGGAGCCTTTCGCCGAGATCCATCCCGACGATGCGCGAACCTATGGCATTGAGGCGGCAAGCATCGTCGAGCTGCGCAGCCTATGCGGCGGCATGCTGGCGCGGGCCTTGGTGACGGAACGTCAGCGGCGCGGTTCGGTCTTCGTGCCGATGCACTGGACCGATCAATATGCTTCGGCGGGACGCGTGGACGCCTTGCTGCTGCCCAACGTCGACGCGGTGTCGGGCCAGCCAGAGCTGAAGTTCACGCCGGTGTCGATCAGGCCTGCCGCCATGGGCTGGCATGGCTTCGCCGTACTGGCGAGCAAGCCCAACGCCATCCCGGCGGATTACTGGGCGCTGGCGCCGGCGGCGCGGGGCTGGCGGCTCGAACTGGCGAGTGTGAAGCCGCCGGAAGACTGGGGCAATTATGCGCGGGCTCTGTTCGGCGATGCGCCGGGCATGGACATGCTCGCCTACGGTGATGGTACTGCAGGGCATCATCGTTTCGCGGCCTTCAAGGATGGGCGGCTGGCCGGTGCGCTCTTTACGGCGCCCGAACCCGTGGCAGCGGCGCGCAACTGGCTGGTGGAGCGCCTCGGGGACGAGGACATCTCGGAGGTCGGCCGTCAGGCCATTCTGGCGGGGCGCGGCGGCGCGACGGCGGCTGATCCGGGCGCGACGGTCTGCAGCTGCTTCGGCGTCGGCGTCAATCAGATCGGAGCTGCCGCCCAAGGCGGCTGCCGGACCGTTGCGGCCATCGGCGCCAGTTTGCGCGCGGGCACCAACTGCGGCTCCTGCCGCAGCGAGATTCAAGCCCTGCTGAACCGCTTCGCGGACAGCATGCCGCCGCAGCCCATGGCGGCCGAATAGCGCCTCAGGGCGCGAGGCCGTCGGGCTTCTTGCCGCCGGTCGCCCAATCCAGCAGTTCCACCGTATGCACGATGGGTGCGCCGAGGCGCGGCGAAAGCTGCGTCATGCAGCCGATGTTGCCGCTCGCCACGATGTCCGGCCGCAGGGCGGAGATTTGCGCCGCCTTGCGGTCGCCGAGCTCCGCCGCGAGCGTCGGCTGCAGGATGTTGTAGGTGCCGGCGGAGCCGCAGCAGAGATGTTCCTGGGGAACGTCGACGAGGGCGAAGCCCGCCTGGGCGAGCAGGCTCTTGGGCAGGCCGTTGATCTTCTGGCCGTGCTGCATCGAGCAGGGGCTCTGGTAGGCGACGCGCTGGCCGGTCGGGATCGTCGGCGCTTGCAGGCCGAGCTCGCCCATGACTTCGGTGATGTCCTTGGCGAGGGCGGAGATGCGCGCGGCCTTGCCGGCGTAGGCGGCGTCCTCGCGCAGCAGGAAGCCGTAGTCCTTCAGCATGGTGCCGCAGCCTGACGCGTTCACCACGATGGCGTCGAGCTCGCCGGCTTCCAGCCAGGCATCGATGTTGGCCTTCAAGTCCGCATGGGCATTCTGGCCGAGGTGGTGGCCGATGGCGCCGCAGCAGCCGACGCCCTTGGGAACGACGACGTCGCAGCCATGGCGGGTCAGCAGGCGCACGGTGGCCTCGTTGATCTGCGGGCCGAGCGTCTGCTGCACGCAGCCCGTCAGCAGCGCCACGCGCTTGCGGCGGGCGCCCTCGGCGGCGAAGACCTGCGGGCGATGGACTGAAGAAGGCGCAGGCATGTGCGCCGGCAGCATGCGGAGCATGTCCTTCAAGCGCGCCGGCAGGAGCGCGCGCAGGGGCCTTGCCAGCATCGCCAGCCGCAGGGCCGGGCGGAACAGGCCGGGCTTGGGCAGCACGGCGCGCAGCAACCGGCGCAGCATGCGGTCGGCCCAGGGCCGCTTGTAGGTGTCTTCGATATGCCGACGGCCATGGTCGACGAGATGCATGTAGTTCACGCCGGACGGGCATGTCGTCATGCAGGACAGGCAGGACAGGCAGCGGTCGATGTGGGTGACGACCTCCGTGGTCGCCGGCGCGTCCTGCTCCAGCATCTCCTTCAGGAGATAGATGCGGCCGCGCGGGCTGTCGAGCTCGTCGCCGAGAATCGTGTAGGTCGGGCAGGTCGCGGTGCAGAAGCCGCAATGCACGCAGGCGCGCAGGATCTTCTCGGATTCGCGAATGTCCGGATCGGCGAGCTGGGCGAGGCTGAAATGCGTTTCCATGACCGCTCACATGCCCTGGTAGAGGCGGCCGGGATTGAAGATACGCTTCGGATCGAAGCTGTCCTTCACGCGGCGCGTCAAGGCGGCCAGGACGGCGGGCTGCGGCTGGAACGCCGACACGGCGGCGCGCAGCGCGTCGGGCGCGCGTACGAGCGTCGCATGGCCGCCGCTGGAGGCCACTGCCGCGCGAATGACGGCAGCGCCGCCATCCGCCTGGGCCGCAACGGACAGCCAGAGCAGGCCGCCGCCCCAGTCGTAGTAGCCGATGGCGTCGATGTCGCGCAGGACGGTCGCCATGGCCTTCGGGCTGGCGGAAGGCGGCAGGGACAGACGCCAGATCGCGCGGTCATTCCCAGGCAGCAGATCGTTCACTTCAGAAATCTCGCGCCAAAAACGTTCGGACTCGGCTTCCTGCAGATCGACGAGCTGTCCGCGCGCGGCAAAAAGCTCGCGCAAGGCCTGGGCGCGAAAGGCGATGGAGGACGGCGGCCCTTCGAGGCGCAAGGCGGTGATCGGCGTGCCCGGAAAGGCGGCGGACAGGGCGGAGTGAGCGGCGATGGCGGGGGGCAGATGGGCCGCGGCCGACACCTCATGCGGCGCGTTCAGGCCGTCGGCCAGGGCCGCGACGGCGGCCTCGTTGTCCAGGCCGAGGATCAGCAGGCTGCGGGATTCGTCGTGGCGCGGCATGACCTTGATCGAAACTTCGGCGAGGGCCGCCAGCGTGCCGTAGGACCCTGCCATCAGCTTCGAGAGGTCGTAGCCGGTGACGTTCTTCACCACCTGGCCGCCGGCCTTGAAGCTCTCGCCGAAGCCGTTCACGGCGGTGAAGCCGAGGAAATGGTCGCGCGCCGCGCCGGCCTTGATGCGCCGGGGGCCGCTCATGTTGCAGGCCAGAGTGCCGCCCAAGGTCGGCGTTCGCGCATCGCTGCCGAGCAGCTTTCGCCAAGTCGGCGGCTCGAAGGCGAGCAGCTGCCGCTTGTCGGCGAGAAGCGCCTCGATCTCGGCCAAGGGCGTGCCGGCCCGTGCGGTCAGCACCAGTTCCGCCGGATCGTAGCTGACGATGCCGCTCAGGCCGTCCAGTTCGAGGCGGCTGTCCGGGGCCGTCGGCTGGCCGAGCCCGCGCTTGCTGCCGCCGCCGCGGATCTCCATCGGGCGGCCATGGGCGGCGGCGTCGATGACGATGTCCTGCAGGTCCTTCAGGCTTTCGGGGCGAAGCGACGTCATGGCCGGTCAGAAGCGAGGCAGGTCGGGATGCGGCACTTGCCCGCCATGCACATGCATGTGGCCCAGTTCGGCGCAGCGATGCAGCGTCGGGAAGACCTTGCCGGGATTGAGCAGCCCTTGCGCGTCGAAGGCGCATTTCACGCGCTGCTGCTGGTTCAGGTCGACGGCGCTGAACATGACGTCCATCAGGTCGCGCTTCTCGACGCCGACGCCATGCTCGCCGGTCAGCACGCCGCCGACTTCGACGCAAAGCTTAAGGATGTCGCCGCCGAAGGCCTCGGTGCGTTCGAGCTCGCCGGGGTTGTTGGCGTTGTAGAGGATGAGCGGATGCAGGTTGCCGTCCCCGGCATGAAAGACGTTGGCGACGCCGAGGCCGTATCTCTCCGACATCTCGCGGATGCCGGCCAGCACCCGAGGCAGCGCCTTGCGGGGAATCGTGCCATCCATGCAGTAGTAGTCGGGCGAGATGCGCCCCACCGCGGGGAAAGCGGCCTTGCGGCCTGCCCAGAAGGCGAGCCGCTCGGCTTCGGTCGTGCTGATGCGCGTCGAGCTGGCGCCATTGGCGGAGGAGATTGCCTCGACCCGGCCGATGAGGTCGTCGACTTCCGTGGCGCAGCCGTCGAGCTCGACGATGAGCAGCGCCTCCACGTCGAGCGGGTAGCCCACCTTCACGAAAGCTTCGGCGGCGTGGACGGCGGGCTTGTCCATCATCTCCATGCCGCCGGGGATGATGCCCGCCGCGATGACGTCGGCGACGCATTGGCCGGCCTGTTCCACGCTGGGAAAGCCGATGAGCAGGGCCCGCGCCGTCGGCGGCTTGGGCAGGATGCGCACGGTGACCTCCGTGACGACGCCGAGCAGCCCTTCCGATCCGGTCATGAGGCCGAGCAGGTCGTAGCCCGGCGAATCGAACTGCTTGCCGCCGAGGCGGATGACCTCGCCCTCGATGGTGACGATCTCGATGCCGAGGATGTTGTTGGTCGTCAGCCCGTATTTCAGGCAATGCACGCCGCCGGAGTTCTCGGCGATGTTGCCGCCGATGGTGCAGGCGATCTGGCTCGACGGGTCCGGCGCGTAGTAGAAGCCGAGATGGCGCACCGCGTCGGAGATGGCGAGGTTGGTGACGCCGGGCTGCGTCACGACGCAATGGTTTGCGACGTCGATGTCGAGCACGCGATTGAGACGGCTGAGGCCGAGCAGCACGCCGTCGGCGAGCGGCAAGGCGCCGCCGGAGAGCGAGGTGCCGGCGCCGCGCGGGACGACCTTGATGCCTTCCCGGTGGCAGAAGCGCAGGACTGCGGCGACTTGTTCGGTGGTCGAGGGCAGCACGACGACCATGGGCAGCTGCCGGTAGGCGCTGAGCCCGTCGCATTCGAAGGCCTGCCGCTCGCGGACGCTGTCGATCACCCGTTCGCCGGGCAGCAGCCGGCGCAGCGCGTCGACGATCTGCGCGCGTCGCGCGAGGGTCGCCTCGTCCGGTTTGGGCATGCAGATCATGGGTGAAGCGTCTCGCCTGGGTATGCGTCGTTACTGCCGCGCTCGTGGAGTGGCGCGGTTGAGGCAATTCTAGACGGAATGGGCCCGTCCTGCATGGAGCAAAATGCGGAAAATGGCTAGATTCCGCGCTATGGGGGACGCGCGGGCATCGTTGCCGATGCCCGCGCGTCCCAGCCTAGGCGGCGTTGTTGATCTTGCTGTCTTGGAGCATGCCTGCGGCCTTGAGGGCCTGAGCGATGCGGTCGACCTCGGGCTTGCCGATCCTGGCGAGCGGCGGGCGGACGACGGCGCGCGGCAGCTTGCCGAGCAGCACGAGGGCC
>DASYCO010000039.1:0-8192 GCA_036500145.1 Alphaproteobacteria bacterium | reverse complement strand
ACTCGATCTACGGCTGGCGCCAGGTGCCGGTGAACACCGCCGTCATCGGCGACAAGGCCAACGCGACGCGTCCCGAGATCGAGCAGATCATGATCGCTTCGAACCCGGGCACCGGCGCCGATCAGTTCGAGCTCGACCTCTACATCATCCGCCGCCGTATCGAGCGGGCGGCCTTGGCCGAGCATATCAACGACTTCTACATCTGCTCGTTCAGCTGCCGTTCGGTCATCTACAAGGGCCTGTTCCTCGCCGAGCAGATCGACGAGTTCTATCCCGACCTGCTCGACCCGCGCTTCGTGTCGAACTTCGCCATCTTCCACCAGCGCTACTCGACCAACACCTTCCCGAACTGGCGCTTGGCGCAGCCCTTCCGCATGCTCGCCCACAACGGCGAGATCAACACGCTGCGCGGCAACGTCAACTGGATGAAGAGCCACGAGCCGCGCATGGTCGCTGGCGCCTTCGGCGACTACGGCGAGGACCTGAAGCCGGTCGTGCAGGCTGGCGGCTCCGACTCGGCGGCGCTCGACAACGTGTTCGAGGTGATGGTGCGCGGCGGCCGCTCGGCGCCGATGGCCAAGAGCATGCTCATCCCCGACTCGTGGGCGCACAAGACGGAGATCCCGCAGGCCCACAAGGACTTCTTCAGCTACTGCAACTGCGTCATGGAGCCGTGGGACGGCCCGGCCGCGATCGCCGCGACCGACGGCCGCTGGGTCGTCGCCGGCATGGACCGCAACGGCCTGCGTCCGCTGCGCTACACCTTCACCAGCGACGGCCTGCTGATCGTCGGCTCGGAATCGGGCATGGTCCCGGTGTCGGAGGCGAACATCGTCGAGAAGGGCCGCGTCGGCCCCGGCGAGATGATCGGCCTCGACCTGTCGGAAGGCGGCAAGTTCTACAACGACAGCGAGCTGAAGGACCTGCTCTCGTCGCGCCACCCCTACGGCGACTGGGTCAACAACATCACGCCGCTCGACAGCCTGATCAAGGCGCACGGCGACACCAAGCCCGAGTTCACGCGCGAGGAGCTGCGCACGCGCCAGCTCGCCGCCGGCCTGTCGCTCGAAGACCTCGAGCTGATCCTCCATCCGATGGCGGAGGACGGCAAGGAGGCCGTCGGCTCGATGGGCGACGACACGCCGCTCGCGGTGCTGTCGAAGCGCTACCGCGGCCTGCACCACTACTTCCGCCAGAACTTCAGCCAGGTCACCAATCCGCCCATCGACAGCCTGCGCGAGCAGTACCAGATGAGCCTGAAGACCCGGCTCGGCAACCTCGGCAACATCCTCGACGAGGATGCGAGCCAGACCAAGCTGCTGCAGCTCGAATCGCCGATCCTCGGCAACGCCGAGTTCGCCGCCATGCGCGCCTACATGGGCAAGGACGTGGTCGAGATCGACTGCACCTTCGCGGTCGACAGCGGCGACAACGGGCTGCGCGACGCCATCGCTCGCGTCCAGCGCGAGGCGGAAGACGCCATCCGCGGCGGCTGCGTCCATGTCGTCCTCAGCGACAAGGCGGTGAGCGAGAGCCGCATCGCCATCCCGATGATCCTGGCGGCGGGCGGCGTGCACACGCATCTCGTGCGCCAGCAGCTGCGCACCTTCACCTCGCTCAACGTGCGCTCGGGCGAATGCCTCGACGTGCATTACGCCGCCGTGCTGATCGGCGTCGGCGCGACCACGGTGAACGCCTACCTGGCGGAGGAAGGCATCGCCGACCGCCACCGCCGCGGGCTGTTCCCGGGCCTGACCCTCGAGGAGTGCGTGAAGCACTACAAGAAGGCCATGGACCAGGGCCTGCTCAAGATCATGTCGAAGATGGGCATCTCGGTGCTGTCGTCCTATCGCGGCGGCTACAACTTCGAGGCCATCGGCCTGTCGCGCTCGCTGGTCGCCGACTTCTTCCCGGGCATGACCTCGCGCATCTCGGGCCTCGGCATGTCGGGCATCCAGCGCAAGGCGCTGGAGACGCACGGCCGCGCCTACAGCGATGAGCAAGCCTCGCTGCCGGTCGGCGGCTTCTACGTGTTCCGCCAGTCGGGCGAGAGCCACGCGCTCGAAGGCCCGGCGATGCACATGCTGCAGCAGGCGGTGGCCACCGATTCCTACGCCACCTACAAGAAGTTCTCGGAAGCCTGCCGCAACCCGAACCGTCCCATCGCGCTGCGCGACCTGCTCGACTTCAAGCAGGGCCTGAAGAACGTGCCGCTCGATTCGGTGCAGTCGATCACCGAGATCCGCAAGCGCCTGGTGGCGCCCGGCATCTCGCTCGGCGCCCTCGGCCCCGAGGCGCACGAGACGCTGTCCATCGCCATGAACCGCATCGGCGCCAAGTCCGACTCGGGCGAGGGCGGCGAGGATCCGGCGCGCTACAAGCTGAAGCCGAACGGCGACAACGCCTCCTCGGCGATCAAGCAGGTCGCCTCGGGCCGCTTCGGCGTCACCGCCGAATACCTGACGAACTGCCGCGAGCTGGAGATCAAGGTCGCCCAGGGCGCCAAGCCCGGCGAGGGCGGCCAGCTGCCCGGCCTCAAGGTCAGCAGCATGATCGCCAAGCTGCGCCACGCGACGCCCGGCATCACGCTGATCTCGCCGCCGCCGCACCACGACATCTACTCGATCGAAGATCTCGCCCAGCTCATCTATGACCTGAAGCAGATCAACCCCGAGGCGAAGGTCACGGTGAAGCTCGTCGCCCAGACCGGCATCGGCACCATCGCCGCCGGCGTCGCCAAGGCGAAGGCGGACGTGATCCTGGTCGCCGGACATTCCGGCGGCACTGGCGCGTCGCCGCAGAGCTCGATCAAGTATGCCGGCCTGCCCTGGGAAATGGGCCTGTCGGAAGTGAACCAGGTGCTGACGCTCAACCGCCTGCGCCATCGGATTAAATTGCGCGTCGACGGCGGCTTCAAGACGGGCCGCGACGTCGTCGTCGCCGCCATGCTCGGCGCCGAGGAATTCGGTCTCGGCACGGTGTCGCTCGTCGCCATGGGCTGCATCATGGTGCGTCAGTGCCATGCCAACACCTGCCCGGTCGGCGTCTGCACCCAGGACGAGGCGCTGCGCGCCAAGTTCACCGGCACGCCGGAGAAGGTCGTGAACCTCTTTAGCTTCGTCGCCGAGGAAGTGCGCGAGATCCTCGCCTCGCTCGGCGTGCACTCGATCGAGGAGATCATCGGCCGCACCGACCTGCTGACGCAGATCAGCCGCGGCTCGGCGCATCTCGACGACCTCGACCTCAACCCGATCCTGGCCCAGGCCGACCCGGGCGAGTTCCCGCGCTTCTGCCCGATGGGCGAGAACGAGCGCAACGAAGTGCCCGAGACGCTCGACGCGCAGATGATCGTCGACGCCAAGCCGGCCCTCGAGGGCGGCGAGAAGATGCAGCTCGCCTACAATGTGCGCAACACGCAGCGCGCGATCGGCACCAAGCTGTCGTCGAAGATCACGCGGCGCTTCGGCATGAACGGCCTGGCGCCCGGCCAGGTCACCGTGCGCCTGCGCGGCACCGCCGGCCAGTCGCTCGGCGCCTTCGCCGTGCAGGGCCTGCGCATCGAGGTGTTCGGCGATTCGAACGACTACGTCGGCAAGGGCCTGTCGGGCGGCATCATCGTGGTGCGTCCGCTCGCCTCCTCGTCGCTGGTCAGCAACCGCAACACGATCATCGGCAACACGGTGCTCTACGGCGCCACGGCGGGCAGCCTCTTCGCGGCCGGCCAGGCCGGCGAACGCTTCGCCGTGCGCAACTCGGGCGCCGAGGCGGTGGTCGAGGGCTGCGGCTCGAACGGCTGCGAATACATGACGGGCGGCACTGCGGTGATCCTCGGCGCCGTCGGCCATAACTTCGGCGCCGGCATGACCGGCGGCATGGCCTACGTCTACGACGAGGACGAGAGCTTCATGAACCGCGTCAACAAGGAGACGTTGACGGTTCAGCGCGTGGTGCCCGGCCAGTGGGCCGACAAGCTGCGCGCCCTCGTCGAGGAGCATGTGCGCAGCACGCAGTCGCGCTTCGCCGAGCGGCTGCTCAACGACTGGAGCCGGCAGATCGGCAAGTTCTGGCATGTCGTGCCGAACGAGCTGGCCGCCCTGCTGGCGCGCGAAGAGGCCGAGAAGAACCCGAAGCGCGCCTGACCAAATCCGCCGCCGCGGCCCCGTGGACGATCCATGGGGCCGCGACGCGCGAACGACTAGCCTGCGGCTACCAGTCTCCCCGACCCAGTCTCCCGACAAGCGTACCTTTCGGCAAAGGCGAGCTTCTGCATGACCCAGAATCTCTCGGCCCGACCGCGACCCACGCTCTCGGCATTCGACGGCATCGCCATCGTCGTCGGCATGGTGATCGGCATCGGCATCTTCAAATTGCCGTCCCTGGTCGCCGGCGCGGCCGGCAGCCCGGCCATGATGCTGCTGCTCTGGCTGGCGGGCGGCGTCGTCTCGGTCATCGGCGCGCTCTGCTACGCCGAGCTGTGCAGCGCCCATCCGGACGCCGGCGGCGAATACCACTTCCTCTCCAAGGCCTACGGCGCGTCGGTCGGCTTCCTCTTCGCCTGGGCCCGCATGACGGTGATCCAGACCGGCGCCATCGCGCTCGTCGCCTTCCTCACCGGCGACTATGCGGCGCGCCTGCTGCCGCTCGGGCCGCACGGCCCGGAAATCTACGCCGCGGCGACAGTGGTCCTGCTCACCGGCCTCAACGTCTTCGGCACGCTGCAAAGCAAGTCGGCGCAGAAGCTGCTGGAGATCGCCACCATCCTGATGCTCGTCGCCGCCATCGCCATCGGCCTCAGCCACGAGGGCGCGCCGGCCGCCGCTGCGCCGATGGACGCCTCAGGGGCGGGTATCGGGCTGGCCATGGTCTTCGTGCTGCTGACCTATGGCGGCTGGAACGAGGCGGCCTATCTCTCCGCCGAGATCAAGGACGTGCAGCGCAACATGGTGCGCATCGTCGTCATCGGGCTGGCGGCGGTCACTGCGCTCTATCTGCTGGCCAACCTCGCCTACCTGCATGTGCTCGGCTTCGAAGGCATGAAGAAATCCGAGGCCATCGGCGCCGACCTGATGCAGGCGCTGCTCGGACGCGCCGGCGAGGTGTTTCTCAGCCTGCTGGTGCTGCTGGCGGCGCTCACCACGGTCAACGCCACGATCTTCACCGGGGCGCGGACCAACTACGCCCTCGGCCGCGATTTCCCGGCGCTCGGCTGGCTCGGCCGCTGGGACGAGCGGGCCAAGGCGCCGGTCAACGCGCTGCTGGCGCAGGGCGCCATCTCGCTCGCCCTCGTCGGTCTCGGCGCGCTGACGGGGCGCGACTTCGTCGCCATGGTCGAATACACCGCCCCGGTCTTCTGGCTCTTCCTGCTGCTGACGGCGGCGTCGCTGTTCGTCTTCCGCGCCCGCGACAAGGGCGCAGCGCTGCCGTTTCGCGTGCCGCTCTACCCCGTCACGCCGCTGATTTTCTGCGCCACGGCGCTCTACATGCTGCATGCCAGCCTCGCCTACACCGGCGTCCATGCCCTGATCGGCGTCGGCGTCCTGGCGGTCGGCGTACCCGTCTTGTTCTGGGCGCGGCGCGTCCAGCGCCCGCAGCTGGCGGAATAGTTACGATGAAACCGTCGCTGCGCCCTTGGACTGCGGCGAAGCTTTCGTTAGATTAGCCGCCCATGCGCCGCCTTTATCATCTTTGGCTTTCCCCCTTCTGCCGCAAAGTCCGCATCGTCCTGGCCGAGAAAGGCCTGGAGTTCGACATGAAGGTCGAGAAGACGTGGGAACGCCGCCCCGAGTTTCTCGGCATGAACCCAGCGGGGCAGGTCCCCGTGCTGGTCGAAGAGGACGGCACCACCGTCGTCGACAGCTCGGTCATCTGCGAATATCTCGAAGAGGTCCATCCGGCCGCCAAGGGCAAGTCGCTCTTCGGCGCGGGCCCGGCGGAGCGTGCCGAGGTGCGCCGCCTGGTCGCCTGGTTCGACCTCAAGTTCCAGCGCGAGGTGACGGTCAACCTCGTCGGCGAGAAGATCCAGAAGCGCTTCCTGGGGCTCGGCCAGCCCGACTCGAGCGCGATCCGCGCCGGCCACGCCAACATCCACATGCACCTCGACTACATCGCCTGGCTGACGGAGCGCCGCAGCTGGCTCGCCGGCGACGACTTCTCGCTCGCCGACATCGCCGCAGCCTCGCATCTTTCCTGCCTCGACTATGTCGGCGACGTGCCGTGGGACGACCATCCCGAGGCGCGCGTCTGGTACGCGCGCATCAAGTCGCGCAAGACCTTCCGGCCCATTCTGGCCGACCACATTCCGGGCGTGCCGCCGCCGAAGCACTACGCCGATCCGGATTTTTAGGCGCGTCGCGGCGGACATCTCCGTCGCGTTTTTCCCTGCCCGCGCTTTCCCCTTTTGAGGACTCCCATGAGCGAGACGAAAGACCTGCCGGCGCCGCCGGACGATCCGGAGAGCCCCTACGGCCTCATCTTCCAGAGCTACGTCGAGGGCAAGGTCAACCTCGGCCTGAAGTACCTGACGCTCAACCAGCGCAAGTCGCCGGTCTTCAGCCGCTGGGAAAACATCATTCCCTACGCCTTCATCGTCATCATCGTCGCCAACTACACCTACGAGTACGGCTACGTCGGCTTCTGCGCCAGCCTGCTGCTCAGCGCGCTGGTCGGCTTCTACTTCATCCCGAAATGGCTCGCCAAGCGCGTGCGCACGCGCGCCCTGACGATGGCGCTCACCAGCGAGGAAGGCTGGGACACGTTGTGGGCGGCGGGCGGCCTCGGCCTGCGCCTGACGCGCAACCCCGAGATCGGCTGCGATTCGCCGGACGACGACTGGCGCGCCTTCGTCACCAAGTACCTGAAGAACTGACGGTTCCGACGTGACGCGCGCCCCTGAGGGGCGCGCGTTTCGTCACGTCACTATCTCCGGCGCGCGCTGCCGGAGGTCATAGTTTCACCATGTTCGGCGGTCTATGATCGGGCTCCCCATCCCCGAGGAGGTTCCGACATGCGCGTCTTTTCCAGTCGTTCCCTGCGTAGCCTGCTCGCCGCCGGTCCGGCTGTCGCGCCGATGCTCGGCATGCTGCTGAACGCCGTGACGGCCATCGGCCAAGCGCAGGCGCAGGTCGAGCCGCCACGCGACGAGATCGTGCTGCAGCTCTCGGCCGAAGAGTGGGTCGAGACCAAGACCGCCCGCGTGGTCGCCGCCGCCGACGTCGCCATCGCCGGCGAGGACCGCTCCGGCGTGCGCGACAAGATGCTCGCCGCCCTGAAGAAGCTGTCGCCCGACGCCGACTGGCGCCTGAGCCAGTTCTCGCGCAGCCAGGATTCCGCCGGCCTCGAGCGCTGGCGCGTGACGGCCGAATCGCGCCTGCCGGAGAAGTCCCTCGGCGGCCTCGACGACCGCGCCAAGTCCCTGAGCCAGCCCGGCCTGCAGCTGCGCATCGCAACGACCCAGTTCACGCCGACGCTGGAAGAGCGCGAGGCGACGCTGGCCACGCTGCGCGCCAAGATCTACGCCCAGGCCAAGCAGGAGGCCGAGCAGGCCGCCAAGACCTGGCCGGAGCGCGTCTACCGCGTCGCGCGCGTCGACTTCATGCAGGTGCCGATGCCGCGCCCGATGATGGCCGATGCGATGTCGCCGATGATGGCCGCAGCACCCGCCGAGAAGTCCTTCGGCGGCGGCGGCGGCGACGTGGCGGTGGCGCAGAAGCTGGTGCTGCAGGCGACGGTCACGCTAGCCCCTAGCAAGTAAGGGGCGCCGGGCAAGTCGCCGGGCGGCGCGCCGTCAGGGCTTCTTCGCCGGCGGCGCGGCGGCCGGCGGAGATGCCGTGGGCGGCTTCGACGTCGCCTGTCCCAGCGTCTTGAGGCGCTTCGCGGCTTCCTGGGCCTGGATGCTCCTGGGCGCCAGCTTGATCACCGACTGCAGGTCGGCGCGGGCGCCCGGGATGTCCTTGCGCAGCTCCTTGATCTGCGCGCGCTCGAACAGGGCCTCCGGGCTGCGCTGAGACAGCGCCACGGCGCGGTTGGCGTCATCGAGCGCGAGGTCGAAGCTCTCCACATGGCGATAGGCGGCGGCGCGGTAGAGCCAGGCCTCGGCACGGTCCGGCGCTTCTTCGATGGCGACGTTGAGGTCGTCGATCGCCTCGAAATGCTTGTCGGCGTCGTCGCGCGCCACGGCGCGGTCGATCAGCAGG
>DASYCO010000038.1:0-61167 GCA_036500145.1 Alphaproteobacteria bacterium | reverse complement strand
ACCTCGGCGAGATCGTCGAATATGTGGTGATGGCCGGCGAGAAGGAATTGCTCGTGCGCACGCCCTTCGTGCAGCCTATCGTGCCAGGCGACGCCGTGACGCTCTGCTTCGCGCCGGAGCGCACCATCGCCCTGATCGAAGCCTGACCGGCAAAAATTCCTAGAGAAGGACAGAGAGCGTGGCAAGCGAGCGGACAGAGAGCGAAGGCACGGAGGACTGCATCCTCCGGATGCGGGGCGTGCAGAAGCGCTATGGCTCCGTGCTGGCGCTCGAGAGCACTGACCTCGACCTTTGCCGCGGAGAAATCCTGACGCTGCTCGGCCCCTCTGGCTGCGGCAAGACGACGACGCTGCGCCTCGCCATCGGCCTGGAACGTGCGACGAGCGGCAAGATCTGGTTCAAGGATCGGCTGGTCGACGCGCCGGAGAGCAAGGTCTACGTCTCGCCGGAAAAGCGCGACATGGGCATGGTGTTTCAGTCCTACGCCATCTGGCCGCACATGGACGTGTTCGGCAACGTCGCCTATCCGCTGAAGATCCGGCATCGCAAGGCGGACGAGATTCGCCAAGAGGTCGAGAAGGTGCTCGACCTGGTCGGCCTGGCCGGCTTCGCGAACCGTCCCGGCACGAAGCTGTCGGGCGGCCAGATGCAGCGCGTCGCCGTGGCGCGCGGCCTCGTGTTCGGGCCCGACCTGCTGCTGATGGACGAGCCCTTCTCCAACCTGGACGCGAAGCTGCGCGACCAGATGCGCTCCGAGCTGAAGCTGCTGCAGCGCCGGCTCGGCATTTCCGTGCTGTTCGTCACGCATGACCAGTCGGAAGCCCTGGCGCTGTCGGACCGCATCGCGGTCATGCGCGCCGGCCACATTGAGCAGGTCGGCGCGCCCAAGGAGCTTTATTACCATCCGCAGACGGCGGCGGCCCGCGACTTCCTGGGCCGCACCCTGCTGTTCCAGGGCAAGCTGGCCTCGCGCCACGGCGAGTCCGCCATGGTCGAGCTAGCCGAAGGCGCGCTTTGCCGCGTCGCGGGGGCCGACCACACGCGGGGCGCGTCCGCCGGCAGCCTCTGCGTCGCCGGCATCCGGCCCGAGCATGTGAAGATCAAGCCCTGGCTCGACCAGGCGGAGAGGACCCAGGACGCGCTGGCGGCGCAGATATTGACGCTGCTCTTCATCGGCGACCGCTACGAAGCCTCGATCCGCCTGCCGTCCGGCGCCATCGCCAACGTCTTTCTGCCCTGCGACGACGACTGGCAGGAAGGGCAGGCGGTGTCGCTGAGCTTCCCGCCGGAACGGCTGCAGCTCTGGCCGGCGACGGGAGCGGCCGAATGACAGCCGCCGCCATGCCGCAAGACGAGACGTCGGCGATGGGCCGCCTGCAGGTCGGGACGTTCCTCTATGTCTTGCTCATCGCGGTGATCGGCTTCCTGGTGATCTATCCGCTCGGAACCCTGGTGGTGACGAGCTTTCAGATCGGCGCGCTGGGCCGCGAGACGACGACCGGCTTCGGCAACTGGCTGGAGGCCTTCCACAACGACCAGATGGCCTCTGCCTTCTGGAACACGCTTTCCCTCAGCTTCACGCGCCAGTTCCTGGCACTGATCTTCGGCGTCGGCATCGCCTGGGTGATCGCGCGGACGAACCTGCCCGGCCGCGGCTGGATCGAGGTCGGCTTCTGGATCGCGCTCTTCATGCCGTCGCTGCCGGTGACGATGGCCTGGGTGCTGCTGGCAGGCGGCAAGGGCGGCCTGCTCAACATGTGGCTGCATGAGCTGTTCCCCTTCATCCATGGGTCCGTCTTTGACGTGTTCTCCTGGTGGGGCATCATCTGGGTCCATCTCGTTACCGGCGTGCTGCCGGTGAAGGTGTTCCTGCTGGTCCCGGCGCTGCGCAACATGGACTCGGCGCTGGAGGAAAGCTCGCGCGCCTGCGGCGCGAACATGCTGAAGACGCTGACGCGCATCGTCGTGCCGATCATGCTGCCGACCATCGTCATGGTCATGTTGCTGGGCATGATCCGCTCGATGCACGCCTTCGAGATCGAGCTGATCCTGGGGCCGCCGGCGAACATCGACGTCTATTCGACGCTGATCTACCGCGTCATGAAGCAGGAACCGCCGCTCTATGGCATCGCCAGCGTGATGTCGATCCTGTTCGTGACGATCATCATTCCCTTCGTGCTGGCCCAGCACTGGTACGGCAACAAGCACAGCCATTCGACCGTCGGCGGCAAGTTCAGCCTGCGCCTGCAGGACCTCGGCGGCTGGAAATGGCCGATCTTCTGGCTGCTGATGCTGCTGGTTCTGGTCATGACGGTGGTGCCGCTGGTCGTCCTGGTCTTCGGCAGCTTCATGAAGATCTTCGGCATGTTCGATTTGCCGAACCCGTGGACGACGCGCCACTGGATCGCCGCGTTGTCCCGCCAGGACCTCAAGCAGTCCCTGATCAACAGCCTGTCGCTCGGCCTCGGCTCGGCCGCCGTCGGCATGGTGCTGTTCTCGGTCGTCGCCTACGTCTCGGTCAAGACGCGCTATTTCGGCCGCGGCCTGCTGGACTTCCTGACCTGGCTGCCGACGATGATCCCCGGCATCGTCATCAGCCTGGGCTTCCTGCAGATGTTCGTCGGCACGCCGGTCTTCCGGCCGATTTACGGCACGATCTGGGTGCTCATCATCGCCGTCGTGCTCGCCAACGTCACGGTCGGCGTCCAGCTCGTGAAGAACAACCTGCTGCAACTCAACGCCGAGCTGGAAGAGGCTTCCTGGGCGAGCGGCGGATCGCGGCTCTATACCTTCTGGAAGATCGTCATTCCGCTGGTCATGCCCTCCGTCATCATCGTCGGCCTGCAGACCTTCGCCACGGCGGTCGCCGCTGTCGGCGTGATCGCCATGCTCGGCACCGGGCCCAATCAGCCGCTGTCGATCCTGCAGCTCGTCTATCTCGATTCGGGCCGCTTCGAGCCGGCGACCATCGTCGGGCTGCTCATCCTCATCATCACCGTCGTCGCGGCGCTCGTCGCGAAGTTCTTCAGCAACCGCTACGGCGTCGGCATCGCGAAAAACGGCTGATCAAGACCGTCCAGTTCAAGCTTGCGACCAAACAATCATTCAACCGAGGGAGATGACCATGATGCACCGCAGGAGTTTCATTTCGGCCTGCCTGGCCGTCGCGATCGGCGTCGCCGGCAGCGCCCATGCCGCCATGGCCGACTGGAAGAGCGACTGGGACAAGGCCCTGAAGGATTCGGAAGGCCAGGACCTCAACCTGATCGTGCAGCCCAACGAGGGCTACGACGGGGCCATTGCCGCCTTCAAGAAGAAGTATCCGAAGATCAAGGTGCAGGTCACGCTCATCAATCCGAGCGATGTCGCGGAGCGCCTGCTGACCGAGCAGAAGAACGGTGTGTTCGCCTGGGACGCCTGGTGGGCGACCGCGTCGAACATGAATTCGGTGCTGCTGCCCGCCGGCGGACTGGAGAAGATGACGGACTACCTCCTGCTGCCCGAAGTCACGGACATGTCGAACTGGCAGAATCCGAAGTTCCTCTACACCTCGGATCGCGGGCCCTACGTCTTCATCCACACCAACTATCTGCAGAATCTCGGCATCTACAATTCCAAGCTGGTGCCGGGCGGCACTCTCACCGAGGACCAGCTCCTCGATCCGAGCCTGAAGGGCAAGATCGCCATCCGTGCGCCGTCGCGCCCGCATAGCGGCACGATGATGCTGGCCGGCATCGCCAAGGACAAGAGCCTGGACTTCGTGAAGAGCCTGCTGACCGAGCAGCAGCCGCAGTTCAACGAGAACGACCGCCAGAACACCATGTCCGTCCTGCGCGGCGGCATGGTCGTGGGCATCGGCGTGACCGAGAACGTGATGACCGAATGCCAGAAGGAAGGCGGGTGCGAGAACCTTAAGCCGCTGCCGTCGTCGGGCTACATGCACTCGCGCGGCATCAGCGTGCTGAAGAACGCCCCGCACAAGGCAGCGGCGACGGTGTTCGTCAACTGGCTGCTCAGCAAGGAAGGGCAGGAGACCTACGTGCGGGAATGGGCGAAGTTCAACACGACCTCCGCTTTCTCCATGCGCAAGGACGTGAAGCCCGACCCGAAGCACCTGGATTCGATGCCGGACTTCAACAACCTCGACAAATACGTCGCCGTCTCCTTCGACAGTGGGGAGAAGGCCATCAACGACGTGATCAAGACCTACCAGGACGCCCGCCGCAAGTAAGCGGCGCGTCTCCATCGTCACGCAGGCGGGGCGGCCTCATGGGCCGCCCCGCAGCGCTTTAACGGCAAGGTGAAATCCATGGCGGCAGAGTCCAAGAAGCCCTTGAAGATCGGTCTCATCGGCGCCGGCACCATCGGCAAGGCGATCGCCGA
Organism: Alphaproteobacteria bacterium; assembly: GCA_036500145.1. Taxonomy (GTDB): domain Bacteria; phylum Pseudomonadota; class Alphaproteobacteria; order SMXQ01; family SMXQ01; genus CAMAVH01. Next base: position 56,784 of record DASYCO010000038.1, on the reverse strand, counting down.
CGCGGCTCAGGCGCGTGCCGATCTCGAACTCGCGTGGGTCTGCACGCGCGACGCGAACAAGGCGCGCGCCTGGCTGCCGAACAAGGTCGAGGTGCTGACCGACGTCGAACGGGCTGTCGAGCTGGATGTCGACCTCGTCGTCGAGGCGGCGATGCCGGACGTGATGAAAGCCGCGACCCCCCTCGTGTTGAAGGGGCGCAATCTGCTCGCCTTCTCCCTCACGCCGCTGGCGGACCAGGCTTTCCACGACGCGGCCGATGCGCTGGCCAAGGCGAGCGGCACCTGCCTGTTCGTGCCGCACGGCGCGATCATCGGCCTGGACGGCATCGCTGCCGCCCGCTCGATCCTGTCCGCCGTCACCATCCGCACGATCAAGAGCCCGCAGAGCATGGGCCTGCCGCCGGACAGCGCCGGAGTGGTGTTCGACGGCTCCACGCGCGAGGCAACACAGAAATTCCCGCGCAACGTGAACGTCCATGCGGCGGTCGCCTTGGCCGGCCTGGGCTTTGACCGGACGCGCTCTTTGATCGTTTCCGAGCCGGGGCTGGGGACGATGCGCCATGAGATCAGCGTGGAGGGCGCGGACATGAAATGGTCGATCGCCGTCGAAAGCCGTTCTCTGGGTGGCGTGACGGGGGCTTTTACGCCATTATCCGCGCTCGAAAGCGTCCTGCGCCACGTTCCGGCGCAGTCCGGAATCGTGATGAACGGCTAACAATGGATAATCAGCATGACCAAGCTCACTCTGGCCCAAGCCTCCATAATCGCTGACACCGCGCTCTCCTTCGGGCGGAGCAAGAACATGACGCCGCTGACGGTCGTCGTCATTGACGAGACCGGCGGCCTCAAGACCGTCAAGAAGGAAGACGAGTGCGGCTTGCTGCGCTTCGACATCGCCTTCGGCAAGGCCTATGGCGCGCTCGGCATGGGCCGTTCGTCGCGCACCCTGGGCAAGATGGCGGAAGAGCGCCCGGCCTTCATCAACGCCGCGGTCGGCGCGTCCGGCGGCCGGCTCATCCCGGTCCCCGGCGGCGTGCTGATCAAGTCGAAGGAAGGCCTCATCATCGGCGCCGTCGGCGTCAGCGGCGACACCTCCGACAATGACGAAGCCTGCGGCGTCGCCGGCATCGAGAAGGCCGGCCTCACGGCCGAAGTCTGATCCGACCTGCCCTGAAGCGGCCGCCCGCGGCCCTTCAGGGCACTTCGATCTGCGTCGTGTTGTCCAGCTTGCCGCGCGCTGGCTTGGCCGTCGGGCTCAAGGAAAGCGGCTTTTCCACTAGTAGATAGATTGGCAAGGTCAGCGCCAGGCTGGCCGCGAAGGCGGGCGCCAGCAGCAGCAGGAACAGCCCCGCGCCGCCGCCCTGCACCGGCATGAGCTTGCCGAACAGCAGGAAGAAGGCCTGCAAGGCTAGGCCGTGCAGCAGGTAGAAGGAATAGCTCATGTTGCCGAGCCAGCGCAGCGGCGTCCATGAGAAGAGCCCCGCCGCCAGGCCGGGCGTGAAGACGCTGCGATAGACCAGAGTCACGAAGGCGACGTTCAGGGCCACGGTGCGCGTGAAGGCGGGCAGGGCGCCGTTCAAGGCGCTCGGCACCGCCACGGGCGCGTCCGCCAGGGCCACGTAGTAGGCGAAGGCGAGGGCGACGAGCGCCAGGCTGGCAGCGTCGCGCGGCCAGTCCGCCTGTCCCTCGCGTACGCCGCGCAGGTGGTAGGCGAACTCGTAGAGCGCCATGCCGCCGAGGAACATCGACAGGCGGAAATGCGTGCCGAGGCCGGCCAGTTCCATGCCGATCATGACGAGGTAGACGGCGAGGAAGAAGGCGAAGCGCTGGCCGGCTTGCCAGGCGCGCATGCGCAGCGCGGCCACCGCGAGCGGCGCCAGGATGTAGTAGAAGGCCTCGTAGCTGAGCGACCAGGCGACCAGGATGATCGGCGTGATGGAGAGCATGCCCGGCAGCAGCAGCACGTTCGCCGCGATGTACAGGGCCTGCGCGGCAGCGCCGTCCGGCAGCTTGCTGGCGCTGGGCATCAGCAGCATCAGGGCCAGGTAGATGGCGAGCACGACGAGGAAGGTCGGGTAGATGCGCTCGACGCGCCGGTAGGCGTAGCGCCGGATGTCGAGCGGGCGCTGAATGCAGGCCTTGTAGATCAGGAAGCCGCTGAGCACGAAGAAAAGGTCGACGCCGACATTGCCGAGCTCGTGCAGGGCCGAAAGCCAGAGGGCGGGAGCGCGGTCGCCGCCGAGGACGAAAGGCTCGGCCAAGGTCGCGTAATGCACGAAGAAAACGAGGCCGACGGCGAAGCCGCGCAGGCCTTCCATGGGTAGCCAGCGCGCCGTCGCGACGTCTTGCAGCTCGAAGAACGGAGCGAGGCGTTGCCGCAGAGCCGTCAATCGCCGCAATCCGCTTGAAAGGCCAGTCTCATCGACGCCTCGCGCAAGGGGGCAATGGTGCGAAAGCCCGGCGGCGCCGGCATGGCGCGCCGGGTCACTCGGTCTCGGAGACGATTTCGATGCCGTCCGCCGCTTCGGCCTGGATTTCCTCAGTCTGCGTCTCTACCTGCTCGCCGAGCCAGCGGTAGCCGAATCCCGAGTAGGTCGCGATGCGGTTGAACTGGTCGTCGGCCTCGCAGAACTTCTGGCGGATGCGCTTGATGAAGGTCCGCACGTTCGAGCGGTAGCCGTGCGCGCCGTCGCCGGCAATGAAGCCTTCTCCGCGCACGGTGTCGTAGATCTTCCGGTGCGAGAGGTCGTGGTCGGCGTTCGACGCCATCTGGTAGACGATCCGGAATTCGGCGAGCGTCAGGTTGATCAGCTGCTTCTTCCAGAAGGCCCGGTTGGAGCTGGTGTCGAGCTCGAGGTGGCCGATGCTGAACATCTGCGCGGGCGCCAGCGGCGTCACGACCTTCGGCAGGCCGTTGAAGCCGTTCAGCGCCGAGTGAATACGGCTCAGCAGGATCGTGAAGCTGCGGGTCTTGTCGATGAAGTCCGCCGCGCCGTTCTTCAGGGCGGTCTCCTCGTAGACCGATCCGCTGAGCGACGTCAGGAAGATCGTCGGGATCTCGATGTTTTCCTGACGGAGCATGCGGAAGAGCTCCATGCCCGAGATGGCGGGCAGCTTCCAGTCGAGCAGGGCGAGCTGCGCCGTGCCGCCTTCCCGGAAGTACTTGAGCGCGGTGACGCCGCGGTCGAAGCCGACCACGTTGAAACCCGAATCCTTCAGGTTCTGCGTCGTTATTTCACGGAAGAAATCGTCATCTTCGACGAAGAGGATATGAGGGTCAGCGTTCGCATCTTCTGGCTTGGCTTCCATTTCTCGTCATCCTGCGTCATGGGAATGGTGTGCGTCCTGGAATTGTTCATGCTCTCCGGCCGTTATCGTCACTCTTTTTGCAATCCCAAAACGGCCAGCCTCCCACAACCAGCCGAGTCGATCAGAGTCCCCTTCGTTCCATTCTGCGTTATTGGGTTTCTTGTAAGGTCCGATTTGAGCCTGAGGGCCGTTTGCGGCGATGTCGTGGCAAGACGATCAATGCAGCAAAACGGCAGAACACGGAAAAGGCTCCCTCGCGCATACGAAAAACACACGCTAAACATTCGCGTCGTTCACGCCGCAGGATATTAACGACCCCCCTTTCGATTGGAATTTCTAAGTGCTTCCGCCATAAATTTGTCACGGCGGGGAACGGAGGCTATCGCGGGGAGAATTTTTTCTTATATACTTTCGCTTCGCGTATCCGATTCTGGCCGGCGTTCAATTGATAAATTTATGAGCGCCTTTGTCTCAACGATGTCGCACACGCTTCAGGCCGCAATTTGCCTTACTGTCCGCGGTCAACGACGAAGCCCAGCGCGAAGACAATGCAGGACTAATTTTTCGTGCATCATAATTCATCCGACGAACGGCTCCCGGCGTCCCTCGAAACGTCTTCGGCGTTGAGAGGGGGCGATCCATCCCCATCGCAGGCTTTGCGGCCGCGCATATCCTTTGGGATGGGGCCTCGCGATGCCGGCCTGCGCGCAGCGTCCGCCTTGGCGGTCTTCTGCCTTCTGGCCGCGGCGCCGAGTGGCGCCCGCGCGGAAGACGGCGTGCCGGCGGACCCGGTGCCAGCCACCGTCACCGAACAGGACAACCGCAACGCCGGGCGCGGCGAGGACGTGCTGGAGCGCTTCCGCAACGAGCTGCCGCCGGCCGGCGCGCGCGTCGGCTCGTTCATCTTCCATCCGAAGGTCGGCGCCGGCCTCACCTACGACGACAACATCTACGCTACGCCATCGGACGAGCAGTCCGACCTCATCGGCACGCTGAACCTCGGCGGGCGAATCGATTCCGACCTGCCGCGCCATGCCGTCGGCGCGCGCGCCAACCTCGACGTCAACCGCTACCTCGACCACACGTCGGAAAACAACTGGCAGGGCGAGCTCGGCACGAGCGGCGCCTACGACCTCAACAAGGACACGAAGCTCGGCGCCGACCTCAGCGCGCGGCGCCTGGTTGAACCGCGCGACGATCCAAACGATCTCGGCGCGCCGACGCCGACGATCTACCATTCTTACCGTGGCGTCACGTCGCTGCAGAACACGTCGGGTCCGCTCTTCTCACGCCTCGAGACAGGCGTCGAGCGCCTGGAGTACGATGACATCCAGTCGCCCTTGGGCACGATCCCGGCGAGCGAGCGCGACCGCTACGAGCCGTTCGTCGGCGGGACGTTCTCCTACCGCTACCTGGGCAGCCAGCAGCTCTACCTGCGCGCCCAGGCCAATCAGCGCAACTACGACACCGAGGTCGACAGCAGTGGCTTTCGGCGCGAGTCGAACGGCTACCGCGCCGAAGTGGGCGGTACGGCCGACCTCGGCGGGCTGGTCTTCGCGGACGTCTCGGTGGGCTATCAGCAGCAGGCCTACGACGACGACCGTTTCGGGACGCCGTCCAGCCCCATCGGCAGCGTGAATCTGCTGTGGAACCCAGACCGGGTGACGAGCGTTCGCCTCGAAAGCACCTACGAGTTCGCCGAAAGCTTCGACACGGGCAGTCCGGGCTATTGGCGGAGCCTCACGACCCTGCGCGTCGCCCACGAGATTACCTATGACCTCTTGGCCATTGGCCGGCTTGTCTATCAGGATCGTGATTTCGAGAGTCTGTCCCGTGACGACCAGATTTACGGGTGGGACGCTGGTGTGAGTTATCGAATCGACCGGGGATTGTTCTTGGATGCCGAGTACCGCCATAGGGAGCAGGAGTCGTCCGCGCCTACTTCCGACTATGAGCGGAACCTCGTGCTCCTTCAAATAAGGAGAACTTTCTGATGGCGACGATCCGCTCTTCAGGCTTACGCAATGTCTTGGCGATTTCGATGCTGTTTCTGGGCGTGGCGGCCTGCTCCGACGCGGGCAGCCGGCCTCCGCTGGAATCCTCGCCGCCGCAGGCCTACCGCCTGGGTGCGGGCGACCGCATCGCGGTCAACGTCTACGGCGAGCAGTCCATCGCCGGCGAATACGAGGTCGACGACGGCGGCAATGTGTCGCTGCCGCTGGCCGGCCGCGTCAGCGTCAACAAGATGACCCCGGCGGAAGCGGAGCAGGCGCTGCAGGCGAAGCTGAAGAGCAGCCTGGAAAATCCCCAGGTCAACGTCAGCGTCGTCGAATACCGCTCGGTCTACATCCTCGGCGAAGTGGCCAAGCCGGGCGCCTATCCCTACCGCGCGGGCGCCACGGTGCTGAACGCCGTCGCCCTGGCAGGCGGGTATACCTATCGCGCCCAGACCAAAGGCATCTCGGTCATGCGGCCGGGCGACAGCGACAAGGACACCAAGGTCGCCCAGCAGAACTCCTACCTGCAGCCGGGCGACATCGTCATCGTTCCCGCGCGCTGGTTCTGACGGGGCCGGGCGAGCGCCCCGGGCGCGCCCATGTCCACCGAGATCAGCCGGCTTCCCAGGCGAGGCAATCCGCTCCACCTGCGGATGCCGGCGATCCCCCGCGCGCAGCTTGACCATACGACCCTGTCGGGAGTCACCGCGGTCTTGGTCGGCTGCATCTTCCTGCAACGCCTGGCGGTGCCGTTCGGGGCGGAGCAGCTGCCCCTGGCCTTTCCGGTCGGCTATGGCGCGCTGCTGTTCCTGATGCTGCGCCGGCGCATCGTCCTCAATGTCGAGCTCTGCGTCTTCTTCCTGCTGGTCATGGCCAGCCTGACCCTGTCGATGCTCCATTCGGGCTCGTCGGCGTCCCTCACGTCATTCTTCTACCTCTTCACCATCTACGTGCTGTACGTCTTCAAGCTGCGCTTCCGCGACGGCGAAGGGGAGGAGATCCTCCACATCTACGGCAACCTGATGGCGATCGCCGCCGGCTGCGGCCTGGCCCAATTCTGCCTGCAGTTCGTGCTGCCGCAGTCGCTGGTCTTCCCGCTCGAGACCTTCGTGCCGAAGCCGTTCCTCTTCGGCGACCTCTACAACGTCATCATCCCGCTGACCTACGGCTCGGCCATCGTCAAGAGCAACGGCGTCTTCTTCCTGGAGCCGTCGTTCTTCTCGCAGTTCCTCGCCGTCGCCCTCATCCTCGAGCTGCTGCGCGAGCAGCGCCTGTCGCGGCTGGCGCTCTACGCCGCCGCCATGGTCGTGTCCTATTCGGGCACGGGGCTGCTGCTGATGGGCCTGTTCCTGCCCTATATCCTGTGGCGGCGCGGCAACCCGACGATCTTCCTCATCGGTGCCGTTGGCGTCGTCATCCTGATGGCGGCCGCCGCCAGCCTGAACCTGGACACGATGGTGAACCGCCTGGGCGAGTTCTCGGCGCCCGAATCGAGCGGCTTCGCGCGCTTCGTGTCGCCGTTCTACCTGTTCCGGGATTTCATGGAAACGCCGTCGGCGGTGCTGTTCGGCCTCGGGCCGGGCTCGATCGACAAGATCATCGCCGAGTCCAGCTACAAGGGCTACGCCGCCCATGACCCGACCTGGATCAAGGCCGTCGTCGAATATGGCGTCATCGCCGGCGCGCTGGTGATCCTCTATGTGGTGGCGGCCTTCTTCAAGGGCGCCGCCAACAAGGGCCTGGCCACGGCGCTGCTGGTCTTGTGCCTGTTCCTCGGCGGCTACCTGCTCAATCCCATCATGCATTTCCTGTTCGTCGCGCTGACGGTCTGGCCAAACGCGATGCGGCCGCGCCGCTTCTTCGCGAGCAGGCAGATTCCCGACTGAAGCCGCTATCGGTTCGGAAATGCGTTCAGGCGACGCTCGCTCGCTCGCCGGCGGCGGCCGTTGGCTGCCAGGCGGGTTGCCGCGCGTCGGCGAGGGCTTGGTAGCTCGTGACGGTCCGCTGCGCGATCTCTTTCCAGCTGGGGATCGAATCGCGCAGGCGCAGCATGCCGGCCGTGGCGGTCCGGCGCAGTTCGGCGTCGAGGATGAAGCGCTCCATGGCGACGGCGAGGGCGCCGTCGTCCTCCGGCGGCACGAGGAAGCCGCTGTCGCCGTCCTGGATCAGTTCGCCGAAAGCCCCAAGCCGCGAGGCGATCAGCGGGCGGCCATGGGCGATGGTGGCCATCAGCACGCCGCTCGCCTCGATCTCGCGGTAGGGAAAGAGCAGCGCGTCGGCCTGCGTCATGAGGCTGGCCAGTTCCGCGTCCGGCACGAAGCGGAAATCGAACTGGATCACGTCGGCGACGCCGAGTTCGCGGGCGAGCGCGAGGAGGGGGGCGGTGTCCATGTAGGGCTTGCCGGCGATCCGCACGCGGCATTGGCGGCGCACGGATTCGGGCAGCCGGGCGAGGGCGCGGATGATGACGTCGACACCCTTGTAATGCTTGATCTTGCCGAACAGCAGGAATTCGACTGGCCCTGTCGCGGCCTGTGGCCTAGCTGCCGGGGCGGCCTGTTCGCCGCTATGCAGGAGGCCATGGGGAATGCGCGCGATGCGGGCGGCGGGAATGCCTTGCTCGAGGAGACGCGCCTCGCCCTGGCGGGTATGGACGATCAGGCGGTCGAAGGCGCGCCAGATGTCGACGGCGCCGAGATTCTGCAGGCTGGAGCCGGGCGTGCCATTGAAGGGCAAGCTGTCGTGCACGGTCAGCACCAGCGGCGCCATGCGCCGGAAGCCCGCGAGGAAACGCGCATCGACGACAGGCAGGGGCAGCCACTGGAAATGGATGGCGTCGGGCCGCCAGACGGCGAGCGTTCGCGCCAGCCGCCGCATGGAGCCGACGTGGGAGAGGCCCTTCCAGATGCGCGCCGCAGCCGGAGGCAGTTGCGCCAAAGGGCCAGCTTGCAGGGAGCGATAGAACAGCGGCCTGAAGACGGGGTCGTCGCAGCGCGGATCGTCAGGCGGCAGCGCCTTGCCGAAGAGGCGGACGTCGTTTCCCAACTCGACCATGGCGCCGGCCAGTTCGCGGTCGTAGGGCCAGGTGAAGAGCGAGGGGTCGATGAGGGCGATCTTCATGCGGCACCCGTCACGGCACGTTGGAGAGATTCAATCCGCGCGCCGGCTCAGTAGGCGCCGGAGCGGCGCAGCACGACGCCGACAGTGCGCATGAGGATCGCCACGTCCTTCATGAAGGTCCAGCGGGTGGCGTAGAAGCTGTCGAGCCGGATGCGGGTGCGGTAGTTGACGTCGTTGCGGCCGCTGATCTGCCACAGGCCGGTGATGCCGGGGCGGCAGTCGCGGTAGGCGTTGAAGTAGTCGCCGTAGCGCGGAATCTCGTCGGCGACGATGGGGCGCGGCCCGACGAGGCTCATCTCGCCACGGATGACGTTGAGGAGCTGCGGCAGCTCGTCGAGGCTGGTGCGTCGCAGCAGGCTGCCGAGCGCGGTCACGCGCGGATCGTCGCGCAGCTTGAAGTCGCGCTCCCATTCGACGCGCGCTTCGGGATGGCTCGCCAGATGTTCTTCCAGGCGCTCCTGGGCGTCGACGCACATGCTGCGGAACTTCAGGCAGAAGAAGGTCTTGCCGTCGGTGCCGATGCGGCGGTGGCCGAAGATCGCCGGTCCGCCGTCGCGCTTGACGAGAAAGGCAAGCGACAGCATCACGGGGGCCAGGGCGACCAGGCAGCAGCTGGCGCCGATGAGGTCAAACACTCGCTTGGTGCGCGAGGAAGCGGGCCGCATGGCCGAGATCCAGCCCTCATTGACGGCGCGGGCCGCGGGAGCGCCGGGCAGGGGCATTTCGGGCACCATCACCTCAGGCGCTATCACGACGACTTCGGCCTCGACCTCGGCGGCTGCGGCCTCAGTGGTTTGCGGCACGCTGCCGCGCTTCAACGCAGCGCGGGCCTGAATTTTTTCCTGTTCACGGGCTCGGCGAATCTTCTTTGCGAGCCTCTGGCTGGCGGCGGGCTTGCCAGCCGGCGTCGCGGGGGCCTGCCGGGCGCGGGGCGAAGGAATGCAGCTCTCGTAATTCGGTTCGCGGGGGCGAGCGAGCAAGTTGAGCATGTGACCTCCGTGGGTGGAACTTGGGCAGAGGGGATGCCGCTGCCTTCCGTGATCCGTCAACGCAGATCATGCGCGTTCGGCACTCCAAAACGACGTGTGCGTATCGTGGTTTTTTTGTGTGTGCAGTGCAGCACATGCGTTCCCGAAACGGTAACAAGCTACTGTCTTGTCGCGCCTTTTGAATGATTTAGCCTTGCGCTCTATCCTTTGGTATCGTCCTGTTCCCGCTGAAAAAGCGTCACAGCAAATCACCAGCTTTGGCCCTATGAAAGACACCGACTCGTTCGCGAAAGTTCCATCGGATGGACGGCCTGAGGCCGCCCCCGGGTCCGGCATCGTGGTGGTGATCGGCGTCGTCGCCGTGACCTCGATGATCTTCGGCTTTCTCATCGGCCTGCTGTTCTAGCCTGACCTGTTGGCGGGCCCGCCGGACCGCGAATGTCACATCCTGATTGCTTGTTTTTCGGCCGGGCCGGGCGCTAGCCTCTCCCCATGCAGAAGCCTCATGCCGGCCGATCTCTGATATGGGCCTTGGTCGAGAGCGGGGGGCTCTCCATCCTTTCCCTCATCGTCCTTTTTGTCGTCGCCCGCCTCGTCGGGCCCGCCGAACTGGGCCTGGTGTCCCTGGCGCTTGGCGTCGTCCAGGTGCTGACGGTGGTCGTCGAGACGAGCCTGCACGACGCGATCGTGCAGCGCGAGAAGCTCGAGCAGGACCACCTGCACACGGCCTTCTGGGCCTGCCTGGGCCTCAGCCTGCTGTTCGTGGCCGGCTGCTGGATCGGGGCGCCCTTCCTGGCCAAGGCCTTCCACAGCCCGCAGCTGACCGACCTGCTGCGCGTCGTGTCCTTCGGCTTGGCCATGACCGGCATCGGCAGCGTGCCCATCGCGGTGCTGCGGCGCGAATTCCTGTTCAAGCAGCTGGCGCTGCGCTCGCTCTACGGCCGGCTCGGCGGCGCCCTGGCGGGCATCGGCCTGGCCGCCCTGGGCTACGGGATCTGGGCGCTCATCGTCCAATACATCCTTCAGGCGACGATCAACTGCGTCCTGGTCTGGCCGGCCTGCCCGTTCCGCCCGGCTTGGCGCTTCTCCTGGCAGCGCCTGCGCGAGCTGGTGTCCTACGGCGCCTTGTCGGTCGGCAGCCGCATCGTCTGGATCAGCAGCGTGCGGCTGTTCACGTTGCTTGTGGGCTACTTCCTCGGCGTCGCGACCGTCGGCTATCTCAACATCGCCCAGCGCTGCGTCGACACCCTCTACGACCTTCTGGCGGGGGCCGCCTACAACCTCGCATTGCCTTTCTTCTCCAGGCGTCAGAACGACCGGGCCGACTTTAACCGGGCCTTCTACGTCACCAACGAGTTCTCCGCCCTGTCGGTGCCGCCGATCTTCGCAGGGCTCGCCGTCTGCGCGGCCCCTGTCGTGCTGCTGGTGCTCGGCGAGCAATGGCTGCCGGCGGTGCCGCTGATCCAGGTCCTGGCCGTGGCGGCCATGATGCAGTTCGTCATGCTCTTCGCCCATACGGCGATCATGGCCGCCGGCCGGCCGGGCGTGATCTTCAGCCTCAGCCTGGTGAGCTTTTCCTTCGCCATCGGCGGACTCTTCATCCTGCATCCGTCAGATGCGCTCGGCGCGGCGCTGCTCTGGGCCAGCCGCGTCGCCTTGACCGGCCCGGCGCTGCTCTTCGTCGCCTGGAAGGTGCTGGGCATCTCCGTCGGCACGCTGTTCCGCAAGGTGACGGTGCCGCTCTGCGCCACCGTCTTCATGGCGGCGAGCCTCGCCTGGCTGTGGCACGAGGTGCTGCACGGCTATCCGGCGTTGGCTGCGCTGCTGGTGATGGTCCCGCTGGGGGCGGTCATCTACGGCGCGATCGTCCTCGTGGCCTGCCGCCCCGCCGTGGGGCGTCTCTACGAGTTCGTGCTCGCGGGGCTCCGGGGCGTCAAGCCATCCTAGGACGCATGGGCCAAGCTCAGGCCGCGTAGCCGCTGTAGTAGGTGTGCGACACCTGCAGGGCCGGCACCTTCGACAGCACCACGCCGGAGATCTGCCGGCCGGTGGTCTTGAAGCGCTTGAGCGCTTCCTCGACCGTGCGGCGCGGCGTAGAGCCATGCGCGATGACGAAGATCGCCGAGTCGACGTGGTCCGCCAGGGTCAGCGCGTCGGCGACATGCATCACCGGCGGCGAGTCCAGGATGATCAGGTCGTAGCTGCCGCGCGCCTGCTGCAGGAAGCTGTTCCAGTGCACGGAGGTCAGCAGATTCACCGGATGGTCGAGCCGTTCCTGCGTCGTGAGGCAATGCGCGCCCGATTCCGGATCGGTGCGCACGACGCTCGCCAGGCTCTGCGTGCCTTCCAGCACGTCCTGCAGGGCTGGGCCGGGTTCCGCCTTGAACATGCGGTGGAACTGCGGGCGGCGCAGGTCCGAATCGACGATCAGCACGCGCAGGCCGTCCTGGGCGGCGACGGCGCCGAGGGAGCTGGTGAAGGTCGTCTTGCCTTCGCCGGGCTGCGACGAGGTGACGAGGATCACCTTGCAGCGGCCGCTGGCGCGCCGGCAGCCGAGGGCGATGCGGATGCCGCGCAAGGTCTCGGCGATGACGGATTCATGCGGCTGGCCGACGATGGACTGGTCGAGCCCGCGTTGGTTGGAGCGCCGGCGGCGGAAGAGGGGCAGGGCGCCCAGCACGGGCAGGCCGAGCGTGTCCTCGATGTCGTCCGAACGCTCGAAGCCGCGGTTCAGGTCGCCGAACAGCAGGGTCAGCGCGGAGGTCAGCAGGAAGCCGATCAGCACGCCGCCCATGACGATCAGCTTCTTGTTCGGGCTGGACGGCAGGATCGGCGTCGGCGCCGCGGACACGATGCGCGAATTGGCCTGATTGATGCGCGACGGCTCGGCCGTCTGCTGCGCCGTCGCCAGGAAGTTCTGGTAGACGTTGCGCTTCGTCTCGGCCTCCTGCGTGAGCTGGTTCAGCTCGATCTCCGAACCCGCCGACGTCGTGGCGCGGCTCTGCAGCGACGCCTGCTGGCGCGAGAGCGACTGCTCGCGCGAGCGTGCGATGGTGACTTGGCTCTGCAGGGACTTCAGGATCTTGCCGATCTCGGTGTTGATCTGGGCGCGCAGGGTCGACAGCTCCTGCGCCACCGCCTTGCGCTGCGGATGCGCCGGCGCCAGGCGAGACGACATCTCGGCCTGCTTCTGGGCGGCCTCTGCCTCGCGTTCGCGCAGGCGCTGGATGAGGGGCGAGGACAGCACTTCCATGGCGGTCGAGCTGGAGTTCGACTGCGAGGATTCCGTCTGCGCCTGCTGGTAGCGGGCCTCCGCCTGGGCGAGGTCGGCCTGGGCCGTGCTGAGCTGCGTGTTGATCTCGTTCAGCTGCTGGGAGCTGACCGTGCCGGCGCGGGTTTCCACCAGGCCGTGGCTCACGCGGTAGTCCTGGATCTTCTTGTTGGCGTCCTCGACGTCCTTCAGCAGCTCGACGGAGCGCTGCTTGATCCAGCCGTTGGCATCCATCAGCGTCTGGTTGGAGGTCTCGATCTGCTTGGCGATGAAGCCTTGCATGAGGGCGTTGGTGATGGTCGAGCTCAGCTCAGGGCTCTCGCTCTCGAAGTTCACGTAGATGGCGTAGCTGCGCCCGTCCGTGCCGATGGTGAGCCTGTCCAGCACGTTGTCGACGACGGCGGACCAGACGGCGTCGTCATTGGGCGCCTGGCTCGACGCGGGCTTGACCAGGCCCAGCGTGGCGCCGACGTCGCGCACCGCCGACGCGATGCCGCCGGTGATGCGCTTGAAGAAGGACGGCTCCTGCGCATAGGGATTGAATTCCGGATCGCGGTCGAGGTTCAGCTTGCGGGCGACCGTCTCTATGAGGTCGCGCGAGCGCAAGACTTGCACTTCCGTGCGCGGGATCGAGATGTCAGGCGCCCAAGGCTGAGGCTGCACGCCGATCTGCGGGATGAAAAGGGGCCGGGTCTCCACGGCCAGCATGCCGCTTGTGGCATAGCGCGGCGTCATGGAGCTGGCGACGACGTAGGCGACGACCGCCGCGGCAAGCATGCCGCCCAGTATGGCGAACTTGCGCCGCCAGAGGCTGTTGAAAATGTCGCCGAGGCTGCGCTCGTGGCCGCCCTGACGCCCATAGCCGCCGCCATAGCCACCGCCGCCGTAACCTCCGCCGCCATAGCCTCCGCCGCCATAGCCGCCGCCGTAGCCGGGCGGCTGCGGGCGGTCGGGGCGGAACCGTTCATCGTAGCCCTGCGCGTAATGATCGATTTCGCGCTCGCCATGCCGAGACGGCCTGTTGCCTTCGACGAGCGAATAGCGCCAGGGGCGGCTGTCGTGAGAATCGAAATCCTGCATCGTATGACCTTTCAAACGTCGCGCATGGGACGTGCGAAACCACCCGGACTGTGAGGCTCCTGAACGTATAGACGCAAGCGAGAACGGGATGGTTCCAGGCCACCTAAATCTCACCTTATTGTCACGTCGGGAACTCAGCCCCGCCCCGCATAGTCCCTCGGCGCCATTCGTGCCGCCGTGCGCTGGATCATGCGGCGATTCGAGGCCGTTACAGTCGGCAGGCGCTTCGGTCCATCCTCTTGCAGGAGACGGTGCTGTGGCAGAACTGCTGATCGTCGGCGCATTTCTCTTCCTGATCGTCTCGACGCATCCCTTCGTCACCTATCCGCTGAGCCTCGCGCTGATTCGCCGCTTCAGCCGCACGCCATTGCAGCGGCAGGCCGCGGGCGCCGCGCCGGCGCGGCTGGACCATGCCATCTGTCTCTGCGCCTACAACGAAGCCGCCGTCATCGAGCGGACAATCGAGAACCTGCTGGAACTGCGCCGGCGCACCGGCCAACTGCAAATCCTGCTTTATGTCGACGGGGCGAGCGACGGCACGGACGAGATCGCCCGACGCTACGCGGACCAGATCGAGTTGGTCGTCTCGCCGGAACGCCGCGGCAAGTCCTACGGCCTCAACCGGCTGTCCAGCCTGGTGCGGGCGCCGATCCTGCTGCTGGCCGACGCCAACGTGGACATCGCTCCCGATGCGCTGGTCAACATGGAGAAATATTTCCAGATGCCGGAAGTCGGCTGCGTCTGCGGCCACCTGGTCTATTCGAACGGCGGCGACAGCGTGACGGCGGCCACCGGCTCGCTCTACTGGCGCCTGGAGGAACGCATCAAGAAGCTGGAAAGCGAGACGGGTTCCGTGATGGGTGCGGACGGGTCGCTCTACGCCATGCGCAGCCAGCTCTATCGCCCGATCCCCGAAGGCGTGGCGGACGACATGTTCCTCTCCCTCGCTGTGCTGTGCGACGGCTATCGCGTCGTGCGAGCCGAGGATGTGAGGGTCTTCGAGCGGGCCGGAACCGTGGCGAAGGATGAGTTCCGCCGCAAGATCCGCATCGGCTGCCAGGCCTACAGCACGCATAGGGCCCTGTGGTCGCAGCTGCGCCGGCTCGATGGGCTGTCGGTCTATAAATATATTTCGCACAAACTTTTGCGCTGGTTCACCGTTTTCACCTTGATCGGCGCGGCGGTGACAGCCTTCGCGGCGGTCGCCGTGCTTGGCGGCGTCGGCCTGGCTCTTGTCCTGGCGGCGGCTGGCCTCGTCGGCCTGTGGCTAGCCTGGAAGCTACGGTTCCGCCCCGTGCCGATGCTGGTGGATATGTTCCAGGCCTTCATGGCGACGGGTATCGGCGTCTGCCAGGCCTTGACCGGCGCGCGCGTCAAATTGTGGGAGCCGGCGCGCTCGCCGCTGGGTTCCGAAGAGAGGTGAGCATGTTCCCCCAAGTCGACGTCATCATCCTGTCGTGGGATCGCGTCGCGGAGACCATCGCCGCGATTGAAAGCGCCGCCGCGCAGACGGGCGTGGCCAAGAGGATCCTGATCCTTGACCAGGGCAGCGCGCCGGAGAACCTCGTGCAGCTCCGCCGCGCCGTGGCGGGGAGGCCCGAGATCGTCCTGCAGGAATGGGGCCGCAACGTCGGCGTGGCGCAGGGCCGGAACCTCGCCAGCGCCATGGGCGCCGCGCCCTACATCGTGGCGCTCGACAACGATGCGGTGTTCCCCAATTCGCGCACGCTCGAGCGCGTGGTGCAGCGGCTTGACGACGAGCCGAACCTCGGCGCCATCGGCTTTCGCATCATCAACTTCTTCACGGGCCGCGACGACGCCATGTGCTGGGACTATCCCGGCATGCCACCCGCCATGGCGGAACGCGAATTCATGGCGACGCGCTTCATCGGCGCGGGCCACGCTCTGCGCCGCGAGGCCTTCGAGGAGGCAGGCGGCTACGACGCCGCGCTGTTCTTCGCCGGCGAGGAGCGCGACCTTGGCTACCGCATCCTCAACCTCGGCTACCGCATCCGCTATTCGCCAGACTTCGCCGTGCTGCACAAGGTGGACCCGACGGCGCGCGTGAACTGGAAGTCGGGGCGCTACTACTACACGGTGCGCAACGCGCTCTACACCGACTACAAGTTCGGCGCGTCGCCCTGGCTGCTCGCGCGCGCCGCCGCCGCATTGACGCTGAAGGGCCTGCGCAACGGCATCGCCGGCCAGGCGCTGCGCGGCGTGCGCGACGCGGCGCGGATGGCCTTCAAGTTTCCGCGCCATGCGCTGGAGACGCGAGTCTACCGCCTGAACAGCGAGGTGCGGGACTACATCCAGATGTGCGAGCACCGCGGCCAGGAGCCGGTGCTGGCCAAGATTCGCCGGCAGTTCGACAGGCTTCCCGAGCGGGTGTGAGCATGACCTCCTTCGCCAGCCGATGGGGGCGGGGCGTCGGCCGAGACGGGCTGGGCCGCCGCGAACTGCTGCTCGGCGTCGGCGCAGCCCTGGCCGTGCTGCCGGCCAGGCGCCTGCGCGCCCAGGTGGTCCCGGTCGAGAAGCTCAACCATCGGCGCTTCAAGACCCTGCAGCATGGCCTGAACATCTCGCAATGGTTCGAATGGGTTCCCAACGACCGTGCGGGCATGATGCAGCGGATCGACGGCAAGTATCAGGCGCAGGACTTCGCGCAAATCCGCGCGCTCGGCTTCGACCATGTTCGCGTCACCATCCAGCCCGGCTTTCTGGCGCCGAACCTCTCGAAGGGCGATCCGGCGCTCAGCGCGGAGCGCGTCAAGCTGTTCGACGGCGCCATGGCGCGCATCACGCAGCAGGGCCTGGCCCTGGTGCTCGACAACCACCCGGGCTCCGAGACGAAGGACAAGATGGCGGCGAGCGACAGCTACCGCGCCGCCGTCGGCGAGTGGTGGAAGGCCTTCGCCGGCCATGTGGCGAGCCAGCCGCAATACGACCCAGAGCGCACCTTCCTGGAGCTGCTGAACGAGCCGGAGCAGTCCTTCGCCGACAACGGGAAGTACCGCGCGGCGATGGATGGCTTGATCGCGTCAGCGCGCGCGTCGGCGCCCAACCATACGCTGATCGTCGGCGGCAACATGTGGAACGTGCCGGAAGCGATCCTCTACAACCTGAAGACGCCGTTCTCCGACGCCAACCTGATCTACACCTTCCACTACTACTCGCCGAAGTCCTTCACCCATCAGGGCGTCGCCAACGCGGGCGCGTTCTACGGCAAGCTCAAGGGCGTGCCCTGGGGCCAGCCGCCCGGCCCGATGACTGCGGCGCAGCTCGCCGCCTTCGATCCGTCGGTGCGCGACTCCATGCAGCGCTACGCGCAGAAGGGCGAGACGAAGGCGGACATGCAGCCCATCTTCACGGCGATGCGCCAATGGTGCGAGGCCCATGGCCAGGTCGCCTGGGTCGGCGAGTTCGGCGTGCATTTCCCGGTGGCGCCGGCGGCCGACCGCGAGGCCTGGACCCAGGCCGTGCGCGAGCTCTGCCAGGAGAACGGCTTCGGCTGGTGCATGTACGAGGCGCGCGGCGGCTTCGGGCTCTTCAAGCCTGGCGACGCACGGCCGCTGACGGTCGACAAGCCGCTGCTCGCGGCGCTCGCTCTATGACGTCATCAACGGAAGGCAGCTGCAGCATGATCACCCTCATCGTCCCGACCCGGAACCGCGCGCATACGCTGTCGCTGATCGGCGAGAGCTTCTACCGCCTGGAACTGGTCAACGAGATCATCTTCGTCAACGACGCCGGGACGGACGACACGGCGGCGGTGGTCGGCGAGATCGCCAGGCGCCACCCGCATGTCTCGACCAGGATCCTGAACAACGAACATCGCCTGGGAGCGTCGGGCAGCCGCATCAAGGGCTACGAGGCGGCGGCCAACGACTACATCCTCTATTCCGACGACGACATCTACATCGAGCCCGACTATGCGGCGGTCTGCCTGCGCAAGATGCGCGAGACGGGCGCCGGCATTGCGTCCGGCCGCATCATCCGCAAGCGCTTCGACCAGACGCCCGAGGCCGCCATCGCGGCCTTCGGCACGGGCACGTCCGACAAGCCGCCGTTCCGCAAATGGGTGTGCGAGGTGCGCGGCGAAGCGAAGACGGCGGGCGACGTCTACCTGCCGCTGACGGGGCCGGTGATCCTGACCACGCGCGCCCTGCTGCGCGAGCTCAGCTACGACGGGTTCTATTCACGCGGCAACGGCTACCGCGAGGAATCGGACTTCCAGATGCATGCCTTCGTCACCGGCCATGCCATCCTGATGACGAACGACACGCATTGCGCGGAGCTGAGCCGCATCGAGAGCAAGGTCGGCGGCCAGCGCACGGCGCGGCTCAAGGGCCTCTATTGGGCCGTCTACTACAACGCCTATTTCTACCGGAAGTATTACGACCGCTATGCGGCGCTGGTCGGCCTCAAGTTCGGCCGGCGGACGGCGACGGCGCTGTTCGCGCTCTACCAGCTCCACGCCTACTTCATCCGGCCGTTCGGCTACCGCTTCGACAAGTGGGTGGCGCGCCAGCGCGAACGCCGTGCAATGGCCGCTCAGGAAAAGAACCGGACGTCGGGCAGGTCGCTCAGCCAGGCGGAGTGGTAATTCGACAGCTTGCCGTAGGTGTTGTCTGCCATCGTCACCTGACGGCCGAGCAGCAGGCCGAGCAGGCCCATGTGCAGGCGGTTGGTGACGATCCGGTCGTAGCCGCCGAGGAAGCGGACACCCTTCGCGATGAGGCGATTCCTGAAGAGCCGCCAGGCGGGATGCAGGGAGAAGCGGCCGCCCAGGGTGCCGCGCTTCTGGTGCAGCTTGATGAGCGTGTAGAAGGCGGCCTTTTCCTGGAAGCCGACCAAATGATCCCAGTCGACGCTGGCACGCGCCGGCTCCTCGCCGGGCACGGAGAGCGGCCGGCTTTCCTTGTCTTCGCGCGCGAAGATCAGCGTGTTGCGGCCGGGCGCCTTGGCGCGCTCGGGCGCCAGGGGGCGCCACAGCAGGTGCGCCATGTCCGGAATGAGATAGGCGGGATTGTCGAAATGGCGGTGCACGATCTCGAGCGAGGGCACGTCGCGTAGACAGAGATGCAGGTTCTTGTGGCGGGCGAGGGCCTGGGCGCTCTTCGCCAGGTTGGCCGGCGAATCGAAATGCACGGTCTGCGGCAGCATGACGATACGGTTGTTCGGAAAGGCCGCGACGACGTTCTCGCGAAACGTCTGATGCAGGCCGTAGAGGTCGCCGAAGTTGCCGCCGCCGTGCAGCACCAGGGTCGTCTCCGGCGTGACTCTGTTTCGCGACCATGAGCCGAAGTCGTAGACTGAACGGCGGTCGACGACGTCATAGGCGAACTGGTCGAAGAAGCAGTCGGTGCCGGCCTCGATCAGCATGTCGCCGACGTTGAGGTGGACCGGATAGTCCAGGTAGACCACCGGGCAGGACTGCGGAACGAGCGTGGTGACGCCCTCGACGAGTCGCGCCAGGCGTTCCATCTGGTCCGGGGCGTCCTCGACGACGCTGGCTGTCATGCGGGTGGTCATGGCCATGGTCTTTCTTACCCAAGCCTTTGGGCAAGAACCCGAATCATTATTGTGACCTCCGCGGCCTTCTATTCCGCCGCCTGCAAGTCCATGAAGCGCAGGATCTGCAGGCCGAAATATTCGTCGCCGGTGTTGAGGTGGTGCGTCGTCGTGAAGTGGTTGTGGCCCATCAGGCGAGTGAAGGCCGGCAGCGTCTTGCGGCGGTCATGAAACGCGTTGATGAGATGCAACGCCTGCGCCTCCAGCTTGGGCGGGTCGTATTCGGCGATCGCGACCATGAGCGGCACGGGCGATGCGAGCAGTCCCTCGAAGGGCGAGGATGCGGCATGGCGGGACGCGTCGTCGCCGAAATAGCTGCGCGCGCTGTCGCCGGGGTCGCCTAAGGTCAGGTCGTAGGCGCCGGAGACGAGGATGCCGCCGGCCAGGTCGGCTGTCTTGTCGGGCACCTGGCGGGCGATGAAGCTGGCCGCGTGAGTGGCGCCGGCGGAGGCCCCCATGAGGAAGATGCGCGCCGGGTCGCCGCCATGGGCTGCGACGTTGCCTTTGGCCCAGGCGACGGCGGCGGCGACGTCCTCGACGACGGCGGGCCAGCGGTGCTGCGGCGCGAGCCGGTAGGTCATGTTGACGCCGACGACGCCATGGCGGGCAGCCCATAGCCCCACATTGTCCTGATAGGGCAAGCCGGGCCGCTTCTTGTCGCCGCCGGTGAAGCCGCCGCCATGCACGAAGAGCAGGACCGGACGCAGCGTCGACAGGCTCTGTGTCGTCGTGAAGACGTCCAGGTGATGGCGCTCGTCGGCGCCGTAGCGAACGTCGCGCAGGAGGGCGATGTCCGCATAGGGCTCCTGCTCGTGCAGCGGGAGATAGAAGCTCTGCGAGGCAGCGAGCGCCGCGGCGCCGGTGGTTTTCTCCCGCATCGCCGCCGGCAATTCGCGGTGCGCGGCAAGCGTTTCCGCAGGGGCTCTAATATTCAAAACGGACCTTTAATATTCAAAAGGACGGAAATTCCGTGCAGGGGAAAATCGGCGCGCCGCATCGCCCCTGAGCGGCGGCGCGCGGCGAATCCTTGACTCCCATTTCACGGCCGTTACATTGTTCGGCCAACGAACCCGAGTTCGCGTTGCGAACATCGGCGTTGGGCAGGAAACACTGAAAAAAAACGATCGTCAACGAATGAAGCCGTCGCGGGCAGGACGCCCCGACGCGAAGACGTGCAGAAGCGGCACGACTTCAGGACGAGTCGAAACCGGGAGGACTTGGCTATGGGGACAGCGACCCACCAGACATCCGTGCAAGCGCGCGGCGCCTTGCGCGCTTGGCGCAACTTTCTCGCCGGCGCATGCGCCTTGGCGCTCAGCGCAGCCTTCGTGTCGCCGGCCCTGGCGGCCGATGACTGGCAGGAAGGCGCCGGCGCCGACTGGCAGGCCATGCTCGCCAAGGCGAAGACGGAAGGCTGCGTCGTCCTGTCGATGGGCGCACCCGTCGGCGAGAAGTTCGCCGAGGCGTTCCAGCGCGACACCGGCGTGAAGCTGGACTTCCTGGGCGGCACGACCCAGACGGTGCAGGCGCGCTTCATGCGCGAGGTCGAATCCGCGAACCTGACGATCGACATCCAGATCGGCGGCAGCGGCGAGCTGGCGCTGCCGCGCGACCAGATGCAGCCGATCCAGCCCCTGCTGGTCCTGCCGAAGGTCAAGGACGGCAAATACTGGACCGATGGGCACATTTTTTATATCGACAGCCAGAGAATGTATTTCCCCCAGGCGGCGGATTACGTCTCCTTTAGGGTGTTCGCCAACGCGGACAAGGTGAATGTCGCCGACCTGAAGAAGTTCGAGGACCTGCTGGACCCGAAGTACAAGGGCAAGATCGTGTCCGCCGACCCGACGGGCATGGCGGGCGGGCAGGGCTTCTCCGAGGGCGTGATGAACAGCCGGGGGGCGGAGTTCCTCGAGAAGCTCTACAAGGGGCAGGACATCCGGCTCTCGCGCAACGGCACGCAGCTCGTCGAGATGGCGGTGCGCGGCACCAACCCGATCGTGATCGGGGCGCTGCAGGCGGACATCGACAAGTTCGTCAGCCAGGGGTTCAACCTGCAGTACGTCGATTTCGCCGACTGGCCGAACTATTCGACGGGCGGCCGCAGCGTCGTGAAGATGCCGAAGAACGCGCCGCATCCGAACGCAGCGGCGGTCTTCGTGAACTGGTTCCTGAGCAAGCCGGGCCAGGAGCTGTACGAGGAACTGCTGCAGGAGCCGTCGCGCCGCACGGACGTCGCCCACAAGGGCATCCCGTCCTACATGTTCCTGAAGCCGGGCATCGACTACATCGAGACGTACAACGAAGAGTACATCACGAAGCTGCGGCCGGTCGTGAACAAGAAGATGATGGAAATCTTCAACAAGTAAGCGTCACAGCCTAGTCGCTTCAATAATTCCTCTCCGCGGAGACAGCGCATGTCGGCATCAGCAGCGTCAGACGTCGAAACCAAGATCAGCTACGACGACATGGTCCGCACGGGCCCTGGCACGGTCGGCGGCCGCTTCCTGCGCCGCTTCTGGCAGCCGATCTGCCTGTCCGAGACCGTGAAGCTCGGCAAGGCGCACCGCGAGAAGATCATGGGCGAGTACATCACGCTCTACCGCGGCGAAAGCGGCAAGGTCTATGCCGTGGCCGACCGCTGCGCCCATCGCGGCACGCAGCTTTCCGTCGGCTGGGTCGAGGGCGAGGAGATTCGCTGCTTCTACCATGGCTGGAAGTTCGCCGGCTCGGGCCAGTGCGTCGAGCAGCCGGCCGAGAACAGCGAATACGCGGCCAGGATCAAGATCGCGGGCTACCACGCGCGCGAATATCTCGGCCTGGTCTTCGTCTACCTCGGCGAGGGCGAGCCGCCGGAGCTGCCGCGCTATCCGGAGCTGGAGGACGCGCCCGGCGAGTGGGACGTGCAGGCCCGCCTGCCGGTGCCCTACAACTTCTTCCAGCGGCTGGAGAACAACGTCGACCAGGTGCATGTCGCCTTCGCGCACCGCGACATCTTTGGCAACCACGGCATCGCCGCCGTTCCGGAATATGCCGCGGTGGAGACGAGCTACGGCATCTGCGCCACGGGCCGCCGTCCCGGCAAGGAAGACCGCATCACGCACTTCCACATGCCGAACATCGCCGTGCTCTACGTGCCGCCGGGCAACAACGAGATCGCCTGGTGCCCGCTGGTCGTCTGGCGCGTGCCGGTGGACGACGACAGCAACCGCAGCATCAACGTGCGCAAGGTGCAGCGCAAGCCGGGCGTGCCGCCGCGCAATCCCGCGAACGACC
Organism: Alphaproteobacteria bacterium; assembly: GCA_036500145.1. Classification (GTDB taxonomy): domain Bacteria; phylum Pseudomonadota; class Alphaproteobacteria; order SMXQ01; family SMXQ01; genus CAMAVH01. Next base: position 34,168 of record DASYCO010000038.1, on the reverse strand, counting down.
GCTCGCAGGAGCAGGTCGACGTGGCGCGGGCGATCCTCGATGGCCGCATGGAACTGCGCGACATCGACCCCAAGGACCGCGCCCTGATCGTGCCGGTGCAGGACAACATCGCCCAGATGGGGCAGGGCGTCATCCCCGACCGCAGCCAGGACCATCTCGGCAAGTCCGACGTCGGCGTCGCTTTGGTCCGCAAGCTGTGGCGCGAGGAGTTGCAGGCGATCGCCAACGGCCGCTCGCCGCGCCCGTGGCTCTGGCCGCAGGACGGCGTCGTCATGACAAGCGGCGCGTCCGAAACCGCTGACGCATAGATCGGACAGTCTCCGCCATGTCCCTGACCTTCGGCCGGCGCCCGCGCCTGCGCCCAAGGCGGGCGGCATGGCGCTAGGCGCGGGCGAGTGGGGGAATCTGGAGTGAGCGAGACGGACCTGGCGGCAAGCGGCCGCCGATCCCCTTTGGCCGGCGCGCCTCATGTGGCGCCAGTGGCCGGCATCGGCACGGCCCTGCGGCGGCAGTTTCTTGCGCGGCCGTTCCTGTTCGGACTGCTGCTGGTCGCGGTCGTCGGCATCCTGACGGCCTTCCCAACCCTCTACCTGCTCGTCAACAGCTTCAACATCGCGCAGCCCGGGCATCCGTTCGTGTTCGGCACGAGCGTCTGGGGCGAGGTGCTGACGGACCCGCGCGTCCGCCGCTCCATCGGCTACACCTTCCTGCTGTCGCTCAGGGCGCCCATTGGCGTCACCATTGCCTTCGTCATCGCCTGGCTGCTGATCCGGATCAAGATTCCCGGCAGCCGGTTCATCGAATACGCCCTGTGGTTCTCGTTCTTCCTGCCGACCCTGCCGCTCGCCATCGGCTGGATCGTGCTGCTCGACCCGGACCACGGGCTGATCAACGACCTGATCCTGCGCGTCTTCCCCTTCATCCACGAAGCGCCGTTCTCGATCTACAGCGTCTCCGGCATCATGTGGGTGCATCTGTCGCTGACGGTCATCCCGATCAACGTCATCCTGCTGTCGCCCGCCATCCAGCAGATGGACGCGGTCTACGAGGAAGCGGCGCTGACGTCCGGCGCCAGCAACGGCATGATCCTGCGGCGCATCACGCTGCCGCTCCTGGCTCCGGCCGTCTTCACGGCCCTGATCATCGGCTTCATCAAGTCGCTTGAGACCTTCGAGGTCGAGGAAGTCCTGGGCACGCCGGCCAACATCAACGTCTACGCGACGACGATCTACGACTACGTGCAGGGCAATCCGCCGCTTCTGCCGCAGGCCATGGCGCTCAGCACCTTTTTCCTCTTCGTGCTGCTGATCGTCACCATGATCTACCGCTTCTTCATGCGGCACGGCGAAGGCCATGCGACCATCGTCGGCAAGACCAGCCGCATCGGCAGCGGCGCCCGGCCGAAATGGGCCTACATCGCCTCGATCCTGATGTTCGTCTACCTCGCCATCGGCGTCGTCGTGCCCATCGTCACTCTGCTCCTCGGCACCTTCACGAAGCTGTTCGGCTTCTTTTTCATGAAGAACGCCTGGACGGCGCAGCACTGGATCGACGTCTTCGCCGATTCTTCGTTCCGCGCCTCGATGGCCAATTCGTTCCTCGTGGCGATCCTATCGGCGGTGATCGGCACCGTCTGCTACGCGCTGCTGGCCTGGTGCCTGGTGCGTTCGAAGCTTTGGGGCCGCCAGCTCCTCAGCGTCTTCGTCTGGCTGCCCTGGTCGATTCCCGGCATTCTGCTCGGCCTTTCGCTGCTGACGCTGATCCTGAACGTGCGCTCGCTGTCGGTCATCAACGGCACGATCGTGCCCATGGTGCTGATCATCCTGATCAAGGAGATCCCCATCGGCGTGCAGATGCTGAAGACCTCCATCGTGCAGATCGCCAGCGAGCTGGAAGAGGCCGGCCAGACGTCCGGCGCGCGCTTCAGCATGATCTTCCGGCGCATCACCCTGCCGCTGATCGCGCCGATGTTCGGCAGCGTCTTCATCCTCGTGTTCGTCTCGGCTTTCCGCGACATCAGCGCGACGATCCTGCTGTCGGGGCCGAACTCGCAGACCATGCCGCTGCTGATGATCGGCCTGCTCGAGGAAGGGCGCTTCGAATCCGCGGCGGTGATCGGCGTCGTCCTGTCCGTCGTCGTGCTGATCATGACGGTCGCCATGACGAAGCTGCAGCTGCGCGTCGGCATGGGCCGTTAGCATGGGCCGCTAGAATGAATCCATCAGGGAAAACGCGATGAGCATGAGCTCCACCCACAGGACGTCGGCCCCTTCGTCGGGCGAGCCCGAGATCATGCTAGAGGTCCGCGACCTCGGAAAAACCTACTCCGTGAAGTCGGAGCTGCAGAGCGCCGCCGTCGACGGCATCAGCTTCCAGGTCCGCCAGGGCGAATTCTTCACGCTGCTGGGCCCGAGCGGCTGCGGCAAGACGACGACTCTGCGCTCCATCGCCGGCCTCGAGATGCCGGACCGCGGCGAGATCGTCATCGGCGGCCAGACCGTCTTCTCGTCGGCGGCGCGCACGATGGTGCCGGCCAACCGCCGCGACATCTCCATGGTGTTCCAGTCCTATGCCATCTGGCCGCACATGACGGTCGCGGGCAACGTGGCCTTCCCGCTCGAGGCCCTCAAGACGCCGGCCGCCGACATCCGCACGCGCGTCGCCGAGGCTTTGGAGATGGTCGGCCTGTCGAGCTACGCCAACCGCCCGGCGTCGCAGCTTTCCGGCGGACAGCAGCAGCGCGTCGCCTTCGCGCGCGCCGTCGCCAAGAACGCCAAGCTGCTGCTGCTCGACGAGCCGCTGTCGAACCTCGACGCCAAGCTGCGCGAGCAGATGCGCACGGAACTGCACGCGCTGCATCGCCGCCTCGGCACCACGGCGATCTACGTCACGCACGACCAGGACGAGGCGCTCCGCCTGTCGGACCGCATCGCCGTCATGGAGAGCGGCAAGATCGTCGAGCTGGGATCGTCGCGCGAGCTCTACCTCTCGCCGCAAAAGGAATACACGGCGCAGTTCATCGGCCAGGGCAACATCTGGAACTGCGAGGTCCGCGTGGCGAAGGCCGGCGAGACCGACGTGACGTCGCAGATCGGGCCGGTCAAGGCCCGGCTCGGCGCGCTCGGCGCCTCGCGTGCCCGATTGATGGTGCGCCCCGAGCACATCTGCCTGCAGAACCGCACGGCGGAGCTGAAGGAGAACGAGTATCGCGGCCGCGTGCTGTCGGTCGGCTTCTCCGGCCGCAGCATCGACTACGTCGTCGACGTGAACGGCATGGAGCTGCGCGTCCAGGCTTCGTCGACGACGATCTTCGACGCGAACGCGGAAGTGACGGTCTACCTGCCGCCGGACCGCTGCGTGATCCTCGACACTTCGACGTCGCCTGCGGCCTAGCCGCGCTTAGTAGCGCGTCTTCCGGCACGCAGACTCTTCCGATCCAAACGGCGGCCATCGTCCGCCGCCGCCTGCGCATGGCGCAGGTCGACCGTTCCCGGCACCTATGGATGCCGGTTTCGGCGCATGGCGGACTGTAGCCAGCTTTTGCAAATCAAATTAGGATGCGTCTGCGGCCTATGGCCTTTGAATCAGGACAGTCGGCAAGGACAAGGTGGACGTTTGAAGAGCCTCGAGCGAATGCTGGACATGCTCTACCTCTTCGAGGGGGCATCGCACGAATGGACCGTCGAGCAGCTCCATGAACGGCTCGGCTACACGCGCTCGACGCTCTATCGCTACCTGAAGGTGCTGACGGACGCGGGCTTCCTGGCGGCCCTGCCGGACATCGGCTACACCCTCGGCCCCCGCATCATCCAGCTCGACTACAGCATCCGCGCCCATGACCGCCTGATCCGCGCGAGCCAGCCGGTGATGGTGGAACTGGTCGGGGAGATTCCCGCGATCGCGCTGCTTTGCCGCGTCTACAACGACCAGGTGCTGTGCGTCCACCAGGAGCGCAGCACCGACATGTTCCAGAGCAATTACGAGCGGGGATTGGCGCGCCCGCTGCTGCAGGGCGCGGCGTCGCGGGTGATCCTGGCGCAGATGCCGGCGGCGACCCTGGCCCGCCTCTACAAGGCCCAGCCGGAGGAGTTCGCCGCCGCCGGCTTCGGCGGCGATCTCGGCGAAGTGCGCGAATCGCTCAAGAAAATCCGCAAGCTCGGCGTCTACACCTCGGTTGGGCAGGTGACCAAGGGGGTGACGGGCGTCGCGGCGCCGCTGTTCGACGCCCGCAACAACGTGATCGGCAGCCTCAGCTTGACGATCGGCGAGCCGAACATCCCGGCCGAGCGCCTGAAGTTCATCTCAGACCGGGTCAGGCTCTGCGCGCGCATCGTGACGAACACGATGTCGCGCGAGAGCTCCGACCCGCGCCTGAAGCGCGCTGCGGCCGGTTAAATTTTCATCTTCAGGAGATCGCAGGCGTTGCCGTTATAGATCTTGCGGCGGTCTTCTTCCGAGATGTCCAGCTCGTCGATGACCTTGATCGTCTCGCGGATGTATTGCGTGCCGCCTTCGGGATCGAACGGCGCGTCCGAGGCGAACACCACCTTGTCGACGCCGAAGAAGTCGAGGCCGCAGCGGGTGCCGCTGGCGCTGCCGAACAGCGCCGTGTCGGCGTAGAACATGCGGAAATAGTCGATCGGGCGCTTCTGCATCGAGTTCAGCAGCGAGACATAGTCCTCATCCGCGGTGCGCGAGCCGAGCTGGTCCCAGCCGGGGCCGACGCGGCCTTCGAAGAAGGGGATCATGCCGCCCATGTGATGGGTGATGATCTTGATGTTCGGCAGCTTCTCGAACAGCTTGGTGAAGACCAGGCGGGCCATGGCGGCGCTGGTCTCGTAGGGCCAGCCGAAGGTCCACCAGATTTCATAGAGCGACTTCTTCTCGCCGGCGAAATCGGGCACCGACGGCGGGCGGATCGGATGCAGGAAGATCGGCTTGTCGTAGGCGGCCATGGCCTCGAACAGCGGGTAGTATTCAGGACCGTCGATCGGCATGCCGTTGACATTGGAGAAGAGCTGCACGCCGACGGCGTTCAGGTCCTTCATGCAGCGGTGCAGCTCAGCCAGCGAGGCTTCCGGGTTGTTGAGCGGCAGCGAGGCGATGAAGCCGGGGAAGCGGTCGTTGTAGCGCTGGCAATATTCGGCCATGCCGTCATTGCCGATGCGCGCCAGGTCCGGCGAGTGGTTGGGGCCGGCCAGCGCTTCGATCGGCGGCGCAGAGAGCGACAGGATTTGGCGGTAGTCGCCGAACAGGTCCATCTTGCGGAAGCGGTCGTCGAGATCGACCAGGAAGGGAATGTTCAGCCAGCGCTTGATCTTTCCCTTGTCCGAGGTCTCGGCCAGCATGCGCTGGAAGAAGTTGTCCGGAAAAATGTGATTGAAGATGTCGATCTTCGGGATGGTGTTCGTAGCCATCGGGCCGATTCCCCTAGTACGTGCGTTTATGAATTTGCGAGCGGCAGGCGCGATCACTCTCGCGAGATTTGAAAACTATATTCCCACATTTTGAGAATTGCAAAACAGCGCCTAAAAAGGGATTCAGCCTTATATAATCGATATTATTGGCTTGTGGATAAATTTTAATCCCAAAATACGGGATTTTAACATGTAGTTTCTTATTCAAAACCTATCTGATTTGGGAATAGCCTATGGATCATCAGGTGGAACGACGGAATCGCGCGCGCGGTCCCGTCCTGAGGACTATTCGCGCTTATGGCATCGGACCGGCCTTACATCATCGACGACGGCGAGAAGCAGATCTTCCGGCTCAACCGGGAGACTCTCGTTTCGGACTCCATCTTCGACCTTGAGGCCGCGCGCATTTTCGACAAGTGCTGGATCTATGTCGGCCACGGCTCGGAACTGTCCCGGCCGGGCGACTTCAAGACCCGCAAGGTGGCTGGCCGTCCGGTCATCTTCTGCCGCACGCAGGCCGGCGACGTCCGGTGCTTCTTCAACACCTGCCGCCACCGCGGCGCCATCGTCTGCCGCGAACGCGAGGGCAACGCCCGCCGCTTCAACTGCCTCTACCACGGCTGGAGCTACGACAACGCGGGCCGGTTGGCGCAGATGCCCGGCGCCAACGCCTATCCGGCCTCCTTCGAGAAGGGCGCCTTCGGGCTCAACAGCCCGCCGCGCTTCGAGGCCTACCGCGACTTCTGGTTCATGTGCCTCGATGCCGATGCGCCGTCGCTGGACGACTACCTGGCCGGGGCGAAGGACTACATCGACCTGGTCGTCGAGCAGTCGCCGAGCGGCCGCATGGAGATCATCCCCGGCACCCAGGAATACGACATCGCCGCCAACTGGAAGCTGCTGGTCGAGAACAGCGTCGACGACTACCACCTGCCGACGACCCATTCGACCTGGCTGACCTTCATGGCCAATTCCGGCGTCAACGTCCGGCCGATGGTCAGCGAAGGCCTGGTGCTGCCTGCCAAGGGCGCCGCCATCGACCTCGGCAACGGCCATTTCACCACCGACAACGTGAACTACCGCGGCCGGCCGGTGGCCAACTGGATCCCGCTCTACGGCGAGGAGTCGAAGGGCGAGGTCGCTGAAATCCGCGAGGAATTGGTCACGCGCCTCGGCGCGGCGCGGGCGGCGCGCGTCGCCGACACCAATCGCAATCTGGTGATTTTCCCGAATCTGGTCATCAACGACGGCTCGTCGGTGACGGTGCGGACCTTCATGCCGGTCGGGCCGGCGCGCATGCATGTCACGGCCTGGGCCCTCGGCCCGGCCGAGGAGACGGAGAGCGCCCGCGCGCGCCGCCTCGATTCCTTCCTGACGTTCTACGGCCCCGGCGGCTTCGCCACGCCCGACGACGTCGAGGCCCTGGAGATGGTTCAGCAGGGGCTCGGCAACTGGCGCGACGACCCCTGGTCGGAAATGTCGCGCGGCATGGACAAGCCGCTGGAAGACCAGCTCAACAGCGACGAACACCATCTGCGCATCTTCTGGCGCCGCTGGAACGGCCTGATGGAGGGCGTGTGATGGCTCTCGACCAGGCTCTCATGGCCAAGCCGATCACGCGAGAATGCGTCGAGAATTTCCTGTTCCTGGAAGCCGAGCTGCTGGACGAGTGGCGCCTCGACGAATGGGAGGACTTGCTCGCCGACGACGCGGTCTACCAGGTGCCGTCGAACGACTGCCCCGAGGGCACGCCGCAGAACTCGCTTTTCATCATCGCCGACGACCGCGAGCGGATTCATCAGCGGATTCTGCGGGTCTCAAACCCGAACTGCCACGCGGAATATCCCCGCTCGCGCATCCAGCGCATGATCAGCAACGTCCGCATCTCCAAGGTCGAAGGCCCGCTGATCCATGTCTCGGCGAATCTTGTCTGTTATCGTTTCCGGCGCGACCGGCGGAACTACAGCTACGTCGGGTCGATGCGCTACGTGCTCAGGGCCGCAAACGGGCAGCTGAAGATCAAGCAACGACGCATTCAGCTTGCATCGGAAGAGTTGGGTTCATTGGGGGCAATCAGCTTTATTCTTTAACGGCCGCGATTCGAGCGGACGTGCCGACGCGTTTCTAAAAAAAGCAAGAAACGACGAATAAAAAAAGACCACAGGGAGGATTGAATGGCGGAATTGCTACCATATCCGCGCTTTTCGCTGGCCGAGCGTGAGCGGCGCTGGAAGGCCGTGCGCGCTGCCATGCGCGAGGCCGGGATCGACGTCATCGTCGTGCCCAACAACACCGGCCATTCGACCGACTTTCAGTCCAACGCCCGCTACCTGAGCCATGTGGGCGGAGGCGGCGACAGCGACATTGCGGTGGTCTTTCCGCTCGACGGCGAGGTGACTGCGGTTGCCGCCTCGGCCAAGGCGCGCTGGCCCTGCGTGCAGGACTGGACGACCGACGTTCGCGAGACGGACCGCTCCTATGGCCAGTCGGTCGTCGAGCGCCTGAAGGAACTGAAGGCCGACAACGCCCGCATCGGCATCGCCGGCATGGGCAAGGGCACCCGCACGCCGGAAGGAACGATGCTGCACGGCTTCTGGCTGGCGCTCTCGGCGGCCTTCCCGAAGGCGGAGTTCGTCGACGCCACGGAAATCCTGCGCTGCGTGCGCTTCGTCAAGAGCGACGAGGAGGTCGAGGCGCTGCGCAAGTCGACGCAGATCATCCAGAAGGGCGTCGAGGCAAAGATCGCCGCTGCCAAGCCCGGCGTGCTCGACTGGCACGTCTGGTCGGCTGCCGTGGCCGCCATGACCCATCACGGGTCCGAAATTCCCGTGCACATCAACTGGGTCTCAGGCAAGAACCCGATTCGCACCCTGACGCGGCCGACCATGCGGCCGCTCGAGAAGGGCGACCTCATCATCAACGAGCTCGAAGCGTCGTGGATCGGCTATCGGTCGCAGATCGTGCAGCCAGTCTTCGTCGGCGTCGCCGACCCGCGCCATGTCGAGCTGATGAAGGTCCAGAAGGACGTGTTCAACGCCGTCATGGACCGCTTCCGTCCGGGCGTGACCTTGCGCGAGCTGGCGGAAGTCACCGTGCAGTCCTGCGAGAAGGCGCGCCCGAGCAAGGGGCTGGCGGCGACGGCGGAAGGCCGCATGACGCTGCATGGCCGCGGCGCCGGCGACGACGGCCCAATCATGGTCAACGACAGCTTCAAGTCTCCCGATCTCGACGTCGTGCTGCAGGCCAACATGGTCTGCATCCTGAAGCCGTCGGTGGAGACCTTGGTCGGCGGCGAGAAGACCATCTGCCGTTGGGGCGACACCGCCGTCGTCACTGATAAGGGCGGCGTTCGCCTGAGTACCCTGGCTCACGATCTCGCCATTTCGGCGGCCTAGGAACAGTCACGCGTTTCATCAGAAAGGAACTGATCATGAATACGATGACGTTGAGTGCGACTGACCATGAAGACGAAGCGGTCAATACCAATCCTGACGCCAAACTGCAGGTCCAGGGGCTCAATCACACGACCGTTCCGGTGCGCGACCGCTACAAGGCCGCACGCTTCTACGTGACGGTTCTGGGCGCCGAAATGCATCACGAATCAGCGCCGGATCGTGTCAAGCAGGGCCTCGCGCGATCGTTGCAGGTGGGCGTGCGCCTTTGCTCCGGCTTGGAGATCGACCTGTTCGAGCAGAGCTACGGCCAGCCTGGCTGGGACCAGTCCCATCCGCATCATGCCTTCGACGTCTCCTTCGAAAGCATGGGCAAGTGGGCTGAGCATATGAAGAAGTGGGGTGTGCCCTTCGTCGGTCCGATGACCCGGCCCGGCACGATCGGCGCGGAAATCTATTTCAACGATCCGGACGGCAACCATCTGGAGCTGCATTGCTCCGACTACCCCGGCCATGAAAAGCTGAAGTCCGGCCCCTACGACAAGATGCTGACCATCCATCAGCAGGCCTGGCCGCCGGCGGAGATGGAATCCGAAGCCGACCGTCTGCTGGACGCGTCGATTGCGCGCATGCGCGCCCGTCGCAAGAAGGGCTAACCGACATGGCTTGGGCAGAACCCGACATGTTCGACGAGGTCGGCCACGGCAACAAGCCGTTCGCCATGCGCATCCCCGCTCTTCTGGTGACCAAGAGCAAGGATGGCCTGCTGAACTTCTTGACGGCGATGTGGTTCACACCGGTCGGGTTCGAGCCCTCGCGCATGATCGTGGCGGTCTCCAAGAGCACGCTGACCAACGAGCGGCTCCATGAGACGGGAGAGTTCGTCATGGCGGCGCCCTCGCGGCAGATGATGGACTACGTCGTCATGGCCGGGCGCGTCTCCGGGCGCGACGCCGACAAGTGGGCGGAGACGGGCCTGACCCCCGTCAAGGCCAAGCACATTTCGGTGCCTTTGATCGCCGAGGCGATCGGCAACGTCGAGTACCGCGTGCACAAGGTCATGCCGTTCGACGACAAGACGGACCTGTTCGTCGGCGAGGCCCTGGCGGCCTACATGCGCAAGGGGTGCATGGAGGGCGACCTCTACAAGGACGATTCCGATCCGCTGCTCTACCTGGGCACGAAGTACGACGAGAACGGGAAGTCGCTCGGCAAGCACTATGCCGAGTTCTCCGGCGTCAAGTGCGCGAACTACGATTCGCCGCTGCTCAAGAAATACATAACTCGCAGATGACGGCCCCCGCGAAACGCGGGACGAGACGACTTATAAAAAATTGATGCGCCGTGCCGATGTGTCGATAGCCACTGAAGCGCGTAAGCGACGATAAAAATGAACCTGGGAGGCGACCAATGACGAGCGGAATCGCGAAGTGGGTGTTGCGTGCGGCCGGATGCCTCGGCCTCGTTTCGGCTGTCTGCCTGGCTATGCCCGTCGCGGTGCGGGCGGCGGACGACGCGGAGCCGTTCTTCGCCAGCCTGGAGTCGCTGTCGCCGGCGGACCGCGAGGCGAAGCTTCTGGAAGGGGCGAAGAAGGAGGGCAGCGTCGTCTGGTACACGACCGACAGCCCCCAGTCGACGCAGATCATGGTCAAGGCCTTCATGAAGAAGTACCCGAGCGTGAAGGCGGAATACATCCGCGGCAAGAGCCGCGAGATCGCCGACCGCATCATGACCGAGGCGCGCTCCGGCCGTAACCTTTTCGACATCGCCAAGACCTCGACGGAGACCGTCGACGTCTATCCCGAAGGCACTTTCGCCACCTACAAGTCGCCCGTCATGGACGATCTGCCGGCGACCATGAAGGGCAAGAACTGGGCGAGCATCTTCACCTTCGTGCGCGCCCTGGGCTACAACAGCAACATGCTGAAGCCGGCGGACCTTCCCAAGACCTGGGAAGACCTGCTCGACCCGAAGTGGAAGGGCAAGATACTCTTCGACGAATCGTCGGTGCCGGAAGTCAACGCGCTCTATGCGCGCCTGGGCAAGGACAAGGCGAGTGACTACCTCGACAGGCTCGGTTCCAGCGGCAACCTGCGCATCCTCACCGGCCGCAACACGATCTCGCAGATGCTGACGGCGGGCGAAGCGCCGCTCGCCGTGACGGTCTATCCCTACGACGTCGAATCCCTGAAGCGCAAGGGCGCCCCCATCGACTGGGCGCTGCTCGACATCAACCCTGGCCTGCTGCAGCCGCTCTCCATCGCGCGCAAGCCGGCGCATCCTTACGCCGCGGCGCTGATGTACGACTACCTGCTCTCCAAGGAAGGGCAGGAGGTCTATGCCGAGATGGGTCGCACGCCGGCCAATCCGAAGGCCGCGGTCAAGAACGAGCGCGAGAAGGCGGCTGTCCAGGATCCGCGCGTGATCTTCGAGAACCTCGAGGGTGGCGGCGCCCCGTTCGAGGTCACCACGCAGATGCTCGACGAAAAAATCCTCAAGCGGTCGCTCCAGAGATGAGCCGCTCGCTTCGGACGGACGCGGTGTGACGTGAGATGAGCCAAGTCGCAGCCATAGGGACGGGGCCGCTCGTCGCCCGCCGGTCGGCCCTGCAGGGACTGGGCCGGCGGCTGACGTGGCGGAACTTTGCCTTGTTCTCGCTGGCTTGCGTCGTCGTCTACCTGACCCTCGTTCCGCTGGTCATGATCCTGTACGGCACCTTGACCGACGGGCCGCCGGGCACGGGCGCCAACTTCACGCTGCAGAACTACATCAGGGCCTACGGTTCGGCCGACCTGTTCCGGGCGGGCTTCAATTCGGTCGTCTTCGCCCTGCTGTCGGGGCTGATTTCCTTCAGCGTCGGCTGCTTCCTGGCCTGGGTGACGGAACGGACCAATACGCCGGGCAAGGGCTTCATCTATTTGCTGGTGCTGGTGCCGTTCCTGGTGCCGGGCATCCTGACGACGGTCTCCTGGGTCTTCCTGCTGTCGCCGAACACGGGCCTGATCAACAAAGTCCTGCAGTACCTGCTCGGCCTCGATTCGCCGCCGTTCAACATCTACAGCCTGGGCGGAATGATCTGGGCCTTCGGCATCGACAACATCGCCATGCCGTTCCTCATGATGGCGGCCGCCTTCCGCGCCATGGACCCGACGCTGGAAGAGGCCGCCAGCCTATCGTCCATGGGACCGCTGCGGCGCTTCTATCACATCAACCTGAAGCTGATGTTCCCGAGCATCCTGGCGATCTGCCTGCTGCTCTTCGTGCGCGGCATCGAGACCTTCGAGGCGCCGGCCGTCATCGGCCTGCCGGCGGGCATCTCCGTCTTCGCGACGGAAATCTTCCTGGCGCTGCGTCGCGCGCCGACGGACTACAACCTGGCCGGCACCTATTCGACCGCCTACCTGATCGTCACCGTCGTCGGCGTCCTGCTCTACCTGCGCGTGACGAAGGTCGCCGAGAAGTTCGCGACCATCACCGGCAAGGGCTACCGCCCGCGCCTGATCGACATCGGCAAGTGGCGCTTCCTCGTCTCGGGCCTGGCGCTGGCGATCCTGCTGCTCGGCGTCCTGCTGCCCATCACGATGGTGCTGTGGACCTCCTTTATGCCGTTCTACGCCCTACCGTCGCTGAAGATGCTGTCTCTCGCGACGCTCGACAACTACAGGGCCATCTTCGACCTCGACGAGTTCTACCGGGCCTTCATGAACAACATCATCACGGGCGTGTCCGCCGCGACGCTCGCCGTGCTGCTGTCGGTCGGGGTGGCCTGGGTCGTCATCCGCACGGACATCCGGGGCCGCAAGCTCCTCGACATCGTGGCCTTCACGCCCATCGCGCTGCCGGGCATCGTGCTCAGCCTGGCGCTGATCTGGCTGTATCTCAGCGTGCCGATCCCGGTCTACGGCACGCTCTTCATCCTCATCATCGCCTATGTGACGAAATTCATCCCGATCAGCCTGCGCATCGTCCATGCGAGCCTGCTGCAGGTGCATAAGGAGCTCGAGGAAGCCGGCGAGCTCGCCAGCGAATCCTGGGTGCGCAACCTCGTCTTCATCGTCATGCCGCTGATCGTGCCGAGCCTGCTGGTGGGCTGGCTCTACGTCCTGACGCTCACCTTCAAGGTCCTCTCGATCCCGGTTCTGCTGTCCCACGTCGGGACGGAAGTGCTGCCGGTCCTCATCTTCGGCCTCTATCAGAGCGGCGGCGTCACGCAGCTCTGCGCCATGGGCGTCATCCTGACGATCTTTATCGCCGTGGTCGCCGGGCTCACGAGACTCGTCTCGATGCGCTTCGCGATCAAAGCTGGAGAGTGACTGGCCATGATCGAAGTCAAGGGACTGACCAAGACCTACGCCGGCGGCAACGTGAAGGCCGTCGACGGCGTCGATTTCGAGGTCGAGGCGGGAAAGATATTCACGCTGCTGGGGCCGTCCGGCTGCGGCAAGACGACGTCGCTGCGTTCCGTCGCCGGGCTGGAGCGCCCGGACGTGGGCGAAATCCGCCTGTCCGGCGAAACGGTCTTCTCCTCGGAGCGCGACGTCTGCCTGCATCCGAGCAAGCGCAGCATCGGCATGGTGTTCCAGTCCTATGCCATCTGGCCGCACATGACGGTGCTGCAGAACGTCGCCTACCCGCTGAAGGGAAAGGGGCTGTCAGGCGCGGAGATCAGCCGCAAGGCGCACGAGGCGCTGCACATGGTCGGGCTGGAAGGCTTCGAGGACCGGCCCGCGCCGCGCCTGTCGGGCGGCCAGCAGCAGCGCGTCGCGCTCGCCCGCGCCGTGGCCAGCGACCCGCGCATCTTCCTGTTCGACGAGCCGCTCTCGAACCTCGACGCCAAGCTGCGCGAGGAGATGCGCGGACAGATCCGCGACCTGCAGCGCAAGCTCGGCATCACGTCGCTCTACGTCACCCACGACCAGATCGAGGCCCTGTCGATCTCCGACTACATCGCGGTGATGGAGAAGGGCAGGATCGTCGAAGTCGGCGCGCCGCGCGACATCTACCTGCATCCGACGAGCCGCTTCGCCGCCCAATTCGTCGGCCTCACCAACATCATGCCGGCCAAGCTGCTGGACGGCGCCAACGGCGCGGCACGGGTCGAGCTGCCCTTCGCGTCGCTGCTCTGCGCAGGAAAGAACTCGCACAGCCACGGCCCCGGCGCCGAGCTGATGGTCCTGCTGCGGCCCGAAAACGTCCGCGTGTCGTCGATGCCCTTCAACTGCGCGACGAACGAATGGCGCGGCCGCGTCGTCTCGTCGGTGTTCCTCGGCGAGTTCATCGACTGCACCATCGCCTGCGGCGACTTCCAGGTCCGCGCGCGGGTGAATCCATTCAACCACTTCGACGACGGCGCGGAAGTCTATCTGCACATTCCGCCGGAGAGATTTTCGCTCCTGACCGCGTGAGAGACGTGGGCAGAGGCAAAGAACGAACGAGTCCACAAGGAGGCCGCCATGGCGGGAGTAAACGGGTTTAGCCATCTGATCGTCGACGTCACGGACCTGGAGAGGTCCGAGGCGTTCTATCGCGACGTGCTCGGTCTGGAGGTCCTGGGGCGGGACTTCCTCAACGACGAAAGGCCCAATTCGACGCTGGCGTTCAACACGCGCCATCGCATCGTCCTGATCCAGGTGCCCGACAAGGTCGAGCCGTTCCGTCCCAACAGCAGCAGCGTCCACCACGCCCTGTCGATGACGAACGAGCAGTTCGACCGCATGGAGAAGCACCTCGAGGGGCTGGGCTACAAGATCGGCGACAACCGCGCCCAGTTCCGCGCGGTGGGCGACAAGAACATCGACATCTTCGATCCGGACGGCCATCGCTACCAGCTGCAGACCTACAACCCGCAGGCACGCGTCTTCGTCAGCGAGAACGTCGGCGAGATCGCCTGCGGCAACGTCAAGGACTACGCCGTGGGCGACGTGAAGCCCTTCGGCAAAGGCAAGTTCTTCGTCGTCCGGCGCGAAGACGGCTTCATCGCGCTGTCGCGCTGGTGCACGCACCGCAAGGGCCTGCTGGTCTGGAAGCCGGAACATTGGTGCTTCTACTGCCCGATGCACGGCGCCAGCTACAATCGCAAGGGCGAGAACACGTCCTACTTCATGGACGTGCCACCGATGAGCACGCATCCGCTGTCGATCAAGGCGGACGGCACGATCATCGTGCGGCCGGACGAGCTCATCGAGCGCGACACCGTCGTCGGCGAATTGGTCACGCCGTCCTGCTGAGCGGGCGCGGCACTGTCTAGGAATCAAGGGAGGCTGGAATGTCTGAACTTCAGAGCGTCAACCACAGCGCGATCTGCGTGCACGACCTGCAGCAGGCGGTCGACTTCTACATCGGCGTCCTCGGCGCGCGCGAGGCGAGCGCGACGGACTTCGTCACTGAAGACGTCATCAAGGGGCGGTCGCTGCACCGCTCGATCATCCTCGAGGACTACCTCATCGCGCTCATGCTGGCGCGCGACTTCATGCCGATGCCGCCGGACGAGAAGCTGCAGGGCACGCATGGCTTCCGCCACGCCTTCGGCGTGCCAAAGGAGCGCTTCAAGAACCTGATGGACATCTTCAAGCAGAACGGCGTGAAGTACGAAGGCCCTGTCGAGCATAAGCCGAACGGCCCGTTCGGCGAATCGGTCTACGTCAAGGATCCGAGCGGCAACTTCCTGGAGTTCGTCTGGCGTCGCGACGAAAACGTCCGCTACGACAGCGTCACCGGCGTCGGCGAGGGTTGAGGGCAGGATGAGCACCATGACCCAGGCCCGGCCGCTGCAAGACGGCGGGCTCACTCTGGAATCTCTCGCGTTCGTCACCATCCCGGTCGCCGACGTCGCGGCGGCGCGCGGATTCTACAGCCGCATCCTCGGCCTGGAGGACGCTGGCAGCGACCGCCTGCCAGGCTTCGAGGGGCCTCATGCGGTCCTGCGCACGCCGTCGCGCCAGTTCGTGGTCCTGACGGCTCCGGAAGGGCCCGACACGCGCGACAGCGGAGTGCATAACGCCTATCGCGTCAGTCCGGCGGCGCGAGACGCGATCGCCGCACGGCTGGCGGCTGAAAAGGTCGAAGTGCTGACCTACAAGGAAGACCGCCCGAAGGAGGATGAGGAGAACTTCTATTTCCTCGATTCGGACGGCAACCGGAGCCAGCTCGTGCGCTCCGCGTCGGCGAAGGCGGCGAACGGGGTTCAGGCCATCGACCACACGGTGGTGCTGAGCTACGACATGCTGTGGGCGGAATCCTTCTATGGCGGCGACCTCAAGCTGCCCGTGGAAAGCCGCGTCGGCGTCAAGACGGCCGACCATTCGCGGGCCCGTCGCTGGGCGGCCGGCGATGAGCAGATGGCGCCGGGCACCCGCCGCCTCGACAAGCTCTACATGACGATGGGCGGCCAGAACGAAGTGCCGCGCGCCAACATGCAGGTCTACTTCTCGGCCGGCGCGTCGGTGTTCGGCGTCTATCTGGCGACGAAGCATCAGCAGGAGCCGCCGGAAGAGCGGCTCGTCGGCACGCCGCGGACGGCTTTCCTCGTCGCGCGCGGCGACCTCGACCGTATCGCCGCCGTCCTGCAGAAGCGTCGCCGTCCCTTCCAGGGGCCCGTCGAGCACCCGGCGTCGGCGCCGTTCGCAGCTTCGCTCTATTGCAAGGATACGTCGGGGAATTTCCTGGAATTCTGCGCCGCGCGCCGGTGAGCCTCAGGCTTCGGCGCGCACGACTAGATTGCCAACAACAAGAATGTCACTAGGGAGAATTTGACTATGGCTGAGCTTCTGCAATATCCGCGTTTTTCGCTGGCCGAGCGTGACCGCCGTTGGGCTGCCGTGCGTAAGCTGATGCGCGAACAGGGCATCGACGTGATCGTGGCGCCGAGCAACACCGGCCATTCGACCGACTTCCAGGCGAACGCGCGCTATCTCAGCCATGTCGGCGGCGGCGGCGATGCCGACATCGCCGTGGTCTTCCCGCTTGAAGGCGAGGTCACGGCGGTGGCGACGTCGGCCAAGCCGCGCTGGCCGGTCGTGCAGGACTGGGTGAGCGATGTCCGCGAGGCGCGCCGCGCCTATGGCCGCGCCGCCGTCGAGCGCCTGAAGGAGCTCAAGGTCGACAATGCCCGGATCGGCATCTGCGGCCTCGGCGCCGGCACGCGCACGCCGGAAGGCACCATCCTCTACGGCTTCTGGAAAGCCATGCGCGACGCCTTTCCGAAGGCGGAATTCGTCGACGCGACCGGCCTGCTGGACCAGGTCCGTTTCGTGAAAAGCGAGGAGGAAGTCGCGGCGCTCCGCAAGTCGACGCAGATCATCGAGAAGGGCGTCGAAGCCAAGATCAAGCATGCGCGCCCCGGCGTCGTCGATTGGGTGGTCTGGGCCGAGGCGATGGCGGCGATGATGCGCCATGGCTCGGAAATTCCGGTGCACCAGCACTGGCTGTCGGGCAAGAACCCGATCCGCACCCTGACGCGTCCGACCTTCCGTCCGCTCGAGAGCGGCGACATGATCATCGACGAGCTCGAAGCCTCGTGGATCGGCTACCGCTCGCAGATCGTCCAGCCGGTGTTCGTCGACAAGGTCGATCCGGTGCAGGCGGAGCTGTTCAAGGTGCAGAAGCATGTCTTCGACGCCATGCTGCCGCAGCTGAAGACGGGCATCACCGTGCGCGAGCTGAACGAGATGACGGTAAAGGCCGGCGACAGCGCGCGGCCGAAAAGCGGTGCCGCCGCCAACTGCGTCATCATGCTGACCATGCATGGCCGCGGCGCCGGCGACGACGGCCCGATCATCACCGACAGCTCGCGCAACGCGCGCGACCTGGAGGCGCCGCTGAAGGAGAACATGGTGCTGATCTTCAAGCCTTCGGCAGAAACGGCGCCAGGCATGGAAAAGGCGATCTGCACCTGGGGCGACACCGTGGTGGTGACGAAGAACGGCGGCCAGCGCCTCGGCACCTTCCCGCACGAACTCGCCGTTTCCAGGGGATAAGCGTAACGGGGCTTCGGCCCCGTTCACTGCATAAAAATAAAGTCTAGGGAGAACGCTATGAAGTCGCTTTTGAGTCTGGTCGGGGGGATCGCTCTTCCCCTCGTCGCCACGTTGGTGATGACCAGCAACGTGGCCGTTGCGGACAATCTTGTGCCGACGACGAAGAAGTACCTGCAGAGCCTGAAGCTGTCCGAGGACGTGATGAACGGCCTCGACCAGGACCTGACGGTCCCGCAGGAATGGCTCGACGGCGCCAACAAGGAAGGCACCGTCAAGGTGATGGGCACCTGGACGTCGAAGGAATTCGGCGTCCTCAATGCGCCCTTCGCCGAACGCTTCCCCAAGGTGAAAGTGGTCTACACGGAAGGCAAGACGATGAACGCGCGGGCAGTGGCGCCGCTCGTCGCCTTCAAGCAGGGCCAGTTCCTGACCGACGTGCTGACGGGCTTCGGCGGCGCCGCCGTCGAGTTCAAGGCGGCCAAAGCCCTGGAGCCGGTGACGGGCCTGCCCGGATTCAAGAATCAGGTGGATGGCGCGAATGACCCGGACGGCACCTGGGCCGCCCTGCGCATGCGCTACTGGTGCATCGGCTACAACACCAACGCCATCAAAGAAGCCGACATGCCGAAGACCTGGGACGACCTGCTGGAAAGCCCGGTCCTGCGCAACGGCAACCTCGGCATCGGCAACCGTCCGCAGCTCTGGGTGCTGATGCTGCGCACGGACAAGGGCAAGGAGTGGACGGAGAACTTCCTCGACAAGTTCTTCAACGTCGTGAAGCCGCAGTTCCGCAACGAAGGCATGGACGCCCTGCTGGGCATCCTGGCGGCCGGCGAGGTGAATGCGGCCCTGCCGACGGCCGAATACAACATCAAGGGCTTCGAGACGAAGGGCGCTCCTGTCGCCTGGCATTGCCCGGAGCCGGTGCCGTTGGCGCCGTCGCAGCTCGGCATCATGCAGGGCAACCCGCATCCGAACGCGGCGCGCGTCTGGACCAACTGGATGCTGAGCCGCGAAGGGCAGGTCGCCCAGTTCGTCGCCGACGGCTCGCCGCCGTCGCACAAGGGCCTGCAGACGAAGGATTTCCTTCCCTACGCCGACCAGATCATCGGCAAGAAGCTCATCCAGGCGGACGAGCAGTACAACCGCGAGATGTACGCCATGTGGCAGAAGTACTGGAAATGACGGTGCGGGCCGCGACCGCTTGACCGGCGCCGCCTGTGCGCCGGCCGCGTCCTTTTCCACGGCAGGAAGGCGGATGGCCCGCCTTCCTGCCGCGATGTCTTAGACGATGAATTCAGCAATGGGGGCCATGATGAAATTCTCGCTCGCCAAGTTCTGGATTGCGTTTTCGCTTGCCGTCGCGATGGCGATGCCGGCCGGCGTCGCCCATGCCGACAATCTGACGGCGACGATCAAGAAGTACCTGCAGAACCTGAAGCAGCCCGAGGACGTGATGAACGGCCTCGACCAGGATCTGGCGGTGCCGCAGGAGTGGCTTGACGGCGCCAACAAGGAGGGCACGGTCAAGGTCACCGGCACCTGGGACGAGAAGGAGTTCGCCGTTCTCAACGCCCCCTTCGTCGAACGCTTCCCGAAGATCAAGGTGGTCTACGTCGACGGCGGCACGATCGATGCCCGCGTCGTCGCGACCCTGATGGCATTCCGGCAGAAGCAGTACCTGTCCGACGTGCTGACGGGCTTCGGCGGCGCCGCCATCGAGTTCAAGGCGGCCAAGGCGCTGGAGGACGTCACCGGACTGCCCGGGTACAAGAACCCCGTGGACGGCTCGAACGATCCGGACGGCACCTGGGCGGCCCTGCGGATGCGCTACTGGTGCATCGGCTACAACAAGGACTTGGTGAAGAAGGAAGAGCTGCCGAAGACCTGGGACGACTTGCTGGAGAACCCTGCTTTCCGCGACGGCCAGCTCGCCATCGGCAACCGTCCGCAGCTCTGGATGCTCATGCTGCGCACCGTCAAGGGCAAGGAGTGGGCGGAGAACTACCTCGAGAAGTTCTTCACCGTCGTCAAGCCGCAGTTCCGCAACGAGGGCATGGATTCCCTGCTGGCGATCCTGGCGGCGGGCGAGGTCAAGTTCGCCTTGCCGACGGCGGAATACAACATCAAGGGCTTCGAGGCGAAGGGCGCGCCGGTGAGCTGGCACTGTCCGGAGCCGGTGCCGCTGGCGCCGTCGCAGCTCGGCATCATGGCGGGCAACCCGCATCCGAACGCCTCGCGCGTCTGGATGAACTGGATGCTGAGCCGCGAGGGGCAGGTGGCGGCCTTCGTGGCGGACGGCTCGCCGCCGTCGCACCGCGCGCTGCAGACCAAGGATTTCTTGCCCTATTCCGAGCAGATCGTCGGCCGCCCGCTCGCCCAGGCGAAGGAGCAGTACAACCGCGAGGTCTACGCCATGTGGCAGAAGTACTGGAAATGAAGGCTTCCCTCGCCAGATATGCGGCCGTCCTGTCGCTCGCCGTCGCAATGGCGGCGGCTGGCGTCGCCCGTGCGGACAGCCTGGCGCCGACGACCAAGAAGTACCTGAAGAACCTGAAGCTGTCCGAGGACGTGATGAACGGCCTCGACCAGGATCTGGCGGTGCCGCAGGACTGGATCGACGGCGCCAACAAGGAAGGCGCGCTCAAGATCATCGGATCGTGGGACGAGAAGGAGTTCGCCATCCTCAATGCGGCCTTCGCCGAGCGCTATCCGAAGGTCAAGGTGAGCTACACCTACGGCTCGACGATGAACGGCCGCGCGGTCGCGCCGCTCGTCGCCTTCAAGCAGCGCCAGTATCTGGCCGACGTGCTGACGGGCTTCGGCGGCGCTGCCGTGGAGTTCAAGGAGGCCAAGGCGCTGGAGGACGTCAGCAAGCTGCCCGGCTTCAAGAACCAGGTGGATGGCTCGAACGACCGGGACGGCATGTGGGCGGCGTTGCGCATGCGCTACTGGTGCATCGGCTACAACACCAACCTGGTCAAGAAGACGGACCTGCCGAAGACCTGGGACGACCTGCTGGAAAGCCCGGCCTTCCGCAACGGCAACCTCGCGATCGGCAACCGGCCGCAGCTCTGGGTGCAGATGCTGCGCACCGCCAAGGGCAAGGAATGGACGGAGAATTTCCTCGAGAAGTTCTTCACCGTCGTGAAGCCGCAGTTCCGCAACGAAGGCATGGATGCCCTCATCGCCATCATGGCGAGCGGGGAGGTCTATGCGGCTTTGCCGGTCGCGGAGAAGACCGCGCAGGGGTTCGAGCAGAAAGGCGCGCCGGTGAGCTGGCATTGCCCGGAGCCGATCCCCTTGGCGCCGTCGCAGCTCGGCATCATGGCCGGCAATCCGCATCCGAACGCCGCTCGCCTGTGGACCAACTGGATGCTGAGCCGCGAGGCGCAGCTTGCCGCCTTCGTGGCGGACGGTTCGCCGCCGTCGCACAAGGGCCTGCAGACCGAAGCCTTCCTGCCTTACGCCGACGAGATCGTCGGCCGTCCGCTCATCCAGGCGGACGAGAAGTACAACCGCGAGACTTACGCCATGTGGCAGAAATACTGGAAATGACGGCCAACCAGGAACGACGGGACGCTCGATGAAACCTTCGCTCGCCAAGTTCGGACTCGCCGCCGCCGTCTTGCCGGCGATGCTGTTCGCATCCGCGGCCTCCCTGGCGGCGGACTTGCCGGCCGTCACCAAGAAATACCTGCAGCAGCTGAAACTGTCCGAAGACATCCTGAAGGGCGAGGAGCAGGACCTCGCCGTGCCCAAGGCCTGGACCGACGGCGCCTTGAAGGAAGGCACGGTCAAGATCATCGGCGAATGGTCGCCCGCCGAGTTCGCGATCCTGAATGCGCCTTTCGCCGAGCGCTATCCCTCGATCAAGGTCGTCAGCACGCAAGCGAGCACGATGAATGCGCGCGCCGTCGCGCCGCTGATCGCCTTCCGCCAGAAGCAGTACATTACAGACATCGTCACCGGCTTTGGCGGCGCCGTCGTCGACTACAAGAAGGCCGATGCCTTCGAGGATTTGAAGCAGCTGCCGGGATTCAAGAATCAGCTCGAAGGCGTCGGCGACGCGGAGGGCAAGTGGGCCGGCATCAAGATGCGCTACTGGTGCATGGCCTACAACAAGGCCACGGTGAAGCCGGAAGACCTGCCGAAGACCTGGGACGACTTGCTGACCAATCCGATCTGGGCCAACGGCAACCTCGGCATCGGCAACCGGCCGCAGCTCTGGGCGCTGATGCTGCGCAACGCCTACGGCAAGCAGTGGATCGACGATTACCTGGCCAAGTTCTTCGGCACCCTGAAGCCGCAATTCCGCAACGAAGGCATGGAAGCCGTGCTGGGCATGATGGCCGCCGGGGAGGTCAACGGCATCCTTCCCGCCGCCGCGGACACGGTGAAGGGGCTGGAGGCCAAGGGCGCGCCGGTGAGCTGGCATTGCCCGGATCCCGTGCCCTTCCTGACGACGCAGATCGGCATACTGAAGGGCAACCCGCACAACGACGCGGCGCGTCTCTGGGTCAACTGGATGCTGAGCCGCGAGGCGCAGCTGGCGCAGTACGTCGCCGAGGGCAGCCCGCCGGCGCACAAGGACCTGCAGATTCCGCAGCTGACCGTCTATCCGGACAAGACCGTCGGCCGCCATCTCGTCCAGGGCAAGGAAGAAGACCTGCCGGACATGTACGCGACGTGGAAGCAGTACTGGAAATAAGTCATGCCCGCGTAATGGGCATGGGCATAAACATCGTTTAACGGGGAATTGAGAATGTCGACGGCAGTCATGGCAGAACCAATCACGCGGCGTCAGAAGTGGCGTCTGCCGAGGATACAGCTGGGGCCCTGGATCATCTTCCTGGTCGTCCTGGCCGCCGTCGTGACGCCGCTGACCTTGCTGGTCCTCGGCAGCTTCTCGGCGGAGAAGCTGCCGACGGACTTTCGCCTGAGCGAGCTCAACCTCGACAACTACCGCAAGGTCTGGCTCGATCCCGGCACCTACGCCGTCGTCTGGAACACGCTGGTCTACGTCGTGGGCGCCGTCGTCTTCGGCATCGGCATCGCCGCCGGGCTCGCCTGGCTCGTCGAGCGCACCAACATTCCCGGCAAGAGCTGGATCTACGCCGGCATCCCGATGACCCTCGTCATGCCGGGCATGCTGCAGGCGATGTCCTACGTGCTGCTGTTTTCGCCAAGGATCGGCTTCGTCAACAAGATGTTGGCCCTGGGCGGGATACCGCCCATCAGCATCTATTCGATCGGCGGCATGATCCTGCTGGAAGGCCTGCGCCTGGTGCCGACCGCCTTCCTCATGCTCGTGCCGCTGCTCCGCTCCATGGACCCGAGCCTGGAGGAGGCGGCCGCCATGTCGGGCGCGCGGCCGACCTCGACCATGCGCAAGGTGACGCTGCGCCTCATGCTGCCGGGCCTGCTGGCGATCTCGATCTACCAGTCGGTGACCGCCCTGGAGGCCTTCGAGATTCCCGGCATCATCGGCATCCCGAGCAACATCTACGTCTTCTCGACGCGCGTCTATTCGATCATCTACTCGACGGACGGCATCCCGAACTACGGCGAGGCGAATGCGCTGTCGATGGCCTATGTCATCCTGGCGCTGCTGGCGACCTACTTCTACGCCAAGGTGATCTCGCATTCGGAGCGCTACACGATCATCAGCGGCAAGGGCTACCGCCCGCGCGAGACCGACCTCGGCGCCCTCCGCTGGGTCGCCTCCGGCATGGCCTTCCTGCTGCTGGTCTTCTCGATCATCCTGCCGTTCATCGCGCTGTTCTACATCTCGCTGCTCCCTTACGTGCAGCAGCCCTCGGCGGCGGCGTTCCGGGCCATGTCCTTCGACAACTACACGGCCTTCTGGCAGTCCGACCGCATCGAGCTGACGCTGAGGAACACGCTGTTCGTCGTGGTGCTCACCTGCCTGGTCACCGTGGCCTTCTCCTTTCTGGTGTCCATGGTCATCGTCCGCTCCAAGTTCTGGGGCCGGCGCATCCTCGACCAGCTGGCCTTCATCCCGCACGCCATCCCCGGCATCGTGATGGGCATCGCCTTTCTCTGGCTCTTCCTCAAGGGCAGGAGCATGGGCATCGACCTCTTCGGGTCTCTGTGGTCCCTCGTCATCGCCTTCGTCATCGGCTTCATGGCCTACGGCACGCGCGCGATGAGCGCCGCGATCCTGCAGATCCACAAGGACCTGGAGGAGGCGGCGCATGTCTCCGGCGCGCCGCAGTGGCGCACCATGTGGCGGGTGTTCTTCCCGCTGATGATGCCGACCTTCATCGGCGTGTTCATCTGGTCGATGCTGCAGTCCGTGCGTTCGGCCAGCGTGCCGCTGCTGCTCACGGAGGGCAGCGAGAACGAGGTGCTGTCGGTGCTCGTCTGGCGCCTGTGGAACCAGGGCGACATCGGCGTCGTCGGCGCCATCGGCACGGTGCTGATCCTGACGATGCTGCTGGTCACCTTCGGCCTGCGCTACTTCGGCTTCCGCCGCGCCGCGGCGATCCAGCAGTCGCACGGCCTCAAGCCGTAACCGCGTCCAATCTGAGGAGTCCGCCATGACACCGGAAGAGAACCTAAGGCTGACGCGGGTCGGCCCGGGCACGCCCTGCGGCGAGATGCTGCGGCGCTACTGGTGGCCCATCAGCTTCACCGAGGAGCTCGCGCGCGGCAAGTCGCTGCCGGTGCGCGTCCTCGGCGAGGACCTGATCCTCTATCGCGACGGCGCCGGCCGCCTCGGCCTGCTCGACGAACGCTGCCCGCACCGCGGCGCCTCGCTGCAGCTCGGCCGCGTCGAGGAGGACGGCATCCGCTGCTGCTACCACGGCTGGAAGTTCGACGGCGCCGGCCGCTGCCTCGACATGCCCTGCGAGCCGCCGGGTTCGGTCCTGCAGAAGGAAGTCCGCCAGGTCGCCTACCGCACGGAAGAGGCGGGCGGGCTGATCTTCGCCTACATGGGCCCGGAGCCGGTGCCGGCCTTCCCGCGGTACGACCTGCTGTTCCAGGAGGGGCTGCACCGCACGGTCAGCGCCTCCCTCGACCACTGCAACTGGCTGCAGCGGGCCGAGAACACGGTCGACCAGCTGCATGCCACGGTCCTCCATGCGGCGGGCTATCCGGAGCTGGCCCTCCAGCGGGCCGACATCGAGTGGACCAAGACCCCCCATGGCATCCGCGCGGAATATGCCGTGGACGGCGGCCAGGGCAAGGTGTCCCACTTCGTCTTCCCCTCGGCCAACCGCTACTTCGGGGCACGCAAGGGCGAGCGCCCGAGCCAGAACATGCATTTCCGCACGCCCAAGGACGACCTGAGCACGATCACCTTCGCCGTGCGGACCTACGAAGACCCGGAGGGAAAGGGCAGCCTGACCACCCGGGGGCTTCGGGTGCGCGAACGCGGGGTCTACGAGCGGGTCGAGGACGGCTGGTGGGGCATCGTGTCCAACGAACAGGACCGGGCGGCCCAGGAAAGCCAGGGCTTGATCGCGGACCGCACTCGCGAAATACTAGGGTCGTCGGACCGCGGGGTGGTCATGTTCCGCCGCATGCTGTCCGACGCCATCAAGAGCGTCGAGACCGGCGATGACCCGCCCGGCGTTATCCGTGAACACACCAACGCCTTCGTTGGCTTCGACGCAAGCCAGCAGCGCGACGGCAAGCTCATCCAGGCATGAGCCTCTACTGGGAGAATAAGACGTGATCGAGATCGAAAATCTGCATGTTCGCTACGCCAGCGAACGTGGCATCGTCCATGCCGTCCGCGGCATCGACATCCGGGTCGAGACCGGCCAGTTCTACACCCTCCTGGGCCCCTCGGGCTGCGGCAAGACGACGACGCTGCGCTGCATCGCGGGCCTGGAGGCGGCGACCGAAGGCCGCATCTCGATCGGCGGCGAGACGGTCTATTCCTCGACCAAGCAGATCGCCCTGCCGCCCTACAAGCGCGACATCGGCATGGTGTTCCAGTCCTACGCCATCTGGCCGCACCTGAACGTGTTCGAGAACGTGGCTTTCCCCTTGCGCGAGATGCGCGGCCGCTTCAACGCCTCCGAGATCAAGGAGAAGGTGAAGAAGGCGCTGCAGCTCGTCCAGCTCGACGGCTTCCAGGACCGCCCGGCGCCCTTCCTTTCGGGCGGCCAGCAGCAGCGTCTCGCCCTGGCGCGCGCCCTGGTGCGCGAGCCGAAGGTCCTGCTGCTTGACGAGCCGCTGTCGAACCTCGACGCCAAGCTGCGCGAGGACACCCGGGTCGAGGTGCGCGAGCTGGTCAAGCGGCTCGGCATCACCACGGTCTACGTGACCCACGACCAGCTCGAAGCCCTCACCATGTCCGACGTGGTCGCGGTGATGGACCAGGGCCGCATCGTGCAGGAAGCCTCGCCGGTCGACATCTACCGCAAGCCGAAGCAGCGCTTCGTCGCCAACTTCATCGGCCTATCCAACTTCATCGAGGCCAAGGTCACGGCCCTGCCCAAGACCCACCAGGGCCTCGGCGAGGCCGAGACGTCGAACGGCCGCATGAGCTGCGTCCTGCCCGACACCGCGTCGGTCGGCGACAAGGTCACGGTCGTGATCCGTCCCGAGGACATCAGCTTCGACGACCTGCAGGCCGGCCAGAACAAGAACGTCCTCGAAGGCAAGGTCGCTTCGGCCATGTTCCTCGGCGATGCGATGGAGTTCCAGGTCGCTGTCGGCGCGGATCTGATCCGCATGAAGATGCATGCTTCGACCAGCGTGCGCCCCGGCGACATGATCCGCTTCGGGCTGCCGGCCGAAAGCTGCCGCGCGCTCGCCAACTAAGGCCTTCGCGCCCCGCCCTCGCGCGGGAACGAACGGAACCAGAGCCGGGCCATCTCAGGATGGTCCGGCTCTTTCCATTTGGGCAAGGCCGTCTGGGGTGCCGCTGCCGGAAAAAGGTTGTAGGGTCGTCAGTCGCGCCGGCCGGGCCGGCCGTTTCCTCTCACTTTGCCCATCAGCTTTTCCGCCCCCATGACGTCGCGTGACAGTTACGACTACATCATCGTCGGCGCCGGCTCTGCCGGCTGCGTGCTCGCCAACCGCTTGAGCGAGGACGGCGTCGCGCGCGTGCTGCTGCTCGAGGCCGGCGGGCGGGACCTCGACCCGCTGATCCATGTCCCGCTCGGCATGGGCAAGATGTACGAGTACGGCCTGCACGACTGGGGCTACGCCAGCGAGCCGGAGGCCCAGCTCGACGGCCGGCGCATCGCGGCGGCGCGCGGCAAGGTGCTGGGCGGCTCCTCCTCGATCAACGTCATGGCCTACACGCGCGGCAACCGCGGCGACTACGACCGCTGGGCGCAGCGGGGCGCCGCAGGCTGGTCCTACGCCGACGTGCTGCCCTATTTCCGGCGCTGCGAGGCCTGGGAGGGCGGGGCGGACGGCTATCGCGGCGGCGACGGCCCCCTCGGCACCCAATGGCGCCGGACGCAGGATCCGCTGTTTGACGCCTGGATCGAGGCGGCGCGCGCCGCCGGCATCCCGGCGACGGCGGACTACAACGGCGCCCAGCAGGAAGGCTTCGGCCGCAGCCAGTACACCATCCGCGACGGGCGGCGCAGCTCGTCCGCGACCGCCTTCCTGCGCCCGGCGGCGCGGCGGCCGAACCTGCGGGTCGTGACGCGGGCCCATGCGACGCGCATCCTCCTGCGCGGCGACAGGGCGGAGGGCGTCGAATATGTCCGGCGTGGCCGGGTCGTGCGTGCCACGGCGGAGCGGGAGGTGATCCTGTCCGGCGGCGTCTTCAACTCGCCTCAGCTCCTCATGCTGTCCGGCATCGGCGCGCCGGACCATCTGCGCGAGATGGGCATCCAGCCCCTGGTCGACCTGGCGGTCGGGCAGAACCTGCAGGACCACCTGACGGCGCGCCTGATCTGGACGCGGCCGGAGAACGCCAGCCGCTTTCGCGACGACATGCGCTTCGACCGCATGGCCGTGAACATGCTGCGCGCCTACCTGTTCGGCACGGGGCCGGGCACCGTGGTGCCGGGCGGCCTGCACGCTTTCATAAAAACCCGGCCCGACCTGGCGGTGCCGGACATCGAATTTCTGTTTCGCGGCCTGCCGCCGCACGCACATCTGTGGTTTCCCGGGGTGCGCAAGCCCTACCTCGACGGCTACGGCATCGGGCCGACGCTGCTGCACCCGCAGAGCCGCGGCCATCTGCGCCTGCGCTCGAACGACCCCTTCGCGCCGATCCGCATCTTCTACAATTTCCTGACCGCGCCGGAGGACTTGGCGACCCTGCGCCGGGGCGTCGAGCTGGCGCGCGAGATCGGCGCCCAGGCGGCGCTGGCGCCCTATCGCGGCGAGGAGACCAGCCCGGGGCTCGGCGTGCGCAGCGCCGCCGAGATCGACGCCTGGATCCGCCGCACGGTCGAGACGGTGCAGCATCCTTGCGCCACCTGCCCGATGGGCGACGGGCCAGACGCGGTGCTCGATCCGCAGCTGCGCGTGCGCGGCGTCGAAAAGCTGCGCGTGGTCGACGCCTCCGCCATGCCGGAACTTATTTCGGCCCACATCAACGCTTGTGTCATCATGATGGCGGATAAAGCCTCCGACATGATCCGCGGCCTGCCGCCCTTGGCGCCGTTCGCGCCGCCGCCCGTTCCAGCACCGGATGCCCCGTCATGAAGCCGTCGCGTATGCCGTCCTTCGTCGAGTTCGTCGCCCTGACCGCGCTGATGATGGGCATCACCTCCATGTCCATCGACAACATGCTGCCGGCCTTCGGCCCCATCGCCGAAAGCTTCGCCGTCGACGACAACCGCATCCAGCTCGTCGTCTACGCCTATCTCTTCGGCTTCGGCGCCATGCAGCTGGTCTATGGACCGATCTCCGACGTGGCGGGCCGGCGCTCGGTGGTGCTGGGCGGCCTCGCCGTCTTCTCGCTCGGCAGCATCCTGGCGATCTTCGCGCCCACCTTCGAACTGATGCTGGCGGCGCGCGTCATCCAGGGCATGGGCGCTGCGGCCAGCCGCGTGCTTGCCGCCGCCATCGTCCGCGACCGCTTCGAGGGTCGCGAGATGGCCCGCGTCATGTCGCTGACGATGATGGTCTTCATCATCGTGCCTGTGGTGGCGCCGGCCATCGGCAGCTTCTTCCTGCTGTTCGGCAGCTGGCACTTCATCTTCCTCAGCACCTTCGTCGTCGGGCTGGCGCTGGCCGTCTGGTTCGGCGCGCGCATGCCGGAGACCCTGCATCCGGAATACCGGCTGACCTTCTCCATGCGCCGCATCTACGCCGGCTTCCGCCAGACCGTCGCCACGCGTGTCAGCTTCGGCTACACGGTCTGCGCCGCACTGGTCATGGGCAGCCTGATGGCCTATGTCGGCGGCGCGCAGCAGATACTGGAGACGGACGTCTACGCCCTGGGGCCGCTGTTCCCGGTGGCCTTCGGCTGCATCGCCGCCTCCATGGGCGTGGGGGCCCTGGTCAATTCGCGGCTGGTGCGGCGCTATGGCATGCGCCGCCTGTCGCACGGCGCGGTCTGCATGTGCATTCTCGTGGCGGCGGCGCAGATCGGCTTCGCGCTGGCGTTCGACGGCCGTCCGCCGCTGGTGCTGTTCTGCGCCGAGATCGCGCTGATCCACTTCTTCTTCAGCCTGACCCTGCCGAACTTCAACGCCATGGCCCTGCAGCCCCTCGGGGCCATCGCCGGCACGGCGTCGTCCTTCGTCGGCTTCTTCACGACCGTGGTGGGCGCGGCCTGCGGACTGGTCGTCGGCCAGGCGTTCGACGGCACGGTGCTGCCGCTCGGCATCGGCTTCTTCGTTCTGAACGCGACGGCGCTGCTGGTCGTGCTCTGGACGGAGCGCGGCCGGCTCTTCACGCCGCAGAACCCCGATCCCGTCCATTGAGAGTCCGGCCGGCCGACACGCCGGCCGGGCCGTCTGGCTCAGCGCGCGCTTTGGGTCATCATGGCTTTGGCTTCAGCGATGACCGCAGGGGCCGTCGCATACATGTCGGCGACGAGCTGCTCGACTTCCGCGCCGCTCATCGGATCGACGATCTCGAGCTTGGCTTCGTCGGCCTTGGCGAGGAAGGCGGGGTCCGCCATCGTGGCGCTGAAGGCGGCGCGCAAAGCGTCTTTCCGGTCGGCCGGGATGTCGGGCGGCGCGGCGAAGGGCCAGCCCATGTCTTGGCCGCTGAACACGAGCTTGAGGATCTGGCGCTGGCGGTCGGTCTTGGCGAGGTCCATCACGGCGGGAACGTTCGGAAGCTCGTCGTTCTTTTTCATGCCGAGCTGCATGAGGATGTTGATCTTGCCGTCCCTCAGCCAGTCGGGCTTGGTGCCTTTGACGGCGCTCCATGACCAGCTGCAGCGCCCGTCGACTTCGCGCTGTTCCATGGCCATGTTGATTTCGTTGCCGCCCGGATAGCCGACGATCAATTTGATCGGCGCGTTGAAAAGGCTTTTGATGATGATGGGATAGGTCGCGGTGTTCGACCCGGCGCCCTCTCCGCCGAAAACCGAAGGCTTGGTCAGCAGGTCGTCGAGCGTCTTGATCTGCGTGTCGTGCCAGGTGGCGCAGATGCTGGCGACGCTGCTGGCGCTGCCGATCCAGGTCAGTTTCGAGGCGTCATATTGCACTTCGCCTGTGCCGATCAGGGGTTCCGTCGGCACGCCGCGGGCGAAGGTGCCGAACACGGCGCCGTCTTTGGGGGCGACGCCGTAAAGGAAATTGGCGAGCTTGAGGCTGCCGGCGCCGGGCATGTTCTGAACGATGATGTTCGGCTTGCCGGGAATGTGGGCGCCCATCTGCCTCGCCAGAAGGCGGGCGTACAGGTCGTAGGCGCTGCCGGCGCTGAAGCCGACGTCGAGGGTGACGTCATGGCTTTTGTAGAAGTCTTCGACGCCTGCGGAAAAAGCGCCGCCGGGCAAAAGCGGCATTCCGAAGGCCAGGGCCGCCAAGGCGCGCAAGGAAAGGCGATTGGGCTTTAAGCGAAACCGGACCATGTCAGCCTCCATAACTGTAAGACGGATAAAGTTGCAATCGGCGGGTGGGCGCGACGAACCAAACGACTCTTTACAGCTGCGACTGATCTCAATGGGGGATCGCTGGGGTATCCTTTATGTCAGCAAGCGTATCTTTACATGAGCAATTCTTATGCCAACTGTAGCAGGGGCGCGGCCCTCGGTCACAAAGGACCGCGTCCTCGCTGCGCTGTCAGGTAGCGTCGGCGGCGAGCACGCCGGCGACGGCGCGGTTCTCGCGCTTGCCTTCGATGATCTGCACCGTGACGGCCTCCGGCTTCACGCTGAAGCTGTCGGTGACCGCCGTGGTGATGGACTGCACGAGCTTCCGCTTCTGCTCGATGGTGCGTCCTTCGAATGCGTATACGTAGACTTCAGGCATCGTATCCTCCACTGTCCGTTGAAATGCGTCCCCTGCCGGGAACCTTGCCGTCGTAGCGCAAGCGGTCGATTGGGGCAGCCCCTAGGGGATGTAGCCGAGCAGCTGCCACCAAAGATAGTCGATGGGAAACAGAATTAGGATCGTGACCGCGCCGAGGGCAAGGCAGAGCTTGCTCGCGTTGCGGACGGTGACGCCGCTGAACTGCAGCCACACCATGATGGGCGGCGAGATGTAGGGCAGCAGCACGGTCGAGAAGGCGATAACCTCCAGCATCAGGACCGTGACGATGGGCAGGCCCGTCGCCGTGGCGAACTCGCCGGCCAGCGGCGTGAAGACGGCCGGCAAGCCGGTGCCGGTCGTCAGCAGGCTGAGCGCGATGCCGATGATGCTGAGGATGCCGACGTTGGTCGCCGTCTCGCCGGGCACGATCTGGAACTGGCCGAGGATCCAGGCGCTGACGACTTCGCCGAGCTGCGCGCCGGCGACCACCGTGCCCAGGCTGATGATGCCGGCGATGTAGAGCAGCGTGATGAGGCTGCTCTTTTCCGACACCGTCTTGGGCGCGATCATGCCCCAGGGCGGCAGGATGCAGAGAATGGCGGCGCCCAGCGTGATCCAGGCCGGCGAGATGCCATGGATGGAATCCGTCGCGAACAGCACAAGGGACAGGGCCAGCAGCAGGGCGAGCCGGCGGGCCTCGGGCGAGAGCGGCCGCACCGCGTCCGGGCTGTGGCGGCGGACCAGGGGCTCCCGCTCGGGAAACATCCAGCAGACGAGCCAGACCAGGACCACGGTCTTGAGGATGCCGAGGACCGGGAAATGCAGCAGCAGATAGGGGCCATAGGTCATCTTGACGCCGTAGAGGGCGTCGGCTGAGCCCAGCAGGATGGTGTTGGGGATGTTGGCCGGCAGCACCGCGGTGGAGGGCAGGTAGGTGGAGGCGGCCGCCGTCAGGATCAGCCCGCTGTAGCCCGGCCGGTCGGAGGTCAGCCCGAGGTCTTCGGCGAAGGCGCGAACGATGGGGAGCAGCAGCAAGGTGCGGCTCATGGCCGACGGCATCAGGAAGGTCAGGACGATGGCGCCGAGGGCCACGGCGACGACGGCCTGCGAATAGGTCAGGTTGCGGCTGCCGAACAGCTTGTTCGCGAGATACTGCCCGAGGCCCGTCGTCTCCACGGCGGCGGCGATGATCGAGCCGCCGAGCAGCAGCCACCAGGCGGGCGAAAGGAAGCCGGAGAAGGCGACCTCCGGCGTGGCGACGCCGAACAGGATCACGAGCAGGAAGAACAGCAGCGTCGTCAGGGGCTCGGCGAGCAGGCCGAGGGTCCAGGACGCGATGGCGAAGCCGACGATGATCGCGGCGGCGTAGAGCCTGAAGTGATCTCCGGCGACCTGGGTCGCGACGACCAGCAGGGCGACGACGCCGAGCACGAGAAGCAGCGGCGTGTATCGTGGCGTAAGAGGGGATGCCGTGGAGGCGGCCATGTTCGTTGTCGTCGCCTTTCCGGCGTTTCGGCTTATTGAGGCAAGGAAGCGCCGATGAGCGTGAAGGGAGCCGCCGTTTCCGGCGGCTCCCTCATGCGCGCGTCAGACCGGGATTTCGGTCATGCCGAGCGGACGCTTGCCCAGCCGCTTGGCGCCGGTCTTGGTGATGACCACCGTGTCGCCGACCCGCTCGTCGTCGTCGGGGGCCTTCGGGTCGATCATGCCGGGCTTGAAGATCAGCACCTGGTTCTCCTCGAAGACCGCGTCGGTCTCGGCGAGGGGGTTCTGCATGACGGGCAGGTCGTCGCCCAGGCCGCGGCCATGCATCGGCCAGGGGATGTGCTTGAAGCCCATGGACTGCACGATCTCCACGTAGTCCTTGCCGACATCCATGGCCCGCTTGCCCGGCAGCATCAGCGGCAGCATGCGATTGAACAGCTCTTCGGACTTCTCGTAGAGATGCGCCAGGCGGTCGGTGATGGGGCCGACGATGGCCGGCGCGCTGATCTGCGCGATGTAGCCGGCATATTTGGCCTCGATCTCGTTGGCGATGACATCGCCGACCTTCAGCGGGCGCGGCACCGGATAGATGTGGCGCAGGCGCGGATTGCCGGCGACCCAGTAGATCATGGTCGGCAGCTCGGCGCCGTTGGCGAGCATCGTACGGAGCAGCTCCGAATAGAGGATGTTCTCCTTCACGCCGGCGCGGGCGATGGCGAACATGGAGTCCACGGCCTTTTCGGCGATCTCCTCGGCCTTCTGGATGAAGCCGACTTCTTCGTCGGACTTCACGGCGCGCGTTTCGAGGATCACGTGCGTGGCGTTGACGAACTCGATGTCGGGGAAGGCTTCCTTCACGCGCTCGAACATGTACCAGGGCACGACGCCGTCCGGCGCGCGGATCAGGCCTTTCAGGCCGATGACGCCGACGCGCGACTTGGGCGGCAGCTTCTGCTCCTTGAGCTGGGCGATCATGCCCTCCGCCCATTTGCGCTGGGTATTGCGGAACTTGCTGATCCAGTTCTGCGCCAGGCCCCAGAACTCGACGTCGCCGGCGCTCTGCACCAGCGCGGTGACTTCGCCGTCGAGCGGGAAGACGACGCAGACTTCGGTGGCGAAGCCGCCGATCTGGGTCAGGTAGCGCGTGTTGGCCTGAAGCTGCTCATAGCGCCCCTGGTTGGGGAAGCTGATCAGGCAGTCGAGCTTCTCTTCGACCATGCGCTTGCGCACGCGGCCCCAGCGGTGCTCACGCTCCTTGAGCGTGAAGTTCGCGACGTAGTTGCATTCGGCAGTCGTAGTGGTGGTCATTTCCGTCCCCGTTACTGTGCTCGCGGGCGATTTTTGTTTTGCCCGCGAGCCTTGCTGTGAACCGCGTTCAAGCGGCGTTGTTGATCTTGCTGTCTTGGAGCATGCCTGCGGCCTTGAGGGCCTGAGCGATGCGGTCGACCTCGGGCTTGCCGATCCTGGCGAGCGGCGGGCGGACGACGGCGCGCGGCAGCTTGCCGAGCAGCACGAGGGCC
>DASYCO010000037.1:0-43661 GCA_036500145.1 Alphaproteobacteria bacterium | reverse complement strand
TCTGCTTCCAGATGACCTTCGCGATGATCACCCCGGCCCTGATCCTCGGCGCCTTCGCCGAGCGCATCAAGTTCTCGGCCATCGTGCTGTTCATCCCGCTGTGGGTGACCTTCATCTACTTCCCGGTCGCGCACATGGTGTGGTACTGGGCCGGCCCAGACGCCATCGACACGGCTGCCAAAGCTCTTGCCGCGGCGACCGACGATGCGACGAAGGCGACCGCCCAGGCCGCGCTCGACGCCGTCAACGCTGACGCAGGCTTCCTCTTCAAGCTCGGCGCCATCGACTTCGCCGGCGG
Source organism: Alphaproteobacteria bacterium (assembly GCA_036500145.1). Taxonomy (GTDB): domain Bacteria; phylum Pseudomonadota; class Alphaproteobacteria; order SMXQ01; family SMXQ01; genus CAMAVH01. The sequence continues at coordinate 43,363 of DASYCO010000037.1, read as the reverse complement.
CACCGTCGTGCACATCAACGCCGGCATCGCCGGCCTGGTGGGCGCGCTGATCATCGGCAAGCGCACCGGCTTCGGCAAGGAGCCGATGTCGCCGCACTCGCTGACCATGACCATGATCGGCGCCTCCCTGCTGTGGGTGGGCTGGTTCGGCTTCAACGCCGGCTCCAACCTCGAAGCCACTGGCACCGCCGCGATGGCGATGCTCAACAGCTTCGTCGCCACCTGCGCCGCGGCGCTCGGCTGGATGATCATCGAGTGGCTCGTGAAGGGCAAGCCGAGCCTCCTCGGCATCGTGTCCGGCGCCATCGCCGGCCTCGTCGCCGTGACCCCGGCTTGCGGCTTCGCCGGACCGATGGGCTCGCTGGTGCTCGGCTTCCTCGCCGGCATCGTCTGCTTCATCTTCTGCTCGGCGGTCAAGAACGCCCTCGGCTACGACGACTCGCTGGACGTCTTCGGCGTCCATGCGGTCGGCGGCATGTTCGGCGCCATCGCCACCGGCATCCTGGTGAATCCGGACCTCGGCGGCTCTGGCGTGTACGACTACGTGGCGGCCGCTCCGGCCGCCTACGACCTCAGCGCCCAGGTCATGTCGCAGATCAAGGCGGTCGTCGTGACCGTCCTGTGGTCGGGCATCGGCTCGGCGATCCTCTACAAGATCGTCGGCATCCTGGTCGGCGGCCTGCGCGTCGCGCCTGAGGCGGAACGCGAAGGTCTCGACGTGACCTCTCACGGCGAGCGCGCCTACCACATGTAAGTGCCTGCCTCCCCCGGGCTTCGGCCCGGGGGATCATTTGGAGATTTACCGATCTCCTCCGGAAGAACTGCCCGGAAGGTTTCGACCTTCCGGGCATTTTTCATGGCCGGCGCCTGTCGCCGAAGCCGCCCTCACGGCAGCGACGCGGGATCGCGAAAGCCGGCGGTCGGGTCGCTGCCGATGCCGCGCTCGGCGCCCGGCAGAGGGAAGGTCGGCGGCGTGCTGGGCGTTGCGCTCGGCGCCGGCAGGATCTGCGTCGGCGTGGCCGCGTCGTCCGGCGGCGCCGCCAGCTGCGGGTCGTGCAGGTTGCCCGGCGGCGTGTCCATCGGCCGCAAGGCGCTGTTGGTCGGCAGCGAAGGGCCGTTGCCGACGGCAGAGCCAGCCGGCGGCGGCGACGCCCCGCCGCCCACATCGTCCGGCATGCCGGTCGAAGGCGACGTGCCGCCGATCGGCAGGCCGCCCGAGGACGGCGTGCTGCCGACGCCCGATGCGCCGCCCGCGCCCTGCGCGAAAGCCGCGCCGGCCGACAAACAGAGCGCCGCGACGCAGACGCCACGAAGGAAGGCTTTGGTCATGGCCATAATGTTCCTTTCCGCTTCGCCGATGCGCGAAGCCAAGTGACCCATTAAAACGCAGGCGTTCCAGTCCTGGTTCCTGGCTCCGCTACTCGTGACCGCGCGCCGTCCAAGCCCGGGTTCCGGCCCTTGTCCGCCGTCGCCATCGCTCCTAGGATCGCCGCCATGCTCAATCCCCGCCTCGATGACCTGCCGGGCTATCCCTTTGCGCGGCTGCGTCAATTGCTCGACGGCACGTCGCCTGCCGCCGACATCCCTCCGCTCGTCATGTCGATCGGCGAGCCGCAGCATGCGCCGCCCGCCTTCGTCGCCGAGGTCATCGCCAGGAGCGCCGACGGCTGGGGCAAGTACCCGCCGCTGAAAGGCACGCCCATCTTCCGCCGCGCCGTCGCCGACTGGCTGACGCGCCGCTTCGCCCTGCCGCAAGGCTTCATCGCGCCGGACGAGAACGTGCTGACGGCCGCCGGCACGCGCGAGGCGATCTACATGTTCGCTTCAATTGCGGTGTCGCGGCGCGACGACGGCGCCCGGCCCTGCGTGCTGGTGCCCAATCCGCTCTATCACGTCTATGCCGGCGCGGCCTTGATGTCCGGCGCCGAGCCGGTCTTCGTGCCGGCGACGGCGGCGAGCGGCTTCATGCCGGACTATCTCAGCCTGCCCGACGACGTCTGGGCGCGCACGGCGCTGGTCTATCTCTGCGCCCCGTCCAATCCGCAGGGCACGCTCGCCTCGCGCGCCTATCTCTCCGCCCTGCTGGCGAAAGTCATGGCGCATGACGCGATCCTCGCCGTCGACGAATGCTATTCGGAAATCTACGACATGGAGAAACCGGTCGGCGTTCTCGAGGCCTGCGCCGCCCTCGGCGCGGACGCGGTGCGCGCGCTCGACCATGTCATCGTCTTCAACTCGCTGTCGAAGCGCTCGAGCAGCCCGGGCCTGCGCTCCGGCTTCGCCGTCGGCGGCAAGCGGCTGATCGAGGCCTTCGCCAAGCTGCGCGACTTCGCGTCGAGCGCGACGCCCCTGCCGATCCTCGCCGCCGCCACCGAACTGTGGCGCGACGAGGCTCATGTGGAAGCCAGCCGCGCGCGCTACCGCGCCAAGTTCGACCTCGCCGAGGCGGCCTTCGGCAACCGCTTCGGGCCGGTGCGCCCAGCCGGCGGCTTCTTCCTGTGGCTCGACATGGCGGCGGCCGGGCTCGGCGGCGGCGAAGCCGCGGCAAAGCGCCTCTGGCAGCGGGCCGCCATCCGCACCCTGCCCGGCGCTTTCCTCTGCCCCGAAGACCGGACGGCGCCCGGCCGGGACTTCCTGCGCGTCGCCCTCATCCATGACGAGGCGCTGCTGGCCGAAGCCCTGCCGCGCTTCGCGGCAGCCTTGAACGATTAGGGCGCGCTTCGCGGCAGCCTTAAGCGATTAAGGCGCGCTTCGGCAGCCTTGAGCGGCTAGCGCGCGCGGCGAGTCATGAAGAGGACATAACGCGAACATGGTTGCGCGAGTCGTCTTGACGTAGAATAAGGACGCCATGGCACGCACATCCGCCGATACGGGCAAGTCCCCCTTCCTGCCGCCCGAGGCGAGCGCCTTCCTGCGCCGCCGCCTGATGGAGGGGCTGGGCATCCTGCTGCTGCTGGTCGGCGCGGGCCTGCTGCTGGCCCTCGTCAGCCACAATCCCAACGATCCCTCCGGCAACGTCGCCGCAACGGGCCGCGCCATCGCCAACTGGGCCGGCCCGGTGGGCGCCTGGAGCGCCGACTTCCTGCTGCAGAGCTTCGGCATCGCCGGCGGCATCCTGCCCGTCGCCTTCATCGCCTGGGGCTGGCGCATCCTCGCCAAGCGCGGCATCGCGCCGCTCTGGCTGCGCATCCTGCTGCTCATCGCCGCCATTCTCCTGATCGGCGCAGCCGGCGACGGCCTCGAAGCCATGGGCCAGGCCGCCAGCGGCGGCGCCTGGCGCCTCGGCGGCTGGGTCGGCGCCTCGGTCTTCGCCCAGCTGCACGACCTTGCCAACCTGTTCGGCTCGTCGGAGGTCGGCGCGGCATTGCTCGCCGCCGCGACCGGCATCATCGGCCTCGTCGCCCTCGTCGGCGCGCTCGGCTTCTCCTACGCCGAATGGCGCAGCGGCGGCGGCCTGCTCGTCTGGCTCGCCGGCACCGGCGGCCGCGCCGGACTGGAGGCGGCGACCATCGCCACGCGCACCACCAGCGAGATCGCCGGCAAGGCCAAGCGCCGCTTCGGCAAGCGCCCGCGCGTCGAGCCGCGCTTCGCCGGCGAGATGCCGGAGGACGATCCCGACGAAGAGCCCTTGATCGCCCTGCCCGACGAGGACGAAGACGAGGACACCGTCGAGATCGAAGTGCCGGCGGCGCGCGTCAAGCCGCCTATCCGCAAGGAACGCATCGAGCCGCTGGTCGAGGCCAAGCCGAAGCGCGCCGAGACCGGCAAGCGCGCCGGCCGCCAGGCCATCCTCGACCTCGTCGCCGAAGGCGAGTACCAGCTGCCGCCGCTCGACCTGCTGCGCCTGCCGCCGGAAACCAGGGACGACCCGTCGGTCAACAAGGAGTCGCTCGAGCAGAACGCCAAGATGCTCAAGTCCGTGCTCGAGGACTTCGGCGTGAAGGGCGAGATTCTGAAGGTGCGCCCGGGCCCTGTCGTCACCCTCTACGAGCTGGAGCCGGCGCCGGGCATCAAGGCCTCGCGCGTCATCGGCCTCGCCGACGACATCGCCCGCAACATGAGCGCGATCTCCGCGCGCATCGCCGTGGTGCCGGGCCGCAACGTCATCGGCATCGAGCTGCCCAACGCCATTCGCGAGACGGTCTACCTGCGCGAGCTGCTGTCGACGGCGGAATACGAGAACACCGCCTCGAAGCTGACCCTGGTGCTCGGCAAGGACATCGGCGGCGCGCCGGTCATGGCCTCGCTCGACCGCATGCCGCACCTGCTGATCGCCGGCACCACCGGCTCGGGCAAGTCGGTCGCCATCAACACCATGATCCTGTCGCTGCTCTACCGGCTGTCGCCGGACGAGTGCCGCTTCATCATGATCGACCCGAAGATGCTCGAACTCTCCGTCTACGACGGCATCCCGCACCTTCTCTCGCCCGTCGTCACCGAACCCGGCAAGGCCGTGGTCGCGCTGCGCTGGACGGTGAAGGAGATGGAGAACCGCTACCGCGCCATGTCGCAGCTCGGCGTGCGCAACATCGCCGGCTACAACCAGCGCCTCGGCGAAGCCTCCAAGCGCGGCGAGAACCTGATGCGCACGGTGCAGACCGGCTTCGACCGTGAGACCGGCAAGCCGATCTTCGAGGAGCAGCCGCTCGACCTCAAGCCGCTGCCCTACATCGTCGTCGTCGTCGACGAAATGGCTGACCTCATGCTGGTCGCCGGCAAGGACGTCGAATCCTCCGTGCAGCGCCTGAGCCAGATGGCGCGCGCCGCCGGCATCCACCTGATGATGGCAACGCAGCGCCCGTCGGTCGACGTCATCACCGGCACCATCAAGGCGAACTTCCCGACGCGCTGCAGCTTCCAGGTCACCTCCAAGATCGACAGCCGCACCATCCTCGGCGAATCGGGCGCCGAGCAGCTGCTCGGCCAGGGCGACATGCTCTACATGGCGGGCGGCGGGCGCATCTCGCGCGTCCACGGCCCCTTCGTGTCGGACGACGAGGTGAACAAGGTCATCCGCGCGCTGAAGGACCAGGGCGCGCCGGAATATCTCGAAGCCATCACCGAAGAGGACGAGACCGCCAACATGCCGGGCATGGGCGGCGAAGGCTCGGGCGACGACCTCTACGACCAGGCGGTCGCGCTGGTCTGCCGCGAGCGCAAGGCCTCGACCAGCTTCGTGCAGCGCCACCTGCAGATCGGCTACAACCGCGCCGCGCGCATCATCGAGCGCATGGAAGCCGAGGGCGTCGTCAGCCAGGCCAACCACGTCGGCAAGCGCGAAGTGCTGGCGCGCAACATCGAGGAACGCTGAGGCCGCGGAAGCGTTTGTTTTCCTAGGGCCTTTCGGCGCAGGATCGCGTTGACCTCCCGCCGCTTATTTCCGCCATCTTTGCGCCGTCCTATGTCATCCCGCATTTCTCCACTTTCGGACAAGACCATGCAGATGCTCTCCTCCGCCCGGCGCCTGATGCTCGCGGCGATGCTGGCCCTGCCGGCCGCCGTCGCGGCGCTGCCCATGCCGGCCTTCGCCGCCAACGCGGTGCCGGCCAAGCTCAGCGACGACCAGAAGGCGGACCTCGCGCGCGTCGAGGCCTACCTCAACAGCATCCGCACGCTGCGTTCTGACTTCCTCCAGGTGTCGAACAACGGCGCCACGGCCCAGGGCTTCGTCGCCATGAAGCGGCCCGGCCAGCTGCGCATCGAATATGCGCCGCCGTCGCCCAACCTGATCGTCACCGACGGGCGCTTCATCGTCTACGTCGAGAAGTACCTGAAGCAGACGAGCTACATCCCGCTCGATTCGAGCCTCGCCGGCTTCCTGGTGCGCGACACGATCAAGCTCTCCGGCGACGTCACCGTCACCGCCTTCGAGAAGGCGAAGGGCGCCGTCCGCGTCACCCTGTCGCAGACCGACCAGCCGGAAAACGGCGCGCTGACCCTGGTGTTCAGCGACCAGCCGCTGCAATTGCGCCAGTGGAGCGTGCTCGACGCGCAGGGCCAGACGACCCGCGTCAGCCTGATGGACCCGCAGTACGGCGTGCCGGTCGACCCCAAGCTGTTCGGCTTCACCCGTCCCAAGGAATGGGACGAAGACCCGAGCAACTAATCCGCTCGCGCAAGCAGACGAGGGGGCTGCCGCCAGCCCGGCGCCGATCACGAAATCCGGCGCGGAATCCGCCTGCGCCTGAAAGCGCCGTTGCATCATAGGCTTATGGGAAAAATGGCGGTTACCCGGCCGGACTCTTGATTGCCGGCAAACACATCTTATCTAAGACCTATCGCGAAGCTCTGACTTCGCCCGGAAACGTTTCCCCTGACGTTTCCGCCGGCTCCTAGGAGCCCAGAACGCCCGGCGAATCCCCCTCTCGCCGGGCGTTCTTCATTTCTGGCCCATCTGCTCAGCCGCGCTTCGGCGCCAGCCCCGGCTGCGGGATCGCCATGACGCGGTCCTGGAAAGGCTTGCGCGACTTCAGCCGCTCGAACCAGGCTTCCACCTTCGGCAGCGACGGCTTGGCGACGGGAATGCCGTACCAGCGGTTGACCGCGATGCCGAGCGGGATGTCGCCGAGCGAGAACTCGCCAGCGAGATAGGGACCGAGGCCGAAGCTTGCCTCGACGCGCTTCCACATGGTCGCGGCCTTGTCGCCGGCCGCGGCGATGGCGGCCACGTCGCGCTCGTCGGGCGGCGTGCGCACCGCCGCGACGAACAGCTCGTACATCGGCGCGTAGAGCGTCGCGAGCTGCCAGTCCATCCACTTGTTGGCGATGGCGCGGCCTTCGGGCGTCGTCGGCATCAGCACGCCGCCGCCGTACTTCTCGTCGAGGTAGCGCATGATGGAGTTGGATTCCCAGAGGAAGAACTCGCCGTCCTGCAGGGTCGGGATCTGGCCGTTGGGATTGATCAGCAGGTAGTCCGGGTCCTTGCTGCTGCGCGGCTGGGTGCCGCCGGTCAGGTCCAGCTCGAAGGGCAGGCCCAGCTCGTCGCAGGCCCAGGCGACCTTCTGCACGTTGGACGACCTGTCGTAGCCATAGATCCGGATCATGCGCGGCGCTCCCTGAAAGGCTGACGGCGGACTGTCTCAATAGCGTCCGGCCCTCGGTGGTAGCATGGCGGTTCCCATGCGGAAAGCCTTCCCACGCAGAGGAAAAAGCGCGGGGAAAAGCGCTCTGGCGCGCACCAGGGCCCCGCATTAATCTGCCGATCCACCCCACAGGACATCCGATGACCGATTTTCTGTTCGCCGCGCCGACGCAACCCGGACTGCCCGTGCTCGGCAGCGCCGCCCTGTTCCCCGTCCGCACGATCTATGCCTTCACCGGCACCTATGGCCAGGGCCGGCCGGAACCTTCGGTCTTCACCAAGGCGACCCACACGTTGGCGCCCAACGGCGCCGCCGTGCCGATGCCGTCGCAGACGGCGATGTTCGAGCCGGAGATCGAGCTGGTCGTCGCCATCGGCAAGGCGGCGCGCGCCCTCGACACCGCCAAGGCGGCGCGCGACGCCGTGCTCGGCTACGCCGTCGGCCTCGACCTGACGCGCCGCGACCTGCAGCGCGCCGCGCGCAACGCCGGCCTGCCGTGGGACATGGCCAAGACCTTCGAGGCGGCTTCGCCCATCGGCACGATCCACCAGGCCGCCGACATCGGCCATCCCGAGCGCGGCGCCATCACGCTCGACGTCAACGGCGCGCGCGCCCAGGAAGGCGACCTGGAGGAGATGTCCTGGCTGCCGCTCAACCTGGTCGCGCTGCTGTCGAAGTACGTCACCCTGCAGCCCGGCGACCTGATCTTCACCGGCACGCCGACCGGCACGGCCAATCTGCAGCCCGGCGACACGCTGCTCGGCTGCATCGAAGGCCTCACCGACCTGCGCGTCTCCATCACCGCGCCCACCGCCTAAGCTTCGAGCCCGAGTTCGAGAAAGAGTCTTCATGCCGCTTCGCGTCGCCACCTGGAACGTCAACTCCGTCCGCCTGCGCATGCCGCTGGTGCAGCGCCTGATCGGCGAATCGGAGATCGACGTGCTGTGCCTGCAGGAGACCAAGGCGCAGCACACAGACTTCCCGTTCGACGGGCTCAAGGCGCTGGGCTTCACCCACATCCACGCGCACGGGCAGAAGAGCTACAACGGCACCGCCATCCTCTCGCGCGTGCCCTTCACGCCCGGCGACCAGACGCGCTGGTGCGACAAGGACGACTGCCGCCACACCATCGCCGTGCTCGGCGACGGCACCGAGATCCACAACTTCTACGTGCCGGCGGGCGGCGACATCCCCGACCCGGCGCTGAACGTGAAGTTCGCCCACAAGCTGCGCTTCCTCGACGAGATGCGCGACTGGTTCGCCGCGCGCTCCAACCCGAAGAACAAGATGATCGTCGTCGGCGACCTCAACATCGCGCCGCTCGAGGACGACGTCTGGTCGCACAAGGCGCTCGTCAAGGTCGTCAGCCACACGCCCATCGAGGTCGAGAAGTTCGGCGAGGTGCAGCGCTCGCACCATTTCGTCGACGCCATGCGCAAGTTCGTGCCGCCGCACGAGAAGCTCTACACCTGGTGGAGCTACCGCGCCGCCGACTGGGACGCCGCCGACAAGGGACGCCGACTCGACCATGTCTGGGTGACCGGCGCGCTCGAAGACCGGCTAAAGGGCATGGAGGTGCTGCGCGCCGCGCGCGGCTGGACGCAGCCCTCCGACCATGTGCCCGTCGTCATGACGCTGAAGTAGGCGCGAATCAAAAGGCCGGAGCGATGCTCCGGCCTTTTTCGTTTCGTGCGTGTGCGCCTACGGCGCCAGCCTGTAGCCGCCGCGCTCGGTGAGCAGGATCTCGGCGGCGGCGGGGTCGCGCTCGATCTTCTGGCGCAGGCGGTAGATGTGCGTCTCCAGCGTGTGCGTGGTGACGCCGGCGTTGTAGCCCCACACCTCGCCGAGCAGCGTCTCGCGGCCGACGACATGGTCCTTGGCGCGGTAGAGATACTTGAGGATCGCCGTTTCCTTCTCGGTCAGGCGCACCTTCTTCTTGCCGCTGGCGTCCTGCAGCAGCTTGGCCGCCGGGCGGAAGCTGTAGGGCCCGATGGTGAAGACGGCGTCCTCGCTCTGCTCGTGCGTGCGCAGCTGGGCGCGCAGGCGGGCGAGCAGCACGCCGAGGCGGAAGGGCTTTGTGATGTAGTCGTTGGCGCCCGAGTCGAGGCCGAGGATGGTGTCCGCCTCCGAGTCGGCGCCCGTCAGCATGACGATGGGGCATTTGACGCCAGAGCGGCGCATCAGCCGGCAGACTTCGCGGCCGTCCATGTCGGGCAGGCCGACGTCGAGGATGATGGCGTCGAAATAGTCGGTCTTGACCAGGTCGAGGGCCTTGGCGGCGGTGTCGGCCTCGACGGTCTGGAACTCCTCGTGCAGCTGCAGCTGCTCGGCCAGCGCGGCGCGCAGGTCGCCGTCGTCGTCCACAAGGAAAATCCGTTTGCCGGTCTTGGCGCCGTTCGTATCGTTCATGGCCAGAAACTATAATTGAAACAAGGCGTCATTAGGGCGGCGCAGCATAGCCCAACAGGCCGCCCGTGCAAGGCAGGCTGGACGCCCCGGTTCGGGGCCGGCGCTGACCAGCGGGAAACCACCCTTGTAGCAGGCTACAAGCCGTTCCTCCTGGCGGATCAGGGCGTTAGGTGGGCATGTGCGGCACGGGGGGTGGCCTTGGCCCCGCACCCATGATAAGCAAGCCGGGCCTTCCGGCATCGGTATCGCAGCCCCATATTCCGCCCAGCATGTCCCCTCGGACGCCCCCTTCCGCGCCCAGCGCCGCGCCAGACGCCGCCCCGACCCCGGGCGCGGCTTCCTCGGACGTGAGCAAAGCCGGCGCTGGCGAATCCCTGCTCGCGGTCGACCGCGCCATCGCCGACCTGCGGCGCGGCGGACTGGTCGTCGTCGCCGACCGGGATGGCGCCCTGCTGGTGCAGGCCGCCGAAGCGGTGACGCCCCACAGCCTGGAGCGTTTGACGGCGCTTGGCGCCGCCCCCGTTCTGCTCGCCCTGACCGAACGGCGCGCCGGCGCCCTCGGCCTGCAAGGGTTCGACGGCAAGGGCGTCGTCGCCATGGAGATCGAGGCGGGCACGCCGGCGCAGTCGGTGCGCGACATCGCCGATCCAGCTTCCGACATCACCTTCCGCCTGCCGCCGGTGCGGCCGCTGGACGCCAAGCTCGCCGGCAGCGCATCCGCCGCCGTGCGCCTGACCAAGCTCGCGCGCCTGCTGCCCTCGGCCCTGGTCGCGCCGCTCGCGACGGCCGACGCGGACTCCTTCGCGCAAGCCAACGACCTGCTCTGCGTCGCCGCCGCAGACGTCGCCGACTACGACCTGCGCGCCGCGCGCAGCCTGAAGCCGGTGAGCCAGGCGCGCGTGCCGCTGTTCGGCGCCGAAAGCGCGCGCATCGTCGCCTACCGGCCGAGCGACGGCGGCATCGAGCATCTTGCCATCGTCATCGGCGAGCCCAAGGCCGACCAGCCGGTGCTGATCCGCCTGCATTCGGAATGCTTCACCGGCGACCTGCTCGGATCTCTGCGCTGCGACTGCGGCGACCAGCTCCGCGGCGCCATCGCCGCCATCTCGGACGCGGGCAGCGGCGTGCTGCTCTATCTCGCGCAGGAGGGCCGCGGCATCGGCCTGGTCAACAAGCTGCGCGCCTACCAGCTGCAGGACGGCGGCGCCGACACCATCGACGCCAACGAGCAGCTCGGCTTCGACGCCGACGAGCGCCTCTACATGCCGGCGGCGCAGATGCTGCGCGACATGGGCTTCGCGCGCGTGCGCCTGCTGACCAACAATCCCGAGAAGGTCGCGGCCCTGCAGGCCTGCGGCATCGACGTGGTCGAACGCGTGCCGCACGCCTTCCCGGCCACCGCGCACAACAAGGCCTATCTCGAGACCAAGGCCAAGCGCAGCGGACACCTGTTCTAAGCCGCCGCCCACCTGAAATTCGGCAAAAACTGCCGGGCCCGGCCTGCCGGGTGGACCGATTCGGTCCTGGCCGGCCAAGCATAGCCCTTTGATATTCCGCGAGATTCTCTCTGGCATCCCGCTTGCTACGGTAAGCGGGAACAGGAGAATCATGTCCGGCATCGACACCGCCAGCTTGCCCTCGACGGGCGCATCCCTCACGCCGCCGACCGGCGCGAACGGCACAGGCCTGCCCGCGTCCAAGACGGACGCGCCGGCCAAGGACGAGCGCGGCTTCTTCGACCGCATGTGGGGCAAGGACGGCTTCAGCTTCGGCGCCCTGGTCGACATCGTGAACCCGCTGCAGCACATCCCCGTCGTCGGCACGATCTACCGCGCCGTCACCGGCGACAGCATCGGCCCGGCGGCGCGCATCGCCGGCGGCGCGCTGTTCGGCGGCGTCATCGGCTTCGTCACCTCGAGCATCGACGCGGCGGTGGAGGAAGAGACGGGCCGCGACATCGGCCAGCATGTCCTGGCGCTGCACGGCGATGACGACACGCCCTCGACCTATCCCGACAGCCGGCCCGATCCGAACGGCCCGCGCCTGGCCGGCGATTTCTCGCCCGACGTGCTCGACCGCAAATATGCGCAGGCCCGCGACGCCGAGCAGGGCACGCAGGCCGTGGCCTTCAACCTGCTGCCCGTCACCGTCACGCCCGGCAACGCCCCGTCGGCGCCCCCGCCCACGCCTCAGATGCCGGCGCAAGCCATCGCCGCGCGGCCGGTCAATGCGACGCCCGCCGCAGCCGCCGTCGATCCGGCGGTCGTCAATAACGCTCCGCGCGGACTGCCGATCGCGCCCCGTCCGCATGACGTCGCCAACGGCGCCGGCGGCAGCGCCATTCCGCTGACCACGTCGGTGCCGCGCAGCGGCCGCGGCGCGCTCGAACTGCCGACGCCGCAGTCGCTCGCCGCCGATCCGGCGATGCTGCGCCAGATGCAGAACGTCCGCCCCGCCGCCAACCAGCCGCGCAACCAGCCGACCCTCGACACGACGATCCGCCCGAACGGGCAGGCCGGCGCTACCGCCAGCTTTCTCGACTACACGCCGAAGAACGCCGCGCTGATGCAGGCGAAGGACATGGCGCAGGACGAGGCGCCGGTACAGGCGCTCCGCACGGATGCCGGCGCGGGCACCGGCACAGGCGCCACCGCAGGCGCCAATGCAGGCAATGGCCAGACGCGCATCGACCCGGCGACGCTGCCGCAGGTGCCCGCCGACCTCATCAGCCGCATGAACGTGGCGCTGGAGAAATACCAGACCATGCAGCGTGCCGGCACGGGGCCGAGCGTCAACGTCACGCAGTGACCGGCGGCCAAACGTCACGCAGTGACGCAAGCCCATGCGGCCGCTATAACCGCTCCATGGATATCGCCGTCTGGTCCGACCTCGAGAAGATGCCGCCGCACCGCGGCGAGCTGATATGGCCACGCCATCGCGTGCCCTGCGCGCTCGGCCGCGCGGGCCTCAATCCCGACAAGCGCGAGGGCGACGGCGCGACGCCGGTTGGCCGCTTCCCGCTGCGCCGCGTGCTCTATCGCGCCGACCGGCTGACCCTGCCGGAGATCGCCTTGCCGGTCTCCGTCATCGAGCCGTCGAGCGGCTGGTGCGACGATCCCAAGAGCCCGGACTACAACACGCAGGTCGTGCTGCCGAACAAGGCAGGCCACGAGCATCTCTGGCGGCTCGACCATCTCTACGACGTGGTCGTCGTGCTCGGCCATAACGACGCGCCGGTGCGGCGCGGCTATGGCAGCGCCATCTTCCTGCATGTGGCCGCGCCCGACTTCGCCGCCACCGAAGGCTGCGTCGCCATTCCGGTCGACGACCTGGTCGAGCTGCTCGTCGCCGCGAAGCCCGGCGACGAGTTGATCGTCGCCGGATAGTGATGAAACGGACGCTCTGCGTCCCCGACGAGCTGATCGTCGCCGGATAGCTCTAGCGCGTGGCGGTGCCGCAGGCCGTTCAGTGCGCGGCGTTGCCGCGCGGGCCGAAGAGAATGATGGCGGCGCCGACCAGGCAGACCGCCGCGCCGATGACGTCCCAGCGGTCGGGCCGCACCCCTTCGACGAGCCAGAGCCACAGCAGCGACGCCCCGATGTAGACGCCGCCATAGGCCGCGTAGGCGCGACCGGCGTAGGCGCTGTCGATCGTGGTCAGGAGCCAGGCGAACAGCGCCAGCGAGAAGAAGCCGGGGATCAGCCACCAGGCCGGCTGATGCAGGCGCAGCCAGGCCCAGACGGCGAAGCAGCCGGCGATCTCCGCCAAAGCGGCGGCGGCATAGATGAAGAAGACAGGAAGGCCGGCCGCCGTCACGGCGCGCTAGGCCTTCGCCGGATAGTGGCGCTCGCCGAAGATCGCGGTGCCGACGCGCACGTGCGTGGCGCCGAGGCGCGCAGCGATGTCGAAGTCGGCGCTCATGCCCATGCTGAGCTGCGCCAGGCCCGCGTCCTCCGCCAGTTCGCGCAGCAGGGCGAAATGCAGCGCCGGCTCCTCGTCGACCGGCGGAATGCACATGAGCCCGACGACCGGCAGGCCTTTCTCGTCGCGGCACCAGCGCGCGAAGGCGGCGGCCTCCGCCGGCGGAATGCCGGCCTTCTGCTCTTCTTCGCCGGTGTTGACCTGCACGAAGAGCGCCGGCCGCCTGTCCTGCTTGGCCATCTCGGCGGCGAGCGCCTCGGCGAGCTTGGCGCGGTCGAGCGACTGGATCACGTCGAACAGAGCGATCGCTTCGCGCACTTTATTCGTCTGCAGCGGCCCGATGAGATGCAGCTCGAGATCGCGCTGCCTCTCGCGCAATGCCGGCCATTTCGCCTGCGCCTCCTGCACGCGGTTCTCGCCGAACACGCGCTGGCCCGCCGCGATGGCCGCCGCCGCTTCCGTGGCGTCATGGCCCTTGCTGACAGCGACGAGCGTGACGGCGGCAGGATCGCGGCCGCCGGCGCGCGCCGCTTCGGCGATTTCGCCGCGCACGCGGGCGAGGTTATCGTTCAGCATGGGAATGAATCGGTTGTATGGGAGTCGTCGCCATGTAGGATCACTGCGCGGTGGGAGGATCGATGGGTTTCAGCTTAACAGACGGCGCGCGCCACCTCAATTTGGCCCGAGCGCGGGATCAAGCGCCGGCGCACCTGTCCCTGCCCGCGGTCATCCTGATGACCGATGCGCGGCGCACGCCGGATCCCGTCGCCGACGTGCGGCGCCTGCCGCCCGACGCCGCCGTGATCTTCCGCCATTACGAGCTGACGCCGCCCTCGCGCCTCGCCCTGGCGCGCATCCTGCGCGCCGCGACCCTGGCGCGTGGCGTGAAGCTGCTGATCGCTGACGACATGGCGCTGGCGCTGGCGGTGCGCGCCGACGGCCTGCATCTCTCCGAGCGGCGGCTGCGCGGCCCCGTCGCGCATCTGCGCCGGCGGCCCGGCTGGCTCGTCACCGCCGCCGCCCATTCGGCGCCGGCCTTGCGCCGCGCGGCGGACGCCGGCGTCTCGGCGGCGCTGCTCTCGCCCGTGTTCCCGACCTTGAGCCATCCCGGCGCGCCGTCGCTCGGCCCGCTGCGCTTCGCCGCCCTGGTCCGCGCCAGCGGCCAGCCGGTCTACGCCCTCGGCGGCGTCCACGCAGGCAATGTCCGCCGGCTGCGCGGCTGCGGCGCCGCAGGGATCGCCGCCATCGGCGGCCTGACGCGGGCGACCCCGCAGCTGTCCCTTTCGGTCGAGGACATTGCGCGCGCCGATTTTCAGAGCTTCGCCTGACCGCCCGGCGACGATATCATCGCCCTCCCATGACAAGCTTCGCCGACATCATCGCGCCGATCACCCCGGCACAGTTCTTCGCCGAACATCACAGCCGCAAGCCGCTGCACATTCCCGGCGGCGCGGCCAAGTTCTCTGGCGTGATGTCGCGCGACCGGCTCGATGGCCTGATCGACACCCCCGGCCTCTGGAACGCCAAGTCCTTCCAGATGGCGCGCGACAGCATCATGCTGCCGGGAGCAGCCTATTGCCCGGCGGGCCCCGCAGGCACGGGCGCGCCCGATCCGGCGCGCGTGAAGGCCTTGCTGGCCGACGGCGCCAGCCTGGTGCTCAACGACATCGACCTGCTGGCGCCCGGGCTCGACGGCGTCGCCGCCGTGGCGCGCGCGCTCGAGACGACCCTTGAGGCCAAGGTGCAGGCGAACCTCTACAGCTCGCCGCGCGAGCGCCAGGCCTTCGCAAGCCATTACGATACCCACGACGTCTACGCCGTGCATGTCGAAGGCGAGAAGCTGTGGCGCATCTACGAGGGGCGCATCGACAACCCGATCGAGCATTCGACCTTCAAGAGCCAGGGCCGCGCCTTCCACGACGAGGCCAAGGGCAAGGTCGCCGCCGAAGTGCTGATGAAGCCGGGCGACCTGCTCTATCTGCCGCGCGGCCAGTACCACGACGCGGTGGCGCGCTCGGAACGTACCATCCACATCGCCTTCGGTGCCGTCGGCGTCATCGGCATCGACCTCGTCACCATGCTGTTCGAGGCTGCCGTGCAAGATCCGCTGTTCCGCGCCGACCTGCCGCGCCGCCATGGCCAGGGCCCGGACGCCGGAGAGGCGGCCTTCGCCGAGCGGCTGGCGGCGCTCGGCCGCCGGCTGGAAGAACTGGCGACGGCGCCGGAGATGCTGAAGGCCCTGCGCGACTTCCAGGACAGATTTCGCTACCGCGCCGCGCCGGCTGGCTATCGCGTGACCGCGCGCGACTTCAAGGTGACGATGCAGGGCGGCGGCTGGATCCTCGCGCGCGCCGGCAAGGCCACGCCAATCCCGTCCGGCTTCGACCGCGCCGTCGCCTGGGTGGTGACGCAGGACGCCTTCACCGACGCCGACCTGACGCGGAAATTCCCCGCGCTCGGCGCCGAGACGCGCGGCGACCTGCTGCGTTCGCTGCTCGCGATGAAAGTGATCGCGACTCTTTAGCAGCGGGCGCGGCGGCGACTTTGATTCGCCGCGCGCCGATCCCTTCCCTGCACAAGGCCGCCACGCGGCGGGACAGCCTCGCCGCATGGAGGCTGTTCGTTATGCGCGGCATCTCGCGTGGCTCACGCGCTGTCACAAATGCGTGGGCGGCCATAACGTTGCATCGCAGCAACAATGAAAAACTACGTCGTTACAGCCGGCCGTTTTGGACCGTCGTGTAATCATACGGACACATGCGCCGGGTATCTCCCTCGCGTGCTTTTCAGGCATGGGCTTGGCGAAGGGGGTTCTTTCGCCGAGTGACGGGGCGCAGCAAGTCTTGCGCGCTAAATCATTGTCTCAAATCCCCTCGTCGACATGTTGCTGGGGGATTCACCGGAGGTTTTGAGTATGAAGAAACTGCTTTTGGGCACGACCGCCATCGTCGGCGCGTCTTTCGTGGCCACGGCCGCCTTTGCTGCGCCGGAAGTCCGGCTCGGCGGTTACATGGATTTCCAGGCTGGCTTCTCGAGCCAGGACGTCGACGGCTTCGGCCCGGCGCCGGGCGTGCCGGGCACCGGCTCGGCCGACCGCGGCTTCGGCTTCGTCACCGACACCGAACTGCTGATCCGCGCCAGCGACAAGCTGGACAACGGCCTCGCTTGGTCCGTGAAGATCGAAATGGAAGCCGACTCACAGGACCGCGCCACCGGCACCGGCAAGACGGACAACGAACAGAACGCTGACGAAGTCAGCATGGTCTTCTCCGGCACCTGGGGTCAGCTGACCCTCGGCAACGAAGACGGCCCGTCCGACTCGCTGAACATGACCGGCAGCGCCATGATCTCCGGCATCGGCACGAGCGGCAGCAAGGGCTTCCGCCGCTGGGTGAACACGCAGTCGTTCACCAACGTCATGTGGAACGCCACGGTCGACGTCACCGACTCGAACGATGCCACGAAGGTCATGTACTACACGCCGAACATCGCCGGCTTCCAGGCGGGCGTGTCCTACTCGGCCGACGACGCCGACTCGGGCCGCGTTCGCGCGTCCGATCTGACCGCCACCGGCGCCCAGGGCTACGAGAACTGGATCGAAGCCGGCTTGAGCTATGAGTTCAAGGTGGACGACATCGGCTTCGGCATCGCCGCGACCGGCAACCATGCCGATGCGAAGAACACGACGGCGGACGACGTGCAGAGCTGGGCCCTCAGCGGCAAGGCCTCCTTCGGCGGCTTCAAGGTCAGCCTCGGCTACGGCACGGAAAACGCTCCGGGCGCCGCCAAGGACACCGACGTCTCCGGTTACGGCGGCGGCGTGATGTACACGACCGGTCCTTACCAGATCGGCGCGTCCTACATGCACAACAGCCAGGACAACCCGGGCGCGGCGGCCGACTTCTCGAACGACACCGTCACGCTGGGCGCTGCCTACCAGCTCGGCGCTGGCGTGCAGACCTACGTCGACACCTGGTACTTCACCAGCGATTCGGGTTCGAGCGCCACTTCCGCCCTCGACAACGACTCGCTCGGCCTGCTCGTCGGCACGCAGATCACGTTCTAAGCCGAAACGGATCTCGCGATCCGGCCGCGCAAGCGGCGACTATCGAGGGCGGCAGGGCAACCTGCCGCCCTCTTCTTATGCCCGGCTCCCTGAACTGCATGTCTTGATCAACATGATATGGAGAATTTCGGGGTCGATGCCCTACAGATTGTGGCGTCGCAGACCGGTCACGCTCGAATTGATATTTATCAATAAAATCAGTGTTTTGGCGGGGGACATTGAGTCGCCCGCCGTTTTATTGCGCTGCGGTGTGGCCTTATCCTTTTGATAAGTCAGAGATATTTCCGCAATGTGACAAAAATACGACGGGAGGGCCGTAAATTTTTGGCCCGGATTGTAAGTACATATGGGACGAGGTATCAAATTTGCGTGCTTTTAAGGCACGGGTCCGGCAGGGGGGATTCCTTCACCGGATAACGGGGCGCAGCAAGTAGCGCGCGCCAAATCAATGTTCCAATTCCCTCGTCGACGGATTTGCAGGGGGATTAACCGGAGGTTTTATCGGTATGAAGAAACTGCTTTTGGGCACGACCGCTCTCGTCGGTGCGTCCTTTGCGGCCACTGCCGCCCTCGCTGCGCCGGAAGTCCGGCTCGGCGGTTACATGGATTTCCAGGCTGGCTTCTCGAGCCAGGACGTTGATGGCTGGAGCCCGTCGCCGGGCGTCCCCGGCGTTGCCGGCGGCGACCGTGGCTTCGGCTTCGTCACCGACACCGAGCTGCTGATCCGCGCCAGCGACAAGCTGGACAACGGCCTGCGTTGGGCCGTGAAGATCGAAATGGAAGCTGACTCGCAGGACCGCGCCGTCGGCACCGCGAAGACCAACAACGAGCAGAACGCCGACGAAGTCACGATGGTCTTCTCCGGCACCTGGGGCGAACTGACCCTCGGCAACGAAGACGGCCCGTCCGACTCGATGAACATGGCTGCCGACAGCGCGATCTCGGGCCTCGGCCTGGGCGCCTCGAAGGGCTATCGCCGTTGGGTGAACACGACGTCGTTCGACAACGACCTGTACACGAAGGTCGCTGACGTCACCGACACGAACGACGCCACGAAGGTCATGTACTACACCCCGACCATCGCGGGCTTCCAGTTCGGCGTGTCCTACACCGCCAACGACGGCGACTCGGGCCGTATCCGCGCCAGCGACAATGCAGGCGCGCCGACTGCCAGCCAATCGCAGAACTACGAGAACTGGATCGAAACCGGCCTGACCTACGAGTTCAAGGTCGACGAGATCGGTTTCGGCCTGGCCGCGACCTACAACCATGCTGACGCGCAGAACACGACCGTCACCGACGACGTGAACGGCTACAGCTTGAGCGGCAAGGTCGAGTTCGGCGGCTTCCTCGTCAGCCTCGGCTACGCCAGCGAGAACGGCGTGGGCGACGACAAGGACGTGACCGTTTCCGGTTACGGCGGCGGCGTGAAGTACACGACTGGCCCCTACCAGATCGGCGTTGGCTACATGCACAACATGCAGGACAACCCGGTCGGCACCGCCGGCGGCGCGGACTTCACCTCCGACACCGCGACCTTGGGCGTTGCCTATCGTCTCGGCGCCGGCGTGAGCCTCTATGCCGACAGCTGGTACTACACCAACGACTCGGACGGCTTTGCGCCTGAGGACGAGAACCAGGCCATCGGCCTGCTCGTCGGCACGCAGATCACGTTCTAATCAGTCGACTAAAACTGACGGGTCGCAAGACCCAGCCGCGCAAGCGGCAGCCTTCGAGGGCGGCAGAGCAATCTGCCGCCCTCTTTTTATTATGCGTGCCGCGCGGACCGTCGCGGCGTGCCTAAACCTAATGCATTGAAAAATTTGGCTTATGCCGAAAAAAGCCGCGCCTTGGCTTGCCCGGAAGTTCCCGTGCCCCGAGGAAGCTGGCGTTTCCCCGCGCTTTTTCTTATATGTTGAGCGCCTTTTGCCGACGCTTCCGCGCCGACGGCCAGCCAGGGACTGTTCGACCGCTATGACCCGCTCCGTTTTCCGCCAAGCTTCCCGTTCGCTCCGCAGCCGCGCCCTGCTCGGCGCCCTCCTGCTGCCTTTCGGCCTCGCCGCCTGCGGCGGCGATTCGAAGCCCACCGTCGACAGCACCAATTACCCGATGGACCGCAAGGACCGCGACATGGCCGAAGCCCAGAAGAGCGGCGACGGCATCTTCGGCAAGGATGGCCTGATCCTGTTCGGCAAGAAGAAGGAAGACGTGGCGCCGAACGGCGTCGCCGTGAACAGCTTCCTGTGGCGTGCCTCGCTCGACACGCTGTCCTTCATGCCCCTCGCCTCGGCTGACCCGTTCGGCGGCGTCATCATCACCGACTGGTACAGCCCGCCGGAGACCCCGGACCGCCGCTTCAAGGCGAACGCCTACATCCTCGACCGCGACCTGCGCGCCGACGGCATCCGCGTCACCCTGTTCCAGCAGCGCCGCGACGGCACCAACTGGGCCGACCTGCCGGTCGAATCGAAGACCTCGACCGACCTCGAGAACGCCATCCTGACGCGCGCGCGCCAGCTTCGCGTCGACCAGACCAGCGCCAACCGCTGAGCCGAGGCTGCCGCGCCGCGGCCTCCCCGGACCCTGGCCTAGAATCCGGCCGAAAATCCGGGTCTGCCAGGCTTCGGCGCGCCTCGGGGCTTGCGGCGACACGGCCTGCCGTGGACAATCGCGCCAAGCCGCTTTCAACCTGCATCACCCGCGTCTTTGACGGCTGCCGCGCGCCTTCCCCGCGCGCCGCATGCCGCGCCGCCTGATTAGGATCACGCCTCCCATGTCGTCTCTTCCCCCGTCGAGTCCGCGCCCCAGCACGCATGGAGAGCGCTACAACGTTCGCGAAACCGAAGCCAAATGGCGCAGCGAATGGGACTCGCGCGGCACCTTCAAGGTCGGGTTCGACACGAAGGCCTACAAGGACAAGCCGAAATACTACGTGCTCGAGATGTTCCCCTATCCGTCGGGACGCATCCACATGGGTCATGTGCGCAACTACACGATGGGCGACGTCGTGGCGCGCTACAAGCGCGCGCAGGGATTCAACGTGCTGCATCCGATGGGCTGGGACGCCTTCGGCCTGCCGGCCGAGAACGCCGCCATCGAGCGCGGCGTGCATCCCGCCGAATGGACCTATTCGAACATCGCGACGATGAAGGGCCAGCTCAAGCTGATGGGCCTGTCGCTCGACTGGGACCGCGAGATCGCGACCTGCCATCCCGAGTACTACCGCCACCAGCAGCGCATGTTCACCGACTTCATGGCGGCGGGGCTGGTCTACCGCAAGGAATCTCTGGTCAACTGGGATCCCGTCGACAACACCGTGCTCGCCAACGAGCAGGTGATCGACGGCCGCGGCTGGCGCTCCGGCGCTCTGGTCGAGCGCCGCCAGCTCAACCAGTGGTTCTTCCAGATCACGCGCTTCGCCGACGACCTGCTCGACGGCCTGCAGACGCTCGACCGCTGGCCGCAGAAGGTGCGGCTGATGCAGGAAAACTGGATCGGCCGTTCCGAGGGCGCCTACATCGACTTCGAGGTCGCCGATCAATCCAGGGGGGACCGGATGGAGCCGCTCACCGTCTTCACGACGCGGCCCGACACGCTGTTCGGCGCGTCCTTCGTCGCAGTCGCCGCCGACCATCCGCTGATCGCCGAATTGGCCAAGAGCGATTCCGGCCTGCAGGGCTTCGTCGAGGAAACGCGACGCGGCGGCACGACGGAAGAAGCCATCGAGACCGCCGAGAAGCACGGCTACAAGACGGCGCTCAGCGTGAAGCATCCCTTCGTCGAAGGCGCCACCCTGCCCGTCTATGCCGCCAACTTCGTGCTGATGGGCTACGGCACCGGCGCCATCTTCGGCTGCCCGGCGCATGACCAGCGCGACCTCGACTTCGCGCGCAAGTACAAGCTGCCGGTCAAGGCCGTGGTGATTCCGAAAGGCGAGGATCCCAAGAGCTTCGCGGTCGGCGACGTCGCCTTCACCGACGACGGCCTGCTCGCCAACTCCGGATTCCTCGACGGCCTCGCCGTGCCCGAGGCCAAGCGTGCCGCCATCGCCAAGCTGGAAGGCCTGGCGCGCGGCAAGGGCGCGATCATGTACCGCCTGCGCGACTGGGGCATCTCGCGCCAGCGCTACTGGGGCTGCCCGATTCCCGTGGTCCACTGCGGCGCCTGCGGCATCGTCCCGGTGCCGGCCGAACAATTGCCGGTGCGCCTGCCTGAGGACGTCGACTTCTCCGCGCCGGGCAATCCGCTCGACCGCCACCCGACCTGGAAGCATGTCGACTGCCCGAAATGCGGGAAGCCGGCGACGCGCGACACCGACACGATGGACACCTTCGTCGATTCGTCCTGGTACTACGCGCGCTTCTGCTCGCCGCGCGACGACGCGCCGGTCGATCCGGATGCGGTGGGCTACTGGCTGCCCGTCGACCAGTACATCGGCGGCGTCGAGCATGCGATCCTGCACCTGCTCTATGCGCGCTTCTTCGCGCGCGCCATGCAGCTGACCAAGCGCCTGCCGGTGGCCGAGCCCTTCAGCGGCCTGTTCACGCAGGGCATGGTCTGCCACGAGACCTACAAGGACGCGGCCGGCAAGTGGCTGTTCCCCGAAGACGTCGAGAAAAAGCCGGACGGCAGCGGCGTCAACGTCAAGGACGGCACGGCCGTGACCATCGGCCGCTCCGAATCCATGAGCAAGTCGAAGAAGAACGTTGTCGATCCCGAGACGATCATCCGCGACTATGGCGCCGACACGGCGCGCTGGTTCATGCTGTCCGACAGCCCGCCCGAGCGCGACATCGAATGGACGACCTCGGGCGTCGACGGCGCCTTCCGCCACATCAACCGCCTGTGGCGCATGACCAACGAGCTGCGCGACGAGCTGCCGCCCGCCAGCGACAAGGCTCCGGCGGAATTCGGCAAGGTCGCGACGACGCTGCGCCGCGCCACGCACAAGACCATCGCCGGCGTCACCGACGACATCGAGCGCTTCCACTTCAACCGCGCCGTCGCCCGCCTCTATGAGTTCGCCAACGCCATCCTCGACGCCGACAGCGAGAACGGCGCCGACCTGCGCTGGGCGCGCCGCGAGGCGCTGGAGACGATGGCGCAGCTGATCGGCCCGATGATGCCGCACCTCGCCGAGGAGATGTGGACCATGCTCGGCCACGAGACGCTGCTGGCGGAGACCGCCTGGCCGGCCGCCGACGCGGCCCTGACGCAGGACAACAGCGTCACCGTCGGCGTCCAGGTCAACGGCAAGCTGCGCGGCACCCTCGAGCTGCCGCGCGACCTGGCGCAGGCCGAGGCCGAGAAGCTGGCCGTGGCGCTGCCCACCGTGGCGGCCGCCATGGACGGCAAGCCGGCGCGCAAGGTCATCGTCGTTCCCAATCGGGTGATCAATGTCGTGGTCTAAGCCCCTTTCCGCCGCGCTGCTGGCGGCTGCCCTCTTCGCGGCGGCCGGCTGCGGCTTCCATCCGCTCTACGGCCAGCGCAGCCCCTCGTCGGTCTCGGCGCCCGAGCTGGCGGCGATCGACGTCGACCAGATTGCCAACCGCGAAGGCCAGCTCGTCCGCAACAGCCTGCTCGACAAGATGCAGCCGCAGGGCCCGGCGACGCGCGCGCTCTACCGCCTGAGCGTCCACCTCTCCCTGCAGCGCGACACCTTCGGCATCCGCACCGACCAGACGGCGACGCGCGGCAGCCTGACCATGGTCGCCAGCTACACGTTGACCGACCTCGCCAGCGGCGCGGTGATCCTGAACGCGGGCAGCCGTTCGATCAGCAGCTACAACATCCTTGATTCGGACTTCGCCACGGTGATCAGCGAGAACGACGCGATCCGCCGCACGGCCGTCGATCTCAGCGAGGAGATCAAGACGCGCGTGGCGATCTTCCTGGCCACGCGCAAGGCGCCAACATGACAGGCCTGGCCTGACATGAAGATCCAGCCGGCCCGCGCCGACGGCTTCGCCCGCAAGCCCGACGCGGCGGTCCGCGCCGTGCTGCTCTACGGCCCGGACAGCGGCTTGGTGCGCGAACGCGCCGAGGCTCTGATCAAGGCCGTCGCCGGCGGGCTCGACGACCCGTTTCGCACGCGCGAGATCTCCGCCGCCGAGCTGAAGGAAGATCCGGCCCTGCTGCGCGACGAGGCCAACGCCCTGTCGCTGATGGGCGGTCGGCGCGCCATCCGCCTGCGCAGCGCCGTCGACAGCCAGGCCAAGCTGTTCGAGGAGCTGCTCGACGACGAGGTGAAGGCCGATTCGCTGATCGTCATCGAAGCCGGGCTGCTCTCGCCCTCCTCCAAGCTGCGCGGCCTGTTCGAAGACCACCCCGCCGCCGCCGCCATCGCCTGCTACCTCGACGACGATTCGACCTTGGCCGACGTCATCCGCGACAGCCTGCGCCAGGCCAAGCTCGACGTGGCGCCGGACGCGCTCGACTTCCTCGTCGGCCGGCTCGGCGGCGACCGCATGCTGACGCGCCGCGAGATCGAGAAGCTGATTCTCTACTGCACCGTGGAGAATCAGGAGCGCGGCCGCGTCACCCTGGCCGACGCCGAGGCCTGCGTCGGCGATTCGTCCGAGCAGGGCGTCGATGACATCGCCGCCGCCGTGGCGCGCGGCGACCTCGCCGAGCTCGATCACACCTTTGAGCGCGTGACGCGCGAAGGCACCCATTCCATCGCCATTCTGCGCGCCGTGTCGCGCCATTTCGAACGGCTGCATTTCGTCGCCGGCAAGATGGCCGAAGGCGCCAACGCCGATAGCGCCATCAAGGCGCTGCGCCCGCCCCTGTTCTTCAAGGCGGTGATGCCCTTCAAGGCGGCGCTGCGGCAATGGCCGGCGGCCAACATCGGCCGCGCGCTCGACATGCTGCTGAAGGCGGAGATGGACTGCAAGACGACCGGCATGCCGGCCGACGCCATCACCGCGCGCGTGCTGATGCAATTGGCGACGGCGGCCCGCAGGGCTGCATCTTCGAGGTAAGCGCGCGGAGCGCCTGATCGGCGCGACGCGGCGCACCAGCCATTTTTCACGTCATGTAGAAGTCGTCATGCTCGGGCTTGACCCGAGCATCCATGATTCGCGTTTTTCGATGTCGAGATGGACCCTCGGATCAAGTCCGAGGGTGACGATTGCATGATTGCCGCGTGGGCGGGCGCTCGCCTATTTCCCCATGCGGCGCAGCACGTCGTCGAGCTGGTCGAGCGTGCTGTAGTGCACCGTCAGGGCGCCGCCCTTGCCGTTGAAGCTGATGGCGACCTTGAGGCCGAGCAGGTTCGAAAGGTCGCGCTCGAGCGCCACGATGTTGGCGTCGCGCAGCTGCGCCTTCTTGGCGGGCGGCCTCTTGCCCGCCTTCTGCGCGCGGTCGGCCTTGGCGAGGGCTTCGACCTGGCGGACGCTCAAGCCTTCCTTGACCGCTTCGCGCGCGAGCTCTTCCGCGTCGTCGATGCCGATCAGCGCGCGCGCATGGCCGGCGCTGAGCTCGCCCGATTCGACCAGCTCGCGCACGCCCTGCGGCAGGCTCAGCAGGCGCAGCAGGTTGGCGATGTGGCTGCGGCTCTTGCCGATCACGCGGCCGAGGTCTTCCTGGGTATGCTTGAACTCGTCCATCAGGCGGCGGTAGCCCTCCGCCTCTTCCATCGCGTTGAGGTTCTCGCGCTGGATGTTCTCGACCAGGGCGATTTCCAGCGCGTCGCGGTCCGTCAGCTCGCGGATGGTGACCGGCACTTCATGAAGCTGCGCCAGCTGCGCCGCGCGCCAGCGCCGCTCGCCGGCGACGATCTCGTAGGCGTTCGGCTCGCTGGCGAGGCGACGGACGAGGATGGGCTGCAGGATGCCCTTCTCGCGGATCGAATCGACGAGCGACTGAATATGAGCCTGGTCGAAATGCTGGCGCGGCTGGAACTTGCCGGGGCGGAGGAATTCGATCGGCACGGCCTTGGCGGGACGGGCCTTGTCGAGCTCCGCGTAGTCGGCGCTCTCCTCGCCGAACAGCGCGGCGAGGCCGCGGCCGAGTTTCGGACGGGCGCCCGCGGCGCCGGGCTTGTCGGTATCGGCGCTCATGCGGCCTTCCCCTGTTCGCGCTTGAGGACTTCTTTTGCCAGCTGGATGTAGGCTTGCGACCCGACGCAGCGCAGGTCGTAGAGCAGCACGGGCTTGCCGTGGCTCGGCGCTTCCGAGACGCGCACGTTGCGCGGGATCACCGTGTTGTAGACCTTGTCGCCGAGGAAGCCGCGCACGTCGGTGGCGACCATCTCGGTCAGGTTGTTGCGCGTGTCGTACATGGTGAGCACGACGCCCTGCAGCTCAAGCGCCGGGTTGAGCGCGCGCTTCACGCGCTCGATGGTCTTGAGCAGATGGCTCAGGCCTTCGAGGGCGAAGAACTCGCATTGCAGCGGCACCAGCACCGAATCGGCGGCGACCAGGGCGTTCAGCGTCAGCAAGCCGAGCGCCGGCGGGCAGTCGATCAGCACGTAGTCGTAGGCGCCGCGCGATTCGCCGATGGCGGACTGCAGGCGGTATTCGCGCTTCTCGACGTCGATCAGTTCCAGCTCGGCGCCGGCAAGGTCGACGGTGCTCGGCACCACCGACAGGCCGGGCACCTGGCTCTGGACCGCGGCAGCGATCAGGCTGCCGCCGTCGAACAGCACGTCGTAGATGCCGCTGCCGCGCTTGTCGTGCGGGATGCCGAGGCCGGTCGAGGCGTTGCCCTGCGGATCGAGGTCGATGACCAGCACCTTGGCCTCGCAGGCGGCGAGCGCCGTGGCCAAGTTGATGGTCGTCGTCGTCTTGCCGACGCCGCCCTTCTGGTTGGCGATGGCCATGACGCGCGTGCGCGACGGCAGCACGTTCAGCGGCGGAACGGCAGGCGCCTGCGCCGCCGACTCGTCGGCGGACGCTTCTTCCGACACCGGGCTCGCCTCGCCCGCATTTTCGCTAACTATTTGATTTGACACGGGAAATTTCCCTAATGCGGAGCATGCTGCCCGCCGGGCCGGATCGGCTGGGCTGCCGTTCGATGGCCATATTCCAGGATTTGCGCGCCAGGGTCAATTCGTCCTCCGCCGTCGCCCCCTTCAGGAAGAGACATTCGCTGTCCGGCGTCAGGAAAGGCGCGGCGTAGGCGAGCAACGCATCGAGCGATGCCAGGGCGCGGGCCGTGACGATGTCAGCGGCGAAGGGCGTCAGCTTCTCGATGCGCGCCGTATGGATTTTCACTTCGACGCCGGTCTCGCGGGCGACCGTGGCGAGGAAGGCGCATTTGCGGGCGTCCGATTCAGCCAGATGGACGGACCAGCGCCGTCCCTGGTCGGCGCCCATGATTGCCAGAACCAAGCCGGGGAAACCGGCCCCCGAACCGAGGTCGAGAATGGTCAGGGGCGCACCATCAGGCTTCGCTGGCGCGATCCCTTCGGCGAGCTGCGCCGAGTCGAGCATATGCCGTCGCCAGAGGTCCGGCAGCGTGTCACGGCCGACCAGATTGATCGCCGCCTGCCATTTGACGAGCAAAGCCGCGTAGGTTTCCAGCCGCGTCAATGTTTCACGTGAAACATTGACGAATTTGGCAAAGATTTCAGGCGTTAAGAATGCGTCTGTCACGCGGTCAGGCCGATCTGGCCAAGGCGGCGCGCTTCACATGGCCAAGCAGCGCCGTGAGGGCCGCCGGCGTCATGCCGGGGATGCGTCCCGCGGCCGCCAGGCTTTCCGGACGGATGCGCTTCAGCTTGTCGCGCAGCTCGGTCGACAGGCCGCCGATGCGGTCGTAATCGACCGATGCCGGAATCGCCAGCGCCTCGTCCTTGCGCAGGGCACGGATGTCGGAGGCCTGGCGTACGAGATAGCCGGCGTAGCGCCCATCGATCTCGAGCTGGCTGGCGATGGCGGGGTCGAGGCCGCCCAGGGCCGGCCAGATCGCGGCGAGCCGGGCGAGCGTGATCTCCGAATAGGCCAGCAGGGCCATGGCCGAGCGGCGCTGTCCGTCCTGATTGACGTTAAGGCCGGCGCGCGCCAGTTCAGGCGGCGTCGCGGCAAGCGATTCAGCCAGGGCCCGCGCCTCGACCAGGGCCCGCGTCTTCGCGGTGAAGGCCCGGGCCCGCACCGGCCCGACGCAGCCGATGGCCTGGCCCTTCGCGGTCAGGCGCTGGTCGGCATTGTCGGCCCGCAAGGTCAGGCGATATTCGGCGCGCGAGGTGAACATGCGGTATGGCTCGGTCACGCCCTGGGTGACCAGGTCGTCGATCATCACGCCAAGATAGCCATCGGCGCGGTCGAGCACGAAGGGCTCCGTAGCTCCACCGGCCTTGAGGGCGGCATTGATGCCGGCGATCAGGCCCTGCCCGGCCGCCTCTTCATACCCGGTCGTACCGTTGATCTGACCTGCCAGGAACAGGCCCGGCAAGCGGCGCGTCTCCAGGCTGCGGCTCAGCTCGCGCGGATCGACGTAGTCATACTCGATGGCGTAGCCCGGCCGCAGGATGACCGTGCGCTCCAGGCCGGGAATGGTCTTGAGCAGAGCTTCCTGCACGTCGGCCGGCAGCGAGGTCGAAATGCCGTTGGGATAGACCGTAGGATCGTCGAGCCCTTCCGGCTCCAGGAAGATCTGATGGCGGTCGCGGCCGGCGAAGCGCACGACCTTGTCCTCGATCGACGGGCAGTAGCGCGGCCCAGTGCTGCTGATCTGGCCGCTGTACATCGGCGCCCGATGGAGATTGGCGCGAATCAGGGCGTGGCTCGCCTCCGTCGTGCCCGTCACATGGCAGGCGACTTGAGGCGTGGTGATGGCGGCGGTCAGGGTCGAGAACGGCACGGCGGGATCGTCACCGGCCTGGGCGTCCAGCCCGGCGTAGTCGATGGTGCGGCCGTCGAGGCGCGGCGGCGTGCCGGTCTTGAGGCGGCCGAGCGTGAAGCCCGCCCGCTCCAGCGTGACCGAAAGGCCGAGGCTAGGCGCTTCGCCGACCCGGCCAGCCGGAATCTGCGTCTCACCCATATGGATTAAGCCGCGCAGGAAAGTGCCCGTCGTCAGCACGGCGGCGGCACAGGGCAGCTCACGGCCGTCGGCCAGGACGACGGCACGCACCGCGCCGGCCGCGTCGAGCAGCAGGTCGTCGGCCTCGCCGCCGATGACGGTCAGGTTCTCCTGCTCGGCCAGCAGCCGCTGCATGGCGGCGCGGTAGAGCTTGCGGTCGGCCTGGGCGCGCGGGCCCTGTACGGCCGGCCCCTTGCTCTTGTTGAGAATGCGGAACTGGATGCCGCCGGCGTCGATGGCGCGGCCCATGACGCCATCGAGGGCGTCGATCTCGCGCACGAGATGGCCTTTGCCCAAACCGCCGATGGCCGGATTGCAGGACATCTCGCCGATGGTCTCAGGCTTGTGGGTGACGAGCGCCGTCCGCGCGCCCATGCGCGCCGCCGCGGCCGCGGCTTCGCAGCCGGCATGGCCGCCGCCGATGACGATGACGTCATATTTATCCACAGAATTCTGCATGGCGGCGCAATCTAGGGAGCGGCGCGAAACTCGTCAATCGGGGCCTCATGTTTCACGTGAAACATTTCTGTAAGCCCTTATTTTCCAATGCAAAAGTCGCGAAAAATCTTGTCGAGCAAGTCCTCGACGCCAACCCGCCCGGTGATGCGGCCAAGGGCCTGGGCTGCTTGGCGGAGCTCCTCGGCGAGCAGCTCCGGCGCCCCTGCCTGAGCAGCGACCTCTAACGAATCTCGACAATTTTCCAAGGACTTACGGTGCCGCTGGCGGGTCAGCGCCGGGCTGCCGGAGAGGTCCATGCGACGCGCGACTTCGCCTTGCAGACGCACCAGCAGGGCCGCGATCCCGGCCCCAGTCAGGGCCGAAACGGTTAGTGCGGGACGGCCGGCGACCTGCACCGGCGACGTCGCCAAGTCGCTCTTGTTGAACAGCACGATGGTATTTTCATCAATATTATCAATGGTTTGTCTGTCAAGTTCCGCCGAGGCGTCGAACAGGACCAGCTTCACGTCGGCATCCGCCGCGCGCGCCAGGGCCCGGCGCACGCCCTCGCCTTCAATCTCATCCGCCGCCTCGCGCAGGCCGGCCGTATCGGCCAGGATCACGGGCCAGCCGCCGAGGTCGAGATGGACCTCGATGACGTCGCGCGTGGTGCCGGCGCGCGACGAGACGATCGCCGCGTCGCGCTGCGCCAGCGCATTGAGCAGGCTCGACTTGCCGGCGTTGGGCGCGCCGAGGATGACGATGGAGATGCCGTCGCGCAGACGCTCGCCGCGCCGGTTGTCGGCGAGATGCGCGTCGATGTCGGCGACGAGCGCCGCAATCTGCGACGCCGCATCGGCCAGCATGTCGGGCGGCAGGTCCTCGTCGACGAAGTCGATGGCCGCTTCCTGATAGGCGAGCAGGCTCAGCAGGCGCGCGCGCCAGCCCTCGTAGAGGGCGCCCAGTTCGCCGCCCAGCTGCCGGCGCGCCTGGCGGCGCTGCGCCTCGGTTTCGGCGGCAACGAGATCGGCGAGGCCTTCTGCGGCGGTGAGGTCGAGCTTGCCCGCGATGAAGGCACGCTTGGTGAACTCGCCCGGCTCGGCCAGCCGATGGCCGTTCATTCCGCCCAATGTTTCCAGGGCCAAAGCGATGCTCGCGCGGCCGCCATGCAGATGCAGCTCCACCACGTCCTCGCCGGTGAAGCTGGCGGGTGCCGGAAACCAGATCGCCAGTCCGTCGTCGAGCGCGTCGCCGTTGGCGGCGTCATGCAGCGTCACGCGCACGGCCTGGCGCGGCGGCGGAATCCCGCGCCGGCACAGCACAGCGAAAACGTCGCGCGCCTGCGGCCCCGAGATGCGGTAGACCGCGACGCCCGCCAGGCCCGGCGCGCTGGCGAGCGCATAGATCGTCTCGGGAACAGAGTTTGTCACGGCTTTAGGGGTTGTCCTGTTTTCGGGAAAGGTCAAACTACGGAATAGCGCGCATCCCTGCAACGCAGCGCATATAACCAGGCCGTTCGCCCGCGCCGTCATCCCCCAGTTTACGAGTCCCCCAGCGAGTCCCCATGCCCCTGCCCGCCAAGAATCTCCTCGGCCTCGAGACGAGCCCCTATCTGCTGCAGCACAAGGACAATCCGGTCCATTGGCGCGCCTGGGGGCCGGAGGCGCTGGCCGAATCGCGCGCGACCAACAAGCCGATCCTGCTGTCGGTCGGCTATGCCGCCTGCCACTGGTGCCACGTCATGGCGCACGAGAGCTTCGAGAATCCGGCGACCGCGGCGGTGATGAACAAGCTGTTCGTCAACATCAAGGTCGACCGCGAGGAGCGGCCCGACATCGACGGCATCTATCAGGCGGCTCTGCAGCTGCTCGGCGAGCAGGGCGGCTGGCCGCTCACCATGTTCCTCACCCCGGATGCCGAGCCGTTCTGGGGCGGCACCTACTTCCCGCCCGAGGCGAAGTACGGCCGGCCCGCCTTCGTCGACATCCTGCTCAAGGTGTCGGAGGTCTTCCGCACCCAGCCGCGCGACATCGCCGAGAACGCCGCCAAGCTGAAGAACGCGCTCGACGGCATGGGCCAGCCGCGCAAGGGCGCGCTGGTGCCGGTGTCGATCCTCGACCAGGTCGCCGACCGCATCCTGCGCGAGTTCGACCATGACCATGGCGGCCTCGGCAGCGCGCCGAAGTTTCCGCACAGCAGCCATTTCGAGCTGATGTGGCGGGCCTTCCTGCGCACCAACAACAAGGCCTACGGCGACGCCGTGACCTTGAGTCTGGAGAAGATGTGCCAGGGCGGCATCTACGACCATCTCGGCGGCGGCTTCGCGCGCTACGCCACCGACCAGAAATGGCTCGTGCCGCATTTCGAGAAGATGCTCTACGACAACGCGCAGCTCATCGAGATCCTCACGCTGGTCTGGCAGGAGACGCACAACCCCCTCTTCGCCCAGCGCGTCGAGGAAACCGTGCAGTGGATCGCGCGCGAGATGATCGCGGAGAGCGGCGCCTTTGGCGCCACGCTCGACGCCGACAGCGAGCATGAGGAAGGCAAGTTCTACGTCTGGACCGAAGCGGAGATCGACGCCGCGCTGGCCGACGTGCCGCCGCAGGACATGGCGCTCTTCGAGCAGGTCTACGACGTCAGCGAAGAAGGCAACTGGGACGGCAAGATCATCCTAAACCGCACAGCACATGCCAAGCTGCTGAGCGACGATGAAGAAGCCGCGCTCGCCCGCCTGCGCGCCAAGCTGCTCGCCGTGCGCGCCGGCCGCGTGCGGCCCGGCTGGGACGACAAGGTGCTGGCCGACTGGAACGGCATGACGGTCGCGGCTCTCGCCTTCGCTTCGGGCGTGTTCGGCCGCGCCGACTGGCTCGACATGGCCAAGCGCGCCTACGGCGTCGTGCGCGACAAGCTCGGCACCAATAACAAGACGGGGGGCGACCGGCTGTCCCACAGCTACCGCGCCGGCAAAGTGCGCGGCGACGGCATGATCGACGACTACGCCCAGATGGCGCGCGCCGCCCTGGCGCTGCACGAAGCCACCGGCGACGCCGATTACGTCAAACATGCCGAAGGCTGGGCCGACGCGCTCGACGCGCATTTCTGGGATGATTTCGTCGACACCGACGCCTCCGGCGAAGGCAGCAGCGGCGGCGGCTATTTCTTCACCGCCGACGACGCCGAAGGATTGATCCTGCGCCGCCGCGACGCCCAGGACCATGCGACGCCGTCGGGCAACGCCATCATCGCCGGCGTCCTGGCGCGGCTCTGGTTCCTCACCGGCGAGGACGCCTACCGCGCCCGCGCCGAGGACACGGTCTCCGCCTTCGCCGGCGAGATCGCGCGCAACTTCTTCCCGCTGCCGACGCTGCTCAACGCCAACCAGTTCCTGCAGCATGGCGTCCAGGTCGTCCTCGCCGGCAGCGCGGACCACGTGAAAGAGCTGCGCGCCGCCGTGGAAGCCCTGTCGCTGCCCGACCGCGTGATCCAGACCGTCAGCGCCGGCGAGGCCCTGCCCGCCAATCATCCGGCGAACGGCAAAGGCATGGTCGGCGGCAAGCCGGCCGCCTATGTCTGCGTCGGCCAGACCTGCACCCTGCCGATCACGGATGCCGCGCAGCTCACCGAGGCCCTCAAGGCGACGCGGGCCATCAAGTGACGGTGCGCTGATGCTCGACGCCTTCCCGGCCCAGCCCGGCGACTTCCGCCACATGATCGAAAGCCCGATCGGCACCCTGACGCTGACCGAGCGGGCCGGCGTGCTTGTCTCGCTCGACTGGGGCAAGCAGGGCACGCAGACCTCGACGCCGCTCCTCAGACGCGCCGCCGAGCAGCTGCGGGCCTATTTCGCCGGCACGCTGACCGCCTTCGACCTGCCGCTCGATCCGCCCGGCACGCCTTTCCAGAAGCGCGTCTGGGCGCGCATGGCCGAGATTCCCTACGGCAAGATGCTGACCTACGGCGGCCTCGCCCGCGCCATCCATTCCAGCCCGCGCGCCGTCGGCGGCGCTTGCGGACGCAACCCGATTCCGATCATTCTCCCCTGCCACCGCGTGCTGGCAGCCGACGGCAGCCTGACCGGCTATTCCGGCGCCGGCGGCACCGAGACCAAACGCATGTTGCTGAAGCTCGAAGGCGCGTTCGCCCCAGAACTCAGCGCATGAGAACCCAGCGCCTGAAGCCCACCCTCAACCGCGAGTCCCCGTCATGACCAAAGCCGTCCGCATCCACAATTACGGTGGGCCCGAGGCCCTGCGCTACGAAGACGTCACCGACGACCTGCCCGGCGCCGGCCAGGTGCGGCTGCGCCAGACGGCCATCGGCCTCAACTACATCGACATCTACTACCGCACCGGCGTCTACAAGGCGCCGAGCATGCCGATCACGCTCGGCTGCGAGGCGGCAGGCGAGATCGAGGCGGTCGGCGAAGGCGTCACGGACCTCAAGGTCGGCGACCGCGTCTGCTACGGCGGCGGCTTCGGCGGCTATGCGGAGGCGCGCACCATGCCGGCCGACCGGCTGATCAAGATTCCGCACGGCATCACCGACAAGCAGGCCGCCGCCATGACGCTGCAGGGCATGACCGCCCAGTACCTGCTGCGCCACACCTACCGCGTGCAGCCCGGCGACACGATCCTGGTGCACGCCGCCGCCGGCGGCGTCGGGCTCATCATGTGCCAATGGGCGAAGAAGCTCGGCGCCACCGTGATCGGCACCGTCGGCACCGAGGCCAAGGCCAAGATGGCCGCCGCCCACGGCTGCGACTATCCGATCATCTACACCCGGGAAGACTACGCCGCCCGCGTGCGCGAGATCACCAAGGGCGCCCTGCTGCCAGTGGTCTACGACTCGATAGGCAAGGACACCTTCGAGCGCTCGCTCGACTGCCTGCGTCCGCGCGGCATGATGGTCAGCTTCGGCAACGCGTCCGGCAAAGTCGATCCGGTCGACATCCAAATCCTCAGCCAGAAAGGCTCGCTCTTCCTCACGCGCCCGACGCTGGCGAGCTACAACCTGACGCGCGCCGAGCTGCTCGCCAACGCCCGCGAGCTGTTCGACGTGGTGCTGTCCGACGCCGTGAAGATCGAGATCGGCCAGACCTACAAGCTGAAGGACGTCGCCCAGGCGCAGATCGACCTCGCCGCGCGCAAGACGACCGGCAGCACGGTCATCCTGCCGTAGGCACAGAGCCCTCCGCGCGTCATGGCCTGGCTTGGCCCGGGCATCCACGCCTGGCGATGCGGATAAGGGAAGAGGCGCGGATGGCCGGACCAAGCCAGGCCATGACGACATCGGATGATCCACCGCTCAAACAAAAAGGGCGCTCCTTGCGGGGCGCCCTTTTCGATTCATGTGCGGTCGGCTTTAGGTGTTCATCGAGTCGAAGAAGTTGGAGTTCGTCTTCGTCTCCTTGAGCTTGCCGAGCAGGAACTCCATCGCATCGGTGACGCCCATCGGCATCAGGATGCGGCGCAGCACCCACATCTTGGCGAGCGTGCCCTTGTCGACCAGCAGCTCTTCCTTGCGGGTGCCCGACTTGGTGATGTCGATGGCCGGGAAGGTGCGCTTGTCGGACAGCTTGCGGTCGAGGATGATTTCGCTGTTACCGGTGCCCTTGAACTCTTCGAAGATCACTTCGTCCATGCGCGAGCCGGTGTCGATCAGGGCGGTCGCGATGATGGTGAGCGAACCGCCCTCTTCGATGTTGCGCGCCGCGCCGAAGAAGCGCTTCGGGCGCTGCAGGGCGTTGGCGTCGACGCCGCCGGTCAGCACCTTGCCGGACGACGGCACGACGGTGTTGTAGGCGCGGGCGAGGCGCGTGATCGAATCGAGCAGGATGACGACGTCGCGCTTGTGCTCGACGAGGCGCTTGGCCTTCTCGAGCACCATCTCCGTGACCTGCACGTGGCGCGTCGCCGGCTCGTCGAAGGTCGAGCTGACGACCTCGCCCTTCACCGAGCGCGACATGTCGGTCACTTCCTCCGGGCGCTCGTCGATGAGCAGAACGATGAGGTAGACCTCGGGGTGGTTCTGCGAAATCGCGTGGGCGATGTTCTGCAGCATCACGGTCTTGCCGGTGCGCGGCGGCGCCACGATCAGGGCGCGTTGGCCCTTGCCGAGAGGCGCGATCAGGTCGATGACGCGGGTGGTGTTGTCCTTGGTGGTGCCGCTCTTGCTTTCGAGGTTGAGGCGCTCGTCCGGATAGAGCGGCGTCAGGTTGTCGAAGTTGATGCGGTGGCGCACCTCGTCGGGCGGCGCGAAGTTGATCGTGTTGACCTTGAGCAGCGCGAAGTAGCGTTCGCCGTCCTTCGGCGCGCGGATCTGGCCTTCCACCGTGTCGCCGCTGCGCAGGCTGAAGCGGCGCACTTGGGACGGGGAGACGTAGATGTCGTCGGGGCCGGGCAGGTAGTTCGCCTCGGGCGAGCGCAGGAAGCCGAAGCCGTCCTGCAGGATTTCCAGCACGCCGTCGCCGTAGATGGCCGTGTCGTTGTCCGCCAGCTGCTTGAGGATGGCGAACATCATGTCCTGCCGGCGCAGGCTGGATGCGTTCTCGATCTTGAGCTCCTCGGCATAGACGAGGAGGTCCGCCGGGGATTTCTTTTTCAGTTCTTGAAGATTCATGGGTGGCTTTGGGGATGGAGTGCGGGAGGGATGAGGCGGAAAAGCGGGGGGAAAGCTCCGAACCTTACGTCCTGTCCCGCTGGAAGACGGCGGCCTCTGATGGCGGGGCGCCTGCGGGGGTTCTGGGTCGGAGTGTCGGAAGGAAGGCGGACGGCGCGAGGAATTGGCCGATGCAGACTTGATTCATTACCCAAGGACCCACCCTCTGTCAAAAGGATTCACCGACGGTGCCGGATTGGCCCGGCATCGCCCGGGTTCCGCGGCATCCTGGATCGAGCCCGGGATCAAAAAGGCTTCACGATCACGAGAATGACGATGACGATCAGTAGCAGGGTCGGCGCTTCGTTGGCGAAGCGGTAGAAGCGCGCCGTCCGACGGTTGCGGTCGGCGGCGAAATCCTTCTGCCAGCGCGAATAGGCCCCATGCAGCCCGCCCATGCCGACGACGACCAGGACGAGCTTCGTCCAGATCCAGCCCATCGACCAGTCGACCAGGCCCGGCGTCGCCAGCAGCAGGCCGCCGAAGACGAAGGTCGCCGCCATGGCCGGATTGATGATCGCGCGCAGCAGGCGGCGCTCCATCACCTTCAGCATCTCGGACGCCGGCGTGCCCGGCGCCGCGCCGCAGTGATAGACGTAGAGCCGCGGCAGGTAGAGCATTCCCGCCATCCAGGCGATCACCGAGATGACATGCAGCGCCTTGATCCAGGGCAGCCAGGCGGCGAGAAAGTCCATCGTTTCCCTCTTCAGGCCCAGGTGGCGGAGAGGCAGGTCCGCGTCAGGTCGGCCAAGGCCTCGATGAAGCCCGCATCCGTGCCGAGCGCCGGCACCCGGATGTAGAACGGCACGCCATGATGAATCGCCAGCTCGCGATATTCGATGTCGAGCTCGACCAACGTCTCCGAATGTTCCGAGACGAAGGCGATGGGCATCACGACAAGGCCGAGACTCGCCTTGGCGGCACGCAATATCTCGTCATCCGTCGAGGGCCCGATCCACTCCAGCCGCCCGACCCGGCTCTGGTAGCAGACTTGCCAGTCGAGCCCTTCGGCATCCGGTCCAAGCGCTGCGACGACGGCCGCTGCCGTGCGTTCGATCTGCGCCTGATAGGGATCGCCAGCCGCGATCACTTTCTTCGGCAGGCCATGGGCGGAAAACAGCAAGCGGAACGGGCCTTTCTCGCATGCGGCCTTCAAGCCCAGGCGCAGCTGCCCGGCCAAGGCCGCGACGTAGCCCGCATGGTCGGGATAGTCACGGACCTCGAACATCGGCACAGCAATGCCTGCGGTTTTCGCCGCGCGGTGCCAGTCCTTGAACGAAGAGCCTGTCGTGGTCGAGGAATATTGCGGATAGAGCGGCAGCAACAGAACGCGGTCGGGCGCGAATGCCGCGACCTTCGTCGCCGTCTCGTCCGCGAAGGGATGCCAGTAGCGCATGGCGACGAAGATGCGATGTTCGTCCGCGCTGCCGGCATTCAGGCTTGCTTCAAGCGCCGCTGCCTGCGCCTCGGTCAGTTCGCGCAGCGGCGACTTGCCGCCGATCTTCTCGTAGATGCCGCGCGCGATCGGCGTGCGGCGCGACGAGATCAGCTTGGCAAGCAGCCAGCGCAGCGGATTGGGCAGCGTGATGATCGCCGGATCGGAAAACAGGTTGCGCAGGAAAGGCTCGACCGCGTCGAGGTTGTCCGGTCCGCCAAGATTGAACAGGACGACGGCGGTCTTCATGCCGCAGCCGTCACAGCGGCTTCCAGTCGCGCAGCAGGCTCGCAAGCTCGGCGACATGGGCCGGCGGCGTGATCTGCGGCACGCCATGGCCTAGATTGAAGACGAAGGGGCCCTTTCCCAGCGCCGCCAGGATGCGGCGCGCGTCGGCCTTCATCGCCTCGCCGCCCGTCACCAGCATCATCGGGTCGAGATTGCCTTGCAGCACCACGCGCGGCTGCAGGCTGTCGCGCGCCCATTCGAGCGGCACCGTGGCATCGATCGACAGGCCGTCGACGTTGGCCTCCGCCGCATAGCAGCCGTAGAGCGCGCCGGCGCGGTTGGGAAAGCCGATGATCGGCACGTCCGGATGGGCCGCCTTGACCTTGCGCACGATCATCGCCGCCGGTGCCACGCACCAGCGCTGGAACTGCGGCTCCGGCAGCACGCCGGCCCAGCTGTCGAACAGCTGCAGCACCTCGGCGCCGGCATCGACCTGGGCGATGAGATGGGCCGCCACGGCCTCGGTCAGCATGTCGATGAGGGCGGCAAAGGCCGCCGGCCGGCCGTAGGCGAAGGCCTTGAGCTTCTCGAAGTCGCGTGACGAGCCGCCTTCGACCATGTAGGCCGCGATGGTCCAGGGCGCGCCGGCAAAGCCGATCAGCGCGACCTCCGGCGGCAGCTTCGCCTTGGTCTGGCGCAGAGCCTCGTAGACGGGCGCCAGATGCGCGCGCAGGGCTTCATCGTCGAAGGGCGCCAGCTGCTTGACGTCGTCGATCGCCGCCAGCACCGGCCCGCGGCCTGGCTCGAAGGCAACCTTCTGCCCAAGCGCGTCGGGGATGACGAGGATGTCGGAAAAGATGATCGCCGCGTCCATGCCGAAACGCTCGATCGGCTGCAGCGTCACTTCGGTCGCTAGCGCGGGGTCGTAGCAGAACGACAGAAAGTTTTCGCTGCGCGAGCGCAGCGCCTGGTATTCCGGCAGGTAGCGGCCTGCCTGGCGCATGAACCAGAACGGCGGGCGATCCACGGCCTCCCGGCGCAAGGCGCGCAGGAAGCGCTTCTGGCTCGGCTCGGCCTTGCTGGCTACAGGCGTTTTTTCGGATTCGTTCACGGGGGCTTCGCTCGTTGTCGGCACTGCGGTTCTACTACAATCTAAGAATCTTAAAAGGTTGTAGTAGTAGTTGGTGCTGTGGAAATCGGGGATTGCGGATTTATCGTGAATCGTCCCGACAATTTCGGGAACGGCGACAGCAAGCCTCGCTGGCAGTGGACAAGGCGGGGAGGACGACCTGGAAAAGCGCCTTTGGCGAAACCAGGATGCCTTCGCGAAACATGGGGAAAGAGGGGATAACTATTCCGGCTTAATCCTTTGTGCGCTTGACTCACAG
The DNA here is from genome assembly GCA_036500145.1 of Alphaproteobacteria bacterium. Taxonomy (GTDB): domain Bacteria; phylum Pseudomonadota; class Alphaproteobacteria; order SMXQ01; family SMXQ01; genus CAMAVH01. Next base: position 4,711 of record DASYCO010000037.1, on the reverse strand, counting down.
GCACGGATAAAATCGTTCGGAAGATGCAAGGGCCGTATGGAGTCCGGGTCAGAGGGTGCGCTTTCGTCCCGCCTGTGGGCAACTACCGAGTTATGCCCAGCATCTCCGATCTCATACCGGGCTTTTCCAGCCCCGCTTTCCGCTCTGGCCGGTTCGTGGGCTCTACCCTGCGCCCGCGCTGCCGCTTATAACGGTGGCATGGCCAGCGTCGTTCCCGCCCCCAAGCTCGTTCTTGCCTCCGCCAGCGCTTCGCGCGCCGGCATGTTGTCGCGCGCCGGCGTCGCCTTCACGAAGGATGCGTCCTCCGTCGATGAGGACGACGTGAAGCAGGCGATGTGCGCCGAAGGCGCCAGCGTCGACGACCTTGCCGTCACCCTCGCCGAACTGAAGGCGCGCCAGGTCGGCCGCCGGCATCCCGGCGCGCTGGTCGTGGGTTCCGACCAAGTCCTGGTCTGCGAAGACCGCTGGTTCGACAAGCCGGTCGACCGCGCCGCCGCCCGCACCCAGCTGCTGGCGCTGCGCGGCAAAATGCACACGCTCGTCAGCGCCGTCCTGGTGCTGCGCGACGGCGAGCGCCTGTGGCATCATATCGGCCGGGCGCGGCTCACTGTGCGGCCTTTCACCGAAGCCTTCCTCGACGACTATCTGGAGGCAGCGGGCGACGCGGTGCTCGGTTCCGTCGGCGCGTACCAGCTTGAAGGCCTTGGCGCGCAGCTCTTCTCGCGGGTCGATGGCGACTATTTCACCATTCTCGGCATGCCCCTGCTGCCGCTGCTCGATTTCCTGCGCAACCACGGCGTCGTGAAGCCATAACAAGGTGCCATGTAAGGTGAATGCATGATTCTCACGGGAGAGGCGAAGCTCGCCGGGGTCATGGGCTGGCCGGTCGGCCATTCGCGCTCTCCGCGCCTGCATGGCTGGTGGCTGGCGCATTATGGCATCGACGGCGCCTACCTGCCGCTCGCCGTGCGGCCGGAGCAGTTCGCCCAGGCTCTGCGCACGCTGCCCCATCTCGGCTTTCGTGGCGTCAACGTCACCGTTCCCCATAAGGAAGCGGCGTTGGCGGCGGTCGACATCGTCGACGACCATGCCCGGCGCATCGGCGCCGTGAACACCGTGATCGTCCATCCGGACGGCGCGCTCGAAGGCCGCAACACCGACGGCGTCGGCTTCCTCGCCCATCTCACGACGAGCGCGCCCGCCTGGGGCCCGCACCGTGGCCCGGCGGCGGTGATCGGCGCCGGCGGCGCCGCACGCGCCATCGTCGTGGCTCTGCTCGACGCCGGGGTGCCGGAAGTGCACATCGTCAATCGCACGCGCGAACGGGCCGAAAGCCTGGCGCTCGCCCTCAGTGACGACCGCATCAAGGTGATGCCCTGGCTCAACCGTGCCGGCGCCTTGCGCGACGCCGCCCTCGTCGTCAACACGACGACCCAGGGCATGCGCGGCCAGCTGCCGCTCGACCTCGACCTGGCGGCGATGCCGTCGGGCGCCGCTGTCTTCGACTGCGTCTATGCGCCGCTGGAGACGCCGCTGCTCGCGGCGGCGCGGGCGCGCGGCCTGGTCGCCGTCGACGGGCTCGGCATGCTGATCCACCAGGCGCGCCCCGGCTTCGCCGCCTGGTTCGGCCGCGATCCCCAGATCACGCCCGAGCTGCACGCCTTCCTCGCCGAAGGCCTGTGAGCCGAATGGTCGTCCTGGGCCTGACCGGCTCGATCGGCATGGGCAAGAGCGAGGCGGGCCGCACGCTCCGCCGCATGGGCGTGCCGGTCTTCTCCGCCGACGAGGAGGTCCGTCGCCTCACCGGGCCGCGGGGCGCCGCCCTGCCCGCCATCGCGCGGGCTTTTCCCGGCACGGTGACGGAGGGCCGGCTCGACCGCCAGGCCGTCGCCAAGCTCGTCTTCGACGTCCGCAAGGATCCCGAGCGCCTGCAGCTGCGCAAGCTGGAAGGCATCCTCCATCCGCGCGTGCAGGCGGCGGAGCGGCGCTTCCTGCAGGCGATGCGCGCGGCGCGCCGGTCCTTGGTGGCGCTCGACATCCCGCTCCTGTTCGAGACGGACGCCCGCCACCGCGTCGACGCGGTGGCCGTCGTCTCGGCGCCGGCGGCGATCCAGACGGCGCGCGTCCTGCGCCGGCGCGGCATGGACGCCGCCAAGCTGGCCGCCGTGCGCGCCAACCAGATGCCCGACGTTGAAAAGCGCCGCCTCGCCGACTACGTCATCCGCACCGGCGCGTCGCGCCGCGACAGCCTTGCCGCCCTCAAGCGCCTTGTCGCCGACCTGCGTTCGCGCAAGCCGGCAGCGGCCCCCTCCCGCCGCACTCTCCGCAAAAGGATTCCCGATGCGTGAAATCGTCCTCGACACCGAGACCACCGGCCTCGATCCCGCCGCCGGCCATCGCGTGGTAGAGATCGCCTGCATCGAGCTGATGAACCGCGTGCCGACCGGCCAGGTCTTCCACAGATACGCGAACCCCGAGCGCGACATGCCGGCGGAGGCCTTCGCCGTCCATAAGCTGAGCAGCGAATTTCTCTCCGACAAGCCGCTGTTCGGGAGCTTCGCCGACGAGCTGGTCGCCTTCATCGGCGGCGACGACATCATCGCGCACAATGCCGAATTCGACATGCGCTTCGTCAACGCCGAGCTCGAGCGCGCCGGCAAGTCGCGCCATGCGGGGCGCTCGGTCGACACGGTGGCGATGGCGCGCCAGAAATTCCCCGGCCAGCCGGCTTCGCTCGACGCGCTGTGCAAGAAGTTCGCGGTCGACAACACCATGCGCACGGTGCATGGCGCCTTGCTCGACGCCGAGCTGCTGGCCGCCGTCTACCTGGAGCTGATGGGCGGCCGCCAGCACGGCCTGGTCCTGACGGAAGAGATCGAGGTGAAGGCGGCGGGCGGCCAGATGCGGCCGGCGGCGGCCTTGCGCGACGGTCCGGTGCGGCCGCCGCGTCCCCACGCGGCGAATCCCGCCGAACTGGAGGCGCATGCGGCCTTCATCGCCAAGCTGAAGAACCCGCTCTGGTCGGCCTGACGGCCGGCGAAAGTCCAGCGTGCTTCGGCGCTTACGCCGTCGCCGGGTTGTTGCTGCTGGTGCCGGCGCTGGCGCCGGTCGCCTGGTACTGCTGATAGAGCTGGGCGAAGTCGATCATGTTGAGGTAGAGCGGCGCGAAGCCGCCGTCGCGCGTCGCGTCGCCGACGATCTGGCGGATGTAGGGGAACAGCAGGCTGGCGCAATGCACGCGCAGGATCGGCTCGACCTGGTCCTTCGGGATGTTCACCAGCGCAAACAGGCCGCAGTAGATCAGCTCGATCATGAACAGCGTCTTGTCGCCGGACAGGGTGTGGACCTGCACGGAGACGGCGAGCTCATGGATCGAGTCGCGCGCCAGCCGCGTGTTGACGCTGACGTTCACGTTGACCGTCGGGTTCTGGTTGTTCTGCGTCAGCGATTCGAGCGGCGACGGATTCTCGAACGACAGGTCCTTGAGGTACTGCGCCAGGGTCTGCAGCGCGGGGCCTTGCGCGGCCGGATCCTGCGGCTGCGGGGGAACGGCGGAATTGACGTCGGACATGGCGGAGACCTTTCGGGCGGCCGGTCGGCCGAGGATGTGAGCGCGCCCTGACGGCGGCGGCGCCTGTGAATCGGCGAAGGAAGTCCGGGCTGGGTACCATGGAATCCGCGGCCATTGCAACGGAGCGGGCCCGGGCTGGCGGCCGCCGGTTCCGGATGGCGCGAAGACGCTAGGAAGTGGTCGGGGTCAATGCAGGCGCGGCTGGTCGGGATCCTGCCGGCCAGGCTCGGACGGCCTGTCGCTGCCGTCGACTTCGCGGAATTCGCCTTCGATGACCGTGGCGCGGCCGGAGGCGGCCCCGGGTCCGCTGGGCCAGGCATTGCGCGCCGCGTAGACGCGCACCCGCTCCGACCCCTGCACCCAGGTCCAGAGCATGCGCCCCGCCAGGTGGCGCAGCGGCGGGATGAACAGCAGGATGCCGATGGCGTCGCCGAGGAAGCCGGGCAGGATGAGGAACACGCCGGCCAGCAGGACAGCGAGGCCGTCGAGCAGTTCGGTCGCCAGGGCTGCGCCGTTGGGCCGGCCGTCGGGCGAAGCTTCCAGCGCGATGCGGATACGTGCCAGCGCCTGAGCGCCCTGCTGGCGCAGCAGCGCGCTGCCAGCAATGGCGGTGAGGATGATCCAGACGATGGTCGTCCAGCCGCCGATGGCGCCGCCGATTTTGATCAGCAGCCAGATTTCGGCGAAGAAAAAGACGATGATTCCGAGGAAAACGGGCATAGCGCGCCTATAGGTCGGGCGTCGGCCGCCGGAATTCAAGCCGAATTCGGTTCCGCGACGTCGCGCCGGCGATCACGACTTTAGCCGCAGATCCTCGGCGCGTCTCGAACGCTGCGGATTCGCGCGCCGAATCCGCAGCTTGCGCTTAGGCGGCGCGGACGCGGGCGACGAACAGGCCGACCTTCTCGCGCAGGGTTTCGCCTTGCTGGGCCAGCTCGTTGGCGGAGGAGAGCATCTGCTCTGCGGCAGCCCCCGTCTCGCCGGCGGCCTGGGTGACGCTGACGATGCTCGACGACACGTCCTGCGTGCCGCGTGCGGCCTGCTGCACGTTGTTGGCGATCTCCTGCGTCGCGGCGCCCTGCTCCTCGATCGCCGAGGCGATCGTGGTGGAGATCTCGTCGATCTGGCCGATGGTCTCGG
>DASYCO010000036.1:0-5841 GCA_036500145.1 Alphaproteobacteria bacterium | reverse complement strand
CCGCGCGCATCGCGGTTTCCGGGCCGGCCGAAACCGGCAGGCTGGTGTCGCTGCCGTCATAGCGGATGTGCAGAACACGGAGGATCGTGGTCCACTCCGGCGGCGCGCCCTGCGCGGCGAGCGCGGCCGTGGCCTCGCGTGCAATCTCGCCCAGCACCGCCTCGGCCGCCGCGACGCCGTCCGGGCCGAACGCGGCGCCGACCGCCTTGTGCCGGTGCGCGCGGACGTCGGCGAGGCCCATGCCGTAGGCGGACAGCAGGCTGGCGTGGGGATGGATGACGACGTGATCCATGCCGAGCGCGTCCGCGACGCCGCAAGCGTGCTGGCCGCCGGCGCCGCCGAAGCAGGCGAGCGCGTATTTGCCGACGTCGCGCCCCTTCTGGATCGAGACCTGCTTGATCGCGTGGGCCATGGCTTCGTTGGCGATGCGCAGGAAGCCGTCGGCGAGTTCTTCCGGGCTCCGCCGCACGCCGGTGGCCTTCGCCACTTCGTCGGCAAGCGCCGTGAACTTCTCCCGCACCACGTCGGCGTCGAGCGCTTCGTCGCCATTCTTCCCGAATATCTTGGGAAAGAACGCGGGCCGGATCTTGCCGACCATGACGTTGGCGTCGGTCACCGTGAGCGGCCCGCCCTTGCGGTAGCAGGCAGGCCCCGGATTGGCGCCGGCCGATTCCGGGCCGACGCGCAGGCGCGCGCCGTCGAAGGCCAGGATGGAGCCGCCGCCTGCCGCCACCGTGTTGATGGCGAGCATGGGCGCGCGCAGCCGCACGCCGGCAACCACGGTCTCGAAGCTGCGCTCCAGGCCGCTGCCGTCGGCCGACATGTCGATATGCGACACGTCGGTCGAGGTGCCGCCCATGTCGAAGCCGATCAGCCTGTCAAAGCCGGCGCGCGACGCGGCCTTGGCTGCGCCGACGATGCCGCCCGCGGGGCCCGACAGGATGCTGTCCTTGCCCTGGAAGGACTCGGCCGCGACGAGGCCGCCGTTCGACTGCATGAACAGAAGCGGCGCGCCGCCAAGCTCGTCCGCCACCTGGGCGACGTAGCGGCGCAGGATCGGCGAGAGGTAGGCGTCGGCCACGGTCGTGTCGCCGCGCCCGACCAGCTTCATGAGCGGCGACACGCGGTGCGACGCCGAGACTTGCGGGAAGCCGACCGCCTTGGCGATCTCCGCCGCCCGCGCCTCATGCTCGCCGTCGCGCCAGGCATGCATGAAGACGATGGCGACCGCGCGCAGGCCCGCGTCATAGGCCGCGCGCAGGTCGCGTTCGAGCGTCGCCGCATCGAGCCGACGCAGCACCTCGCCATCCGCCGCGATGCGCTCGTCGGCCTCGATCACGCGCGCATAGAGCATCTCCGGCAGCGTGACCTTGAGGTCGAACAGGCGCGGCCGGTTCTGGTAAGCGATGCGCAGCGCATCGCGAAAGCCGCGCGTCGTCACCAGCGCCACCGCCTCGCCCTTGCGTTCCAGCAAGGCATTGGTGGCGACCGTCGTGCCCATCTTCACCGCGGCGATCTCAGCGGCAGGAATCGGCGCATCCGGCGCGATGTCCAGAATCGCGCGAATCCCGGCCAGGGCCGCGTCGCGGTAGCGGCCCGGATTTTCCGACAGCATCTTGCGCGTCGTCACCGCGCCGTCCGGCGCGCGCGCGACAATGTCGGTGAAGGTGCCGCCGCGGTCGATCCAGAACTGCCATTGAGATTGTTTCATTTTACACGCAGCTGTCTTGAAAAAATGCGCCACAGGATATGCGCGCGGCGGGCTGGCATATCAAAGCAAAAAATGAATATGATCGGACCAGGGAATCAAGGCCGTCGCATAAGCACGGCCGGCTCACATAGGAGACATGCGATGAAGCCGAACAGGCTAATTTTGTCCGTTGCATTGGCGGCGCTCGCCATCGGCGCCGCGGCCACCGGCGCCCAGGCGCAGCAGAGCGTCGGCGACTTCTACAAGGGCAAGACCTTCCGCATCATCGTCGGCAGCAGCGAGGCGAGCGGCGTCGACATCCTCGCCCGCATCGCTGGCCGCCATCTCAGCAAGTACATCGACGGCAAGCCGACGGTCATCGTGCAGAACATGCCGCAGCCCGAATCGATCGCGGCCGCGAACCACATCTACAACGTGGCGGAGAAGGATGGCCTGACCATCGGCGCCGGCTCGTCGGGCCTGTTCAGCCGCGCCATCTCGCAGCCGAACATCCGCTTCGACCTCGACAAGTTCACCTGGGTCGGCAACCTCTACACCGCGACTGTGCTGTTCTGGATGCGCTCCGACTTCCCCTGCCAGTCGCTGGAGGCCATCGCCACCTGCCCGCAGCCGGTGAAGTTCGGCGCCACGGCACGCGGCTCGACCGGCTTCGGCCTCGTGCCCGAGCTGCTGAAGGACGCGTTCAAGCTGAACATGGACATCATCTACGGCTACAAGAACAACGACATCGAGATCGCCATCGAGCGCGGCGAGATCCATGCCTCGGGCGGCGACCTCATCGGCTTCCTCGGCGGCCGCGGCAAGCAGATGCTCGACGAGGGCAAGGTGAAGGTTCTCGTGCAGGTGGCCGGCCACAAGGCGCCGCAGCTCGCGCCGTACAACGTGCCCTGGATCATGGACGTGATCCCGGAGGAACAGCGCCCGCTGTTCCTCATGGTCAATCCGATCCTCGACCTCGCACGGCCCTACTTCGCGCCGCCGAACATCCCGGCCGACCGGGCCAAGCACCTGCGCGACGCCTTCGCCAAGCTCGCCGTCGACCCTGCCTTCATCGCCGAAACCCAGAAGGTCGCCAACATCGAGCCGAGCCTGACGCGCGGCGAGGAGATGACCGAGGCGATCCACTCGATGCTCAACCAGCCGCCCGCCGTGAAGGACAAGGTCATCGGCCTGCTGAAGGGCGAGTGACGGTCCGCCGAAGGATCGGGTGACATGATGGCGGACGCTTCCGCCCCATGACGAGAGAGCCGGATGACATGTTCATCCGGCTCTTTTTTTCAGCGACGCCCTCTCTCGACGCCGCATGCGACGCGTAAGAAAGCCAAAAACCGCAACAGGGAGGCCAACCATGAAACTCACTGCACTGCCGACGTTCGTCGGCCTGGGCGCGCTGGCGCTGGGCGCGCTCTCCGCGCCAGCCGAAGCGCAGGATTTCTATCGCGGCAAACGCATCGAGATCGTCGTCGGCTTCAGCGCCGGCGGCGGCTATGATCTCGCCGCGCGGCTCTATGCCCGCCACTACGGCAAGCAGATTCCGGGCAATCCGGGATTCCTCGTCACCAACATGCCGGGCGCCGGCAGCATGGTCGCCGCCAACACGATCTACAACCTGCAGCCGCAAGACGGCACGCGCCTCGGCATGATCACAGGCGGCATCATCCTCGCCCCGATCCTCGGCGACGCGCAGGCGAAGTTCGACTCGCGCAAGTTCCAGTACATTGGCGGGCGCGCCGCCGAACCGAGCGTCTGCGTCGTCTGGCACACGGTGCCGGTCGATAGCATGGAGGACGTGATCAAGCGCGAGACCATCGTCGGCTCGTCCGGCCCCGGCTCGCGCACCTTCACCTTCCCGAAGGCGCTTAACGCGCTGATCGGCACCAAGTGGAAAACCGTCGTCGGCTATCCCGGCGGCAACGAGACCGCCGCCGCCATGGAAAAGGGCGAGACGGAGGCCTTTTGCGGCTGGGCCTGGGGCACGATCAAGGCGCGCAACGCCGACTGGGTGCGCGACGGCAAGATCAAGTTCCTGACGCAGTTCACCTTGGCCAAGGCGCCCGACCTGCCCAACGTGCCGATGGCGCATGAATTCGCCAAGACGGACGAGGCGCGCCAGGCCATCGAGTTCCTGGAATCGGACGCCATGCTCGCCTGGCCCTTCTTCGCGCCGCCGGGCACGCCGATCGACCGCGTGCAGCAGCTGCGCGCTTCGTTCGAGGCCATGATGAAGGATCCCGAGTTCATGGCGGACGCCGCCAAGCAGAAGCTCGACATCGACATCGTCAAGGGCACCGAGATGCAGGACCTCGTCGCGCATCTCTACGACACGCCGGTGCCGGTGCTCAAAACCGTCAACGACATCCTGAAGATGCAATGAGCCGGCAGGCGGGACCGTCTCGGCGATGGTCCCACCCGCCGCTCCAGCGAGGAAAGAACTATGTCGAAGCCTTTGGTCTACGTCTTGAACGGCCCCAACATGAATCTGCTCGGCATCCGCGAGCCGCATCTCTACGGCCACCAGACGCTGCAGGATTGCCAGCGCATGTGCGAGGAAGAAGCCGCGGCGCTCGGCATGGAGATCGACTTCCGCCAGACCAACCACGAAGGCGTGCTGATCGACTGGGTGCAGGAGAGCTACCAGAAGGCCGTCGGCATCGTCATGAACCCAGGCGCCTACGCCCGCACGTCGCTGGCGCTGCATACCGCCGTACGCTCCGTCGGCACGCCGGTGATCGAAGTGCACATCACCAACATCTACAACAAAGAGTCCTACCGGCCGCCGTCCTACCTCAGCCATGTGGCAAGGGCGATCATCTGCGGCGCCGGCCTCGAGGGTTACTGCCTCGGCCTGCAGGCGCTTCACCGCCTCTACCTGAAAGGCAAAAGTTAACGCGCGGCCCATTCTGCAACGTTGCGGCAACATTTCTGCCGCATGGCGGAAAGCTGCTCAGAACGGCGAACGAAAAAATGCATCGCACGACAATGTGACGCACGCCGAGGCTGTAGCGCCGCGCCGGAGCGCAGTATATCTAGCCGATGCGCGAAACAGCCTTCATCGATTGCCCGTCGCCCAATCATGACCTCCGCGCGCCGGGTACCCGTATCGAGCTTCTCATCGTCCATTACACCGGCATGCCGACGGCCGACGGCGCGCGCGCGCGCCTGTGCGACCCCGAAGCCAAGGTCAGCAGCCATTATCTGATCGACGAGGGCGGCCTGGTCTTCCGCTTGGTGGCCGAGGACCAGCGCGCCTGGCACGCCGGCGCCGGCGGCTGGGCCGGGCGCGAAGACGTCAACTCGCGCTCCATCGGCATCGAGCTCGCCAATCCCGGCCACGAGCATGGCTACCAGCCGTTCCCGACGGCGCAGATGGCCTCATTCGTGCTGCTGGCGCGCGGCATCCTGGCGCGCCATCCCATTTCCGCCCATGGCGTGCTCGGCCATTCCGACGTGGCGCCGACGCGCAAGACCGACCCCGGCGAGCTGTTCGACTGGCGCGGCCTCGCCGCCGACGGCATCGGCCTGTGGCCCGACCTCGCCGCCAAGCCGGCCCCCGGCGCGGCCCTCCTGACGGTCGGCGCCACCGGCGACGGCGTCCGCGACCTACAGGGCAAGCTCACCGCCTACGGCTACCAGATCCTGGTGGACGGGCTCTACGGCGGCCAGACCGCCAGCGTCGTCACCGCCTTCCAGCGCCACTTCCGGCCCTGGCGGATCGACGGCCAGGCCGATCCCGAGACCCTGTCCTATCTCGATAAGCTGTTGAAAATAAAGCGTTGAGCCGCGCCGGTCCGGGGCCCGCCGCTTGACCTTTGGCAAGCCGGGGTCTACGGAGAGACCGCCAGACGGCCGGACGGCCGCTTTTCGGGAAACCGAGGGGAGGAAAGTCCGGGCTCCAGAGTGACGCGGTGCCGGGTAACGCCCGGCGGGGGCGACCCCAGGGACAGTGCCACAGAAAGCAAACCGCCATTTCGCCGCCGGGCTTGCCCGACGGCCAAACGGTAAGGGTGAAAGGGTGCGGTAAGAGCGCACCGCGCGGCCGGTAACGGTCGTGGCACGGCAAACCCCACCGGGAGCAAGACCAAATAGGGACGGCAGGCCGGCGGCAACGCCGGCGGGCGGGTCACACCGCT
>DASYCO010000035.1:0-24204 GCA_036500145.1 Alphaproteobacteria bacterium | reverse complement strand
GTCCTGCGGCGAGCTTTCCCAGGGCGCGTCCTGCAGCCGCTGCGTCAAGGCGGCGACCTTGCGGTTGAGCAGGTCGATCTGCGAGGCCTGCTTGGCAACGATGCCCGACAGGTCCTCCGCCGTGCGTTCGGCATGGGCGAGCCGATGCTCGATTTCGATGAGGCGTTGTTCCAGCGTCTCGTTCAACATTCGGTGAGAACTTTCCGGCATTTGAAAATCATTAACGACGTTCTTTTTTTTGCATCACAGACATCGAGAGGCGACTGGCCATTGGCGCAAATGCCAAGTCTTGGAGATGCCGGAGTTTATCAAGAATGAGTATCATAAAGAATTTTATTCGCCGCTCCTGACGAAGCGCATTTATCGTTAAACGAGTCGGTTCTCCCTATACGTATGGATGCTTCGCAAACATTTCCCGCGACTGTCAACTCGATGACGCGCGCTAGCGCAAATCTGCATTCGCAGCATGGCCGATCTCGGCCGATCATCAGTTAGGGAAAGTCATCGTGGGAAACGCCGCAACACCTGCAGTAACGGATATGGCCGCGCAAGGCGCGCAGATCGACGCCAACTTCACGGTTGCCGATCGCATCGCATGGGCCTTCGCGCCGCATGAGCAAACGACGCCGAACATGACGGTGCGCCTTGAGTCCGGCGGCCTTTTCAATGGCGCGACGGTGACGGAACGCGCTGCGCAAAATACGTCGACAATCACAGCGCCGACTTCCAATCCGCGCATCGATCGCATCGTCGTCGATCGCTTAAGCGGCGACGTCTCGGTCGTCACGGGCATGGAAGCGGCCTCGCCCATGCCGCCTGCCATTCCAGAAGGGAAGGTGCCTGTCGCGCAAGTGGCGTTGCAGGCAAATTCGTCCGCCATCACCAACGCAATGATCACGGACGAACGCGTGCTGAACGCCTTGGGGCTTGGCTCGATCGCGTTTCAAAATACTAACAACGTCTCGATCACGGGCGGCACGATTTCGAATTTGTCGTCGCCATTGGCCATTGCCGACGGCGGCACCGGCGCGACGACGGCGTCCGACGCGCGCAGCAATCTAGGCTTCGGCACGATGGCCGTGCAGGATGCGGATAATGTGGCGATCACGGGAGGTGACATCACCGGCATCACAGATCTCGCCGTAGCTGATGGCGGCACAGGTGCCAGCAATGCGGCTGATGCGCGAGCGAATCTCGGCGCAGTAAACATTGCCGGCGACACAATGACGGGACGCCTGACAATCAGCAATGCGAGTCCATCCACATCTTATGGCGATTTGACGGTTACAAAAAATCAAGCGGAGTTAACTGGCGCCGTTATTTCCAACTACGACACTTCAATCGGGGGAGCCGCGGGCCTGGATTTGACATCGGATTGCGGCACCTTTCTGGTCAGGGTGCGGTCTTTAGTCGGAGGGGGAGGCGCGCAATTTTATAGTTATATGCCTGGTCCAGTCACATTCGACCAGGAAGTGGCGTCCCCTCTGGGATACTTGTTCCGCTTGGGAAACACATTCGTTGAGTATCTATCGATTACGACCGCTGGTGTTGGCGTCAAGACGGCTTCGCCAAGTAGCGAGTTGGATGTTAACGGAACCATCACCGCGACAAACCTTGTTCTTGCAAACGACCTGCCGATTACGGAAGGCGGAACGGGTGCTAGCAATGCTTCCGACGCTCGAAATAATCTTGGAATTGGGTCTCTAGCGACTCAGAATTCCAATAGCGTGACGATAACGGGCGGTTCGATCACTGGCATCACAGATCTTGCGATTGCAGATGGCGGTACGGGGGCGAGCAATGCTGTTGATGCCCGGACCAATCTCGGGCTTGGTTCGATGGCAACGCAGGATGCCAATACCGTCGCGATCACCGGCGGCACTATCGCGGGAATTACGGACCTCGCGATTGCTGATGGCGGCACGGGAGCAGGGACAGCCGCGGCCGCGCGGACAAATCTCGGTGCGGCGGCGTCCGGTGCAAATGCCGACATTACGTCGCTGACAGGGCTTACAACGGCGCTGTCTGTGGCTCAAGGTGGTACGGGGGAAAATTCCTTAACCAGCCATGCCGTATTGCTCGGTAATGACACGAGCGCCGTCACGACGGTCTCTGGCCTTGGTTCAAGCGGCCAGGTGCTGACTTCGAATGGGGCTGGAACTGCGCCAACTTGGCAGAATACCGCAGCAGCGGGCGGCTTTTTAAGCATGCAGGTCTTTACGTCGTCGGGCACCTGGACGAAGCCTTCCGGAATCAATCGGGTCATGGTGACGGTCATCGGTGGAGGCGGTGCCAGCGGACACGCACACGATGATGGGGCAGGATCCGAGGGGTGCTCTGGTGGTGGCGGCGCTGGGGGGTGCGCGATCAAGCTGATCGACGTGTCGTCCACTTTATCGGAGTCCGTGACGGTCGGCACAGGCGGTGTAGGCGGAAACGCAAACGGCGGCTCGGGCGTCGCATCGAGTTTTGGCGGTTTTTGTTCAGCGTCTGGTGGTGCGGGAACAGCCGCTGTCGTTGGCGTCCCAGGCGGTGGCGGCGCGGGCGGCTCAGGTTCGCTCGGCAATATCAACATTCCAGGCGGCGACGGCAGCGGTGGCATTTCGAATATAGCGCCAGGAATTGGGGGCGCTTCACAAATGAGCGGTTCGCCGGCCCAAAGTGGGGCAGGTAAACTCTATGGCGGCGGCGGCAGCGGCGCGATAAACGGAAACGGCCATTCGGGCGCAGCAGGCATCGTCGTCGTGTACGAGTACAGCTAAGTCAACTATCCGACATAGACGCGCCGGCCCGCATTAACGGGCCGGCGTTTTCTCTGTCAATCCCGGATGTCCTGCAGGAACCAGTCGGTCGGGATCTCGCGGCCCTTCTTCAGCTTCACCGCCTGCTGGTAGATCCAGCCGCCGACGGCGGAGAACTGCAGGCCCTGGTTGCCGACGTTGCGGTAGAAGGTGACCTGGTCGCGGCTGATGCGCCCCTTGCTCTTGCCGCTGACGAGGTCGGCGAAGTCCGGCTTGTCGCCGCCTTTGCCGCGGTCGGTGAATTCGGGGCTGTCGCCGCCGAAGCCGGGCTGCGGGTTCTTCTCGGGAATGCGCTTCATCTCCTCGACCGTGCCGCCGATGTAGGCGGCGGGTGACAGGCCGCGCTCGGCCTGGAAGCGCTCGGTCTGCTTCATCTGCAGGCCGGCGGTGCCCTGGCGCACCACCAGGTCGATCTTGTCCATCACCGTGTCGGGCATCTCGCGCCGCCCGAGATTGGTGATGTGCATGCCTTTCTCGATCCAGTCGGCGTCGTAGACCGGCGACATGCTGTCGGTGCAGCTCGACAGAATGTCGACGCCGCGCACGGCCTCGCGCGCGCTGTCGACGGCGACCACTTCGATGCCGTGCTTGCGCGACATCTCCTCGGCGTAGGCCTCGCGGTTCTTCGCCGTCGGGCTGTAGACCTTCACCTTCCTGATGTCGCGCACGCAGCGGAAGGCTTCGAGGAAGGTGCGGGCCATGCCGCCGGAGCCGAGCATGCCGACCGTGTGGCTGTCTTCGCGCGACAGGTACTTCACGCCGATGCCGGCGCCACCGCCGACGCGCATGTGCTGCAGCACGCCGTCGTTGATGAAGGCGAGGGGCTCGCCGTTGCGCGTCGACATCAGCATGATGAGGCCGCAGTAGGTGCCGGGCTCGCGGCAGTACTTGTCCTCGGTCCAGCCGCCGTCCTCGGTCTTGGGCCAGGTGATGATGTCGGACTTCATGCGGATGGCGAAGAAGCCGTCGTTGGCGCCTTCCATGGTGCCCCAGCGGAAGTAGCCGTCGGGCCGGTCGCAGGGGAAGTACATGTCGATGCGCGGCCGGTGGATGGAGCCGCCCGTCGGCAGCTTGCGGAAGGCCTCTTCCTGCACGCGCAGCACGTCGGGCATGGCGAGGATTTCGGAGACGAGGTCGTTGCCGATGATGAGCATGGTGGACTCCCTATGGCGCGGAGACGGCCTGTCTGAGCGAGAGGCGAAACGCGCGACGCAATTTTGCAAGCTGCGATAGGCGAGAAGGTGGCAGGCGCGACGTTGCGCGCGCTTCCGTTCTACACGGCGCGGCCGGGATGGACAAATGCGATATGGACAGATGCGATGCGGATGCCGGCTTGCGAAACGGCAGCGGACACGCGGAGGCGTCAGGCCTCGTCGTTGTCGGCGAGCGCCTTGCGGCCCGTCTCGGTCAGCTTGCAGACGAGCCAGTCGGGCTTCAGCGGATTGCGGAACCAGGGTTCGGCCCAGCCGGCCTGCAGGCAGCTGCGCACGGTCTGCACGTCGACGCGCTGGCCGTCGCGGTCGAACAGGGGGAGCTTGCCGCCGGGCTGGTCGATGCCGCGCACCAGCCAGGCGCGTTGCGTCAGGCTCGGGCGATGCGGATGGCCCGTATGCAGGTCGCTGCGTTCGGCCGATTCGTTGGCAGTCATCATTCTTCCCCTTGTCGCACGACGACGACCAAGCCAGTTTATTTGAGATTCAGGCCCGAGCGCCAGCGCTTCATTGGAAATTCTGCCCGTCAAACCTTTCCGACTGGCTAATTTCCCTTCTCCTTTGGAAGGATGTTGAGATGTCAGAGCCGGAAAACCGCGAGGCGGCCATCATGATGGCTTACGTCACGGCTTCATCCCGCGCCGAGGCCCTGACGCTCGGCCGCGCGCTGGTCGAGGAACGCCTGGCGGCCTGCGCCAACGTCTTCGAGGGCGCGACCTCGATCTACCGCTGGGGCGACAAGCTGCAGGAGGAGGCGGAGGCCATCCTCATCCTCAAGACGCGCGCCGAGCTGATCGAGGCGCTGACCGCGCGCCTGCGCGACCTGCATAGCTACGACCTGCCTTGCGTCGTCGCCTGGCGGATCGACGGGGGCAATCCGCCCTACCTCGACTGGGTGCGGGCGGAAACCGTCCGCTAGGGAACTGGGCGGGACGCGAGGCGTTTGGCCTGCGAACTTCAGAAGAGCAGTCTGTGGAGAGAACGATGACAGCGCAGGACGGCCTCGCGCCGGCAAGCGAACTCGCGAAACGCAACCCGCTGCATTTCCCGAACGAGAGCGCCGAATACCGCAAGGCGCGCACGGCCTTGCTCGCCGAAGAGATCGAGCTGCGCCGCCACATCGAGCGGGTGGCGGAACAGCGCCGCGCGCTGCCGACTGGCGGCGAGGTGACGGCCGACTATCGCTTCGAGGGCGAGCAGGGCCCGGCGAGCCTGGCCGACCTGTTCGGCGACAAGCAGACGCTGGCGGTCTACAGCTTCATGTACGGCCCGCAGCGCGAGAAGGCCTGCCCCATGTGCACGTCCTTGCTGAGCGCGTGGGATGGCGAAGCGCAGGACGTCGAGCAGCAGATCGCGCTCGCGGTCGTCGCGCGCTCGCCGATCGCGCGGCTGGTCGCCTTCAAGAGGGAGCGCGGCTGGCGCAACCTCAAGCTCTACTCGGATATCAACGACGCCTTCAGCCGCGACTTCTACGCGGTGCGCCAGACGGCAGCGACATGGCGGGGCTGACCGTCTTCACGCGCCGCGACGGCAAGATCCGCCATTTCTGGAGCGGCGAGATGGGCTTTGAATCGGCTGATCCGGGACAGGACCCGCGCGGCGCGCCGGACCTCATGCCGCTCTGGACCATTCTGGATTCGACGCCGGAAGGCCGCGCGCCGAAATGGTATCCTTCGCTGAACTATCCGAAATAAAAGCCGACATATGGAGCGACCGATGAACAAGATCACGCCGTGTCTCTGGTTCGCCGACGAGGCGGAGGAGGCCGCGAACTATTACGTCTCGCTGCTGCCCGATTCGAAGATCGTCCATGTGCAGAGGAGCCCGATGGACTATCCGGGCGGCAAGGAGGGCGCGGTGCTGATCGTTGATTTCCTTCTCGCCGGCCAGAGCTTTCAGGCGCTCAACGCTGGATCGAAGCTCGAATACAACAATAGCGTGTCTTTCTCCGTCAGCTGCAAGGATCAGGCGGAAGTCGATCGGCTCTGGTCGAAAATTCTGAAGGACGGCGGGACTGAAGTGCAGTGCAGTTGGATCAATGACAAATTCGGCGTGCCTTGGCAGATCGTGCCCGAGGATTTGCCGCGCATGCTGGCAGATCCGGACAAGGCCAAAGCGCAGCGCGTGATGGAAGCCATGATGGGAATGGTGAAGATCGACGTCGCGGCGCTGCACAAGGCCTACGCCGGAGGCTGAACGCGTTCAGGCCTTCGCCAGCGCCTGGTCGAGGTCGGCGATGATGTCCGCGACGCTCTCGATGCCGACCGAGAGGCGGACGACGTCCGGCCCGGCGCCGGCGGCGGCGCGGGCCGCGTCCGACAGTTGCCGGTGCGTCGTCGAAGCGGGGTGGATCACCAGGCTGCGCGTGTCGCCGATGTTGGCGAGATGCGAGAACAGCTTGCAGGCTTCGACCAGCCGGATGCCGGCCTCGTAGCCACCCTTCAATCCAAAGGTGAAGACCGCGCCGGCGCCTCGCGGCAGGTACTTCTTCGCCAGCGCGTGATGCGGGCTGCTCGGCAGTCCGGCGTAGGACACCCAAGCGACCTTCGAATGCGATTCGAGATGGCGCGCGACGGCGAGCGCGTTCTCGCAGTGGCGCGCCATGCGCAGCGCCAGGGTCTCGATGCCGGTCAGCGTCAGGAAGGCGTTGAAGGGCGACAGCGCGGCGCCGAAGTCGCGCAGGCCCACCGCGTGGCCGTAGACCGTGAAAGCGAGCTTGCCGAAGGATTCGACGAAGCGCATGTCGTGATAGGCGGGCGAGGGATCGGCGAGCGCCGGCACGCGCGACCAGTCGAAGCGGCCGGTGTCGACCACCGCGCCGCCGACCGAGTTGCCGTGGCCGCCGAGGAACTTGGTGGTCGAATGCACGACGAGGTCGGCGCCCCATTCGCCGGGCCGGCAAAGGTAGGGCGAGGCGAGGGTGTTGTCGACGATCAGCGGGAGGCCCGCCTCGTGGGCGATCTTCGCGACCGCCTCGATGTCGACGACGATGCCGCCGGGGTTGGCGAGGTTCTCGACGAAGACGGCGCGGCAGCTCGGCGTCAGCGCCCGGCGGAAGTTCTCCGGATCGGCGGGATCGACGAAGATGGCGTTCCAGCCGAGCCGGGCGAAGGACTGGCCGAACTGGGTGAGGGAGCCGCCGTAGAGCGCCTTGGAGGCCAGGAAGCTGTCGCCGCTCTTCAGCAGGGGCAGCAGGGCGAGGAACTGGGCGGCATGGCCCGAGGCGGCCGCCGTGGCGCCGACGCCGGCCTCCAGGCTCGCCAGGCGCTTTTCCAGGGCGGCGACCGTCGGGTTGGTCAGCCGGGAATAGATGTGGCCGAACTCTTCCAGATTGAACAGCTTCGCCGCCTGGTCGGCCGAATCGAAGACGAAGGAGGTCGTCTGGTAGATCGGCACCGCCCGGGCGCCGGTGGCCTCGTCCGGCCCGCCGCCGGCATGGACGGCGCGGGTTTCGAAGCCTTTGTCGGCGAAGGGATCGGCCATCGGAACTCCAGGGGGACTGCGTCTGGCCCTTTCGGTATCATAGGATGGCCGCCGATCATAGGCGGGCAGGGCTCCACCACGGGGCTGGAAAAGACGGTATTATAATACCGCCACCGAAAAACCCTGGAAATCCTTGACGCGGCGCGGGTCCGTCGGCATATTCCGCCTCCTTCGCCGAGGCGGGCGCTGGTTCAGCGACCGCTTCGATCGTTTTCGCGGTTGGGCCTCCGTAATCCAAGGGGCCTCACCCCTACTAGGTAGACATCATGAAGACCTATTCCGCCCGTCCTGCCGACGTGGTCAAGAAGTGGGTGCTGATCGACGCTGAAGGGCTCGTGCTCGGCCGTCTCGCGACGGTCATTGCCATGCGCCTGCGCGGCAAGCATCGCCCGACCTTCACGCCGCACGTGGACACCGGCGACAACATCATCGTCATCAATGCCGAGAAGGTCGCTCTGACCGGCCGCAAGCTGGAGCAGAAGGTCTTCTACTGGCACACGAACAATCCCGGCGGCATCAAGGGCCGCACGATGGGCAAGATCCTGGGCGGCGCGCATCCTGAGCGCGCGGTCGAGAAGGCCGTCGAGCGCATGCTGACCCGCAACAACCTCGGCCGCCAGCTGATGCGCAACCTGCGCATCTACGCCGGCCCGGCTCATCCGCACGAAGCGCAGAACCCCGAGGTTCTCGACGTCGCCGCGATGAATTCGAAGAACAAGAGGAGCGCCTAATCATGGCGGACATCCAGACCCTCGACAGCCTGGCCGACCTCAAGGGCGGCACGGCCGCGCCCGAGGCGACCCCGGCCGCTCTGCCGGAGCCGACCATCGACAAGCAGGGCCGCGCCTACGCGACCGGCAAGCGCAAGAACGCCATCGCGCGCGTGTGGATCAAGCCGGGCAAGGGCAAGATCACCATCAACGGCCGCGACTGGCTGACCTACTTCGCGCGCCCCGTGCTGCGCCTGATCATCGACCAGGCGTTCGACGTGTCGGGCCGCAAGGAACAGTACGACGTCGTCGCGACGGTCGTCGGCGGCGGCCTGTCGGGCCAGGCCGGCGCGGTGCGTCACGGCATCTCCAAGGCGCTCACCTACTACGAACCCGCGCTGCGCAAGGCTCTGAAGGCTGCCGGCCTGCTGACCCGCGATCCGCGCGTCGTCGAGCGTAAGAAGTACGGCCGCCACAAAGCGCGCCGCAGCCACCAGTTCTCGAAGCGTTAAGCTTCCGACGGGTTTTCTGCTCTACCTTCAGGGCGTCCCTTCGGGGACGCCCTTTTTCTTTGTGTGATCCCGCCTTATGTAAGGTGCATCATCATGACCGGACCCAGACCATGACCAGCAGCACGACCGCCAACACGATCAACACCGCCATCCTCGGCGCCAGCGGCTACACCGGCGCGGAGCTCCTGCGCCTGCTGGCGCGGCACCCGAACGCGCGCGTGAAGGCGTTGACGGCCGAGCGGCGCGCCGGCGCGGCCGTGGGCGAGGTCTTTCCGCATCTCGGCAACCTCGACCTGCCGAAGATGGTGAAGATTGCCGACGTCGACTTCTCCGGCATCGACGTGGCCTTCTGCGCGCTGCCGCACGGCCTGACGCAGGAAGTGGTCGCGGCGCTGCCGCCCCATCTCAAGATCGTCGACCTGTCGGCGGACTTCCGGCTGCATGACGTGGCGACCTACGCCAAGTGGTACGGCCACGAGCATCTGGCGCCCAAGCTGCAGGAAGAGGCCGTCTACGGCATCACCGAGCTGGCGCGCGACGCGGTGGCCAAGGCGCGGCTCGTCGCCAATCCCGGCTGCTACCCGACCTCGGCGCAGCTGCCGCTCATTCCGCTGCTCGAGGCGGGCCTGATCGAGGCCGACGACATCATCATCGACGCCAAGTCGGGCGTCACCGGCGCGGGCCGCGAGGCCAAGGAAGCGAACCTGTTCGCCGAAGTGACCGAGGGCATCCACGCCTATGGCGTCGGCGGCCACCGGCACGCGCCCGAGATCGAGCAGGGCCTGTCCGACGCGACGGGCAAGCCGATCATCGTCAACTTCACCGCCCATCTCATGCCGATGAGCCGCGGCATCCTGTCGAGCATCTACGTGAAGCTCGCCAAGGGCGCCACTGCCGACGACCTGCGGGCTGCGCTGGCGAAGCGCTACGCCGCCGAGCCTTTCGTGCATGTCATGCCCGCCGGCAGCTCGCCGGCGACGCGGCATGTGCGCGGCTCGAACCATTGCCGCATGGCCGTCTTCGCGGACCGGGTGCCGGGCCGGGCGATTCTCGTCTCGGTCATCGACAACCTGGTGAAGGGCGCCTCCGGCCAGGCCGTGCAGAACTTCAACGTGATGACGGGCCTGCCGGAAACGACGGCGCTCGAGCAGGAGGCGATGTTCCCATGAGCGACGCGAATGGAATGAGCGGAGCGTTTGCACGATGAGCGGCGGATTGATTCGTCCTTTCAAGAACGTCGTCCCGCAGCTCGGCAAGGACGTGTTCCTCGCCGAGACGGCGGTGCTGATCGGCGACGTCGTCATCGGCGACCAGAGCAACATCTGGTACGGCACCGTGCTGCGCGGCGACGTGCACGAGATCCGCGTCGGCGCGCGCACGAACATCCAGGACGGCAGCATCGTCCATGTCACCAGCGGCCGCTTCGGCACCTACATCGGCTCGGACGTGACGGTCGGCCATGCGGCCATCCTGCATGCCTGCACCATCGGCGACGTCAGCTTCGTCGGCATGGGGGCCACGGTGATGGACGGGGCGGTGGTAGAGGACGGCGCCATGGTCGCCGCCGGCGCCCTGGTGACGCCCGGCAAGCGCGTGAAGTCAGGCGAGCTGTGGGCGGGAAGCCCGGCCAAGCTCATGCGCAAGCTGAGCGAGGACGACCTCAAGGCCTTCAAGCTGTCGGCGCTACATTACGTCGAGCTCGCCGCGAACTATCTGCCCGGCTGATTAGACCAATCTTTCTTGAAAATGGGTGAGGGAGGGCATTTTTCCCTAAGTCTTTGTAGTACTTATATTAACATAATAATTATGTGTAATAAGTCTATTTACATATAATTTCTGATATTCTATTTTCTGCGCCCTGCCTGCTTGTAAATACGAGAGAGAACCGGGGCGATGTCTGGACTGACCAATCCGACGAACGAAGCGTTGGAAACGCTGCGCGCAGCCGCTGGCGCGGGCGTCGTCACGCTCGCGAGCAGCTTCAGCGTCGAGGACATGGTCCTGACCGACCTGATCGACCGGCACGGCCTCTCCATCGGCATCTTCACCCTCGACACCGGCCGTCTCCCCGAAGAGACGTACACGCTGATGCAGCAGACGCGCGCGCGCTACCGCACGCCGGTCGAGGTCTATGCGCCGCAGGCGGCCGCCGTCGAAGCCTACGTCGCCACCAACGGCCCCAACGCCTTCTATGACAGCGTCGAGCTGCGCCAGGCCTGCTGCGCCATCCGCAAGGTCGAGCCGCTGAAGCGCGCGCTCGCCGGCAAGCAGGGCTGGGTGACCGGCCAGCGCCGCCAGCATTCCGTCACGCGCCGCGACCTGCCGCTGCGCGAGTGGGACGCCGACAACGCCATGCACAAGTTCAATCCGCTCGCCGCCTGGAGCAACGAAGACGTCTGGGCCTACGTGCGCGCGAACGACATTCCCTACAACGCGCTGCACGACCGCGGCTACGCCAGCATCGGCTGCGGGCCCTGCACGCGCGCCATCACCGTCGGCGAGGACATCCGCGCCGGCCGCTGGTGGTGGGAGAATCCCGAAACGAAAGAATGCGGCCTACACCCCCACGCGAATCCCGACAGGAAAGCGTCATGAGCAGCTTGCAGAACGATGGCACGAACAACGTCGTGCCGCTACGCGTCCCCGCCGCCAAGCCGGAGCGGAGCTGGACCCATCTCGACGAGCTCGAGAGCGAGGCGATCCACATCCTGCGCGAGGTCGCGGCGGAATACCGCAATCCGGTGCTGCTGTTCTCCGGCGGCAAGGATTCGACCATCCTTCTGCGCCTGGCCGAGAAGGCCTTCCGGCCCGGCCGCTTTCCCTTTCCGCTCATGCATGTCGACACCGGGCACAACTTCCCCGAGGTCATCGAATTCCGCGACCGCACGGCGGAACGGCTCGGCGAGCGCTTGATCGTGCGCACGCTGGACGATTCGATCGCGCAAGGCCGCATCAAGCTCAAGCATCCGAACCAGAGCCGCAACGCCTTCCAGAGCGTGACCCTGGTCGACGCCATCGCCGAGTTCGCGTTCGACGCCTGCATCGGCGGCGCCCGGCGCGACGAAGAGAAGGCGCGCGCCAAGGAGCGCATCTTCTCGTTCCGCGATTCCTTCGGCCAGTGGGATCCGCGCCGCCAGCGCCCCGAGCTCTGGAGCCTCTACAACGCCCGCGTCGACGCCGGCGAGCACATGCGCGTCTTCCCGATCAGCAACTGGACCGAGCTGGACGTCTGGCAGTACATCGAGCGCGAAGGCCTCGAGCTGCCGCCGCTCTACTTCGCCCATCAGCGCCCGGTCACGGTGCGCGGCACGCATCTGCTGCCGGTCTCCGAGCTGGTCGAGCCCAAGCCGGGCGACCGGGTCGAGACGCGCATGGTGCGCTTCCGCACCGTCGGCGACATCTCCTGCACCTCGCCGGTCGAATCCACCGCAGCCACCATCGACGAGATCATCACCGAGACGCTGACCTCGCGCGTCAGCGAGCGCGGCGCCACCCGCCTCGACGACCAGGCCTCGGAAGCGGCCATGGAAGACCGCAAGAAGGCGGGGTACTTCTGATGGCTCCGTTCGGCGACAGCACGCCCATGCAGGGCGGCATGTTTCGGTTCACCACGGCGGGCAGCGTCGACGACGGCAAAAGCACGCTGATCGGCCGCATCCTATACGACGCCAAGGCAGTGCCCGACGACCAGCTGGCGGCGCTCGAACGCTCGGCGCAAAAGCGCGGCGACGGCACCGTCGACCTGTCGCTGCTGACCGACGGCCTGACGGCGGAGCGGGAGCAGGGCATCACCATCGACGTGGCCTACCGCTACTTCGCGACGGCGCGGCGCAAGTTCATCATCGCCGACACGCCGGGCCACGAGCAGTACACCCGCAACATGGTGACGGGAGCCAGCACGGCCGACGCCGCCGTGATCCTGGTCGACGCGCGCAAGGGCGTGATCGAGCAGACGCGGCGCCATCTGACCCTGGCCCATCTGCTCGCCATCCCGCATCTGCTGGTGGCGATCAACAAGATGGACCTGGTCGGCTTCGACGAGGCGGTCTTCACCGCGCTGTCGGACACGATCAAGGAATTTTCCGCGAGCCTCGGCATTGCCACGCCGCGCATCGTGCCGCTGTCGGCCAAGCAGGGCGACAACGTCGTCAATCCGAGCGCGAACACGCCCTGGTACAAGGGGCCGACCTTGCTCTCCCTGCTGGAAGAGCTGCCGCCGGCGATCCACGTCGGCCAGTCGGCGCTGCGCTTCCCGGTCCAGCTCGTCGCGCGCGTGCGCGAGGAGGCAGGCGGCCAGAAGCGCCTCTACCAAGGCCGCATAGAGTCGGGGCGCGTCAGCGTCGGCGACGAGATCGTGATCCTGCCGGCCGGCACCTCGACGCGCGTCTCGGCCATCTCGACCTTCGATGGCCCGCTGACGACCGCCGAGGCGCCGAAGTCCATCAGCCTGGAAGTCGCCGACGACGTCGACATCGCGCGCGGCGACCTGCTCGTACACGAGGCCTCGCGGCCGCGCGTCTCCGACCGCTTCGAGGCGACGCTCTGCTGGTTCGCCGACGAGCCGTTCGATCCGCGCGGGCGCTACCTGGCGCGCCTCGGCACGCGGACGGTCTCGGCGCGTGTCGCGGAACTCATCTACCGTCTCGACGTCGTGACGCAGGAACGCATTGAAGGGCCAGCGAAATTGAACCGCAACGACATCGCCCGCGTGCGTGTTATATTGCAGTCACCCGTGCCCTATGACGACTATGCCGACAACCGGGCGACGGGCGCCTTCATTCTGATCGACGCCCAGACCAATGCGACCGTTGCAGCAGGGATGATCGCTGCCTGATCGTCCCGCCATCGCTCTCTAGCAGCTTGCATCTCTGACTGGAGGTTCTCCATGCCGCGCCATCTCTCCCGATTCCGAACGATCGGGCGCGTCCGATCCGTACTCGCACTCTCCTTGCTGCTCTCCGCCTTTTCCGTGCCGGTCCTGGCGCAAACCAAGCTCCTCAACGTCTCCTACGATCCCACCCGCGAGCTCTTCCAGCAGGAGAACGCGGCGTTCCTCGCCGACTGGCAGAAGAATGGCGGGCGCAAGGTCGAGATCAGCCAGTCGAATGGCGGCTCGGGCAGCCAAGCCCGCGCGGTGATCGATGGCCTCGATGCCGACGTCGTCACGCTGGCGCTCGAATATGACGTCAACGCCATCGCCGACAAGGGCCTGATCGACAAGGACTGGATCAAGCGCCTGCCGGACAACAGCGCGCCCTACACCTCGACCATCGTGTTCCTCGTCCGCAAGGGCAATCCGAAGAACATCAAGGACTGGGACGACGTGGTGAAGCCCGGCGTGCAGATCATCACGCCCAATCCGAAATCCTCGGGCGGCGCCCGCTGGAACTACCTGGCGGCCTGGGCCTATGCCCTGAAGCAGCCGGGCGGCGACGAGTCGAAGGCGAAGGAATTCGTCGGGAGGCTTTATGGCAACGTGCCGGTGCTCGATTCCGCCGCGCGCGGCTCGACGATCACCTTCGTGCAGCGCGGCATCGGCGACGTCCTCCTCTCCTGGGAGAACGAGGCCTACCTCGCCATCAACGAGCTCGGCCCGGACAAGTTCGAGATCGTCTATCCGAAGCTCAGCATCCTGGCGGAGCCGTCGGTCGCCGTCGTCGACAAGGTCGTCGACAAGAAGAAGACGCGCGACGTCGCCGAGGCTTACCTGAAGTTCCTCTACACGCCGGAGGGCCAGGAGATCGCCGCGAAGAACTATTATCGCCCGCGCAACGCCGACG
Organism: Alphaproteobacteria bacterium; assembly: GCA_036500145.1. Lineage (GTDB taxonomy): Bacteria > Pseudomonadota > Alphaproteobacteria > SMXQ01 > SMXQ01 > CAMAVH01. The sequence continues at coordinate 9,707 of DASYCO010000035.1, read as the reverse complement.
CCTTCGCCAAGTACGCGAAGAACTTCCCCACCCTGGACCTCGTCAGCATCGACAAGGACTTCGGCGGATGGAATGCCGCGCAAGCCAAGCATTTCGCGGATGGCGGCATCTTCGATCAGATCTACGCAAAAAAATAAGCATGTCCTTGGTCGTTCCGGCCAGATCCAGTCGGCGCCGCAGCGTGATCCCGGGTTTCGGGATCACGCTCGGCCTGACGATCACTTGGCTCAGTCTCATCGTCCTGATCCCGCTGGCGAGCTTGTTCATAAAGTCCGCGACGCTGGATTTCGGCCAAATCGTGGATGTGCTTCTCTCGCCGCGAACGATCTCGGCTTTTCGCGTCAGCTTCGGCCTGTCCCTGGCGGCGGCATCCATCAACGTCGTCTTCGGCGTCATCGTCGCCTGGATCCTCGTGCGCTACGAATTTCCCTTCAAGCGCGTGGCCGACGCCATCGTCGACATTCCTTTCGCCCTGCCGACGGCCGTCGCCGGCATCGCCCTGACGGCGCTCTATGCGCCGAACGGCTGGATCGGCAGCTTCTTCGCCAAGTTCGGCATCAAGATCGCCTATACCCCCCTCGGCATCCTCGTCGCGCTGGTCTTCATCGGCCTGCCGTTCGTCGTCCGCACCGTTCAGCCGGTGCTGGAAGACATGGAGAAGGAGATGGAGGAGGCAGCCACCTCGCTCGGCGCGACGCGCTGGCAGGTCGTGACCCGCGTGATCTTCCCGACGATCTTCCCGGCGCTCGCCACCGGCTTCGCGCTGGCCTTCGCGCGCGCCGTCGGCGAATACGGCTCGGTCATCTTCATCGCCGGCAACATCCCCCTGGTGTCGGAGATCGCGCCGCTGCTGATCATCATCAAGCTGTCGGAATACGCCTATGCCCAGGCGATGACCATCGCGGCGGCCATGCTGGTGATCTCCTTCATCCTGCTGCTCATCATCAACATCCTGCAGCGCTGGTCGGCCCGCTATGCCCGCTGACCTAAACGCCGTCATGAGCCGCAAGGCCGAGATCCGCCGCCGCCTGCTGCTCGGCGAGCACATCCTCGTGCGCGCGATCCTGCTGTTCCTCGGCCTCGGCTTCCTGCTGGCCTTCATCCTGGTGCCGCTGGCCGCCGTCTTCATGGAAGCCTTCGGGCGCGGCTGGACCGCCTACGTCGCGGCCCTGTCCGAGCCGGCCGCCGCCGCGTCGATCCGCCTGACCCTGCTGGTGGCGGCGATCTCCGTGCCGCTCAACCTGGTGTTCGGCGTCATCGCGGCCTGGGCCATCACCAAGTTCGAATTCCGCGGCAAGAGCTTCCTGATCACGCTGATCGACCTGCCGTTCTCGGTCTCGCCGGTGATCGCCGGCCTGGTCTTCGTGCTGATGTTCGGCCTGCAGGGCTGGTTCGGCCCCTGGCTGTCGGACAACGGGATCAAGATCATCTTCGCCGTGCCGGGCATCGTGCTGGCGACGATCTTCGTGACCTTTCCCTTCGTCGCGCGGGAACTGATCCCGCTGATGCAGGAGCAGGGGACCGAGGAGGAGGAGGCCGCCATCGTGCTCGGCGCGAACGGCTGGCAGACCTTCTTCTACGTCACCTTGCCTAACATCAAGTGGGGCCTGCTCTACGGCGTGCTGCTGTGCAACGCGCGCGCCATGGGCGAGTTCGGCGCGGTCTCCGTCGTGTCGGGCCATATCCGCGGCCAGACCAACACGATGCCGCTGCAGACCGAGATTCTCTACAACGAATACAACATCGTCGCCGCCTTCTCCGTCGCGTCGTTGCTGGCGCTTCTCGCGCTGGTGACCCTGGTGGCGAAGAGCGTTCTCGAGTGGCGCCTGAAGGCCGCTCATTCTTCGCATTCGGGGCATGCCGCATGAGTATCGAGATCTCCCACGTCTCCCGGCGCTACGGCGACTTCGCCGCGCTCGACGACGTGAGCCTGAGCGTCGCCAAGGGCGAGCTGATCGCGCTGCTGGGCCCGTCCGGCTCGGGCAAGACGACCCTGCTGCGCATCGTCGCGGGCCTCGACTGGCCGGACGGCGGCGACGTCCTGCTCGACGGCAAGAGCGTGCTCGACCACGGCGCGGCGGAGCGCGGCGTCGGCTTCGTCTTCCAGCACTACGCGCTGTTCCGTCACATGAGCGTCTTCGACAACGTCGCCTTCGGCCTGCGCGTGCGCCCGAGCGCCACGCGACCGAGCAAGGCGGAGATCGCCGACCGCGTGATGAAGCTCCTGAAGCTGGTGCAGATCGACTGGCTGGCGGACCGTTCCGTCACGCAGCTGTCGGGCGGCCAGCGCCAGCGCGTCGCCCTGGCGCGCGCGCTCGCCATCGAGCCGGAAGTGCTGATGCTGGACGAGCCTTTCGGCGCGCTCGACGCCAAGGTGCGCAAGGACCTGCGCCGCTGGCTGCGCCGTCTGCATGACGAGATGGGCATGACGACGGTCTTCGTCACCCACGACCAGGAGGAGGCCCTCGAGCTGGCCGACCGCGTCGTGGTGATGGGGCAGGGCCACATCGAGCAGATCGGCTCGCCGCACGAGATCTACGCCAATCCGGCCAATCCCTTCGTCTTCGAATTCCTCGGCAGCGTGAACAAGCTGCCTTGCAACGTCGCCAAGGGCGACGTCGGCATCGAGGGGCTGGTGGTGGATTCGGCGATCCGCATGCCGGAGTTCGACGGCCGCGGCACCGCCTACGTGCGGCCGCACGACATCGAACTGACCTCCGCGCATGGAGGAGGCACGGTGCGCCTCATCGCCGCGTCGGGTCCGATCGTCAAAATGGACGTGGAGCTGGACAAGACGGGGCAGGTGATCGAAGTCGACCTGCCATTGCATCGCTACAATCCGGCGACGCTGACGGCCGGCACGTCGGTCGGCCTTGTCGTGCGCCGGCTGAAGGTGTTCCCCGAGGCGGAAGCCGAAGCCGCCGCCAAGGCCGTCGCGCAGGCGACGGGCGCCGAGGTCAGCCTGCCTTCGCCTTGACGTAGCTGCCCGGCGCGTCTTCCAGCGCCTTCAGCTTGCCGCTCTTGCCGGGCACGCGCGCGGGCACCTGCTCGCCGCCGAAGCCGCTCAGCCACTTGATCCAGTCGGTCCACCAGGAGCCGGGCTGCTCCTTGGCGCCGGCGAACCAGTCGTCGGGCTGGGCCGGCAGCTTGTCGTTCGTCCAGAAGCCGTACTTGTTGGCGGCCGGCGGGTTGACGACGCCGGCGATGTGGCCGGAGGCCGTCAGCACGAAGCGGATCGGGCCCTTGTAGAGCTGCGTCGCGAGGTAGGTCGACTTCCACGGCGCGATGTGGTCTTCGCGCGTCGACAGCATGTAGACCGGCGTCTTGATGTTCGTCAGGTCGATGGGCTGGCCGAGCAGCGTCAGCGCGCCCGGCTTCACCAGCAGGTTCCGCTGGTACATGTTGCGCAGGTAGTAGCTGTGCATCAGCGCCGGCATGCGCGTGGAATCGGAATTCCAGTAGAGCAGGTCGAACGGCAGCGAATCCTTGCCGAGCAGGTAGTTGTTCACCACGAAGGACCAGATCAGGTCGTTGGCGCGCAGCATGTTGAAGGTCGTCGCCATGTCCGAGCCTTCGAGGTAGCCGTGCTTGGACATCTTCTCCTCGAGGGCGGTGATCTGCTCCTCGTCGATGAAGACCGACAGCTCGCCGGCCTCCTTGAAGTCGGTCATGGTGGTGAGGAAGGTGGCGCTGGCGACGCGGCTGTCCTTCTGGGCCGTCATGGCCGAGAGGAGGGCGGCGAGAAGGGTGCCACCGATGCAGTAGCCGACGACGTTGACGTCCTTCACGCCGGTCGCCTCGGCGACGGCGGCGATGGCGGCCAGCGGGCCTTCGGCCATGTAGCTCTCGAAGGTCTTCTGGGCGTGGCGCTCGTCCGGGTTGACCCAGGAGATGACGAACACCGTCTGGCCCTGGTCGACCGCCCATTTGATGAACGAGTTCTTGGGCTGCATGTCGAGGATGTAGAACTTGTTGATCCAGGGCGGGATGATGAGCAAGGGCCGCTCGGCGACCGTCTCGGTCGAGGGCGCGTACTGGATCAGCTGCATCAGGTCGTTCTGGAAGACGACCTTGCCCGGCGTGACGGCGAGGTTCTCGCCGACCTTGAAGGCCGTCGGGTCGGTCATCTTGATGGCGAGCTTGCCATGGCCGCGGTCGAGGTCGTCGAGCAGGTTGGAGAGGCCCTTGAGCAGGTTCTGGCCGCCGCTCTCCACCGTGGCGCGCAGCACCTGCGGGTTGGTCATGACGAAATTGCTGGGCGAGGCGGCGTCGATGAACTGGCGGGTGTAGAAGTCGACCTTCTTCGCCGTCTCCGAATCGCTGCCTTCGCTGGCCTCGTCGACGACGCCGCGCAGCCATCGCGCGGTCAGCAGGTAGGACTGCTTGATGTAGTCAAAGACGACGTTCTCGTCCCACTCGGCGTCCTTGAAGCGGCGGTCGCCCTTGTCGGGGGTGATGGCGGGCGTCGTGGCTTCGCCGCTGGCGCGCTTGAGAGTCGAGAGCCAGAGGTCCTGGTAGCTCTTCCACAGCGCGGCCTGGGCTTCCCACATCTTGGCCGGATCGGCCATCATGCGCGCCGTCAGGTCGTAGAAGGCCTTGCCGATGTTGAGCGGGTCGAGCGAGGGGCTGGCGCCGTCCGCCTGCTGGCGGGCGAAGAACTCCTGCATCACCTTCTGGCTCTTGGCGGCGAGCTCGGCCATGGCGTTCGCCACGGCGGCGGGATCGGGCTTTCCGGCGGCGTCGGATTTCGCGGCAGTGCTTTGCTCACTCATCTCGGACCCTTTCGGTCTGCGGCACGCTTTACGCCTTGCCGGAATTCCTCTACAAAACTCACAGTATTTTGTGCGTGAATATAAGGACTTAAATTCCTTTCCTCGCGCACGGGCCGAGGCTTAACCTCAGTCCTATAGCAGGAGTGCGAGAGGATCATGACACGGGCCTTCCCAAAGTCGCAAACCGTTGTTCGCAGTCGCAGCAATTTGATGCTGGCTGTCTTTGCGGCCGGCGTCGCCCTGTCATCCCTGGGCGCCTGTTCCTCGGTGCCCGACGCGGTCAATCCGGTGGAGTGGTACCGCGGCGCCGCCAGCGTCTTCGAGGACGACGAGCAGCAGCAGGAGCGCGCCGCCGAGGCGGCCGCCCGCGAGACGACCCAGCTGCCCGGTGCCGGCCAGGACTATCCCAATCTGTCGACCGTCCCGAACCGCCCGAACCCGACGCCGTCGGCCGAGCGGGGCAAGGTGGCCCAGGGCCTGGCGGCCGACCGCGAAAACGCCCGCTATGCCGAAAGCGATCCGCAGCGCGCCGCGCCGCCGCCGGCGCCTGGCCTGAACCCGGTTGCGGCCCCGGCCGGCCGGGTGTCCTCGACGCCGCTGGCCGCGCCGGCCCCGGCGCCCGTTCCGGCGCCGCAGGCGGCGGCTGCCGCGTCGACGCCCGCGCCCCAGCCTCAGGCCGCTGCGCCTCAGCCAGCTCCCGCGCAGCCCGCCAGCTCGTCTGCGGTGGCTCTGCCGCCGCCGGTCTATCAGTCCGTCCCGGCCCCGACGCCCCAGCCTCCGGCGCGTCAGGCGGCGGCTCCGGCCCCGGCTGGCCCAGTCGGCATGACCCAGACGGCGACGGTCTACTTCACCAACAATTCGGCAACGGTCGATGCCGACGACCGGCGCGCGCTGAACACCCTGGCGCAGAGCTACAAGGACACTGGCGGCAGCCTGCGCATCGTCGGCTTCGCCTCGTCCGGCAGGGCCACGGCGGCGGCGCAGATCGCCAATTTCCGCATCGCCAGCCAGCGGGCGGAGGCGGTGGCCCAGGAGCTGGCCCGCCTCGGCGTGCCGCGCACGCGCATGACCGTCAGCTCGGCGACGGCGGCGGGCGGCGGTGATCCGGCCCTGGAGCGCCGGGTTGAAATCGCGCTCGATTATTAGCCTGCCGGCCGTTCGCGAATATTTTTAAGCCGCCACGGCCTGCCCACGACGAAATACCCCGCCAAGGTCATATTCCCGCCACTGTCCTTTTCTACAAGGGGCGGGTATAAATCTTGCGGTTTCCTGCGGGCCCGCCCACAAGGGGCGGTTAAAAAAAGAACCCGACGCCCGCCCGCAGCGCCGCCCTTTTACGGATCGACCGTCTCTCGCCATGGAAGAAGAATTCTACCGGATCAAACGGCTGCCCCCTTACGTCTTCGCCGAAGTCAACGCGATGAAGGCAAAGGCCCGAGCCGCCGGCGAGGACATCATCGATTTCGGCATGGGAAATCCCGACCAGCCGACGCCCCAGCACATCATCAACAAGCTGGTCGAGGCCGCGCAGGATCCGCGCGCCCATCGCTATTCGGCGTCGCGCGGCATTCCCGGCCTGCGCAAGGCGAACGCCGCCTACTACAAGCGGCGCTTCAACGTCGACGTCGACCCGAACACGGAGACGATCGTCACCATCGGCTCGAAGGAGGGCCTGGCCAACCTCGCCAACGCCATCGTGGCGCCCGGCGACGTGGTGCTGGTGCCGAACCCGAGCTATCCGATCCATCCGTACGGCTTCATCATCACGGGCGCGAACGTGCGCCACATCCCGATCGGCGAGGGCTTCGACTTCTTCGAGGGCCTGCAGCGCGCGGTGAAGCATTCGGTGCCGAAGCCGATCTGCGTCGTGCTGAACTTCCCGGCGAACCCGACGGCGATGGTGGTCGACCTCGACTTCTACCGTCCCATCGTCGAGTTCTGCCGCAAGCATGAGATCTACGTGATCTCCGACCTGGCCTACGCGGAAATCTACTTCGGCGACCGCAAGCCGCCGTCGATCCTCGAGATCCCCGGCGCGAAGGACATCGCCATCGAGTTCACCTCGATGAGCAAGACCTACTCGATGCCGGGCTGGCGCATCGGCTTCGCCACCGGCAACAAGACGCTGGTCTCGGCCCTGGCGCACATCAAGTCGTACCTCGACTACGGCGCCTTCACGCCGATCCAGGTCGCGGCCACCGCGGCGCTCAACGGCCCGCAGGACTGCGTCGAGCAGGTGCGCACGCTCTATCGCGAACGCCGCGACGTGATGATCGAAAGCCTCAAGGCTGCGGGCTGGGACGTGCCGTCGCCGGAAGCGACCATGTTCGCCTGGGCGCCGATCCCCAAGCCCTTCGCCCATCTCGGCTCGCTCGAGTTCTCCAAGCTGCTGCTGAAGCACGCCGGCGTCGCCGTCGCGCCCGGCATCGGCTTCGGCGAATACGGCGACGACCATGTGCGCATCGCGCTGGTGGAGAACAAGCATCGCATCCGCCAGGCCGCGAAGAACATCCGCAGCTTCCTGCGCTCCGCCGACACGATCCTCGAAGCCAGCCAGAAGCTGCGAGCGGTCTCCTGATGTCCGAGCCTTTGCGCATCGCCGTCGCCGGTCTAGGCACCGTCGGCGCGGGAACGCTCAAGCTGATCGCCGCCAAGGGCAAGCTGCTCGAGGCGCGCTGCGGCCGCCCGATTCAGGTCGTCGCCGTCTCGGCGCGCGACAAGGGCAGGGACCGCGGGCTCGACCTCAAGTCCGTGCAGTGGTTCGACGATCCGGTCGCCATGGCGAAGGCGCCGGGCATCGACGTGGTCGTGGAAGTGATCGGCGGCTCCTCTGGTCCCGCCAAGGCGACCTGCGAGGCGGCCATCGCCGCCGGCCGTCATGTCGTGACGGCCAACAAGGCATTGCTTGCGCTGCATGGCGCGGCGCTCGCCGAAGCGGCCGAGGCCAAGGGCGTGACGCTCGCCTTCGAGGCTTCCGTCGCCGGCGGCATCCCGATCATCAAGGCGCTGCGCGAGGGCCTGGCCGCCAACGGCGTCAAGCGCGTCTACGGCATCCTCAACGGCACCTGCAACTACATCCTGACGACGATGCGCGCCACCGGGCGCGACTTCGGCGAGGTGCTGTCCGAGGCGCAGGCGCTCGGCTACGCCGAAGCCGACCCCAGCTTCGACATCGACGGCATCGACGCGGCGCACAAGCTCGCGGTGCTGACGGCGGTCGCCTTCGGCTGCCGCACCAACTTTGCCGGCGTCCATGTGGAAGGGATCAGCCGCGTTTCGGCGCATGACATCCGTTTTGCCGACGAACTCGGCTACCGCATCAAGCTGCTAGGCCTCGCGCGCCTGACCGACAAGGGCGTCGAGCAGCGCGTGCATCCCTGCCTGGTGCCGGTCGGCACGCCGATCGCCCATGTGGAAGGCGTGTTCAACGCCGTGGTGGCGGAGACCGACTTCGCCGAGACCAACGTGTTCGAAGGCCGCGGCGCGGGCGCCGGCCCGACGGCGTCGGCCGTCGTCGCCGACCTCGTCGACATCGCGCGCGGCGCCAAGGTGCCGACCTTCGCGGTGCCGGCGGCGCAGCTCGCCAGCCTGGCGACCTCGCCCATGGACAGCCACGTCGGGGCCTACTACATCCGCCTGATGGTCGTCGACAAGCCCGGCGTGATCGCCGACGTGACGGCCATCCTGCGCGACAACGAAGTGTCGCTGGAATCCATGCTGCAGCGCGGCCGTTCGCCTGGCGAAGCGGTGCCCATCGTCCTCGTGACACATGAAACACGCGAAGCTGACATGGCGCGTGCGCTTGCAAAAATCGCGGCGCTCGATACCGTGCTCGAGCCGCCCTGCATGATCCGCATCGAGGAACTCTAAGCTCCCGGGCGAGTTTACGATTCTTGAAATTCTTTGATTGATAAGAAAACTGGAGACGATCCGATGTCTGAGATGATGGACCGCAATTTGGCGCTGGAAGCCGTGCGCGTGACCGAAGCGGCGGCGCTGTCCGCGTCGCGCCTGATGGGCCGCGGCGACGAGAAGGCGGCCGACCAGGCCGCCGTCGACGCGATGCGCACCGCGCTCAACAGCCTCTCGATCGAAGGTACCGTGGTGATCGGCGAGGGCGAGCGCGACGAAGCGCCGATGCTCTACATCGGCGAGAAAGTCGGTGCCGGCCACGGCCCGAAGATCGACATCGCGCTCGATCCGCTGGAAGGCACGACCATCACCGCAAAAGGCGGACAGAACGCACTCGCCGTGATCGCCATGGCCGAAGCGGGCGGCTTCCTTAACGCGCCCGACGTCTACATGGACAAGATCGCCATCGGCGGCGGGTTCGGCGAAGTTGTCGATCTCGACGAGACGTCGGCGACCAATCTCAAGAATCTCGCCAAGGCAAAGCAGACTGACGTCGCCGATCTCGTGGTCTGCATTCTCGATCGGCCGCGCCATGCCGAGTTGATCGCGAAAGTGCGCGAGGCGGGAGCGCGCATCATGCTGATCTCCGACGGCGATGTCAGCGGCGTCATCGCGACGTCACGGCCCGATAGCGGCGTCGACATCTATATGGGCTCGGGCGGCGCGCCCGAGGGTGTGCTCGCTGCGGCAGCACTGCGTTGCATCGGCGGTCACATGCAGGGCCGGCTGCTGTTCCGCAACGACGATGAGCGGGCACGCGCGGCGAAATGGGGCGTCAAGGATCTCAACCGCAAATACGGGCTGCGCGATCTGGTCTCGGGCGATGTGGTATTCTCGGCCACCGGCGTCACCGACGGCGCCATGCTGAAGGGCGTGCATCGCGTGGGCGATTACATAACCACCGAGAGCGTGGTGATGCGCTCGGCGACCGGCACGGTGCGCTGGATCAAGGCGCGTCACCGCGTCTCCAAGGCGGGCGGCTAAAACGCTGGCGACGCAAACCGCCGCGGCGTTCGGCGTCGC
>DASYCO010000034.1:0-20713 GCA_036500145.1 Alphaproteobacteria bacterium | reverse complement strand
GCTTCCGCGAGCGGCCGATTGCTGTTGCCGCTGAGTACCTTCATGGACTTGCCCCTTACAGATGGAACGCCGGTCGCCCAGCGCGCGCGGACTTTATCAACGTGACAGGAGTGTGTAAACGCCCGCACTGAACGTTTTTGTGAACGCGCCTCACCTGTTGCGAGCGGGTCGCAGTCGGGGGTCAGGGGGGCGGGACGGGCTTCGTTGCGGGCTTTTTCGCCGCTGTCCTCGCCCCTGATTTCGCTGGGGCCTTCGCCTGCGGCTTGGCGGGCGTCGCGGCCGGCGCCTGGGCAGGCGGCGTGGCCGGCGTCGCGCTGGCCGGCGCGGCGGGCGGCGTCACCAGCGCGCCGCTCTTCGCTGCCGCCGCTTCGGCGTCCGCCTGCACGGCCTGCTGCAGCAGGTCGATGATGCCGGGGGCCGCCGCCTCGGCGATCAGGAAGGCGAGGTCGCCCCAGGCGCCCTGCAGGCTGGCGTGCGGCACGTCGTTGGCCTGGGAGATGACGCCGAGCTCGCGCCCGTCGGCGCGCAGCACCGTCCAGGCGACGCGCAGGTTGTCCTGCGGCTGGCCGCCGCGCGCGGCGGCGGGCTTCACCGAGATGGCGCCCATGATGATCGCGCCGTCGTCGGCCAGGTTGTCGCCGACCGTCAGGCCGGCCTGCTTCAGGTGATATTCGAGGGCGCGCGACATGGCCTGCGGGCCGGCGCCGGGCACGCCGTCGACGCCGGCGATGGTGACCTTGGGCAGCGCCTTCATCTCCGGCGGCAGGCCTTCCGCGTCGTCGAGGTAGCGGTCGATGCCGCGCACCACGTCGTCGGCGATGGCGCTGCGCAGCTGCGGCGACACCGTCTGCCAGTCGGCGGCGGCGACGCGCGGCTCGCTGACGAAATGCGTGATCTCATGGCCGTCGGGCGCGACCAGCCGCCAGTTCAGGCGCATCGGGCCCGTCGCATCGGGCTGCAGGATCTCGCCATGCAGGGTGGGGCGCGGGACGACGTTGACCGACTTGGCCGGGCCGGGCGGCGGCGGCCCGACCGGCTTGGGCGCCTGTGCCGTGCCGGCGACCGCTTCGGCGCCGGTCAGCGCCGGAATGTCGGCGTCGCGCAGGGCGAGCACCACCGCGTCGGTGATGACGTCGCCGGGCACGTCGTGGGCGGGGGTGGCGACGGGCGCGACGACGACGCCGGCGCGCAGGCCGGGCCGCAGCAGCGGATTGCCGAACGGCGTCTGATGCACGAAGGGCGACGGCGGGTCGCCGCAGCCGGCGAGCAGCAGCAGGGCGGCGAGAAGCGTTGCGGCACGCTTAGGAAATGACACAGGCCACCATCATGCCGAGGATCAGGACGAAGGTGAAGATGATGAGATAGGGCATGGTCCGCTATGCGTTGTGCGTCAGCGCGTCGTAGGTATGAATATAGGCACGGTTGTCGCAGCGGGCGTCTGCATTGGCGCCGACCGGCTGTCCAAGTTGAAGTTTTGCAGGATGTCCTGCTCATCGAAGAGCATGTCGAGCCGCTTGATCGATATCTGCATGTCTGCATTGGTGACGTACTGGTAGGTCAGTTTTTCATTTCCCGGAGGGGCTGCGGGAAAAATGGCTCGGCCGGTCGGCGCGCCGAACAGGCTCTCCACCTCGTCGCGCGTTGAATGGCCGTTTTCGAGCGCGGCAACCTTCGATTCGTCGAAATTGCTGCTGTCCGAATCGACGTCGCTGACGAAGTTGTACGCATATAGCTTGTCGTTGAAGAATTCGAACACGAGCACCTTCTCGCTCGCTTGGAATCCGCGCAGGAAGACGTCGCCAGGGTTGCGGTAGAGGTAGTTGTAAAGCGTGAAGGTGCCGCTCACGGCAGGCTTCGAGGGCTGGGCGGCGGTTCCGGCGGCGGGCGCGCCGACGACTTGCGTCCGCTGCTGCCTTGGCTGCCCATAAACCGCGACGATCTGTTGCTTGGTCATGTCGCCGAGCTGCAGCCCGTTCGGGTCAGGCCGCTTGAAGTCGCGCGCATTCTGGCAGCCCGTCAGCAAAAGCAGGGCAATCGAGAAGCTCATGAGCGCACGCATCGTCATCTCCGTTGTTTCGGCGTCTTACGCCAGCATGATTGCAGATAGCCCGCGCCCATAGTCGCCTTCGCCGCGCAGGCAGGTGCGGCGGTAGCTGAAGAAGCGGTCTTCTTCGGCGCAGGTGTCGTGCGGCAGCGCTTCGGCCGCGCCGAGGCCGAGCGTCTTGAGCTTGGCCGTCACGTAGCCCGGCAGGTCGAAGCGCCAGCGCCCGGGCGCGCCGGGGTCGGGCATGAAGAAGCGCGCGTTGTCGTCGCGTTCGGCGAGGAAGGGCGCGGGGAATTCCCCGCCGACCTGATAGGACAGGCGGCCGATGCAGGGGCCGACGGCGGCGGCGATGCGGGCGCGCTTGGCGCCGAGCTTCTCCATTTCCTTCAGCGTCGCGTCGAGCACGCCGCCGATGGCGCCGCGCCAGCCCGCATGGGCCGCGCCGATGACGCCGGCGCGCGCGTCGGCGAACAGCACCGGCGCGCAGTCGGCGGTGAGGATGCCGAGCGCGATGCCCGGCTTGTCCGTGACCATGCCGTCGGCCTTCGGGCCCTGGCCGGCGGCCCAGGGCTTGTCGACGACGACGACGTCGGGGCTGTGCACCTGATGCGCGGTGATGAGCGCGTCGGCAGGCAGGTCGAAGGCGTCGGCGGCGCGGCGGCGATTCTCGCGCACACGCTCCGCGTCGTCGCCCGAGCCGAGCCCGACGTTGAGCGCCGCATAGATGCCCTCGCTCACGCCGCCCTGGCGCGTGAAGAAGGCGTGGCGGACGCCGTCTCCGGTCAGCAGCAGCGAGGTCAGGGTCGGAACGGTCGCGGTCATGGGCGGAACTCCGGGAATCCGGCGGGGGTCGGCTGGCGCGGGCCGGTCAGGGCCAGGGCCTTGAACAGGGTGCCCATCTCGGTCGGCGCGATCAAGCGCTTCACGGCGAGGCCGATCTTTCCGGCCTGGTCGGGGGCGGCGCGGCTCAGCATGTCGGCGCGCGCGGCGATGCCGAGGGATTCGAGCAGCTGCCCTTGCGGAACCGGGCCGTAGGCGACGGCGCCCGCCTGGCGCGCGACGGCGGCCAGCGCCGCGAAGTTCACATGGGCGGTGAGGTCGGCCTCGCCCGGATCGGCCAGCGGATCGTGGCGGCCGTGGCCGCGCATGGCCTGCAAGCTGTCTCCGGTCGCTTCCTCGGCGTAGCCATAGTCGACGATCAGGGCGGCGCCGCCGAAGGCTGCGAGCCGTGCCGCGACCTGGCGCGCGACGGCATGGGTCGCTGGGCTGTCCTCGCGGATCGCGCCGTCGGGCGCGGCGGGAAACAGCACCTTGGCGACGGGGCCGGCGACGAAGGCGAAAACGTCTCCGCCTCGGTCGTTCTTGGCCAGCCCGACGCGGCGCTCGTGCCAGGCGCCGCTCGCGTGCACATACTGGTCGATCGGCAGGGCGTCGAAGAATTCGTTGGCGACGAGCAGCAGCGGCCCGTCGGGCAGCGTCGTCACGTCGTCGTGCCATGCGGGCCTGAAGCCCGTCAGCGCCTTGGCCTGCGCGTCGCGCAGCACGGGATTGGTCTCGACCAGGTGGATGCGCAGCGCGGCGTGAAAGCCCGTCAGACGCTTGGTGGCGCGCAGCGCGTCGGCCAGCAATGTGCCGCGCCCGGGGCCGAGCTCGACGAGATGGCAGAGGGCCGGCGACCCCGCCTGCTGCCAGGCGACGGCGAGCCAGGCGCCGATCAGCTCGCCGAACATCTGGCTGATCTCGGGGGCCGTGATGAAGTCGCCGCCGGCGCCCAGCGGATCGCGCGTGCGGTAGTAGCCGTAGGCCGGGTCGTTGAGCGCGACGTCCATGAAGCGCGCGACCGGCATCGGGCCGGCGCGGCGGATTTCCTCCTGCAGCGCGTCGGCCAGCCCGGTCATTTCGCGGGGCTCGTCATTTGGGGCTGGCGGCCAGCGGCTTGGCCGTGAAGATCAGCCACAGGCCGGCGGCGATCAGCGGCAGCGACAGCAGCTGGCCCATGGTGGCGCCGGCATAGAGGAAGCCGAGCTGCTCGTCGGGCTGGCGCACGAACTCGACGCCGAAGCGCGCGAGGCCGTACCCCGCGAGGAAAAGGCCGGCGAGCAGGCCGGGCCGCTCGACGGCGCGGGTGCGGTGGACCAGCCAGGCGAGGACGGCGAAGAGCAGCAGGCCCTCGAAGAAGGCTTCGTAGAGCTGGCTCGGATGGCGCGGGAAGGGGCCGCCGTGCGGGAACACCATGGCCCAGGGCACGTCGGTCGGGCGGCCGAACAGCTCGCCGTTGATGAAGTTGGCGATGCGGCCGAGCAGCAGGCCGATCGGCACGGCGCAGCACAGGAGGTCGCCGACGCGCTTGATGGAGAGCTTGCGCGCCATGCAGAAGCAGATGAGGGCCAGGATCACGCCGGTCGCGCCGCCGTGGAACGACATGCCGCCCTTCCACACCGCGACGAGGTCCAGCAGGCTGTTGTCGAGCCCGCCCGGCAGGTAGAACAGCACGTAGCCGATGCGGCCGCCGAAGATGACGCCGAGCGTCGCCCAGAAGAGGAAGTCGTCGACGTCCTTGCCCGACATGACGCCGGGAATGGAGCGCGCCAGGTGCAGCATGTAGCGCCAGCCGAGGATCAGGCCGACGACGTAGGCGAGCGCGTACCAGCGGATCGTGAGCGGGCCGAGCTCGACCAGGACCGGGTCCATGACGGGGAAGGGAATGGCGAACAGCATCGCGGGGGTACTCGCGCTGGTGAGGGGGGAAGGCGTTTAGTAGCGGTGGCGCTCAGCGATAGGGATCAGGCGCGCGCAGGTAGTCGCGCACGTATCGGCTCACGCCGTCTTCCAGGCTGGTGAAGGGCTTGGCGTAGCCGGCGGCGCGCAGCCGCGCCATCTTCGCCTCGGTGAAGTACTGGTACTTGTCGCGGATCTCGACCGGCGTGTCGACGAACTCGATCCGCGGCGCCTTGTCGTTGGCGGCGAAGGTCGCCGTGGCGAGGTCGGCGAAGCTGCGGGCGTTGCCGGTGCCCATGTTGAACAGGCCGCAGACGCTCGGCGTGTCGCGCAGCCACAGCATCACGTCGACGCAGTCGTCGACGAAGACGAAGTCACGCAGCTGGCCGCCGTCGGGATATTGCGGATTGTGCGACTTGAACAGGACCGCCGGCTGGCCGGCCGCGGCCTTGGGCGAGATCTGCGCCACGACGCTCTTCATGTTGCCCTTGTGGTACTCGTTGGGGCCGTAGACGTTGAAGAACTTGAGGCCGGCCCACTGGCGCGGGCGCGGGCCGTTGGTCTCGACGGCCTTGGCGACGCGGCGGTCGAACAGGTGCTTCGACCAGCCGTAGCCGTTGAGCGGCCGGAGCTTGGCGAGCGCCGCGCTGGAGAACTCGTCGTCGAAGCCGGCGGCGCCGTCGCCGTAGGTGGCGGCGGACGAGGCATAGATGAAGCGCTTGCCGTGGGCGGCGCACCAGCTCCACAGCTCGCTCGACAGGCCGAAGTTGTTGCGCGCCAGCTTGTCGGCGTCGGTCTCGGTCGTCGCCGAGATGGCGCCCATGTGGAAGATGACGTGGATCGCCGTCACGTTGCGGTCGAGGAAGCGCATCAGGTCTTCCGGCGGCACGATGGCGGCGAGGTTGCGCTTGGCGACGTTGCGCCACTTGTCGTCGCTGCCGAGCCAGTCGCAGATGACGATGTCTTCGCTGGCGCGCGCCTCAAGCGCGGCGGCCAGGTTGGAACCGATGAATCCGGCGCCGCCGGTGATCACGATCATGGAGCCGTCATTCCTTTTAAGCATGTCCTTGTCATGCCGGGCTTTTATAGGCTGCGGGAACCGGCCCGGCAAGGCACGGGCACGTCATCGATGCGGCCGCGGCATGTCCGGACGGGTTGCGGCGCGGGCCGCGGCTGCCCATAATCGGGAAAAGGCCCGCCTCGGCTTGTCCGCGGGGCTTCCGGCAAAGGATTTTCCCCATGCAGACCAACAATAAGCTGCTCGACGACCTCGCCCGCGTCGCCTCCGGCGCGCTCGGCGTCGCCTCCGGCATGCGCGAGGAAGTCGAGGGCGTCATGCGCCAGCGCTTCGCCCGCATCGTCGGCGACCTCGACCTGGTCGGCCGCGACGAGTTCGAGGCCGTGAAGGCGATGGCGGCCAAGGCGCGCGGCGAACAGGACGCTCTGGCGGCGCGCGTCGCCGCGCTCGAAGCGCAGATATCGAAGCTGTCCACAGGCGTCTAGCGCGACGGCACGCCGAAAGGCGAAGCGCCGCCGATCGGCTGATCGTCGGCTGCGCGCGGAGTCACGGTAACGACGCATTGATTCTTTTCTTGCGCGTCGATTCGGCTGGCGAACCGTGCGGCGAGTCGCGCGCGCGGTTATCCACAAAAAACTTGCGCCCGAATGCTGCGTTGCGGCCATTGCGGCCTTGCGCCGAGAGTCTCGTTCGGTCAATACTTCTTCTTGTGGGTGTCAGCCATTCTCCCACAAGCCCTCGTGGTGGGGGTCCGCTCGTCGGGTGATCAAAATGGCTGCGGGTCCGGCCATTGCGGCAATATCCCGCGACCGGCCCCGGGTGCGCTCACTTTGTGGAGGAGCCCTATGCCGCTTGCCGTTCTCGAGAGCGACTCTTCCGCCGACAATCCCATCGATCTCGTCGAACAAATCGTCGCCGCCAACGAATGGACGTTCGAACGCGCGGCCGACGACGAATTGGCCGTGGAGATCGCGGGCCGTTGGTGCGACTACCGGCTCTTCTTCGCCTGGCGCCAGGACGCCTCGGCGCTGCATTTCTCCTGCGCCTTCGACATGCGCGTGCCCAAGCAGAAGCGCACGCCTGTCCACAACCTGCTCGCCATGGTCAACGAGAAGATGTGGCTCGGCCACTTCGACCTCTGGTCGGAGGACGGCCTGCCGATCTTCCGCCACGCCATGCTGCTGCGCGGCACCGGCGGCGCGACCTCGGAGCAGATCGAGGACCTCGTCAACGTGGCGCTCAGCGAATCCGAGCGGTTCTACCCGGCCTTCCAGTTCGTCATCTGGGGCGGCAAGTCGCCCGAGGACGCGGTGGCGATGGCGTTGATCGACCCGGTCGGCGAGGCGTAATCTCGCGTCCATGACAATCGCTGAAAACAGGCTCCGCGGACCCATCGTCCTGGTGGGCGGCGGCAAGATGGGCGCTGCCCTGCTGGCGGGCTGGCTCGCCGAGGGCGTCGCCGTGTCCGACGTGATCGTGGTCGAGCCCCATGCCGAGACGGCGATGGCCCTGGCCGCCCGCCACAAGGTCAAGGTCGTCACCGAGACCCCGGCTGCCTTCGAGACGGCGCCGACCCTGGTGCTGTTCGCGGTCAAGCCGCAGAGCCTCGATGCCGTGGCGCCGCTCTACAAGGCCTGCGTCGCTCCCGAGACCTGCTTCCTCTCCATCGCCGCCGGCAAGACGCTCGGCTACTTCGAGAAGCATCTCGGCAAGGACGCCGCCATCGTGCGCGCCATGCCGAACACGCCGGCCGCCGTCGGGCGCGGCATGACGGTGCTGATCGCCAACGGCGGCGTCAGCGAGGAGCAGATGGACTTCTGCGAGACCCTGCTGCGCGCCGTCGGCGAAGTGCGCTGGGCCGTCGAGGAATCGCAGTTCGACGCCGTCACCGCCGTCTCGGGCTCGGGCCCGGCCTACGTGTTCCTGCTGATCGAATGCCTGGCCCAGGCCGGCGTCGACGCCGGCCTGCCGGCCGACCTCGCCATGGACCTGGCGCGGGCCACCGTCACCGGCTCCGGCGAGCTCGCGCACAAGTCCGACGAGCCGGCCGCCACCCTGCGCAGGAACGTCACCAGCCCGGGCGGCACCACCGCCGCCGCGCTCGACGTGCTGATGGGCGAAGACGGACTTCAGCGGATCATGACCAAGGCCATCGCCGCCGCCGCCAAGCGCTCGAAGGAGCTGGCAGGCTGACGTGAAAAAAATCGCGCTGCTTCTGGTTGTTCTGGCAGTAGGCGGTTATGGCGCGCATGAGATTTGGCAGCGCATGTCTTCATGCGGCGTCGATCTTCGATCCGAGCTGACATCGCCGAACGGCGCCAGGCGCGCGGTGGTGTACGGCATGGAATGCGGCGCGACGGTCGGCCTCAACACGCAAGTCGCAATCGTGGCGAAGGGCCAGACATTCCGGCCAGAGCGAATCCTGCCCTTTTTCGCCATCGATGGCCGATACGCCCTCGCCGTGGCCTGGCAAGACGACAAGACGCTGGTCATCGAGATGCCGCGGCCTGCGCCGCGCATCTACAAGAAAGCCGATGAAGCGGGCTCCATCGACATTTTGTATCGCTAGGCATGCATCCATGAAAAAACTGATCGCCTTGTTGGCTGTGCTCGCGGCGGGATACGGCCTCTACCGCTACATGACCTGGCACATCGACGTCGACGTGACCCCGGTCGAGAGCGCCGAGTCGCTGGCGGCGCCGAAATCCGCGCCGCCGCCGGGCTCTTCGGCCGTCACGGCGGAGCAGAGCCTCGACCTGCCCGGCGTCTACCTCGCCAACCGCGAAGGCGTGACCGACATCCTTGAGCTGCATCCCGACGGCAGCTATTCGCGCAACTACCGCTCGCCCGAGGGCGCCTTGATCCACCAGGGCCAATGGGAGCGCGTCGGCGACCACATCGCCTTCACCAACTTCGCCGTCGCCCCCGACGAAGACGTCGACGGCAACGACACCTGGCGCACGTCGCGGCGCGAGTGGTCGGCGCGCCTGGTGATGGGGCGCAGCGAAGTGCAGATCGTCATCAACGCGGAAAAGGCGCTGCTCTACACCAAGCGCGGCTAGGCCTCTCGCAGTTCAAGCAGGATAGGTCGCCTTTCCCGATCGCCGCCCTCGGACTTGATCCGAGGGGCCATGCCGGGAATGTCTTGGCGTTTGCCCTGGAGGCTCGGGGCAAGCCGGGCATGACGGGTTGGTCAGACGGGCAGGCGCAGGCGGGCGCGCAGGCCGCCGAGCGGCGATTCTTCCAGCAGGATCGCGCCGCCATGGGCGTGGACCACGTCGCGCGCGATGGTCAGCCCCAAGCCGACGCCGCCGGTCTCGATGTTGCGCGATTCTTCTAGCCGATAGAACGGCCGGAACACCTCGTCGCGCCGCCCGGCGGGAATGCCGGGGCCGTCGTCGTCCACCGTCACTTCGACGCTGTCGCCCTTGCGCGCCGCCGCCACGGCGACGGTCTTGCCGTAGCGCATGGCGTTGCCGACGAGGTTGGCGAGGCAGCGCTTGAAGGCGGCCGGGCGCAGCGGCAGCGTGAGGTCGCCGGTGGTGCGCAGGGCGACGTCGCCGCCGGCGCGCTGCGCGCCGCTCACCACGTCGGCCAGCAGGTCGCCGAGGTCGGTCGGCACCGGGTTCTCCGGCCCTTCGCCGCGCGCGAAGGCGAGGTAGCCCTCGATCATCGTCTCCATCTCGGCCACGTCGGCCTTCAGCTCGGCGACGTCGGCGCTCTCGGGCAGCAGCGCGAGCTGCAGCTTCATGCGCGTCAAGGGCGTGCGCAGGTCGTGCGACACGCCGGCAAGCATCTCCGTGCGCTGGCCGAGCTGGCGCAGCAGGCGGTCGCGCATCAGGTTGAAGGCGGTGGCGGCCTGGCGCACTTCGGTGGCGCCCTGCAGCTTGAAGGTCGGCACGTCGCGGCCCTTGCCGAGCGCGTCGGCGGCGATGGCGAGGCGGCGGATCGGCCGCACCTGGTTGCGCATGAAGATCATGGCGACGCCGAATAGCACGAGCGACGAGCCCACCATCCACATGACGAAGATGTAGGTGGTGGAGGTGTAGAGCCGCTTGCGCGGCGCCAGCACGTCGAGCACGCCGTCGGGCAGCTGCACGTGGATGGCGATGTCGCCGGACGGGCCGGTCAGCTCGAAGGTGAAGGGGCGGCCGAGCATGTCCGACAGGGTATGCAGAAGGATCTCGTCGCCCTCGATCATCTTCTCGGGCACGACGTTGGGCAGGATGGCGTCGTCGCGGAACGACAGGCCGAGCGCCATGTTGACGGCGGCGATGGTCAGCACGCGCTCGCGGGCCTGCGGGTCGTTGGTCTCGCGGAAGGAATCGACGACGGTGCCGATGTCGCCGGCCAGGGTGAGGGCGAGGCGGCGCGCCACGTTGTCCCAGTGGCGCTCGTAGAACACGGTGGCCGAGATGAGCTGTAGCAGGATCAGCGGCATGACGATGATCAGCAGCGAGCGGCCGAACAGGCCGCGCGGCAGCAGGCGCTTGATCTGCTGGGTGAAGGCGTTCATCTGCGGGGCTTCATGCGGTGAGGCGTCATGGCGTTGCGGTCCTCAATCCGGCCGCAGCACGTAGCCCTGGCCGCGCACGGTCTGCAGGTAGCGCGGGGCCTTCGGGTCGGGCTCGATCTTGCGGCGCAGGCGGGTCACCTGCACGTCGATGGCGCGGGTGGCGCCGGCGTCCTCGGCGTCGCCGCCGTCGCCCTGGCCGGTGCGGCGCGACAGGTCCTCGCGGCTGACCGGCTCGCCGGGCTTCTCCGCCAGGGCGCGCAGCAGGCTGGCCTCGCCGGAGGTCAGCCGCACGACGACGGCGCCGCGCCGCAGCTCGTCGCGCAGCGGCGAGAACAGGTAGTCGCCGAAGCGCAGCAGCGTCGGCGGCGCGGCCTTCGGCGCCGGCTCGCGCACGCGCGTCAGGATCGTGCGGATGCGCAGCACCAGCTCGCGCGGCTCGAATGGCTTCGGCAGGTAGTCGTCGGCGCCGCGCTCGAAGCCGCGGATGCGGTCGTCGGCCTCGCTCATGGCGGTGAGCAGCAGGATCGGCACGCGGCTGTCCTTGCGCAGGCTGGCGGTGAGGTCGAGGCCCGATTCGCCGGGCATCATCACGTCGAGCACCAGGAGGTCGAAGGCGATGCTGGCGAGCTTGGCGCGCGCCAGCGCGGCGTCGCCCGCCGTGGTGACGCGAAAGCCGTTCTCGGACAGGTAGCGCTGCAGCAGGTCGCGCAGGCGGCGGTCGTCGTCGACCACCAGCACGTGCGGCGCGTCGGCGCCGGCCGTCTTGTCGCCGGCCGCCTTGTCGAGGAAGTCGCTGGGCTGGTCGCTCATGGGCCGATTATAGGCGGAAAAGGCGGCGATGCGTCAGGGGCGGCGCATCACAGGCGGCGCATCACAGGCGGCACATCATGGACGGCACATCAGGGACGGTGGGGCGGCGTTGCCGGCGTGCCGGGCCCGGCAAGCTGCGTTCCGGGCGGCTGCAAGAGCCGGCGGTCATGCTCGTTGATGATGCCGAGCAGCACCTTGCGGAAGCCCTCGACCGCCTCGGCGCCGGCTTGGCGATAGGCGCGGGCGACGCGGGCGCGCTGCTTCTCCGTGAGCTGGCGTTCGAGCTCGAGGCCCTTGGGCGTCAGCTCCAGGTGGCGGCGGCGGCGGTCGGTCATGCCGGCGGTCTGGGTGATGAAGCCCTGGCGCACCAGGTCGTTCAGCACGCGGGCCAGGCTCTGCTTGGTGATGCGCAGGATGGCGAGCAGCTCCGACACGCTGATGCCGGGATGCCGGCCGACGAAGTAGAGGGCGCGGTGATGGGCGCGGCCGAGCTTGTAGCGCGCCAGCACGGTGTCCGCTTCGTCGGTGAAGTCGCGATAGGCGTAGAACAGCAGCTCGATGCCTTGGCGAAGTTCTTCTTCGCGCAGAAAGAGCGGGTTCACGCCGGATTTTATGTCAGCCATGTTGACATATATGCCCGAGGATGCTACCTGACGCAATAGCCTTTCCTCACCCCCAGTCCTGACGAAAGAAAATTACCATGGCTCTTCCTTTTGACGATCGTGACGGCTTGATCTGGTTCGACGGCAAGCAAGTGCCTTGGCGCGAAGCCAACATCCACGTTCTCAGCCATGGTCTGCACTACGCCAGCGTCGTCTTCGAGGGCGAGCGCGCCTACTCGGGCAAGATCTTCAAGCTGCACGAGCACACCCAGCGCCTGTTCAAGTCGGCCGAGCTGCTCGGCATGAAGATCCCCTACAGCGTCGAGGAGATCGACAAGGCCAGCGAGGAGATGGTGAAGGCCTCCGGCTTCGCCAATGCCTACGTCCGTCCCGTCGCCTGGCGCGGCACCGAGATGATGGCCGTGTCGGCGCAGGCCACCAAGATCCACGTCTCCATCGCCGTCTGGGAATGGCCGTCCTACTTCACGCCGGAAGCGCGCCTGCGCGGCCTGCGCCTGACGCGCGCCCTCTACAAGCGTCCGTCGCCCGAGACCGAGCCGGTGCATGCCAAGGCCTCCGGCCTCTACATGATCTGTACGCTCAGCAAGCACGCGGCCGAGGCCAAGGGCTACGACGACGCGCTGATGCTCGACTATCGCGGCCAGCTCGCCGAATCGACCGGCGCCAACGTCTTCCTGGTGCAGAACGGCGAGATCCACACGCCGACGCCGGACTGCTTCCTCAACGGCATCACGCGCCAGACGGTGATCGACCTCGCGCGCAAGCGCGGCATCAAGGTGACCGAGCGCGCCATCATGCCGGAAGAGCTCGGCAAGTCGCAGGAGATGTTCCTCACCGGCACCGCCGCCGAGGTGACGCCGGTCTCCGAAGTCGACGAGTACAAGTTCACCGTCGGCCCGGTCACCCGCGCGCTGATGGAAGACTATGACGCGCTGGTGAATGGCAAGGCGCCCGTGAGCGCTTGATTGCCGGCGGCATGGCCAAGTAAAAGGGCGCTCATTCGAGCGCCCTTTTGCGTTGTCGTTGCGAGCTGCGGTGGCGTTAACGCCAGCTCCACTGCTGCCTGGGTCCGCCGTCGCAATCGCTTCCGGTGACATAGGCCAGGCGTTCCTTCGGATCAGGGGCCTGGAGGCATCTCTTGAAGGGATTCATCGGGCTGACGAATTCCTTGCCGTTAAAAACCCAGCGCTGAAAGTCCGGATCGTACTCACTGCCGCATTTGCGCGTGACCAAAGAAAACGCGTTGTATCGAAATGTGGCGCAGGCCGAATACCAGGCGGTTTGACTGGCGGGCTTCTTTTCGGATGAGGGGCGTCCCTTCATGGCGGGCTTGATGAAGTTGGCGTCGGGTATGAATCGCTGTTCGAGCATTCTGGGATCGCATGGGCGCAATTGAAAGCTGGCTTCAGTCCGCAAGCCGTTGAGCGCCGAACTGTCGTCGCTATTGACGATGTGAAGGCACCTGCCGTCATTGGCGACGATCTGCCGGCTTTCTGAAAAGACACGAGCGGCTTCGGCGTCGGTCCATAGCGGATCCCATACGTCGACAGCGATCTGTGGGGGCGGCATGGTCTGCGCGTGTGAAACGGCAGGCAGGGCGATGAGCCATGATATCGCAAGCGCCATAGCCGCTGCGAATCTCACTAAAATGCGGTGCATATGCACTCCATATTAAGCTCTTTTCCTGCTGCGCGGCAGGCCGCGACAGAAATTTAGTATGGCGCTATCGCCAACCCAAGCAAATTCCGGCTGGTTGATGTTCGCGGCAAAATTTTCCGCTTCGGATTCGATACGCAGGTTTTGTCGCTGAAATCTTGCGGCCGATAAAAGGGCGGGAGGCGAGCCCAAGCGGGCAGGCTACTTTTTCCACCTTGCCGCCAGCGCGTCGTCCTTGGTGTCGGCTTCGACCCAGCGCGGGCCATCGGGCGTGTCTTCCTGTTTCCAGAAAGGGGCCGAGGTCTTGAGCCAGTCCATCAGGAATTGGCAGGCGGCGAAGGCGTCTTCGCGATGAGCGGCGGCGCAGGCGACCATGACGATGCGCTCGCCCGGCATCATGCGGCCGTACCGGTGGATGATGAGGCTGGCGGCGAGCGGCCAGCGCGCGTTGGCCTCGGCCTCGATATCAGCCAGGCGCTTCTCGGTCATGCCGGGATAGTGTTCGAGGGTGAGCGCCGCGACGTCGGCGCCGATGGCTTTGTCCTTGCCGACAAAGTCGCGCACCAGGCCGACGAAGTTCGCCAGGCCGCCGATGTCCGTGCGGCCCACCGTCAACGCATCCAATTCGGCGCCGATGTCGAAGTCTTCGCGCTGCACGCGGATCATGCGATAGACGGTCCTTTTTTACGCGTCATGGCCGGACTTGTTCCGGCCATCCGCGACTTTCTTTTGAAACGCCGCCAAGGTGTGGATGCTCGCAACACGTGCGAGCATGACGAATGGGGCAAAGCGAAACTTTACCCGCCCGTGACCGGCGGAAACAGCGCCACTTCGTCGCCGGGCTTCACCGGATCGCCGCTCTGGGCGAAGTCCTGATTCACGGCGACACGCACCACCGACAGGTCGGCCAGCGCCTCGGCGTAGCCGGGGCCCTGCGCGCGCAGCCATTCCAGCAGCGCGCCGACGGTGACGACGTCGGCGGGGGGCGTCAGGGTTTCTTCGGCCCGGCCGATGCGGGTGCGCAGCCAGGCGAAATAGAGCAGCTTCATCGGCGCGGCCGAGTCACTCGGCGGGGCCGGCGGCAGGGTCTTCGCGCATGTGGCGCAGGCCGGCGCGCAGGTAGTCGTAGCCGGTGATGAGGGTCAGCGCGGCGGCGATCCACAGCGCGACGTCGCCGAGGGCGACGGCATGCATCCAGGCCGGCGCCGAATCGCCGACCAGCAGCAGGATCAGCGCGATCATCTGGATCGCCGTCTTCCACTTGGCGAGCCGGCTGACCGGCAGGCCGACGCGGATCTCGGCGAGGAACTCGCGCAGGCCGGAGACGAGGATCTCGCGGCAGAGGATGACGAGGGCGGCGAGGATCGACCAGCCGGCGATGCTGTCGAAGGCGACCATCATCAGGATGGCCGCCGACACCATCAGCTTGTCGGCCACCGGGTCGAGGAAGCGTCCGAGGTTCGACTGCTGGCTCCAGGCACGCGCCAGGTAGCCGTCGAGATAGTCGGTGATCGAGGCCAGCGTGAAGAGCGCGGCCGCCACGATGTTGCCGAGCGGGTCTTCCAGGTAGAAGGCGGCGACCAGCAGCGGGATCACCGCGATCCGCGAGAAGGTCAGCAGGTTCGGCAGGCTCAGGGGCATGGGCGGCGACGCTCGCGGAAGGGAACAGGCGGCCATTTTAGCCACCTGGGCGTGGAACGGCCACTGGCAATCCGGCCAGTCGCCCAGGCAGTCACCCGCTCGTCACTGCGTCTTTCGCACAGATAACGGTCATTTTACGTGGCAGGCGGACTTGCGCCTGCCATCGATCCGCCGCGGTTCGCCCTATTGGCCGCTGTGGAAGTGGTCGTAGATCTTCTTCGCCACGGCCTTGGAGATGCCGCGCACGGCTTCGAGGTCGCCGAGGCCCGCCTCGGCGACGGCGCGGGCCGAGCCGAAATGGTGCAGCAGGGCGCGCTTGCGCGTGGCGCCGATGCCGGCGATCTCGTCGAGCTGCGACTTCACGATGGCGGCGGAACGCTTCGCCCGGTGGCCGCCGATGGCGAAGCGGTGCGCCTCGTCGCGCAGCCGCTGCAGGAAGTAGAGCACGGGATCCTGCATCTCCAGGCTGAAGGGCTCCCGCCCCGGCATGAAGAAGCGTTCGCGCCCGGCGTTGCGGTCGGCGCCCTTGGCGACGCCGGCGATGGCGACATCGGTGACGCCGAGGTCGGCGAAGACCTCGCAGGCGATCTTGAGCTGGCCGGCGCCGCCGTCGATCAGCACCAGGTCGGGCCACTGGCCCTTGGTGCGCTCGGGGTCTTCCTTCAGGGCGCGGGCGAAGCGGCGCGTCAGCACCTCGCGCATCATGGCGTAGTCGTCGCCGCCCTGGCTGTTCTCGCTGTGGCCGGTGGGCGCCACGGTGCGGATGTTGAACTTGCGCCAGGCGTTCTTCATCAGCCCTTCCGGGCCGGCGACGATCATCGCGCCGATCGCGTTGGTGCCCGAGATGTGGCTGTTGTCGTAGACCTCGATGCGGTCCGGCGCGCCGTCGAGGCCGAAGACGTCGGCGACGCCTTCGAGCAGCTTGCGCTGGGTCGCGCTCTCCGCCATGCGCCGCGCCAGCGCCTGGCCGGCGTTGGCCAGGGCATGCTCGATCAGCTTGCGCTTGCTGCCGCGCTGCGGCGCGCCGATCGCCACCTTGCGCGTCGCGCGCAGCGACAGCGCCTCGGCCATCAGCGGCGCGTTGGGCAGGTCGTGGCTGGTCAGGATCAGCTTCGGCGGCGGATGGTTGTTGTAGAACTGGCCCATGAAGCCTTCGAGAATGTCCTCGGGCGTCATGTTCGCCGTCTGGCTCGGGAAGTAGCTGCGGTTGCCCAGGTTCTGCCCGGCGCGGAAGAAGAACACCTGGATGCAGCACTGGCCGCCCTCGATGTGGACCGCCAGCACGTCGGCCTCGCCGAGGCCCTGCACGTGGATGTCCTGGCGCGACTGGATCTGCGTCAGGGCGCGGATGCGGTCGCGCAGCACGGCGGCGCCCTCGTAGTCCATCGCCTCGCTCGCCGCCGTCATCTGCGCCGACAGGGCCTGCTGGATGTCCTGGCTGCGGCCGGTCAGGAACAGGCGGGCCTGGTCGACGATCAGGTCGTAGTCGGGCTTGCCGATGCGCTCGACGCAGGGCGCGGTGCAGCGCTTGATCTGGAACTGCAGGCAGGGCCGCGTGCGCGTGGCGAACACGCTGTCGGAGCAGGAGCGCAAGGGAAAGGCGCGCTCCAGGATGGCGAGCGTCTGGTTGACCGTGCCGGCGGAGGCGAAGGGGCCGAAATACTCGCCGGGCTGGGTCTGCGCGCCGCGGTACTTGGTGATGCGCGGCCAGTCGGTGTCGCCGGTGATGAGGATGTAGGGGAACGACTTGTCGTCGCGCAGCAGCACGTTGTAGCGCGGCTTGAGCTGCTTGATCAGGTTGTTTTCGAGCAGCAGCGCTTCCGCCTCGGTGTGCGTCGTCACCACTTCCATGCTGGCTGTGGCGGCGACGACGCGCGCGATGCGCGTGCTCAGCCGGTCGGGATGGGTGTAGCTGGTGACGCGGTTCTTGAGGTTCTTCGCCTTGCCGACGTAGAGCACGTCGCCGGCCGCGTTGAGCATCCGGTAGACGCCGGGCGAGGTGCCGATGGTCTTGATGACGTTCTTGATGACGGCGGCGCCGATCTCGCGCGCCTCGCCCGGCGTGGCGGGAGCGTCCTCGGCGAGGAACGGCATCGGCGCTTCGGCGACCCCGTGCGCGCCAGCGCTGGGCGGCGGCGAATCGCCCGCAGAGACGGCGGCCGGCTCGACGGCTGCTCCGTCCTGCGGTGGGGTGTCTCCCGGTCCTTTGCGAGTCCGCCCTGCCATGCGCCCTACCTGGCGTGTCCAGCGACGGCGGAGGTGGCGGCGTCTTCGGCGCGCTGGAACAGGAACTCATTGCAGCCCTGGCGGAAGCCGACGTCCACGATCTTGAGCGGCGCGAAGCCCTGCGCGGCCATGAACTCGGTCACGGCGGCGGGCGTGGCGACCTCGAACGGGTAGCCGCCGATCCAGTCGACAACGTCGGTGTAGAGCGTCATGCCGCGGGTGTCTTTGCCGTTGTAGCGAATGAGGGGATTGCGCAGCCGGACCAGGTCGGCGACGGCAAGCACTGCGGCGAAGGCGAGGAAAAAGCCGGCATTCATGACCTTCTGAAGCCAGGAGGGGGCTGCCACGTAGAACCGCTTCACGCGCAGCCAGAAGCGGCTCAGCCAGCCCTGGTCGTTGTACAAGGCGATATATAGGTTGCCGCCCGGCGCGACCAAGCCCGCCGCATGGGCGATGGCGCGCTGCATGTCGCCAGTGTGGTGCAGGACGCCCCAGGAATAGACGATGTCCCAGCTGCCGAGGCTGGCGACATAGGCAGGGTCGAGGACGTCGCCGCGCTCGACCGTCCAGGCGGCGTCCGGCGCGAAGGCCGCCTTGATCGACGCCGTGCAGGCGACGCTGTCGGCGTCGTAGTCGAAGGAATGGACGCGGCGCGCGCCGAGCGCCGTCGCGGCGAGCGAGAAGAGCCCGCTGCCCGAGCCGATGTCGAGGAAGGAGCGTCCGGCGACCTTGCCTTCGCCGATCATGGCATTCAGGGATCGCTGCACCTGCACGGCGGCAGCGGGCGGCAGGTTGGCCGCATAGCTCTGCCAGTTCCGTCCGAATGCGAAACGTTGATCCATCAAGTCATCCATTGTGCAGGGTTGAAGGGGGTGGACATGTCCGATTCTGCATCGCGCGGCAGTCGCGCACGTCCGCTTCCGATCCGGCGGCGAAGATGCGTCGACCGGCGAGCGACCTCAAGCGCGATGTTCACGCCGTTAGTCGTCCGAACGGCGAGCGATCGCGTCCGCAGCGCATACGCACTTTGCGGATGCGGCGTCTCGGTCATCGTGCCGTTATCTATTTCGGCATAAGGCAGAAGCGCAGCGCAATTGGGATGAGCCTGGGGCGTCTAAAGCGAAATCGGCGGCGCGCTTGGCGTTGAGCATCGTCAATTCATGTGACGCATGAGTTGACGCGGAAATTCTTAACGGCGCGGCGACGCCTCTGACCTTTCACGAGTTTGTGTCACAGCACTGAAAACTATCCACGATATCTGTGGATAAATATGTGGAGGAGAGGCTTGGCGATCAGGTTCCGGCTACGGACTCTTGAGTCGTCACGTCCTTGCCCAAAAAAAGTGCAAATTATCCAACCAATTGAATTTTATGTAAAAATTCAAAGTCAATGCGGATTCATCGGGTAAAAGTTTTTTTGAACAGCAGCGGAACAGGGGCTTGACGGGCTTTTGGAACCCCTGTGCAAAACTTGGCCTCGCCGGCCCGGTCGGGAATGGCGGATTTCCGCCGTTTCCCGCTTGTTACCGTCCCATAGGAGCGATGTCTCAGGGGGCCCGGTGCCGGGTGATCTCGACGCCGGCGCCGGCTGCGTCGGTGAAGACGTCGAGCTTTTCGACGCGCACCTGCGCCGAGGCGACGCGCGGATCGCGCAGGCAGAAGGCGGCGATGCGTTCCGCCAGCGTCTCGACCAGGTTCACATGGCCGTCGCCGACGATGGCGCGGATGCCGTCGGCGATTTCCGCATAGTCGACGACGTTGGCGAGGTCGTCTTGTAGAGGACTCTCGCCTTCGCGCACGGCGAGGTCGAGGTTGATGCGCACGCGCTGCGGCGCGTCCTTCTCATGCCGGTAGATGCCGATGCTGCAGCCCAGCACCATGTCGCGCAGGAACACGCGGCGCAGGCCGGACAGCGAGATGCCGGGCGTCGCGTCCAGCGCCTTGGCGCTGGGGGTCTGGGACTGGCTCGGCCCCTGGGGCTGGGAAAGCCCGCCGGGTATCGCCTGCAGCTTGGGATCGTTGGCCATGGACTGAACTCCTGGACGGCTCTTGTAACAGGGCAGGCCGTCGAAAATACATGCGGCGGACGCCGCGACTTAGAACGGCGGCTCGCCGCGCGGCTGGCTCCAGCCGAGATGCTGGCCGCTGTCGAGCAGCAGCACCTGGCCGGTCATCGACGGCGTGGCGAGGATGAAGCGCACCGCCCCGAGGATCTCGTCCGGCGACGAGGGGCGCTGCAGCGGCATCGAGCTGTACTGCTGGATGAACTGCGCGTCGCTCTGGTGCGGGCTCGGCAGCACCGGGCCAGGGCCGATGCCGACGACGCGGATGCGCGGCGCCAAGGCGAGCGCCAGGGTCTGCGTCAACGTCCACAGGCCCGCCTTGCTCAGCGTATAGCTGGTGAAGTGGGGCGTCAGGTTCAACACGCGCTCGTCGAGCAGGTTGACGATCACGCCGCTGGCGGCGGCCGGCAGCTGGCGGGCGAAGTCCTGCGACAGCACGAAGGGCGCCCGCAGGTTGGGCTCCATGTGGGCGTCCCAGCTTTCGCGGGTCGTCGTCAGGGCCTCGTCGCGCTCGAACAGCGAGGCGTTGTTGACCAGGATGCCGAGCGGGCCGAGCGCGGCGGTCGCCTGGGCGATCAGCCCGCCGACCTCGGCCTCGACGGCCAGGTCGGCCTGCAGCGTCACGGCCTTGCCGCCGGCCTGGGCGATCTCGCCGGCCAGGGCCTCGGCGTCCGCCGCCGAGCGGTGGCAGTGCAGCGCCACGGCGTAGCCGTCCGCCGCGAGGCCAAGCGCCACGGCGCGGCCGATGCGATGGGCGGCGCCGGTGACGAGCGCGGCCTTCGGGACATTGGGCTGGGGCAGGGGCGGCAACGTGGAATTCATGGGCCGGACAATGCGCAAAAGCGGTCGGGAGCGCAAGCCGGGCGTCAGCTTGACGGGGGCGGCTCGGCGGCGGACGGCGGCGCGGCCTTGCGCGCCGGGGCCCGGGGATCGTCCCGGCGCATCTTGACGGCGTCGAGCCGGACGCCGAGGGGCGTCATGCTCTTCTGGGTGACGATCAGCTCGTCGTCGGCGACCTCGCCGAGGTCGACGTCGCGGTCCGGCAGGATCACCCAGCTGCGCCGGCCGACATGGGCGGTGACCTGGATGCCGGTGACGACGCCCGACTGCGCCCATTCCTTGAACTGCGCGTAGAACGGCGCCTGGCGCCAGGCGTCCGGCCGCTGCGGGTCGACGTGGATGGCGACGCGGTCGCCGTCCATCTCGGCGACCATGACGAACTTGCACTTGCTCGGCCGCCATTCCTCGCCGAAGCGGACGTCCTGCAGGTAGCCGCAGTAGAAGTCGGTGCATTCCGCCGGCTTGGTCTGGTGGATCTGGCAGCCGCCGCCGATCCGGCAATGGCTGCACCAGACGCCATGCGGCTTGGCGAGAGCCGTGATGCTCATCACCTTGCAGC
>DASYCO010000033.1:0-15014 GCA_036500145.1 Alphaproteobacteria bacterium | reverse complement strand
GAAGCCCAGGAAGAATCGGGCTGCGACATCGCCGATCTCATCCTGATGCATCATTATCTGACCACGCCAGGCGGCTCGTCGGAAAGCTGCGCGCTGTTCTGCGGCCGGGTCGATGCCAGCAAGGCCGGCGGCCTCCATGGCATGGACGGCGAAGGCGAGGATATTCGCGTCATGGTGGTCCCTGCCGCACGAGCCATCGCTTGGCTGGACGAAGGGCGGTACACCAACGGGCTGACCATTATTGCGCTGCAATGGCTCGCCCTGAACCGCGATAAAGTGCGCGCAAGCTGGGGGGCGAGCGCCTGACTTGATCCCTGCCGACCCTGCCGGTACTCTGCAATCCACGATAGAGCCAAGGGAAACCAAGGCTTTTCCCATAACAAGATTGTAGAACACGCACCCCATGGATATTCGTAACGGCTTCCTCGGCACCATCGGCAAGACGCCGCTCATTCGCCTGCGCAAGGCCTCCGACGACACCGGCTGCGAAATCTACGGCAAGGCCGAATTCCTCAATCCCGGCGGCTCGGTCAAGGACCGCGCGGCGCTCTTCATCATCCGCGACGCCGAGAAGCGCGGCGTGCTGAAGCCGGGCGGCGTCATCGTCGAAGGCACCGCCGGCAATACCGGCATCGGCCTGGCATTGGTCGGCAACGCGCGCGGCTACCGTTCGGTGATCGTGATCCCCGACACGCAGAGCCAGGAAAAGAAGGACATGCTGCGGCTGTGCGGCGCCGAGCTGATCGAAGTGCCCGCCGTGCCCTATTCCGATCCGAACAACTACGTGAAATATTCCGGCCGCCTCGCCGAAGAGCTCGCCGCCAAGGAGCCCAACGGCGCAGTCTGGGCCAACCAGTTCGACAACATCGCCAACCGCATGGCCCATGTCGAGGGCACCGGCCCGGAGATCTGGCGCCAGACCGACGGCAAGGTCGACGGCTTCGTCTGCGCCGTCGGCACCGGCGGCACGCTGGCCGGCACCGGACTGGCGCTCAAGGACCGCAGCAGCAAGGTCGTCATCGCCATCGCCGACCCGATGGGCGCGTCGCTCTACAACTACTACAAGCACGGCGAGCTGAAGGCCGAAGGCACCTCGATCACCGAGGGCATCGGCCAGGGCCGCATTACCAAGAACCTCGAAGGCGCGCCGATCGACGAGGCCTTCCAGGTGACGGACGAAGAGGCCCTGCCCGTGGTGTTCGACCTGCTGAAGTACGAAGGCCTCTGCCTCGGCGGCTCGTCCGGCATCAACGTCGCCGGCGCCATCAAGCTCGCCAAGCAGATGGGCCCGGGCCACACCATCGTCACCATCCTCGCCGACTACGGCCAGCGCTATCAGTCGAAGCTGTTCAATCCGAAGTTCCTGCGCGAACGCCACCTGCCCGTGCCGGACTGGCTGTGACGGCATGACCGAGCAGCTGCCGCCCCTCGTCTCGACCGACTGGCTCGCCGAACGGCTCGGCAACCCGAACCTCAAGATCCTCGACGCCTCCTGGTACATGCCCGCTCAGGCGCGCGACGCCCAAGCCGAATATGCCGCCGGGCACATTCCCGGCGCGATGTTCTTCGACATCGACCGCATCGCCGACACCAGCTCTTCCCTGCCCCACATGCTGCCGACGCCTGCCGAATTCGGTGCGGCGGTCAGCGCGCTCGGCATCGGCAACGAGGACGACGTGGTGATCTACGACGGCGCCGGCATCTTCGCCGCGCCGCGCGCCTGGTGGACCTTCCGCGCCTTCGGCCATAGCCGCGTCGCCGTGCTCGACGGCGGCCTGCCGAAATGGCGCAAGGAAGGCCGCCCGGCCGAGGCCGCCAGTCCGACGCCCGCGCCGAAGAACTTCCGCGCCCATTTCAACGGCAAGCTGGTGCGCGACCTCGCCGCCATGCGCGCCAACATCGATTCGGAACGCGACCTCGTGGTCGACGCGCGCAGCGAAGGCCGCTTCAAGGGCGTCGAGCCCGAGCCGCGCCCCGGCCTGAAGGGCGGCCATATTCCCCGCAGCCGCAACCTGCCGTTCCAGGCCCTGATCGACGGCGCGACCGGCACGATGAAAGCGCCCGCCGAACTGCAGAAGCTCTTCGCCGACGTCGGCGTCACCACCAAGCAGCGCGTCACCGCCAGCTGCGGCTCCGGCCTCACCGCCGCCATTCTCGCCTTCGGCCTCTACCTCACCGGGCGCGACGACGCCGCGGTCTATGACGGCTCCTGGTCGGAATGGGGCGCGCAAGCAGACGCACCCGTAGAAAAATAGAGATCATGGCCAACAAATCCGACGGCACGCCCCTCAAGCCGGACACTCTGCTCACCACGCTCGGCCGCGATTCGGCGGCGCATCACGGCATCGTCAACCCGCCCGTCTACCACGCCTCGACGATCACCTTCCCGAGCGTCGCCGCGCTCGAGGCCGTCAACAAGACGCCGTTCGACGCGGTCTACTACGGCCGCCACGGCACGCCGACGACCTTCGCGCTGCAGGACGCCATGGCGGAACTGGACGGCGGCCAGGGCCGGCGCGGCATCGCCTGCGGCTCCGGCGTCGCGGCGCTCGACGCCACCATCGCCGCCTTCGTCGAAGCCGGCGACCACCTGCTGGTGACTGATTCGGCCTATGACCCGACGCGCAAGTTCTGCAACGACTTCCTGAAGAAGTTCGGCGTCGAGACGACCTACTACGATCCGATGATCGGCGCCGGCATCAGCGCGCTGCTGCGGCCCAACACGAAGGCCGTGGTCGTCGAAGCGCCGGGCTCGCTGACCTTCGAGGTGCAGGACATCCCCGCCATCGCGGAGGCCGCCCACAAGGTCGGCGCGGCAGTCATCATGGACAACAGCTGGGCGACGCCGCTCTTCTACAAGGCGTTCGACCATGGCATCGACGTGTCCGTCTATTCGGCGACGAAATACATCGTCGGCCATTCCGACGCCATGATGGGCGTCGTCGTCACCACGCCGGAGACCTTCCTGAAGGTGCGCAAGACCGTCGCCATGTTCGGCGCGGCCCCCGGCCCCGACGACTGCTACCTCGCGCTGCGCGGGCTTCGCACGCTCGGCGTGCGGCTGGAGCGCCACCAGAAGAGCGCGCTGAAAGTCGCCGAGTGGCTCAAGGCGCGCCCCGAAGTGGCGAAGATTCTGCATCCCGCCTTCGCCGAATGCCCCGGCCACGACGTCTGGAAGCGCGACTTCACGGGCGCCTCGGGCCTGTTCTCCATCGTGCTGAAGCCCGCGTCGAAGGCGGCGCTCGCCGCCATGCTCGACGGCATGCGGCTGTTCGCCATGGGCTACAGCTGGGGCGGCTTCGAGAGCCTGATCATTCCGGTCAACCCGACGGCGATCCGCACGGCGGTGCCGTGGGCCGCCGAAGGCCCGCTGCTGCGCCTGCATGTCGGCCTGGAAGACGTCGACGACCTGATCGCCGACCTGGCCGACGGCTTCAAGCGCCTCGCGGCGGCAAGCTAGCCTCCGCCGCGTCGACGCGCCGCTTCGGCCAGAGCGCCACGGCGACGAACAGCGCGGTCGCCGTCAGCACGATGGCGGCGCCCGACGGCAAGTCCCAGGCATAGGATTCCGCCATTCCCCCGCCCACCGCGATGCAGCCGATGGCCGCCGCGATGGCCGCCATCTGCTCGGGCGTGCGCGACAGCCGCCGCGCCGTCGCCGCCGGGATGACGAGCAGCGAGGTGATCAGCAGGATGCCGACGATCTTGAGCGACACCGACACGATCACCGCCAGCAGCAGCATGAACAGAAAGCGCGCCAGCACCGTGTTGACGCCTTCGACCTGCGCCATCTCCTCATGCACGGTCATGGCGAGCAGAGGGCGCCAGAGCCAGATCAGCACGATCAGGCAGAGCGCGCCGCCGCCATAGATCCAGTAGAGGTCGGCCATGGTGACCGACAGCACGTCGCCAAACAGCAGCGACAGCAGGTCGGTGCGCAAGGTGTCGAGGAAGGCCATGAAGACGATGCCGGCGGCGAGCGAGGCATGGGCCAGCACGCCGAGCAGCGTGTCGGTCGCCAGCGACTTGCGCCGTTCGGCGAGATAGAGCGCAACCGCCAGCACGACCGACACCAGGAACATGCCGAGCGTCATGTCGAAGTGCAGCGCATAGCCGAGCGCCACGCCGAGCAGCGCCGAATGGGCCAAGGTAGAGCCGAAGAACGACATGCGCCGCCAGACGACGAAGGCGCCGAGCGGGCCGCAGATCAGCGCCACGCCAAAGCCGGCGAGAAGTGCCCGGATCAGGAAATCATCCATGGGAATGGCCCCTACGAGAATGATCATGCTCATGAGTGTGGTCGTGATCGGCATGATCGTGCCCGTGCTCTTCCAGCGGCTTGCCGTCGAGCGACAGCAGATGGCCGGCGGCGTCATGGGCGTGGTCATGCGCATGGGTGTAGACCGCCAGGCTCGGCGCGATGGTCGGGCCGAACATGGCGAAATACTCCGGATGGCGGCTCACCGATTCGGGCGTGCCGGCGCAGCAGACATGCTGGTTGAGGCAGATCACCTCGTCGGTCGAGGCCATGACGAGATGCAGGTCGTGCGACACCATCAGCACGCCGCAATGGTGCGTCTGGCGCAGCTTGCCGATCAGGTCGTAGAGCTCCGCCTGGCCCGTCACGTCGACGCTGCGCACCGGCTCGTCGAGCACCAGCAGGTCGGGATTGCGCAGCAAAGCGCGGGCGAGCAGCACGCGCTGGAATTCGCCGCCCGACAGCACCTGCACCGGCTGGCCGATGGTGTAGGCGGCGCCGACCTCGTCGAGGGTGCGCAAGATGGCGGTCTGGTCGCGCACGCCGGAGAGCTGCAGGAAGCGGCGCACGGTCATCGGCAGGTCGCGGTCGATGGCGAGCGACTGCGGCATGTAGCCGATGCGCAGGCCCGGCCGGCGTTCCACCCTGCCGTGGGTCGGCGCGGTCAGGCCGAGCAGCACGCGCACCAGGGTGGACTTGCCGGCGCCGTTGGGGCCGATCAGGGTGACGACGCGGCCGGGCCGCACGGCGAGGCTGACGTCATGCAGCACCTCGCGTCCGGCGAAGGCGACGCAGATCGAATGCGCCGCGACGAGCGGCGCGGCCTCTTGCACGGGAGCGTTCATCGCGTGGCGTCGCGGCAGTCGCGGCAGACCCCGGCGACCTCGACCGTCTGGCTGTCGAGGGCGAAGCCGAGTGTCTCGGTGGTGGCGGCGATGGCCTTGTCGATGGCGGGATCGTCGATTTCCGCGACCGTGCCGCATTTCTTGCAGATGAGATACTGCATGGCGTGCGCGTCGCCCGGATGGCTGCAGCCGATGTAGGCGTTGAGCGAGGCGATGCGATGGATCAGCCCCTGCTCGAGCAGGAAGTCGAGAGCGCGGTAGACCGTCGGCGGCATGGCGTTGCGCCCCTCGCCGCGCAGCAGGTCCATGATGGCGTAAGCGCCGACGGGAGCATGCGATGCCCAGATCAGCTCGAGGACGCGCCGGCGCACCTCGGTGAGGCGCACGTCGCGGCTCGCGCAGAGCTGGTCGGCGGCTTCGAGCGCGTCATGGACGCATTGGTGATGGTCGTGGCCGCGCGACAGGGCGGGCGGCAGGCTGGGGCGACGCTGGGCCATGGCTTGGAGCTCCGAGGCGTAGCTAAAGGCTAGAAAAATCAAGCCGCTCGCCTATATTGTTATATTATAACACTGTTGACGGGCGCGTTGTCAACGACGACCATCGGCGCTCGCCTCAAATCGGAAAGCCGCTCCATGACCACGACCACAGCTCCTGCCGGCGCACCCGCCCTGCCCGCCAGCCCCGCCGCCATCGCCGAAATCCTTGGCCAGATGAAGTTCGACGCCAACGGCCTCGTCGCCGGCATCGCCCAGCAGCACGACAGCGGCGAAGTGCTGATGCTCGCCTGGATGGACCGCGAGGCGGTCGAGACGACGTTGCGCACCGGCTACGCCTACTACTATTCGCGCTCGCGCAAGAAGCTCTGGCAGAAGGGCGAAAGCTCGGGCCAGGTGCAGAAGCTCGTCGACTTCCGCCTCGACTGCGACGGCGACGCGGTGCTGATGCTGGTCGAGCAGACCGGCGTCGCCTGCCACACGGGGCGGCACAACTGCTTTTTCCGCGCCCCGCGCGTGACGGGCGGGCTGACCGAGATCGCCGGCGTCGAAGTGGATCCCGGCAAGCTCTACGGCGACTAACAGGCATGTCCATCGTCCTCAAGGCGAACAACAAGGCGCGCGTGCAGACCTGGTTCGACGTGCTGAAGGCTGCCCTGCCGGACGCGGAGCTTCGCCTCTGGCCGGACTGCGGCGATCCCGCGAAGGTGGAGTTCGTCATCGCCTCGGACTTGCCGCCGGGCGCCTTCGCCACGTTTCCCAACCTGAAGTTCATCGCCTGCATGGCCGTCGGCCTCGACGGCCTGCTCGGCGACCCGACGATCCCGGCCCACATCCCCTTCGTGCGCAGCGTCAACAAAGAGCGCGGCGACACCATGGCCGAATATGTCGTGCTGCACGCCTTGCGCCATTTCCGCCAACAGCCCGACTACGAGGCCAACCAGCGCCAGGCGCGCTGGCAGCGCCGGCTCGACCGCTCGGCGGCGGACTTCGGCATCGGCGTCATGGGCCTCGGCAACCTCGGGCGGGCCGCCGCCGAGAAGCTGCGCCTGTTCGGCTTCCCCGTCGCCGCCTGGACGCGCAGCCCGCGCGACGCAGGCGACATCGAGATCTTCGCCGGCCGCGACCGGCTGCCGGCCTTCCTGGCGCGCAGCCGGCTCGTCGTCTGCCTGCTGCCGCTGACCGCCGAGACGCGGGACATCCTGGATGCCCGCGCCTTCGCCGCCATGCCGAAGGGGGCCTACCTGATCAACGCCGGGCGCGGCGAGGAACTGGTCGAGGACGACCTCCTCGCCGCCCTCGGTTCGGGCCAGCTGGCGGGGGCGACGCTCGACGTCTTCCGGACCGAACCGCTGCCGGCGGATCATCCCTTCTGGCAGCATCCCAAGGTGACCGTGACGCCGCACAACTCGGCGGCGACGGTTGGCGCCCACGGCGCCGACGTCATCCTCGACAACATCCGCCGGGCGCGAGCCGGCCTGCCGCTGGTCAATACCGTCGACAAAGCCGCCGGTTACTGATCTGTCGCCGTTTTGTCATGGCCGAATGGTTATCTAGGATCAGACAACAGTCCTAGGTTCTGCCTCCGTATGCCTTTCCCCTTGATCGCGGCCCATCGCGGCGGCGCCGGCCTCTGGCCGGAGAACAGCCTGACGGCTTTTCGCAACGCCATCCGCCTGCCCGTCGATCTCATCGAATTCGATGTCCATCGCAGCAAGGACGGCCTGCTCGTCGTCCACCATGACGCGACGCTGGACCGCACGACCGACGGCGAAGGCGCGCTCGCCGACAAGACCTGGGACGAGCTTTGCAGCGTCACCGTCAAGGGCACGGACGGCGAGCCTCTGCCGCTGCTCGACGAGCTGATCGCCCTGATCAAGCCGACGGGCATCGACCTCCGCCTCGAATTCAAGTGCCGCGCCGACGGCAGCCGCTATCCCGGCCTGGAGGCCGAGGTGATCGCCGAGCTGCGCGCCGCCGACATGCTGCGCCGGACGATCTTCACCTCCTTCGAATGGGACACGCTGGAGAAGGCCCTGTCGCTCGCCAGCGTGCGCGGCGCCATCGCCCTGATGCGCAAGGACGTCATCGCCGAGCCGGACGACTACGCCGCCGCCCTCGCCCTGGTCCAGGCCAAGGCCCTGCCGGAAATCGCCCTGCCCGCCGCCCTGATGACCGCCGACAGGCTGGCCCAGGCCCGCGACATGGGACTGCGCGCCAGCGCCTTCGGCATCAACGACGAAGAGCTGATCGCCGCGGCCTTCGACCTCGGCGCCACCGCCTTCACCACCGACCGGCCCGACCTCGCCCTGGCCGAACGCGACAAACGGGTCTGCGAAGAGAAAATGCTGTCATAACGCGACGACGCCTTCGTTGCGCAGCATCAGCGCCTCAACCGGTTCGTTGACGAGCACCCCGTCGATTTCGAGATCGACCAAACGGCGCAGACGCGGCGCGTCGATGTCGCCCACAGCCATAGCTTCCTTGCGGCCGCCTGCCGTGATCCAGACCGGATGATTTCCATGGCGCGCCGCCATCACCGTCTGCTCGTCTGCTTCGTCTTCCCACAGGCGGGCGATGCTGCCGCCCGCAGCGAAGAAGGCCGGAAAATCGGCGCGTGACTGCAGAAGGCCGAGGATGGCCGCATCCGGCGCCTTGGCATGCAGAGTCTGCGCCTGGGCGACGCTACGCACGCCGAAAACGGCCGATGCCTGCATGTCCAGCAGACTCACGGCGTCATGGACGAGCACCGGGTAGTCGCGATAAGCCAGTTTCAGATCGAGCAGCACGCCAACGCGTCCGCGCGCGATTTCCAGCACGTTGGCCAGCCGAAGCACATTCAGCTGATCGAGCGAATCGTCCGTCAGTTCGGCGATGCAGCGATCCGTGCCGCGCACCCGTTCCAGATCGGGATCATGGTTGCAATACAGCGTGCCATCGCCCGACAGCCGCACGTCGGTCTCGATCAAGTCCGCTCCGGCTGCGATTGCCGCTTCGAAAGCCTCCCGGCTGTTCTCGGGATGCTTATTGGAATAGCCGCGATGGGCGATGACGAGAAAGTCTCCGCGTCTCATCAGGTTCATGGCTTGACATCCGTCAGGTCGCGGTTAGCGGACAGGGTCCGAGCCGCACAAGAAACCGCAAGAACGCGGGCCCTCGCGCCGGCACGGTCGCTCATCGTCGCCACGCCTTAGATGCGGCCAAGGCTCCCCCGCATCGACTCATAGGGAGTTCGGATGACCGGGACGTTACCGAGAAATGATGACTAGGTGACAGCTTCGTTAGGATGGATGGCGGCGAAGCTCTCCGCCACAGCCCCCTCGCCGGCCGGCTGCGCTTCGCCCGGACGGCGCAGCTGCACGGTCTGCCAGCCCGCGGCGCGGGCTGCGGCGATCTCGTCCGTGCTGTCGGAGAGGAAGAGCAGACCGTCCGGCGGCACGCCGACGGCTGCGGAGATCTTGCGGTAGCTCTCGGCTTCCTTCTTCGGGCCGGTCGTCGTGTCGAAGTAGCCGGAGAAGAGCGGCGTCAGGTCGCCGAACGCCGTATGGCCGAAGATCTGCTTCTGCGCGGCGATGGAGCCAGAGGAGTAGATGTAGAGCTTCAGCCCCTGCCCATGCCATGACCGCAGAGCCGCGACGGCGTCGTCGTAGACATGGCCCTGAAACGCGCCGGCGCGATAGCCCTCGGCCCAGATCATGCCCTGCAGCGTCTTCAGCGGCGTGGCCTTGCGGTCCTCGTCGATCCAGCGCCGCAGATGCGTGGCGAGCGCCGCGTCGTCCAACGCGGGATCGCCGGATTCCCGCCGGGCCTCGTCGAGCGCGGCGCGCACGGCAGGCTCGTCTCCATGGGTGGCGATGAAATCGCCCATGCGGGCATAGGCATAGGGAAACAGCACCTCATGCACGAAGGAGATGCTGCTGGTCGTTCCCTCGATGTCGGTGACGACGCCCCTGATCGAGGACGTGACCGTCGCCATCAGGCCGCCGCGACCATCGCGTCGATGCGCGGGAAGCCGTCGGCGATGGGGCTGCCGGTGTATTTCGCGACCCAGCCTTCGGGATTGCCGAAGATGCGGATGCAGGCGAAGCGCGGCGCGGGGCCCATGTCGAACCAGTGGGTCATGCCCGCCGGCACGCTGATCAGGTCGCCCTTCTCGCACAGCACGGCGAAGACCTTGCCGGCGGCATGGAGCGAGAACAGCCCCTGCCCGTCGACGAAGAAGCGGATCTCGTCCTCGCTGTGGGTGTGCTCGCTGAGGAACTTCTGGCGCAGCGCGACCTTGTCGGGATGGTCCGGCGTCAGGCTGATGACGTCGACGGTCTGATAGCCGCCTTCGGCCATCATCCGGTCGATGGGCGCGCGATAGGCCGCCACGATCTCGTCCTGCGAGGCGCCGGCGACGACCGGCTGGGCAGCCTGCCAGCGCTCGAAGCGCACGCCGATGGCCTGCAGCTCGCGCGCGATGGCCGCCGCGTCGGCGGTGGCGAGCGTCGCCTGCGCGGGTTCGGCGTCGGCATAGATGTTCAGCTGGCTCATCGGTCTCTCTCCCTTGGCTGCGTCAGCGTGCGAGGCGGCGGCGTTCCAGTTCGCAGGCGAGCAAAAACTCCAGTCCCTCGGCGTGGCGCAGGGCGCCCACCATGTCCTCGGCCCAAGCATAGACGCCATGGCCGCGGATCAGGTAAGCCGGCAGGTAGCGCCTGTCCGCCGGGCGGGCGCGGAAATGGGCCCGCACCTCGGCCGACAGGGCGACCATGTCCTGGCTGTTGTCGAAGATCGGCAGGCTGGCGGCGGCCTCGTGCGTGTCGAAGCCGGCGAAGACCTTCAGCAGCTCGTAGCCGGCGAAGACGATCTCGTCGCGCCCCGGGTCGATCATCGAGAGGACGGTGGAGGGCACCGAATGGGTGTGCAGCACAGCGCCGACCGAGGCATCGTCGGCCAGCAGCTGCGTGTGGAGCAGCGTCTCCGCCGACGGGCGCAGCCGTTCGTCCAGCGCCTTGCCCGCCATGTCGACGACCATCACGTCGGCTTCCGACAGGTGGCCCTTGTGGCGGCCGGAGACCGTGATCGCCGCGTGGCGGCCGTCGAGGCGCGCCGAATAGTTGCCGGCGGTCGCCGGGGCCCAGCCATGCGCGTCGAGGAAGCGGCCGGCGGCGGCGATTTCGCCGGCGCGGAGCGCGAAGAGATCCGGGTCTACGAGCTGGGCGGCCGTCTGGGCCATGAATCCGTCCCTGTGTCATCCGCCGAAAGCGAGGCAGACGGCGTGTTTACCCCCCAGGGCGGGCGAACACAACAGGTCAGGCAGGCGGGGTAGAAGGGCCGGAAAGGCTAGGCGGCGTGGCTGCTGTCGAGCTTGGCGCCATCCATGTTGGCGCCGTCCATCTTGGCGCCGCGCAGGTCCGCCCCGCGCAGGTCGGCGCCGCGCAAGTCGGCGTCGCGCAGGTCGGCCTCGCTGAGGTCGGCCTTCATCAGGCGGGCCGAGCGCAGCACGACACCGGCCAGGTTCGCGCCGATCAGCTTGGCGTTCTCAAGGTTCACCGGATAGCTGTGCGACGGCGAATTGCCGATCTTCTCCACCGGGCCCAGGTTGGCGCCCGACAGGTTCGCCTCGATCAGGGCGGCACGCTGCAGGTT
This sequence comes from Alphaproteobacteria bacterium, assembly GCA_036500145.1. GTDB lineage: Bacteria > Pseudomonadota > Alphaproteobacteria > SMXQ01 > SMXQ01 > CAMAVH01. The sequence continues at coordinate 3,786 of DASYCO010000033.1, read as the reverse complement.
CGCGCCGCGCAGGTCCGCGCGCGTCAGGTTGGCGCCGCAGAGGTCGGCAAAGGGCATCACCGCCATGGCCAGCTCGGCGTTGGACAGGTCGGCGTCGCGCAGCACGGCGCGCTCCATGATCGCCGCGGCGAGGTTGACGCCGCGCAGGACGCGGCCCGTCAGGTCCATCTCCGTCAGGTCGGCGCGCTTGCCCGCCTTGCTGGTGCTGTCGACCCATTCGGCATGCTTGGCGAGCATGGCGGCGAGAATCGCATCGTTCGGCGGCGGCACGCTCGAATTGACCGCCATGTGGAAGCCGTCGTAGGCGCGCGCCCCGCTGTCGAGGATGGCGCCGCGCATGTCCGTGTCCTTGAACAGCGTGTATTCCAGCTTGACCTTGTTGAGCACCGCGCCGGTCATCGTCGCGCCGCCGAAGTTGGCGCCCGTGAGGTCGCAGCCGTCGAGCATGGCGCCGATCAGCAGGGAGTTGCGCATGTCGGCGCGCTTGAGGTCGGTCCCGCGCATCACCGCGTCGGTGAGGTCGGCGTTGAGCAGCATCGAATCGGACAGGAGCGCGCCGGTCAGGTCGACGCGCCGCGCGATGATCGCGCTCAGCTCGGAGGAAAGCTGCTCGTAGGTCATCACCTGCATGCCTTCCTTTTCCTGGTGGCGGGCAAGCGCGGCCTGGCGGACGTCGGCCTCGACCATGATGGCCTCGGTGAGGTCGGCGCCGCGCAAGCAGGCGCCGCGCAGGTCGGCGCGCGTCAGGTCGGCACGGTAAAGGTTGGCGACGCGCAGGTCGGCGCCGAACAGGTTGGCCATGCGCAGCTTCGCCTCGGCCATCCAGCACTGCTTGAGCAGCGCGCCGGTCAGGTCGGCCTGGCTGAGGTCGCTCTTGCGCAGGTCGAGGCCGGTGAGGTCGTGGAATTTGAGCAGCGCGCGCTGGCCGTTCGACTGGCCCGACAGGAATCGCTCATGCTGACGCAGCACACGATCCAGCTCCTGCTGGGTGATGCGCGTCCATCGAAGCCCGGATGGGCCCACACGGTTCGAACCGTCGTTCATTCGCCTCTCGCTGCCCGGCCACATGAAGCCGAAAACCGGATATTATTCAGCATGATAAAGATTAATACGTGGTTAAGCATTATCGTGCTGGCGCAACGCTTGCTATGCCCAAAGGGGTAGGTTGTTCGGCGGGGGCGGCCTGACGACTGAACCGTCCGCTTCCGCCTGAGATTTCGTTCCTGCACGAACCGTCATAATGGCGCCATGATCTCGGCTAGAATCTGGACTGTGGGTTGTCAGGGTTCGGCGTCAGGCCGACCCGAGAAACGGCCCCTAGGAGGTAACTAGTCATGTCACGTGGCATCTTCGCGGTCGTGGCGCTGGCCATCGCCGGTGCCGCCTGCCTCTCCCCCCAGCCGGCCAAGGCCGACGGGTTCAGCTTCAGCTACAGCACCGGCTATTACGGCCATGGGCACGGCCGCCCCTACTACCATCGTCCGTACTATGCGCCGCGCCCGGTCTACTACGGCTACGGCCCGCGCGTGATCTACCGCGCGCCGCCGGTGGTCTACGCGGCGCCGCCGACGGTGGTCTACGCCGACCCGCCGCCGGTCATCGCCGCGCCACCCGTGATCGCGAGCAGCGTGCTTCCGGGCGGCCCGCTGCAGCAGCCGGCGCCCTATTGCCGCGAATACCAGACGACCACGACGGTGGGCGGCCAGCGGACCGCGTCCTACGGCACCGCCTGCCAGCAGCCCGACGGCTCCTGGCGCATCGTCCAGTAAGCCCGACCACCTCTAAGACCCCCAGACGGGCGTCGCGGATCACCGCGGCGCCCGTTTTCGTTTCGGCCCACGCCCCCACCCAAAGCCCTTCGCCCGGCCCCGTCGCCACATGATATAAAATGGGCGGCCGCGAAGGGTCGCGGCACGACAATCAAGAACAAAGTCAACGCGATAAGGACGGGGCAATCGGCGACATGGGCAAGACCACGGGATACGACTACGTCATCGTCGGCGCCGGTTCGGCCGGCTGCGTGCTGGCCAACCGCCTGAGCGAAGACCCCGCCTGCCGCGTGCTGCTGCTGGAAGCCGGCGGCCGCGACTTCGACCCCCTGATCCACATCCCCATCGGCATCGGCAAGATGCACAAGCGCTTGCACGACTGGGGCTACGACACCGACCCGCTGCCCAACCTCGACAACCGCGTCATCGACGCCAAGCGCGGCAAGGTGCTGGGCGGCTCCTCCTCGATCAACGTCATGGCCTACACGCGCGGCAACCGCGGCGACTACGACCGCTGGGCCCAGAAGGGCGCGCTCGGCTGGTCCTATGCGGACGTGCTGCCCTACTTCCGGCGCTGCGAGACCTGGGAAGGCGGCGAAGATCCCTACCGCGGCGGCAACGGGCCGCTCGGCACGCAGTTCGCGCGCAGCGACGACCCGCTCTACGACGCCTGGATCGCCGCCGGCGAAGCCAACGGCTTCCCGCGCAATGACGACTACAACGGCGCGCGCCAGGAAGGCTTCGGCCGCGCGCAGTTCACCATCAGGAACGGCCGGCGCAGCTCGTCCTCCGTCGCCTTCCTGCGCCCTGCGCTGAAGCGGCCGAACCTGACCGTGGTCACGCGCGCGCTCGCCACGCGCGTCATCTTGCAGGGCACGCGCGCCGTCGGCGTCGAATATCTCAAGGGCGGCGAGACGCTGCGCGCCGACGCCGGCCGCGAGGTGATCCTCTCCGGCGGCACCTTCAACACGCCGCAGCTCCTCAAGCTGTCCGGCATCGGCCCGGCCGACGAGCTGCGCGAGTTCGGCATCCAGCCGGTCGTCGACCTGCCCGTCGGCAAGAACCTGCAGGACCACCTGGCCGCCGTCATCTTCTGGAGCCGCCCGCAGAACGCCAGCCAGTTCCGCGACAACATGCGCTTCGACCGCATGGCCTTCAACATGCTGCGCGCCTACTTCACCGGCACAGGCCCCGCCACCGTGGTGCCCGGCGGCCTGCACGCCTTCATCAAGACGCGCCCCGAACTGGCCGTGCCCGACATCGAGTTCATGTTCCGCGGCCTTCCGGGCGACGCGCACCTGTGGTTTCCCGGCATCAAGGCGCCCTACACGGACGGCTACGGCATCCGCCCGGCGCTGCTGCATCCCGAAAGCCGCGGCGAGCTTCTGCTGCGCTCGGCCGACCCAAGAGATGCGCCTCGCATCGTCTACAACTTCTTCACCGCGCCGAACGACCTGCCGACGCTGCGCGAAGGCTTCAAGCTCGCCCGCGAAGTCGGCGCGCATGAATCGCTCGCCAAGTTCCGCGGCAAGGAGACCGATCCCGGCGACGGCGTGAAGACCGATGCGGAGATCGACGCCTTCCTCAGGCGCAAGGCGATCACCGCCCATCACCCCGCCGGCACTTGCGCCATGGGCACCGGCCCCGACGCGGTGCTCGATCCCGACATGAAACTGCGCGGCGTCGAGGGCTTGCGCGTGGTCGACGCCTCCGCCATGCCCGACATGGTATCGGCACATATCAACGCCTGCGTCTTGATGATGGCGGAAAAGGCGTCGGACATGATTCGTGGTAAGGCGCCCCTGCCCGCCTCCACGGCCGTTTAGCCTTTTAGGTCGGATCAATCGTCGGGGTCGAGCGCCGCCGCGATGCGGTTGCGCTCGCGCACCGGCAATAGCTTCATCGCCAGAATGAAGCCCGACAACAGAAAACAAATGCTGTTGGTGACGATGATCGGCCATTGGCCGAGCAGTACGCCGTAGCTCGTCCACAGCGCAAACCCGACGACGGTGATGAC
>DASYCO010000032.1:0-33176 GCA_036500145.1 Alphaproteobacteria bacterium | reverse complement strand
GGGCTCGTTGAGCGCCTTGAGGATGGCCTCGTCGCTGAGCTTGAGGACGTTGACCGACTCGCCGCGGCCGGCGAGCAGGTTGGACTTCCAGGCGAACAGCTTCTCAGGCGCGGTGAAATGCGCGTGGATGTCGATGATCATAGTGCCTCCCTCGATTTACGTTGCGGCGGCGCGCCGCCTATTTTTTGTCGTGTTCGCTGATCGAACTTAAGGCGGCATTTGCTCAGCAAATCCGCCGCCAACGAGCCCTGCCCTTGATAAACAGCCCTTGACATACTGTCATTACGAAACTCAGAATGCTCTTATAAAAATCAGAACACATGGGTAGGCATTTCCGGCGGCGTTGGCGTTTCGCGCATGCGCACCGAACCATCGAACCCGTCCGGCTTCACGAAAAGACAACAGACCGCGCGCAGCGCGGCGGACATCGGCGGATCGCCGAGATGCTGGGAGGCATCGAAGGAATGCACGCACAGGCGACAGGCTGGCAGGTGACACGGCGGCAGGCGACAGGGTGGCTGGCCGCAGCTCTTCTCGTCATCGGCGCGACTCCGGCCCTCGCGGACTGGCAGGACGGCGGCGGGGCCCGCTGGCAGGACACGTTGGCCAAGGCGCGCGCCGAAGGCAAGGTCGTGGTCGTCGGCCGCCCCGACATGGCGAAGCCGTTCTCCGAAGGCTTCAAGCGCGACACCGGAATCAACCTTGAATTTCTCGGCGGCCAGGGCCGCGACCTGGAAAGCCGCGTGCTGCGCGAAGGCCGTTCCGGCAACGTCACGCTCGACATCATCTTGAGCGGCGCCGGCGACGTCGAGCGCATCAAGGAAGGCTTCATGCAGCCGATCAAGCCCGAGCTGATGCTGCCTGACGTGACCGATGGCCGTAACTGGGCCGAAGGCAAGCTCAAGTGGATGGACAAGGCCGAGACCTACATGTTCATCGGCGCCGAATACATCTTCGGCTGGCCGGTGTTCAACTCCGACCAGGTGAAGCCCGGCGAGATCACCAGCTGGCAGGACCTGCTGAAGCCGCAATACAAAGGCAAGATCGCCGCCTGGGATCCGCGCGCGTCGGGCCCCGGCCTGGCTGCCGCGTCCTATCTTGCCGACGTGTTCGGCATCGATTTCGTCAAGAAGCTCTACATCGGCCAGAACGTCACCTACGCGCGCGACGCGCGCCAGCTGATCGACTGGACGGCGCGCGGCACCTATTCCATCGTGCTCGGCTCGCTGCCGCTGGAGATCGAGCGCTTCCGCGAGTCGGGCGTGAAGAACCTCGCCGTCGGCGACATGTCGGACGGCCATGGCACCCTGCTCGGCGGCAGCGCCGTGATGTGGCAGATGAAGAACGCGCCGCACCCGAACGCGGCGACCGTCTTCGTCAACTGGTTCGCCAGCAGCCGGGGCCAGCAGATCTATTCCGACGTCTGGCAGACGCCCAGCCGTCGCACCGACGTGCACAACGCGAGCATCCCGGACTACGTGATCCCCAAGGACGGCGTCCAGTACCTCGATCAGTACCAGGAAGACTGGTACGTCAACGTCCGGCCCAAGGTGCAGGACGCGATCGTCAAGGCGCTCGACGAGAAATGACCGTGCCGCGCGTCATGCTTTTGATCAGGAGTTGCGAGAGCCATGGTTGACGTTCCTGCCGCCGGCGGGCTTCGCGTCGGGGCGCGGCCGTCCCGCGCGGGCCTCGACAGGCGCGTTCTGCTGGGCGCCGCCCTGCTGCTGGTGATCGGCGCGGTGACGCTGGCGCCGGTGCTCTACGTGCTGATCGCGAGCTTCGACGTCTCGAGCATCGGCGAGCCGTTCAAGTTCGGCTGGAAGGGCTGGCAGGACGTCTTCTCCAGCACGCGCACGCTGGATGCCATCGGCTATTCGTTCCTGCTGTCGGCCCGCGTGCCGATCGCCGTCATCGTCGCCTTCACCATCGCCTGGCTGCTCGTGCGCGTCGAGGTGCCGGGCCGCCGATTCATCGAGCTGGCCCTGTGGTTCGGCTTCTTCTTGCCCTCCGTGCCGATGATGATGGGCTGGATCCTGCTGCTCGACGCCAACTACGGCCTGCTCAACGCCGCGGCGATGAAGCTGCCCTTCGTCACGGGGCCGATCTTCTCGATCTACTCCATCCCCGGCATCATGTGGGTGCACCTGTCGCTCACCACGATCCCCGTCATGGTCATCCTGCTGACCCCTGCCCTGCGCCAGCTCGACGCGGCCTACGAGGAAGCCGCGGACATGTCGGGCGCCGGCACCTGGATGACGCTGCGCCGCATCACGGTGCCCCTGGTGGCGCCCGCGATCCTGACCGCCTTCGTCGCCTCCCTGATCCGCAGCCTGGAGACCTTCGAGGTCGAGCAGATCCTCGGCACGCCGGCGAAGATCTACGTCTACGCCACGCGCATCTACGACCTCATCAACTGGGAGCCGCCGCTGTTCTCCCAGGCGATGGCGCTCAGCGCCCTGTTCCTGGCGATCCTCTTCGTGCTGGCCTTCTTCTACCAACGCTACCTGCGCCGGGCCGGCGAGCGGCCGACGGTGATGGGGCGCGACGTGAAGCTGCGCGCCCGGCCGAAGACCGCCTGGGTCTACGTCATCTCCTTCGTGCTGATCGCCTACATCGCGGTGAGCATCCTGCTGCCGCTCGCGGTGCTGATCGTCGGCTCCTTCACCAAGCTGTTCGGGTTCTTCTTCCTGGAGGACGCCTGGACGGCGGGCCACTGGCGCGAGGTGCTGACCGACGACCGCTTCCTGCGCGCGACGCTCAATTCCCTGGCCCTCGGGCTCACCGTCGGCTGCATCGGCACGCTGCTCTTCGCGCTGGTCGCCTGGTGCCTGGTGCGCGGCAAGGTGTGGGGCGGCAACGTCATCAGCATCCTCGTCTGGCTGCCCTGGGCGATTCCCGGCCTCGTGCTCGGCGTCACCCTGCTCAGCCTGCTGCTCAACGTGCCGCTCATCTCGGGCCTCTACGGCACCATCGTGCCGCTGATCATGGCCCTGATCATCAAGGAGCTGCCGATCGGCGTGCAGCTGCTGCGCACCTCTCTGTCGCAGATCTCCGGCCAACTGGAGGAGGCGGCGAGCATGTCGGGCGCCGGCTTCGCCTACATCTTCCGCCGCGTCACCCTGCCGCTGATCGCGCCGATGCTGGTCTCCGTCTTCCTGCTCGTGTTCGCCGGCACCATCCGCGACATCAGCACCATCGTGCTGATCGCGACGCCGGGCATGCGCACGCTGTCGCTGCTCATGTTCGACTTCGCCGCCTCCGGCCGCTTCGAGTCGGCGGCGGTGATCGGCATCATCATCGCCGTGATCTCGCTGGCGATGACCGCCTTCGCCTTCAGGATGGGCGAGCGTTTCGGCGTCAAGCGCAAGTGACGGCCCTCTCGAATCACCGGAAAGAGTAGCGATGCTCCAAGTCAAAGACCTCTGCAAAACCTACCTGGCGGACGGCGGCAAGCCCGTCGCCGCCATGCAAAGCGTCAGCTTCGAGGTGCCGCGCGGCAAGATGTTCGCGCTGCTCGGGCCGTCCGGCTGCGGCAAGACGACGACGCTGCGCTCCATCGCCGGGCTGGAAACGCCCGATTCGGGCGAGATCCTGGTCGAGGACAGCGTCGTCTATTCGTCCGGCAAGCGCGTCCACGTCGCTTCGAACAAGCGCGGCTTCGGCATGGTCTTCCAGTCCTATGCCATCTGGCCGCACATGTCGGTGTTCGACAACGCGGCCTTCCCGCTGCTGGTGCCGAACCGCAAGCGCAAGTATTCGCAGGCCGAGATCCGCGACAAGGTCCTGCGCGTGCTCGGCGTCGTGGCCCTCGACGGCCTGGAAGACCGCCCGGCGACGCAGCTCTCCGGCGGCCAGCAGCAGCGCCTCGCGCTCGCGCGCGCCATCGTCACCGAGCCCAAGCTCCTGCTGCTCGACGAGCCGCTGTCCAACCTCGACGCCAAGCTGCGCGAGCGCATGCGCTTCGAGCTGAAGCGCCTGCAGGAAGAGCTCGCCATCACCACGGTCTACGTCACGCACGACCAGAGCGAGGCCTTGGCCCTGGCGCACCAGATCGCCGTCATGAACTCGGGGCGCATCGTGCAGATCGGCGGCCCGCGCGACATCTACGAGCGGCCCGGCGACAGCTTCGTCGCCGAGTTCGTCGGCACCACGAACTTCTTCTCCGGCGAAGTGCTGCAGGCGAACGGCCGGCCGAACGGCTACGTCGTGCGCACCCAGCTCGGCAACATGGAAATCGACAACTGCGCGCCGATGAGCGCCGGCGACAAGGTCGTCGTCTCGGTGCGCCCGGAATACGTCCAGGTCGGCAACAGCGCCATGGCCGGCCCCAACAGCTGGGAAGGCACGGTCGACACGCAGATCTTCCTCGGCTTCTGCCAGGACCTGGAGCTGAAGCTCAACGGCGCGCTGGTGCAGGCGCGCGCGCATCCGTCGCTGCATCTGCAGGCCGGCGCCAAGGTCTACGCCAGCATCGACCCTGCGGGCTGCGCCATCTGCAGGTAATCACCCGACGTAAAGCCTCGCCGCCGACGTCTTGCGGGAATGGGAGAGTGAACATGAGCATCCAGACGGACTACGAACTTCTCGTCCAGACCGACAAGGGCAAGCCGGCGGGCGAGCTGCTGCGCCGCTACTGGCAGCCCGTGGCCCTTGCCAGCGAGCTGGGCAAGCGGCCCAAGCTGGTCAAGATCATGGGCGAGGAGCTGGTGCTGTTCCGCGACGACAAGGGCCGCGTCGGCCTCGTCGGGCGCTACTGCCCGCACCGCTCGGTCGACCTGTCCTACGGGCGCGTCGAGGACGGCGGCCTGCGCTGCCTCTATCACGGCTGGCTCTTCGACGTGAAGGGCAAGTGCCTGGAGCAGCCGGCCGAACCGCTCGACAGCACCTACAAGAACGAGATCCGGCAGACGGCCTATCCCTGCCACGAGGCGGCCGGCACCATCTTCACCTACATGGGCCCGGGCGAGCCGCCGCTGTTCCCGAAGTTCCACTTCCTGGAAGCGCCGGACGCGCACGTCTACCAGACGAAGGTCCATCACCGCTGCAACTACCTGCAGGCCAACGAAGGCAACATCGACCCGGCGCACCTGTCGTTCCTGCACAGCTTCCACAAGCCGCTGGGCGACCGCGCGCAGGAAGCGCAGAAGATGCAGAGCGTGCTGATCAACAACACGCGGCCCAAGATCGACATCGAGCGCACGCGCTACGGCATCCGCATCTTCGCCAAGCGCGCGGCGGACGAAGGCAAGAACTACGTCCGCGTCACCAACTTCGTCTTCCCGAACCTGGCCTTCTTCGCGGGCGACAGCGGGCGGCGCGGCGCCGGCGGCTATTCCGTGCACTGGCACGTGCCGATCGACGACGAGAGCCACTGGCGCTACGACTTCTATTACCACTCCGCCGGCCCCATCAATAAGGAGGAGCTGGAGGCGAAGCACCACGCGGAAGTGGACGAGAACTTCATGCCGCTGCGCACGCCGGAGAACCATTACCTGCAGGACGCCGCGGAGATGGAGACCTTCTCCTTCTCCGGCATGGGGCGCAACTTCCCGGCGCACGACCTGTTCGCCGTGCAGTCGCCGGGCGCGATCCACGACCGTTCGCGCGAGCACCTGGCCACCGGCGACATCGCCATCGTGGCGGCGCGGCGCATGATGCTCGACGCCATGAAGGGCCTGGAGCAAGGCAAGGAGCCGCCGCTGGTCATCCGCAGCGCGAACGAGAACGTCTTCAACGACATCGTCATCATGGGCGTGCTGCTCGACGAGAAGGAAGACGAGCAGGCCTACTGCCGCTCCATCGTCAGCAGCAGCGACTACCACGCGCTGAAGGCGTGACGATGGGCGGCGGGTCTGCAGCGGACGCGGGCCTGGCCGGCAAGGCCGTCATCGTCACGGGGGCGGCGAGCGGCATGGGGGCCGCCATGGCGCGCGCCCTCGTCGCGCGCGGCGCGCTGGTGGCGGGCGTCGACGTCAACGCCGCCGGCCTCGCGGCGCTGCAAGGCGAGCTTGCCAAAGGGCCCGGCCGCTTCCTGCCGCTGACGGCGGACGCCGGCCGGCTGCCGGCCTGCGAAGCCGCCGTCGTAGCGACGCTGGACGCCTTCGGGCGGCTCGACGCGCTGGTCAACAACGCCGGCGTCGGCATGACGGCGGCGCGGCCCAAGGCGCACAAGGGGCCGCTGCGCTTCTGGGAAGCCGAGCCGGATGGCTGGCTGCGCATCATGGCGACCAACTGCAACGCCGCCTACTTCATGGCGCGCACGGCGACGCCGCATCTCCTCAAGGCCGGCCGTGGCCGCATCGTCAACGTCACCACCAACATGCAGACCATGCTGAAGGAAGGGCGCTGCGCCTACGGGCCGTCGAAGGCGGCCTTCGAGGCAGGCAGCGCCATCTGGGCGAAGGAGCTGCAGGGCAGCGGGGTGACGGTCAATGTGCTGATTCCGGGCGGCCAGACGAACACCAACATCTTCCCGGCCGAGCTATCGCGCGACGGCATGCTGCACGCGGACATCATGGTGCCGCCGCTGCTGTGGCTGCTGTCCAACGCGTCGGACGACACGAACGGCTGGCGCTTTGCCGCCGAAGACTGGAACGACGCCTTGCCGCCGGGAGAGGCGGCGCTCGCCGCGCGCATGCCCGCGGCCTGGCCCGACTACACGGGGCGGCCGGCGTCTGCAGCGATGGCTGCGCTTTCGGATTGAGAAGAGTCTGATAGACAGGGGGGCTTCATGAACCGATCCGTGTTCCACGCCAGCCGGGCTTTCGCCGCCGGTGCGCTCCTGCTGGCCGTCTGCCTGCCCGCCTTCGCCGCCGACTGGCAGGACGGCGCCGGTCCGGAGTGGGAGAAGGTGCTGCAGGCGGCCAGGCAGGAAGGCAAGGTCGTCGTCGGCGGCCGGGCGGACCTGGGCAAGCCGATGAGCGACGCCTTCAAGCGCGACACCGGCCTCACGCTCGACTTCCTCGGCGGCGAATCGCGCGACATCAGCGGCCGCTTCATCCGCGAGGTGCGGTCGGGCAACGTCATCATGGACTTCATGCTCGGCGGCGCTGGCAACGGCATCGACCTGGCGAAGCAGGGATTTCTCGTGCCGCTGAAGGCGCAGCTCATGCTGCCGGGCGTGACGGACCCGAAGAACTGGGCCGGCGGCCGCCTGAAGTGGGTCGACAAGACCGAGAACTACATGGCGATCGGCGGCGAGTACATCTTCGGCTGGCCGGTGTTCAACAGCAGCGTCATCAAGCCGGGCGAGATCACCGCCTGGACCGACCTGCTGAAGCCGCAATACAAGGGCAAGATCGCCGCCTACGACCCGCGCAGCGGCGGTCCCGGCCAGGCGGCCGCCGCCTATCTCGGGCAGCTCTACGGCGAGGATTTCCTGCGCAGGCTCTACGTCGGGCAGGACGTGACCTTCACGCGCAGCGGGCCGCAGCTGGCGGAATGGGCGGTGCGCGGCGTCCATCCGATCATGCTCGGCGGGCTCGCCACCGACATCGAGAAATACCGCCGCGCCGGCATCGACACCCTCGCCGTCGGCGAGATGACGGACGGCCCCGGCAGCCTGCTCGGCGGCAGCAGCGTCATCTTCCAGGCCAAGGGCTCGCCGCATCCGAACGCCGCGACGGTCTACCTGAACTGGTACCTCAGCAAGCCGGGGCAGGACGTCTATTCGACGGTCTGGGAGACGCCGAGCCGCCGGCTCGACGTTCAGGTTCCTTCGATTCCCGCCTACACGGTGCCCAAGCCGGGAATCGCCTACCTCGACCAGTACGAGGAGGATTGGTACGTGAACGCCCGGCCGAAGCTGGAAAAGGCCGTCATCGAAGTGATGGGGGGCCAATAGTCAAAACGTTCGGAATGCGAACGTTTTGGGTCGTGAATCGCCGTTTTTGCCCCTGAAAAAACCGTTTCGCAATGGACAGGATCGGGGATTTGGCGCGAACTAGACGGTAGCCGTTGGCGGGCATCCGCCTCGAACGGCGGGGGATAAAGAGATGTCGGACATCCAGCCCCGCGATTCCTGAGACATAACGCACTAGGGAGGAAATCATGGCGTACGTGAGCAAGATCAGCGAAGCGGTCGAGAAGCAGAATAATTCCGCCGATGGCCCGCGCGGGCGCGTGCTGCTGTCGCAGGAAGACGACTTGCTGATCGCCCTCAATCTCTGCCCGCCGGGCTCGCAGAACGAATTCCACTACCACAAGGGCTCGTCGCAGTCGTTCCTCTGCATGGAAGGCGAGATGACGGTCCGCACCAAGGAAAACGAAGGTTCCGAGCCTGTCGTCCACCATCTGACCCCGGGCATGTGCGTGCTGGTGCCGGGCAACCAGTACTACCAGCTGCACAACGAGAGCGACAAGCCGACGCTGCTCTACCAGGTGAAGCGCCCGGGCGACCAGATCGTGGTCGAGGGCAAGGGGCCGGTCAACAACCGCGACTACTTCGACAAGATGCGCGCCGACCGCAAGAAGGCGTCCTGAGCGTTCGAGACGGGCGCGGCGGACGATGCCGCGCCTCTGGTAGGAAGATCGCAAGGCATGGGCGGGACAGCTCCCCTCCATGCCTATGCGCATAAGAAAAGCGTCTGCGGGGAGGGCGTGATGAGACGGGCTGGGAAGGCGTTCGCGCTGGTTCTGCTGGCGTGCGCCGCGTTTGGCGCCGCGGCCGCGCGCGCCGACGACATTCCGCCTGCGCTCAAGAGCCTCGTGGCCGCGGCGAACAAGGAGGGCGAGGTCAGCGTGACCTGGGCCGCCGACACGCTCGGCGGGCCGGACGGCGCCAAGCTCTTCGAAGGGCGCATGGCCAAGCTCTACGGCGCCAAGGTCAAGGTGAAGTGGAATCCGGGCCGCTCGATGCCGGAGGTCGGCAACGAAATCGCCATGCGCTTCACCAGCGGCCTGCCGTCGCCGACCGACGTCTACTATGGCTTCTCGCGCAACATGGCCGACCTCGTCCAGTACGACATGTTCCTGAGCGCGCCTTGGCAGGACTATGCGCCGGGCCGCATCACGCCGGAGATCACCGAGCGCGACGACACCTTCGTCAAGGTGCAGTCGGCCTATACCGGCTTCGCCGTGAACAAGAAGCTGGCGCCCTACATCCCGACTTCGCTGAACGACCTGCTGAAGCCCGAATGGAAGGGCCGCATCGCCACCACGCCCTTCGGCGCCGGCTTCGAGATGCTGTCGTCCAACGACCTCTGGGGGGCCGACCACGCCATCGCCTGGGCCAAGCAGTTCTCCGGCCAGGTCGGCACCCTGGCGCGCTGCGTCGACATGGACCGGCTGCTGTCGGGCGAGTTCATCGCCCTGGTCACCGACTGCGGCGGCACCTCGACCATGGCGGCCATCGCGCAGGGCGCGCCGCTCGAGCATGTCATCACGCCCGAATTGGCCATTGTCAGCTTCTTCTACCTGGCCGTGCCGAAGAACTCCGAGCATCCGAACGCGTCGAAGCTGCTGGTCGTCTACCTCCTCTCAGAGGAGGGGCAGAAGAACATCGGCAGCATGCGCGGCGGCATGGACCTGAACTTCCTGCCCAATTCCAAGACGGGCGCACGCATCCGCAAGCTGGAAGCCGAATGGGGCAAGACTTTCGTCAACGCCGACATCGCCTGGCAGCTGGGCAACGAAGAAGGTAATAAAGCCCAGCGCGTCATCAAAGACATCATCACTCAAAACAAGAAGTAGCACAGCATCATGGCCAACCCGCCCGTCGTCCGCCCTGGAGAGACCATTTGCCGCGTCAGCGACATGGCCGACCCGTCGTCCGAGCTCTATGTCATCAAGTTCGACGACGGCGAGGAGGTCGAGATATTCCTGGTGCGCCGCGGCGAGGAGGTGTTCGGCTACGTCAACGAATGCCCGCACGAGGAGATGCCGCTGCAGTGGGAAGGCGGCTCGTTCCTCACCACCGACGGCAAGCGCATTCTCTGCGCCGTGCATGGGGCGACCTTCAACCTGGAGAGCGGCGACGCGATCTCCGGCCCGGCCTTGCCCGACGGCTGCCTGATGCGGGTGCCGCTGGCCATCGCCGACGGCGAGGTGCGCCTCGCGCCGCGCTGACCCGCGAGTTCGTGACCGGCGCCGAGGCTGACGGCGCGCGACAAGGGGAGGGAACGATGCGCTTTCACATCATGTCTTGGCGTATCGCGTTTTTCGCTGTGGCGGCCCTTGCCGCGGCTTTGCCGTTCGCGCCCGCGCGGGCGCAGGACAGCTGGCCCGGCAAGGCGAAGTGGGACGAAACCGTCGTCGCCGCGAAGAAGGAAGGCAAGCTCGTCGTCGCCGGCCCGGCCGGCAAGCTGTGGCAGACCCTGCTCGAGACCTTTTCGCAGGACTACCCGGAGATCAAGATCCAGGTGACCTCCTTCAACGGCCGCGACTTCTGGCCGCGCGCGGTGAAGGAGCGGGAGGTGGGGCAGTATCTCTGGGACATCCGCGTCGGCGGGGCGGAGACGCAGGCCTTCAAGCTGATCGAGACGGGCGGCCTGGCGCCGGTGCGCGACATGCTGCTGCGCCCCGACGTGGCGGACGACAAGAACTGGTACGGCGGCGTCGAGAGCATGTTCCTCGACCACGGCAAGAAATACATGCCGGCCTTCTGCGCCAACGAAAGCCCGCTCGCCTTCTACAACCCGGACAAGATTCCCGAAGGCAAGCTCACCAAGTTCACCGACGTCGTCAATCCGGAGTGGAAGGGCAAGATCGCCATGGTCGACCCGCGCGGCGGCTCGACCATCGTGCACATGGGGGCGATCTACAAGATTCTGGGCCCGGACTTCATCCGCAAGCTGATCGTCGACCAGAAGCCGGTGATCACCACCAACGCCCGCCAGCTGGTGACCTGGTTCGCGCAGGGCGAATATCCGATCGCCTTCGGCATGCCGAACACGGAGATCCTGCGCTTCGAGGAAAGCGGCGTGCAGCTCAAGCTCGGCAAGCTGCTCGGCGTCGAGACCTGGAGCGCCGGCGTCTGCGGCCTGCAGGTGCTGGAGCCGCGTCCCAACCCGAACGCCACCACCGTCTTCGTCAACTGGATCCTCAGCGAGAAGGTGCAGACCTTGATCGCGACGAAGGTGCAGATCAACAGCCGGCGGCGCGGCGTGCCGTCTGGCGACCCGGACCGCGCCCTCGACATGGAGAACATCGGCAAGTACCTCGGCACGCAGACGCAGGACTTCGAGCCGGCGATGACCGGCGCGAAGGAACTGATCCGCAGCCTGCTGCAATGAGAGGCATGTTCGGAAGGCGAACGGCATTTCGATAAATAATCGCGGCCCGCGTATAAAAATCCCGTTCCTTCATGGACATGAACGAGGATTTGGCGCGAATTACGCCGCAATCGCATGACGATCTGTCCACAGAGGCGGACGCAAGATCCAGGGATGAGGAACGGCCTGCCATGATGACCGCGCAAGCGTCACGGAGAGACGTCGCCGCCGCACCGGACGTGGTGCTGCGCCTGAACGGCGTCAGCAAGTTCTACGGCGCCATGCGCGCGGTCGACCGCCTGTCGGTCGACGTGCGCAAGGGCGAGGTGCTGACGCTGCTGGGCCCGAGCGGCTGCGGCAAGAGCACGACGATGCGTCTCGTCATGGGCCTCGAGCAGTGCGACGAAGGCGAGATCGTCTATCAGGGCAAGGTGGTAGATTCGGCCCGCGAGGGCACCAGCCTGCCGGTGCACAAGCGCCAGATGGGCATGGTCTTCCAGTCCTACGCCATCTGGCCGCACATGACGGTCTACGACAACGTCGCCTATCCGCTGCGCGTGCGGCGCGTGCGCGGCGACAAGCTGCGCAACGCGGTGGAGCGCGCGCTCGACCTCGTCGGCCTCGCCGGCTTCGAGAACCGCCCGGCGCCCAACCTGAGCGGCGGCCAGCAGCAGCGCGTGGCGCTGGCGCGCAGCCTGGTGTTCGAGCCGCAGATCCTGCTGCTCGACGAACCCTTCAGCAACCTAGACGCCCACTTGCGCGAGCAGATGCGCGCCGAAGTCCGCATGCTGCAGCGCCGCCTCGGCATCACGGTGCTGTTCGTCACCCACGACCAGGTCGAGGCGCTCAGCCTGTCCGACCGCATCGTAGTGATGAAGTCGGGCCGCATCGAGCAGGTCGGCACGCCCTTCGAGCTCTACGAGCGCCCGAGCACGCCCGCCGTGCGCGACTTCCTCGGCCGCACCGCCATGCTGGCTGGCAAAGTGGTCGAGCAGCGTGACGACGGCCGCGTCGTGATCGAGCTGGCCCAGGGCGCCAAGGTCGTCGCCGCGGCCCTGCCGGGCCGCCATCTGGCCGCCGGCACGGCTTGCCGCGTGGCCATCCGGCCCGAGAAGATCGAGATCGAGCCGCTCGAGTCCGTGGCTCCGGCGGCGCAAGGCCAGGTGCTGCGCGCCGAGATCGAGATGCTGCTGTTCATCGGCGACCGCTTCGAGGCGCGCATTGGGCTGCCGGACAACGAGTCGCTGCTCGTCTACCTGCCGGCCTCGCCGCGCTGGCACGAGGGCCAAAGCGTGGCGCTCCGCCTGCCGGAGAGCGACGTGCAGGTCTGGCCGGCATGACCATCGTCTCCGACATGCCCCTCGGCGGGGCTGCCGAGGAAGGGCGCCGTCGCCGCCGCTTCGAGCGCCGCACGCTGTATTTCACGCTGGTCCTGCTGGCGGTGGCCTTCGTCGTCGTCTACCCGATCCTGCTGCTGCTCTTCCAGAGCTTCCAGGTCGGCCAGTTCGGCACGCCGACAGTCACGGGCCTCGACAACTGGCGGACGGCCCTGAACGACCCGGCGATGCGCGGCGCGGTCGTCAACACGCTGACCCTGACGATGACGCGCCAGGTGATTTCCTTCGCCCTCGGCATCATGATCGCCTGGCTGCTGGCGCGCACCGACATCCCGGGGCGCTACTGGCTGGAATTCGGCTTCTGGGTCGCCTTCTTCATGCCGTCGCTCACCAGCACGCTCGGCTGGATCCTGCTGCTCGATCCTGACTACGGCCTGGTCAACGAGCTGGTGATGAAGCTGCCCTTCGTGCAGGAACCGCCGTTCGACATCTTTTCCTGGTGGGGCATCGTCTTCACCCATCTCGCGACCGGCACGCTGGCAATCAAGGTGATGCTGCTCACCCCTGCCTTCCGCAACATGGATTCGTCGCTGGAGGAGGCCTCGCGCGCGTCGGGCGCCAGCACCCTGGGCACGCTCTGGCGCGTCGTCATCCCGATCATGGCGCCGACCATCTTCGTGGTCTTCCTGATGGGCACGATCCGCGCCATGGAGGCCTTCGAGATCGAGCTGATCCTCGGCGCGCCGAAGCAGATCGACGTCTACAGCACGCTCATCTACCGGCGCATCTTCGACGTGCATCCGGACTACGGCACGGCGACCGCGCTCAGCATGATCGTGCTGGCACTGCTGCTGCCGGTGATCGCCCTGCAGCAATGGTTCACGCACCGGCGCAGCCACGCCACCGTGTCGGGAAAATACACCGGCCGCCTGCAGCGCCTGAAGACATGGCGCTGGCCGGTCTTCGCGCTGATGGCGCTCCTGCTGCTGCTGATCACCGTGCTGCCGATCTCTCTCGTCGTCACCGGCACCTTCATGAAGATCTTCGGCTACTTCAACCTGGCGAGCGGCTCCTTCACCACCGACAAGTGGCGCGAGGCGCTGAGCCATCCGCAGCTCTTCGCCGCCCTGCGCACCACGCTTTCCATCGCCGTCGGCGCGGCCCTGCTCGCCATGGCGTCCTTCTCGCTGATCGCCTACATCTCGACGCGCACGCGCTTCGCCTTGCGCAGCACGCTCGACTTCCTGACCTGGCTGCCGAGCGCCATTCCCGGCATCGTCATCGGCCTGGGCTTCCTCTGGCTGTTCCTCGGCACGCCGCTGTTCCGCCCGCTCTACGGCACGGTCTGGATATTAATCATCGCCGTGGCGCTCGGCGGCATGACGCTCGGCGTGCAGGTCATCAAGACCAACATGGTGCAGCTCGGCGCCGAGCTGGAGGAGGCCTCGGCCGCCAGCGGCGCCAACGTCTTCTACACCTTCCGGCACGTGGTGCTGCCGCTGATCGCGCCGGCCGTCCTCGTCGTCGGCCTGCTGATCTTCGCCTCGGCCACGCGCGAGATCAGCCTGGTGGCGCTGCTTTCCACCGGCTCGGTCAAGCCGCTCTCCATGCTGCAGCTCAACTACATGGAAGACGGCAGCTACGAGCTGGCGACGGTGATCGGCGTGTTCATCCTGACGCTGACCGTGGGGGCGGCGCTGCTCGCGCGCCTGATCGGCATGCGCGCCGGCGCCAATGCCGCGGCGGCGGCGGCCGCGTCATTGCAATCGGAGACCAAGGCTTAGGCCGGAGAACCGGCGAAATTTTCTGAGAAGCTGCGCAAGCAGACGGACATGAACGATGGAAGAGGGACGCGCCGACGCGGCCCCGAAGGATGAGGACATGCTCTCGAAACAGGACAATGAACGGCTGACGCGCATCGGCCCCGGCACGCCGATGGGCGAGGTGCTGCGCCGCTTCTGGGTGCCGGCGGTGATGTCGTCGGAGGTGGCGGAGCCGGATTCGCCGCCCGTGAAGGTGAAGCTGCTCGGCGAGGAGCTGATCGCCTTTCGCGACACTTCGGGCCGCGTCGGCGTCGTGCAGGAGAAATGCGCGCACCGCACGGCGTCGCTCTGGCTCGGCCGCAACGAGGAATGCGGCATCCGCTGCGTCTTCCACGGCTGGAAGTTCGACGTCGACGGCAACTGCGTCGACATGCCGAACGAGCCGCCGCAGTTCCAGTTCAAGGAGCGCGTGAAGCTGAAGGCCTACCCGACGGTCGAGCTTGGCGACATCGTCTGGGCCTACATGGGCCCGGCCGACCGCATGCCGCCGCCGCCGGACTTCGAGCTGGTGCGCGTGCCGCCGTCGCACCGCATGATCTCGAAGACGCTGGAGGAGTGCAACTGGTTCCAGGCGCTCGAAGGCGGCGTCGACACCTCGCACATCGGCTTCCTGCACCACGGCCTGGCGAACAAGACCTTCGGCACCTTGTCGAAGGACGACCCGACCAGCTTCCGTCTGCGCGCCCAGGCGCCGGTCATCGAGCTCGACACGACGGACTATGGCTACCGCTACGCCGGCATCCGCGACCTCGGCGACCAGGGCAACTACGTGCGCGGCTACCATTTCGTCATGCCCTGGACGCAGATTCGTCCGACCCAGGCGACGACCAAGATCGGCCCGAACGGCGAGCGCCAGCCGATCTGGAAGACCACCGTCGGCGGCCATTTCTGGGTGCCGATGGACGACGAGAACTGCATGGTCTGGAACTGGGACTACAGCTACGGCAACGAGGGCCTCGACGAGGACGACCGCAACGACAACAGCTCGGGCCCTCAGCATGTCGACGCGGCGCTGAACTACCGCAAGAAGCGCAACCTCGACAACGACTGGATGCTCGACCGCGAGGTCCAGAAGACCAAGACCTACACCGGCATCCGCGGCATCAACACGCAGGACCATGCCGTGCAGGAGAGCATGGGCCGCATCATGGACCGCACGATCGAGAACCTCGGCCAGACGGACCGCGCCATCGTCGTCATGCGCAAGCTGATGTTCGATTCGGCGGACGCCGTCGAGGCCGGCGGCAGCCCCATCGGCGCCAACGACAGCTACTACCGCCTGCGCGGCATGGAGAAGCTCATCGAGAAGGGCAAGACCTGGCGCGACGAGCTGCTGCCGCTGATGAACAACGAGAGCAACATCGCCGCCGAATGACGGCGAGGCCATTCAAGAAATGAGCCCATTCAAGAAAATGCCTGGGAGGCGCCTAGCCATGACGTTCAAACCTTTCCTGACCATCGCGGCCGCCCTCGGGCTGGCCTGCGCCGCCGTCCAGGCGTCGCCGGCCGGCGCCCAGGCGCTCGGCGCCGGCAACGCCGACTGGCAGAATATCCTGACCGCGGCGAAGGGCGAAAGCCTGCGCATGATGGTGATGACCGGTACGCCCTATGCCGACATGGTCGCCGCCTTCCAGAAGGCCTATCCGGACATCAAGGTCGACATGACCCAGGCGCGGCCCGGCGACAGCACGACGCGCATCGTCGCCGAGCAGCAGAACGGCCAGTTCTACTGGGACATCTTCTGGGGCCCGAGCAACAACCTGAACGCCGTCCTGGTGCCGGCCGACGCCCTGCAGGACATCCGGCCCTTCTTCGTGCTGCCTGAAGTGACGGACGACGCCAACTGGATGGGCGGCTTCGAGCTCTATTCGCAGGACCTGACGAAGCGCCGCCTGTCGTTCCTCGCCGAGATGAACGTCGGCACCGGGCGCTTCGCGGTCAACTGGGACAAAGTGCCGAAGGGCAGCCTGACGGACTGGAAGGACCTGCTCGACCCGAAGTGGAAGGGCAAGATCGCGATCTACGACCCGACGCGGCCCGTCACCGGCGCGATCAACCTGAGCTGCGCCCTGCCGCTGGTCGGCGAGGACTTCATCCGCAAGCTGTTCGAGCAGCAGAAGCTGACGCCGCTCGGCGACGCGCGCCTGATCACCGACTGGATCGTGCGCGGCCGCTATCCGATCGTCATCGGCCTCAGCAGCAGCTTCCTGCCCAACTTCCAGAAGGAAGGCCTGGGCATGAACGTGGCGGACGTCGGCGGCACGGTGTGCAGCGGCGCCGGCGGCCCCGGCCTCGCGGTGATGAAAAAGGCGCCGGACGCCAACGCCACGAAGGTGTTCCTCAACTGGCTGGCGAGCAAGGAAGGCCAGGCGCTCTACGCGCAGAAGTTCTGGCCCTTCAACCAGACCTTCAGCCGGCGCGTCGACGTGACGCCGCCGGAGGGGCCTGAGGCGGCGGAAGCCATCGCGACGCTGAAGAGCGGCAAGGGCATCACCACCGGCTCGGAGACGCATGAGAAGCTGATGCAGCAGGTGCTCGCCATCAGCAAGGAATACTTCAAGTAGGCAAAAAAGAGGGCGTCCCGCATTGCTGCGGGACGCCCTTCGGAC
Organism: Alphaproteobacteria bacterium; assembly: GCA_036500145.1. Lineage (GTDB taxonomy): Bacteria > Pseudomonadota > Alphaproteobacteria > SMXQ01 > SMXQ01 > CAMAVH01. Next base: position 16,194 of record DASYCO010000032.1, on the reverse strand, counting down.
AAGCTCCGGACGGGCTTGATTCCTTCGCGGGTCAGGCCCGTTCGATGACGAGCGCGATGCCTTGGCCGACGCCGATGCACATGGTGCAGAGCGCCTTGCCGGCCTTGCGCCGGCGCAGTTCGTAGGCGGCGGTGGCGACGAGGCGCGCGCCGCTCATGCCGAGCGGATGGCCGAGCGCGATGGCGCCGCCGTTGGGGTTCACCCAGTCGGCGTCGTCGGGCAGGCCGAGCTCGCGCATCACGGCGAGGGCCTGGCTGGCGAAGGCCTCGTTCAGCTCGACCACGTCCATGGCATCGAGCGAGAGGCCGGCGATCTTCAGCGCCTTGCGCGTGGCCGGAATGGGGCCGACCCCCATGACGCGGGGCGCCACGCCTGCGGCCGCGCCGGCGACGACGCGCGCGATCGGCGTCAGGCCATGGGCCTTCACGGCGGCTTCGGAGGCGATGAGCAGCGCGCAGGCGCCGTCGTTGACGCCCGAGGCGTTGCCGGCGGTGACGGTGCCGTTCTCGCGGAACGGCGTGCCGAGCTTGGCCAGGCCTTCCATCGTGGTGTCGAAGCGCGGGTGCTCGTCGGCGGAGACGAGCTTGGGCTCGCCACGGCGCTGCGGGATGGTGACGGCGACGATCTCGTCGGCCCACACGTTCCGCTCGCTGCCGGCCTTGGCGCGCATTTGCGAGCGGAAGGCGAAGGCGTCCTGGTCGGCGCGGCTGACCTTGTAGTCGGCGGCGACGTTTTCGCCGGTCTCCGGCATCGAATCGACGCCGTAGAGCTTCTTCATGACGGGATTGACGAAGCGCCAGCCGAGCGTCGTGTCCTCGATGCTGGCGCTGCGCGAGAAGGCGCTGTCCGCCTTGGGCATGACGAAGGGCGCGCGCGACATGCTCTCGACGCCGCCGGCGATCACCAGCTCGGCCTCGCCGGTCTTGATCATGCGGGCAGCCATGGCGACGGCGTCCATGCCGGAGCCGCAGAGCCGGTTGACCGTGGTGCCCGGCACCGTCTCGGGCAGACCGGCCAGCAGCAGCGCCATGCGGGCGACGTTGCGGTTGTCCTCGCCGGCCTGGTTGGCGCAGCCGAGGATGACGTCGTCGACCGCGTCCCAGTCGGCCTTGGGGTTGCGCGCCATGAGGTCGCGGATGGGGATGGCGGCGAGGTCGTCGGCGCGCACGCCGGAAAGCGCGCCGGCGTAGCGGCCGATGGGCGTGCGCCGCGCGTCGCAGATGAAGGCGTCGGTCATGTCGGCGGACCCTTTAGCTGGCGCGCAGGTTGCTGCGGCTGTGCGCCTGTGCGGCGCGCGCCTTCATGTCGCGCAGCGTCTGCAGCTCGATCTCGGTCGGCGCCGGGGTGACGGTCGCCTGCGGATGGATCTTCAGCGGCCAGCCGGTGGCGGCGATGGCCTGCTCGGGCGTCACGCCGGGATGCAGGCTGGTCATCGTCAGTTCCTTGGTGACCGGGTCGGGCTGCAGGATGCCAAGGTCGCTGAACACCTGGGTCGGGCCGCGGCCCGGCACGTTCAGCCTCGCGCGGGCGTCGCCGCCCGTGAGGTAGCCGGCCGAGGTGATGAAGTCCGGCTTGTCGACGAAGGTGCGCGTCGACTGCTTCAGCGTGATGAAGACCTGCTTGGAATTGGTGGCGATCTCGGGCGCGCCGCCGGCGCCGGGCAGGCGCACCTTCGGCGCGTTGTAGTCGCCGACGATGGTGGTGTTGATGTTGCCATAGCGGTCGAGCTGGGCGGCGCCGAGGAAGCCGACGTCGACCTTGCCGCCCTGCAGCCAGTAGCGGAAGATTTCCGGCACGGAGACGACCACGTCGGCAGTCTCGACCAGCTCGCTGTCGCCGATGGAGAGTGGCAGGATGTCCGGCTTGGCGCCGATGCAGCCCGATTCGTAGATCAGCACCACGTCGGGGGCCTTGGTGAGGCGCGCCAGGTTGGCGGCGGTGCTCGGCAGGCCGATGCCGACGAAGCAGACGTCGCCGTCGCTGAGCGCGCGCGCGGCGGCGATGGTCATCATCTCTTCGGGATCGTAAAGCTCAGACATGGGCGGGCTCCGACAGGGAGGCCGTGTGTTCGGCGAAGTCCTTGGTCTCGAGCACGTGGCGCGTCATCCATTTGGCGAAGCTGTCGCGGTCGCGCGCGATGGCGTCCCAGCGCTTGTAGAAGTCGTTGCCGCGCGTCGAGTAGCCGAGCGCGTAGGACGGGAAGGCGCCGCCGGGCACGGGGCAGACGGCGCTGACCACCCAGTGCGGCAGGATGACGCTGTTGGCGCGCGGCGCGACTTTGTCGACGATCTCCTCGACCGTGACGATGGCGCGCTTGGCGGCCAGCACGGCTTCCTTCTGCACGCCGCTGATGCCCCAGATCAGCACGTTGCCCTTCCTGTCCGCCTGCTGGGCGTGGATGACGGCCACGTCGGGCCGCAGCGAGGGCACGGCGACCAGCGTCTCGCCGGTGAAGGGGCAGGTGATCTCGCGGATCGTCGCGTTGTACTTCGGCAGGTCGGTGCCGCGATGGGCGCGCAGGATGGCGAGCGGCAGGCCGGCGGCGCCTGCGTCGTAGGCGCAGGCCATGTCGGCGTGGCTGTGCTCCTCGATTTCGAGCGGGCGCGGCCAAGCGTTCTCGACGGCGTCGCGGAAGCGGTGCAGGGAGCCGACGCCCGGATTGCCGCCCCAGGAGAAGATCAGCTTCTTCGCGCAGCCCATGCCGATCATCTGGTCGTAGATGAGGTCAGGCGTCATGCGGATCAGGGTGAGGTCCTTCTTGCCCTGCCGGATGATCTCATGGCCCGCCGCGTGCGGGATGAGATGGGTGAAGCCTTCCATGGCAACCTTGTCGCCGTCGTGGATGAGGCCCGCGACCGCGGAGGAGAGGGATGTGATGTCAGCCATTCCGGCACCGCCAGATTGCCCAGGCGCGGAAAGCGCGGGCCGTTCAAATTTTTAGAGTATTGAACTTGGTGTAATGTTCGTATATCGAACATAAGTTCGTGTTACGCACATTATTCCTTTGCCGGACCGGAGAAGTCAATGACCAAGGGTGATTCGGAATATGTCCAGACTCTCGCCCGGGGTCTATCGGTCATTCGGGTGTTCGGGCCCAACCACCAGAAGCTGACGCTGACCGACGTCGCCCGCCGCGCCGACCTGACGCGGGCGGCGGCGCGCCGCTTCCTGCTGACCCTGAAGCGCCTCGGCTACGTGAAGAGCGACGACGGCAAGTATTTCTCCCTGCAGCCGCAGGTGCTCAACCTCGGCTACGCCTACCTCTCCTCGATTCCCTGGTGGGAGGTGGCGCAGCGCTACATGGAGGAGGTGAGCGCCGCCATCGAGGAATCCTGCTCGGCGGCCGTGCTCGACGGCACCGACATCGTCTACGTCGCGCGCGTGGCGACGCGTCGCATCATGACGATGACCATCGGCATCGGCAGCCGCATGCCGGCCTACGCCACCTCCATGGGACGCGTGCTGCTCGCCCACCAGGAGCCGGAGTGGCTCGAGGAGTTCTTCGCGAAGGCGCCCTTCGAGCCGATCACCGACAAGACCGTCGTGCAGAAGGACGCGCTGCGCAAGCTGCTGAGCGAAGTGAAGCTGCAGGGCTACTGCATCGTCGACCAGGAACTGGAGAACGGCGTGCGCTCCATCGCCGTGCCGCTGTTCGACCGCAGCGGCCGCTGCCAGGCGGCGATCAACGTCGGCACGCACGTCGCCCGCGTCTCGAAGGCGCAGCTCGTCAGCAACGTGCTGCCGGCTTTGCAGGAAGCGTCGAAGAAGATCACCGCCGCCTGGACGCCGTGAGGCTCCGTTGCGGCTCGCCTTGACGCCCATGCTGGCCGGCTCTAGCTTGTTCGTAATAAGAACTATTGTTCGTTTAACGAACTTTTCCCGCCTCGCGGCACAGACCTGACTCATCGGCGACCCATGCCCTTCGTGAAAGCCAACGGCATCGACATGCATTACCGCGAGAGCGGTTCGGGCTCGCGCGCGCTGCTGTTCGTCCACGCCCTCGGCACCAGCCTGCAGGCGTGGGACGCGGTCATGGCGCAGATGAGCCCGTCGCTGCGCTGCGTGAGCTACGACCTGCGCGGCCACGGCAAGACCGCCGTCGCCGACGGCCCCTATTCGATTGGCCTGCTGGCGCGCGACCTGCTGGGCCTGATGGACGCGCTGGACATTCGCCAGGCGACGCTCTGCGGCGTTTCCATCGGCGGCCTGATCGCGCAGCGCGCGGCGCTGGACGCGCCCGCGCGCGTCGAATCCCTCGTGCTGTGCGACAGCGGCGTCAAGATCGGCACGCCGGCCGGCTGGCAGGCCCGCATCGACGCGGTCACCGCACGCGGCCTGCCCGACATGGCGGGCGAGATCACGCCGCGCTGGTATGCGGCGAACTTCTGCGAGACGGCGCCCGCGCTGTGCGAAGGCTTCCGCGCCGACCTGGCGGCCATGTCGCCCGTCGGCTATGTCGGCGCCTGCCATGCGTTGCGCGATGCCGACCTGACTGCCGAAGTCTCGAAGATCGCCGTGCCGACGCTGGTCGTCTGCGGCGCCGAGGACGTGGCGACGCCGCCGGCGGTGGCGCAGGAACTGGCGACGGCGATTGCCGGCGCGCGCCTGGAGATCATGGCCGGCGTCGGCCATCTGCCTTGCGTGGAAGCGCCCGACCGGCTCTTCCGATTGATCGACCCCTTTCTGGCGGAGGCGAGCCATGTCTGACGATCTGCATCAGCGCGGCATGAAGGTGCGGCGCAAGGTCCTGGGCGACGCCCATGTGGACCGCGCCGAACAGAACAAGACGGCCATCGACGAGGACTTCCAGCATTACATCACCCAGGCCGCCTGGGGCAGCGTGTGGACGGGCGAGGCCATCGACCTCAAGACCCGCAGCCTGCTCACCATCGCGCTGCTTGCGGGCCTTGGGCATCACGAAGAGCTGGCCATGCACATCCGGGCGACGAAGAACACCGGGGCGACCGTCGCGGAAATCCGCGAGGCGCTGATGCACGTGGCCGTCTATGCCGGCGTGCCGGCGGCGAACGCGGCGTTCGCGATTCTCAAGAAGGTAGCGGCGGAGAACGGACTATGAGCACCAACGACGACTACAACCCGCGCGACTGGGCGATCCATCCGCCCTATCTCGACCCCAGCTACAAGTCCACGGTGCTGCGCTCGCCGCGCCAGAAGCTGATTCCGCTGGCGCAGACGGTGACGGAGACGACGGGGCCGCAGTACGACGCGCGCCACATCGGCAGCCTGGGGCCGGACCTGACGAAGAGCGCCCGCAAGAACGGCGAGCCGCTCGGCGAACGCATCGTCGTCGAGGGCCGCGTGCTCGACGAGAACGGCCGCCCAGTGCCGAACACGCTGATCGAGATCTGGCAGGCCAACGCCTCGGGCCGCTACGTGCATGAAGTCGACCAGCATGACGCGCCGATCGACCCGAACTTCCTCGGCTCGGGCCGCTGCGTCACCGACGCGGAAGGCCGCTACAGCTACATCACCATCAAGCCGGGCGCCTATCCGTGGCAGAACCACCACAACGCCTGGCGGCCGGCGCACATCCACTACTCGCTGTTCGGGCCGAGCTTCGCCACGCGGCTGGTGACGCAGATGTACTTCCCGGGCGACCCGCTGCTGGCCTACGACCCGATCTACAACACCATCCCCGATCCGGAAGCGCGCAAGCGACTGATCTGCGACTTCTCGATGGAGCTGACCAAGCCGGAATGGGCGCTCGGCTACACCTTCGATGTCGTGTTGCGCGGCCGCGGCGCCACGCCGATGGAGAATTGAGAAAATGACTCTGAAGCAGACCCCGTCGCAGACCATCGGCCCCTACTTCCGCTACGCCCTGACGCCGGAGAGCTACGGCCATCTCGGCATCGTCAACGGCAACCTGCTGGTCCCCGGCATCAAGGGCGAGAAGATCCGCATCGCCGGCCGCGTGTTCGACGGCGCGAGCAAGCCGATGTCCGACGCGCTAGTCGAGATATGGCAGGCCGACGCCGAAGGCGCCTATCCGCCGTCGGCGGAGCCTGGCAAGTTCAGCGGCTTCGGCCGCGTCGAAACCGACAAGCAGGGCGAATTCCGCTTCGAGACCGTGAAGCCCGGCGCCGTGCCGGGGCGCGGCAACGCCTGGCAGGCGCCGCACATCGCCATCATCCTGTCGGCGCGCGGCATGCTGGGCCACGTCTTCACGCGGCTCTACTTCGCCGACGAGACGGACGCCAACACGCAGGATCCGGTGCTGAACACGGTGCCGGCCGAACGGCGCAAGACGCTGGTCGCGACGCGCGGCGCGGACGGCATCTACCGCTTCGATATCCATGTCCAGGGCGACGAGGAAACGGTATTCTTCGAGGTATGACCGTACCGGCAACCGCGACGGACTTCTCATGAGCGTCACGCCGTTCGATTCGGCAATCTATCGCGGGCTTCTCTCCGACGACGAGCTCGCGCGCCTGTTCTCCGACGACGCGGAGCTGCGCGGCCTGCTCGACGTCGAAGCGGCCCTGGCGCGCGCCGAAGGCCAGGCGGGCGTCATCCCGCGCGACGCGGCTGCCACCATTGACGCGGCGGCGCGGGCCCTGACGGTCAAGCCGGCCGATCTTGCGGGGGGCACGACGGGGGCCGGCGTGCCGGTCATGGCCCTTGTCGCCCAATTGCGCAAGGCGGCGGGCGAGGCGGGGCCTCACGTTCATTGGGGCGCCACCAGCCAGGACATCGTCGACACGGCGCTGGTGCTGCGCCTGAAGGCTGCCTGCCACATCCTGCAGTCGCGCCTCGCGCAGCTTGCGAACATCCTGGCGGCGCAGGCTGCCGCCCATTGCGGCACCGTCATGGCCGGCCGCACGCGCTTCCAGCAGGCCGTGCCGACGACCTACGGCCTGAAGGCCGCTGGCTGGCTCTCCATGCTCGTCCGCCATCAGGCGCGCCTGACGGAGCTGCAGTCGCGGCTGTTCGTCGTGCAGTTCGGCGGCGCCGCCGGCACCCTGGCTTCCCTCGGCGCGGATGGCGTGGCGGTGGCGGAGGCCTTCGCCAAGGAACTGAATTTGGCCGCGCCCGCGTCGCCTTGGCATACGCAGCGCGACAGCGTCGCGGAATTCGCCGGCTGGCTGTCGCTGGTCAGCGGCTCGCTCGGCAAGATCGGCCGCGACGTGCTGCTCATGGCGCAGTCGGAAGTGGGCGAGGCGCGTCCCGCCGCCGGCGGCGGCTCCTCGACCATGCCGCAGAAGGCGAATCCCATCGCCGCCGAGATGCTGGTCGCCCTGGCCCAGGCCAACGCCGGTCAGCTCGCCACGATGCATGCGGCGCTCGGCCAGGAGCATGAGCGCGGCGGCAGCGGCTGGACGCTGGAATGGCTCTCCCTGCCGCAGATGGTCCTGGCGACCGGCGCGGGCCTCGCCCATGCCATCGTCTTGATCGACGGGCTGGTGATCGACGCGGCGCGCATGCGCGCGACGATCGAAGCGACCGACGGCCTGATGCTGGCGGAAGCGGCGACCTTCGCCCTGGCGCGCCACATGCCGCGTCCCGAGGCCGAACGGCTGGTGAGCGCCGCCTGCAAGGCGGTGGCGCAGGACAGGACGCATCTCTGCGACGTGCTGAAGACGCTGACGGATGCGCCGCTGGACTACGCGGCGCTGCGCGATCCGCGCAACTACCTCGGCTCGGCGGACGCCTTCGTCGAGCGCGTGCTCGCCGAAGCGAAGCGCGCCTTCCCGAACATCCGCTAGGCCGCAGCCCCGCCGGTCAGCCAGTCGCGCAGGGCCGCCGCCACGGCCTCCGGCCGTTCCATCGTCGACATATGGCCGCAGTCCTCGACGGCGACGAGGCGGCTGCCCGGAATGAGCGCCGCCATCTGCTCGTGGCGGGCCAAGGGGCTCCAGCTGTCCTGCCGGCCGCAGAGCACCAGGGTCGGGCAGCGGATCTCGCCGAGCACCGGCGTGCCGTCCGGCCGGTCGAGCAGCGCCTTGATCTGCGCGGCGAACTCGATGGGCGTCTTGCGCGCGATCATCTCCAGGATGTCCTCGATCAGCGCCGTGTCGTCCAGCCGGTCGCGGTGGACCATGCCCTGCACCCAAATCCCGCCCATCGCGCGCATGCCGCTGTCGCGCGCCACCTTCAGCAAGGACTGGCGCTGAGCCCGCTCCGCCGTGCCCTGCATGCCGCGGTCGCGCGCCTGGTAGCCGGTGTCGAGCAGGGCGAGCGCCGTGACGCGCTCCGGCGCCTGGCGCACGACTTCGAGGGCGACGCGCCCGCCCATGGAATGGGCGGCCAGCGCGAAGCGCTCGGGCGCCTCGGCCAGGACCTTGTGGGCCATGCCGCCGAGCGAATCGAGCGTGCCATAGTCGACGACTTGCGAGGCGGCGATGTCGGAGAGGCCGGCGACCTGCGCGGGCCAAACCGCCTGGTCGCAGACAAGACCAGGCAGCAGAACGAGGGGAACGGAACTCATGACGGTTTACGCGACTTTCGGCTCGGCATTGCGGGACTGGGGGCTGCGGGAATTGAGAAGGTCGATGTTGGGCTCTTCGTAGATCACCTGGCCGAAGCCGGTGACCATGGGAAGGTAGTAGTTGCGGTGCACGCGGTTGATCTTCGGCGACAGGGCGCCGCGCATGACCAGCCACATGATGATCTCGACGCCTTCGGCGCCGCCGCGCTCCATCAGCTCCTGATGAGTCATGTTCGCCAGCACGGCGGGGTCCGTCTCCATCAGGTCGAGGATCTTCTGGTCCCAGTCCGTGTTGGTGTGGCCATAGCGCTCGCCGCCCAGCTGATGGGTCAGGCCGCCGGTGCCGGCGATGACGACGCGCAGGTCCTTCGGGTAGGATTCGACGGCCTTGCGGATCGCCTGGCCGAGCTTGAAGCAGCGCATCGCCGTCGGGATCGGCGGCTGCAGCACGTTCACGCAGACCGGGATCATCGGCACGTTCCAGCGCTTGCCGGGCGGGAAGAAGCAGGACATGGGCGTCAGGCAGCCGTGGTCGAGGGGCATCTCCTGGCAGACGGCGATGTCGAATTCCTGGTCGACCAGCGAATGGGCGATCTGCCAGGCCACTTCCGGGCTGCCCGGGATGGGCTCGAGCGGGCGCTTGCCCCAGCCCTCGTCGGCGATCTCGTGCTCGGCCGCCACGCTGATGGCGAAGGTCGGGTACTTGTCGAAGAAGAAGGTGTTCGCATGATCGTTGTAGATCATGATGATCAGGTCGGGCTTCTTCTCGTCGAGCCATTTCACGATCGGCGCGTAGCCGTCGAACAAGGGCTTCCATTCCGCCGACTGGTCCTGGCCCTTGTCGATGGCGGCGCCGATGGAGGGCGCGTGCGGCGAGCCGAGGCCGCCGATGATGCGGCCATGCGTCAGGTTCACCATCACTGGGCTCCCTTGCTGTTGCGCGTCGCCATGAAGTCCTCGTAGCTCTGGTTGCGCATGGCGGCGCCCGTGTGGTTCTGGCTGACGCCCATGGCGTTCGACAGCTTCAGGATCATGAAGGTATTGACGCCGTAGCGCAGCATGCGGTTCCAGTTCTTGCCGCGGATCAGCTCCTTCTCGTAGTCCGAGAGGCCGAAGTCGCCCATGTACTTTTCCGCGTCGGCCTTGAACAGGTCGCGGTTGGCCGGGGCCATCAGCGTCATGCAGAACTTGCCGAGCCGGTAGCCGCGCTGGGCGCGGATGCCGGTGGTGAGGTAGGTGCCGGGCAGGGGCTTGGAATAGTCGATCTGCCCGCTCTCGATGGCGAGGACTTCGCTGCCCTCTTCCCAGGGATGCTCCTTGCTCATGGCTGCGTCCCCGCGACGGCGTTGACGGCGCGCAGGAAGCTCTCGCAGTCGGTCGGGACGGCGGCGGCGTCCTGCAGGTTCAGGTCGGCCACCCATTCCAGGCGCATGGCGGTCGCCATGGCGGTGAAGGGCTCGACCTCGAGGAACTCCAGCGTGTCGGAGACCTCGTGCATCTCGGAGGCCTGGCGCCTGGCATGCTTGATCAGGCGCGTGGCGTAGTAGTCGGCCATCTCGTACCAGTTGATCTGCGGGAAGGTGACCTGCAGCGAGTCGAGCACCTGCCTGTGCGCGCCGACCTTGCTGGCCGCGACCAGCGATTCGATGAGGATCGCGGAGAAGCCCTTGAGGAAGACGCTGCGCACCATCTTGATGGTGGAGGCCTTGCCGACGGCCTCGCCGATGGCCTGCACGTTCATGCCGAAGCCCTTGAGAACGGGCGCCACGTCAGCGGCGGCCTTGCCGGCCAGCAGCATCGGCACCTTGTGGCCGTGCGGCGGCACCAGGTCCATGACGGCGACGTCGACGTAGCGGCCGCCGGCCGCCTCGATGATCTCCGCGTTCTCCTGCTTCACCATGGGCGAGGTTGAGTTGATGTCGAGGTAGACCTGGCCCGGCGCGATGCAGGCGGCGACGTTGCGCGCCGCCGTCGGCGAATCGCTGCAGACGACGGCGGCGATGACGATGTCGGCGCCGGCGATGGCGTCCTTCGTGCTCTTCGCCGCGCGCACGCCGATCTTCTCCGCCTTGGCGACGAGGGCGGGCGCCTTGGCGGGGTCGTCGATCAGGATGTCGTAGGTGGCGGACACCTTGGCGCCCGAGGCGACGAGCCCCTCGGCGAGGAGGCCGCCGGCTTCGCCGAAGCCGATGAAGGCGATGGTCGTCATGGATCAGTCACTCCACTCGATATGCTACGAAGTCAGACGGCGTTCTTGAGGGCGTTTTCCCGCTCCATGCGGGGTTCGTGATAGAGCTTGCGGCTAACGGTGTGCAGCCGGCGGATCAGTTCGCGCACGCCCGGCGAGACGGAGGCGTCGGCGCGGGTGGTGACGCCGATCGGGCGCTCGGTGTCGGCGAGGCCGTTGACGCGCAGGGCGGCGAGGATGCCGAACTCCTCCTCGTAGTGGATCTGGCTGCGCGAGATCAGCGTCAGGTAGTTGTTGCTCTCCAGCAGCAGCGCGCGCGTCGCGATGAGCGAGCTGGACTCGATGACCTTGGTCGGCGGCGTCAGGCCGTTCTTCTTGAACACGCTCTCGAAGATGTTGCGCGTCGGCGAGCCGCGGATCGGCAGGATCCACTGCTGGTCGACGAGGTCGGAGAGCTCCAGCGACGGCCGGTGGACCAGCGGATTGCGGATGCCGGCCGCGATAGACAAGGGCTCGCGGAACAGCACCTCCTCGATCACGTCGTCGGCCGGCGCCGGGGTGCGCAGCGCGCCGACGATGACGTCGATGTCGCCGCTGCGCAGCGCCGACAGCAAGGTGCTATATGGGCCGTCCACCAGCGTGAATTCAAGGTTGGGGTAGCGCGGCGCCATGTGCGCGATGGCGCGCGGCAGCAATATGGTGCGCGACAGCGGCAGCGCGCCGATCATGACGCGGCCCGACAGGTTGCCCTGGAAGGCGGCGAGGTCGTCGTGGGCGTAGCGCAGCTCGGCGAAGGCGAGCTTGGCGTAGCGCACGAGGATTTCGCCGCTGGCCGAAAGCGCGATGCCGCTCGGCCGATGCTCGACCAGCGTCTCGCCGACGAGGCCGCGCAGCTCGCGCAGCGCGTGCCAGATGACGGACTGCGAATAGCCGGTGTCCTGCGAGGCGTACTGCACGCTGCGCCGCTCGGCGACGCTGACCAGGGTCACGAGCTGCTGGCGCGTGATGCGGCGGTGCAGGCCCTTGATGCCGTCCTTGACGCCGGGCGTCGTCGTGATGCGGGCGATTTCGCTTTCGGCGGAAACAAGATGGTTCATCGCGCGGCGGACGCGCTGGCTGAAGATTTCGCCGAGGTCGGTCAGCACCATGCCCTTCGAGCGCCTGTTGAACAGCGGCACGCCGAGCTGCTCTTCGATCAGCTTGATCGCGTGGCTGACGGCCGGCTGCGTCAAGTTGAGCGCGCGCGCCGCCTGGTTGGTGCTGCCCTCGTCGGCAGCGGCTATGAGCGCCCACAGCGCCCGAAATCTCAGCGTGTCCATTGCCCTTCGCGGGAAGGTCGCCGACGCCAGCTAACACGCTGAATCGACAAGCTTCTGTCGCCTCCCTAGAACGCCCGCTAGACATCTTCCGCGGGTCTATTTTATACATTGCTCGAATAATTTTTTAGCCCGAGAGGCATAAAAAGGCCATTTCATTCGCTTGATCCGCAAATTTTTCCTAGCAACTTAGACTTTATTTATAAGTTGAGGGCGAATGTGAATAGCACAGCCCGGGGCCTCTCAGGCAGTATCCGCCTGCCTCGAAGCCCCCTGCATAGGGGGTAAGAAAACCAATCAGTAGCAGGGAGTTGCTTGCCTATGCCCGACCAGGTCGCCAAAACCGGTCTCGTCGTCAGTGCCCATTCCGCCGACTTCGTCTGGCGCGCCGGCGGGGCGATCGCGCTCTATGCCAAGCGCGGCTGGAAGATCCGCATCATCAGCCTGAGCCTTGGCGCGCGCGGCGAGTCCGCGAAGATGTGGCGCGAGGGCAACATGAGCATGGAGAAGGTCAAGGCCGCCCGCATCGACGAGGCCAAGGCCGCCGCCGACATCCTGGGCGCCGACAGCATCGACTTCTACGACCTGCAGGACTACCCGATGCGCGTGCCAGACGAGATCGTCTACCGCCTGGCCGACGAGTTCCGCTCGCTGCGCCCCGAATGGGTGCTGACCCACGGCATGGAAGACCCCTACAACGCCGACCATCCGCTGACCTCGCAGGTCACGCAGGAAGCCCGCGTGATCGCCCAGGCGCACGGCCACAAGTACCCCGAGCCGCCGATCGGCGCGCCGCAGGTCTACATGTTCGAGCCGCACCAGACCGAGCAGTGCAACTTCAAGCCCCAGATGATCCTCGACATCTCCGAGGTGTGGGAGCAGAAGCGCAAGGCCTTCGAGACCCAGGCCGCCCAGGAATACATGTGGGACTACTACACCCACGTCGCGCTCAACCGCGGCACCCAGGGCGCGCGCAACTCCGGCCGCAAGATGAAGTACGGCGAGGCCTACCAGCGCATCTTCAGCTACGTCGGCGACGTGTTCGTCTAACGGAGGCCAGGCGATGAAGACGATTGCAGTCCGCAACATCAAGCGGCCGTCCGCCGAGGACGTCGCGGCGCTCGGCCGCTACGGCAGCGCCACCGTGCACGAGGCGCAGGGCCGCACCGGCCTGATGCAGGCCTACATGCGGCCGATCTATCCCGGCGCGCTGCGCTGCGGCGCGGCGCTGACCGTGCTGGCGACGCCCGGCGACAACTGGATGCTGCATGTGGCCGCCGAGCTGATCAAGCCGGGCGACGTCGTCGTCGTCGGCATGACGTCGGCCAACACGGACGGCATGTTCGGCGAGCTGCTGGCGACGTCTTTCCGCGCGCGGGGCGCGGTCGCGCTGGTCATCGACAACGGCTGCCGCGACGTCTCCAGCTTGCGCGAGATGGACTTCCCGGTCTGGTCGCGCGCGGTGTCGTCGCAGGGCACGGTGAAGGCCACGGTCGGCTCCGTGAACGTGCCGATCGTCTGCGGCGGCATGCTGGTCAATCCGGGCGACGCCATCCTCGCCGACGACGACGGCGTCGTCGTCGTGCCGCGCGAGAACGTGGCGGCCATCGCGGAAGCCAGCCGCAAGCGCGAGGAAAACGAGGCCAAGACGCGCGCCCGCCTCAAGGCCGGCGAGCTCGGCCTCGACATCTACGGCATGCGCGAGAAGCTGGCCAAAGCCGGCCTCGTCTACGTCGACGAAGCGGAGTGACGTTGCCATGCAGACCCGCATCCCTTGTGTGTTGATGCGCGGCGGCACGTCGAAGGGGCCGTACTTCCTGGCCTCCGACCTGCCGTCCGACCGCGCGCTGCGCGACAAGGTCCTGCTTTCCGTCATGGGCTCGCCTGACGGCCGCCAGATCGACGGCCTGGGCGGCGCCAATCCGCTGACCAGCAAGGTCGCGATCGTCAGCAAGTCGACGCGCCCCGGGATCGACATCGACTACCTGTTCGCCCAGGTCGGCATCGAAGAGGCAGACGTCGACATCACGCCCAACTGCGGCAACATGCTGGCGGGCATCGGCCCCTTCGCCATCGAGCAGGGCCTGATCCCGGCCTCCGGCCCGGTGACGCCGGTGCGCATCTTCATGGAGAATTCCAGCAACGTCGCCGTCGCCAGCGTGCAGACGCCGGACGGGCGCGTGGAATATGCCGGCGACGCGCGCATCGACGGCGTGCCCGGCACCTCGGCGCCGATCAGCATCGAGCTGCTCGACACGGCAGGCTCGGCCTGCGGCTCGCTGCTGCCGACCGGCAAGCTGACCGACGTCGTCGACGGCGTGAGCGTCACCTGCATCGACAACGGCATGCCCGTGGTGCTGATCCGCGCCGCCGACCTCGGCCGCACAGGATACGAATCCCACAAGGACCTTGATGCCGACGCGGAGCTCAAGGCGCGCCTCGAGAGCATCCGCCTCAAGGTCGGGTCGATGATGAACCTCGGCGACGTGACCAAGAAGGTCGTGCCGAAGATGTGCCTGGTCGCGGCGCCGCGCGACGGCGGCGCCATCTCGACGCGCTCCTTCATCCCGCATGTCTGCCACAGCGCCATCGGCGTGCTGGGCGCCGTGACGGTGGCGACGGCCTGCGTCCTGCCAGGCAGCGTCGCTTACGATCTGGCCCGTCTGCCGGAAGGCGCGGTCAAGCTGGTGTCCGTCGAGCATCCGACCGGCGAGTTCACGGTCGAGATCGAAACCGACGAGAAGAGCAACCATCAGACCGTCAAGCGGAGCGCCCTGTTGCGCACTGCGAGACGCCTGATGGATGGCTACGCGTACATTCCCGAAGCCGTATGGGCAGGAAGCGCTTCCGTCGCTTCGCGCTAAGACGGCATTTTGGAAATTGACAGGGCATTCTGAAAATTGAATCTCTGTGAAAATTTATGTATGTTCGTACTAAGAACTATTGTTCGTAATACGAACAATTTGATGGCTTAAAACGAGAGGGTCGACAGCGCGTCACGTGATGGAGACGCCGCGCGGCCCTGACGACCACAAGCTTGCGAGAGAGAGATATAATCGCGGTGAAGCAGATGTCCGCTTTGGGCATCGGGAACGCACCGCGCGTTTGAAGGAGATGCCCTATGAACGCCGTCAACAAGCCGGAAGACTACCGCGACTTCGCGCATGTCGGCCCTGACACCCTGGGCGGCAAGCTGCTGCGCCGCTTCTGGCAGCCCCTGACCAAGGGCAACAATCTCGAGATCGGCCGCCCGAAGCGCATCCAGCTCCTGAACGAATGGTTCACCGCCTATCGCGGCGAGGACGGCAAGGCCTACGTCGTGCAGGACGCCTGCCCGCACCGCATGACGCGCCTGTCGCTCGGCTGGGTCGAGAACGACTCGATCCGCTGCTTCTACCATGGCTGGAAGTTCCAGGGCGGCGACGGCCAGTGCATCCACCAGCCGGCCGAGCCGGAAGCCTACAAGAAGGCGATCAAGATCAAGGCCTATCCGGTGCGTGAGTACCTCGGCCTCGTCTTCGTCTATTTCGGCGAAGGCGAAGCGCCGGAATTCCCGTTGTTTCCGGAAGTGGACGTGGAGAAGGACACGGTGTTCTGCACCGCCCATCCCGTGCCCTGCAACTTCTTCCAGCGCATCGAGAACGACCTCGACGAGGTGCATTTGCATTTTGTGCACCGCGTTTCCACCGACAGCATCGGCCTCGACCAGTTGCCCGAGATCAGCGTGGAGGAGAGCGACTACGGCATCCTGCGCAAGGGCCGCCGCGAGGACTCCGACAACAACGTGACCCGCACGGGCCACATCTTCATGCCGAACACCATGCTCGTCTTCACGCCGGGCCGTCCGGGCCGCTGGGCCTGGAACCTCCACTTGGCGTGGCGCGTGCCGGTCAGCGACGAACTGATGATGAGCTTCGTCGTCAACGCCCATAAGGGCGAAGGCGGCGGCTATCAGGAGCGTCACCGCGAGCTCAATCCCGATCCGTCGGTCTATATCGAGAAGATTCTCGCCTGTGAGATGCGCGTGCAGGACATCGATCCGGAATATCCGGGCCTGTTCCAGGTGCAGGACGGCGTCGCGCTGTCCGGCCAGGGCAGCATCGTCGACCGCAGCAATGAGCGCCTCGGTCAGTCCGACCGCGGCATCATGCTGATGCGCAAGCTGTGGTCGCGCGAGATGCAGGCCATCGCCGAAGGCAAGCCGGTCAAGGCCTGGACGCGTCCGAAGGAATCGCTGCTCG